>JBARLO010000064.1:0-23754 GCA_049801955.1 Acidimicrobiales bacterium
CGGTGAACCCAGTCCGGTGAACGCGGGCACGAAGTGGGCACCGGCCGAGTCGTTAACCGAGCGCGCGAGCGTTTCGAGGTCGCTCGACGCCGCGATCACGCCCAGGTCGCGCAGCCACTGAATCGCCGCGCCGGCGACGAAGGCGGAACCTTCGAGGGCGTAGGCCGCACCGGCCTCACCGAGGTCCCACGCGACGGTCGTGATGAGGCCATCGATGACCGCGGGGACCTGGTGGCCCGCCTGGG
Organism: Acidimicrobiales bacterium; assembly: GCA_049801955.1. Classification (GTDB taxonomy): domain Bacteria; phylum Actinomycetota; class Acidimicrobiia; order Acidimicrobiales; family RAAP-2; genus RAAP-2. Next base: position 246 of record JBARLO010000064.1, read on the forward strand.
CGAGGACAAACGCGCCGGTGCCGTAGGTGGCTTTGACCATCCCCACGTCGAAGCACGCCTGTCCGAAGAGAGCGGCCTGTTGATCGCCCAGGACTCCCGTGATCGGCACACCCGCGAGGGACGCGACGATGTCCGCGTGGACCGCGCCAAAGTGTGCGTCGGACGCGTTCACGTCGGGCAACATCGAGCGTTCGACGCCAAAGAGCGCGAGCATCTCGCTCGACCACGTGCGTGAGCGCAGGTCGAGCAGGCACGTGCGCGACGCGTTGGACGCGTCGGTGAGGAACTGACCTCCATCGACGCCCCCAGTGAGGACCCACAACAGCCAGGTGTCGATCGTGGCGAAGGCCGGCGTGCGTGCACCGTCAGCCAGACCGCGCTCCAGCATCCAGCGCATCTTGGTGGCCGAGAAGTACGAGTCGAGAAGGAGTCCGGTGGTCTCTCGTACCGCCGGTCCGTGCCCCTCGGACTCCAGACGCTCACACGCCTCGGTCGTGCGACGGTCCTGCCAGACGATTGCGCGTGAGAGCGGCTCCCCGTTGTCGCGATCGAAGCCAACCGTCGTCTCTCGTTGGTTCGTGATACCGAGAGCGACCACGGTGTGTCCGTCGCGGCGCACCCGTGACGCGACGTCCTCGAGGGTCGCAACGGCCAACGCCGCAATCTCGAGGGCGTCGTGTTCGACCTCGCCGGGGGAGGGAAAGAACTGGGTGAGTTCGCGATAGGACTCATCGACCACCTTGAGGTTCTGGTCGAAGGCGACGCTGCGAACGCCCGTCGTGCCCGCATCCAGCGCAAGGATCAGGTCCATTGGCTCAGGCTACCCAGGCCCTCACGGGTGGTCGGGGTCGCAAATCACCCTTGCAATGCTCGACGCGGTGCGATAATCTACAACCAAATGGTTGTAGATACCTTTTCCGACGAAGATGTTGACCGGCTCTTTCAAGCCCTGTCGGACTCAACCCGTCGCGACATCCTCCAGCGATCCATCACCTCGGAACAGTCGGTCTCGGCGCTCGCACGTCACTACGACATGAGCTTCGCCGCGGTCCAGAAGCACGTCGCGGTCCTGGAACGCGCGACCCTCATCACAAAGGAAAAGCGGGGGCGCGAACAAATTGTGCGAGGCCACGAAGCCTCAATTCGCTCCGCCCAGAGCGTGCTGGAACTCTTTGAGGACCTGTGGCGCCAGCGGGCGAGTCAAATAGCGGGAATTCTCGCCAGTGAGAAAGGAAAAACATGACAGTAATGAATTCAACCAAGGACGCCACCGATCTGACTCTGGTCTTCACCACCGAGTTCGCATCTACGCCTGAGCGGGTGTGGAACGTGTGGGAGGACCCGCGCTTGCTCGAAAAGTGGTGGGGGCCCTACGACTACCCCGCAACCTTCGTGCGACACGAGTTCGTCGAGGGTGGCGAGTCGCGCTACTACATGACCGGTCCCGAGGGCCAAATTGCGCCGGGCTGGTGGCACATCGAAACGATCGACAAGCCGCGCTATCTCGCCTTTGCCAATGGCATCGCCGGCGAGGACGGTGAGCCGCACCCCGAGATTGGTCCGATGGCGGCGTCGATGAGCCTCGAAGCGATCGACAGTGGCACGCGCATGACCGTCACGAGCCAGTTCGCCAGCACTGAGCAGATGGAGCGGTACCTCGGTATGGGCATGGAACAGGGGATGGGCCAAGCGCTCTCGCAGATCGATGCACTGCTGGCCGACTAACGACCGGCGATCACCACGTCATCCAGGTTTTCTATGCTCGAACAGTGTTGGTCGTTGACGCTGTCGAGCAGACGCTGAGAAATGATGCCACTGCGAGATGGCGCGAGCCGTGACCAGCGACGCGACGCTGTCGCCCGCTCTGCGAGATGCTCTGATGAACGGGCTGGCGCTCGCCCCGGCGGGGGCCAACGTGGTGATGCAACTCGCCCTGCTGCCCGTGGGTCGCGGCGTGGCCGAGAGTCGTGTCGACAGTGGGGCACTCACGAAGCGTCCGATCAAACGAACGCGCACGACGCTGGGCTACATCGTCACCGTTCTCTTGGGCGACGACGAGATGCGCGACTACCTGCGACGCGAGGTCAATCGCCAGCACCGTGACGTTCACTCGCGCGAGGGCGATGACATTGAGTACAGCGCATTCGACCCGGACCTGCAGTTGTGGGTGGCCGCGTGTATGTATCGCGGTTCCCTGGACGCGGTGCGCCTCGTGAACGCTAGTTTCAGTGACGATCTCCTCGACGAGCTCTACGAGCACTGCTCGAGGTTCGCCACGACCTTGCAAGTGCCAAATGATGGCTGGCCCCCCGACCGCCAGGCGTTCGAAGAGTATTGGACTGTCGCCCTCGGTCGCATCGCCATGGATGAAGTGACGAGGACGTACCTGCGTGACATGGTGCGCCTTCGCTTTCTTCCTCGGGCGTTGAACTCGTGGCTCGGACCATTTCACGAGTTCGTGACCGCCGGTTTCTTACCTCCGCTCTTTCGCGAGCAACTCGGACTGTCATGGAGCCCAGAACGCGAGAGGAGATTCGACGAGTTACTCCGGATCTCGGGCAGGGTTCATCGCGCTCTGCCGAGGGGGCTGCGAGAGTTCCCACTCAACCTGGTCTGGTGGGACACGAAGCGTCGCTATCGCTCGGGGCGCGACTTCGTATAGTCAGGCCAACGGGGTCGGATGTGGTCCCTGGTAGGTCGAGGATCCGAATCCGAGCACGGGTACGAAGATGAAGCTGAGCAGAAAGAGCCCAACCCCAAACCCACCCGACTTGGCAAACGCCCGAGCTATGTCCAGGGCGAGAATCAGTGTGACGAAAATCGACACGACGGGCACGAAGAACAACAGAATCCACCAACCGGGACGGCCCGCCACCTTGACCCAGAGGCGTTGTAGAAGGGGATGAGTGCGCCCCAGCCGGGCTGGCCCGCCTTGAGCACGATGCGCCAGAACGCGGCGATGTAGAACACTATCGCGCAGAAAAAAGAGAGCACGACGATCGCGAAGGCTGGTGCGAAGACGGCGGCCGACATGCGACGAACCCTATCGCTCCTAGGGCCACCTACCAGGGAGTATGCCCGTTATCGGTGCTGGTTGTACTTCACGTGGCAAGTCGCGCCATCGGGGTTGGCGATGGTAAATGTAAAGACGCCGTTGCGGGTGCGGGCCTTCACGCTGACGCGCACGAAGAGTTCTGTGCCGGTATCGCGCGTGACCCTGGCCACAGTACCCAGGTGACTGGTGATGTGGGGCTGGCCGACAAAGTGCGCGCCCAAGATCTCGATCGTTCTGGTCTTACCGGCGACGACGTAGCCCACGACGCGCGTCGCGCTCGGGGCCACGGGTGGCGGGGGAGGAGTCGCGTGCACGCTCACGACAAAGGTGAATGTGCCTTTGTCACCCGTCGCGTCACTGACGGTACCGCCCACGCGGTACGTCCCCACCGCAAGTGCGCCACTCGTGGTGAGGAGTCCACTCGAGGAGACGACGACGTTGGGCGCGCCGCTCGTTTGGACGTAGGTGATCGCTCCGAGGTTGGCCCCCACATCCAACTGCTGACTGAAGGAGGCGGAGTCGGCGGTCGTGACGGTGGCCGCAGTGGGGGCGCGCTGAACGAGAGCTCCGACGGTGAGGGTGAACTTAAAGGTGCCCGAGTCTCCCGACGTGTCGGTCTCGGTGCCGCTCGCGGAGTAGGTACCGGCCGCTAACTGACCACTCGCCATGATGAGTCCGCTCGACGACACGACCAGGTTGGGGCTACCAGTGGTCTGGGCGAAGGTGACGGCACCCGTGCTCCCGGACACCGCGAGTTGTTGTTTGTAGGCGGCCGTCCCACTGACCTTGGCGGTGGCCGTGACGGGGGAGCTCTGGATGAGTACACCCACGTCGAGGGTGAAGGAGAAAGCGCCAGCGTTTCCGGCCGCGTCGACCGAAGTTCCGGTTGCGCTGTAGGTGCCCACGGCCAACGCCCCGCTCGTGGTGACGACGCCCGTGGGAGAGACGAGGACCTCGGGCGAGCCCGAGGTCTGGGTGTAGGTCACGGCTCCCGAGTTGTTGGTCGTCGTGACCTGACCGCTAAACGTTGCTGACGCGGCCACCGAGACGGCAGTGGTGGTGGCCGGACTGAGCAATCCACAGAGGTAGTCACCGTCGTAGCCCTGGGAGGGGTACTGGATCATGGCGACGCGCCCGGAGGTGAATGAAGCCGTTGAACACGCGGTCTCGGCGGCGGCCAAGGAGGCGAAACCGGGGATCCATACGGGAATCGGGGCGAGCGTGGCGTCAGTTCCGCCCGCGATCTCGGACCACATCGAAGGCGTCGAATAGATGCCCAGGTGGGTCACGCCCATGTTGGCGAAGGAGGCGACCATGCCGTCGAGCATGGCTCGGTCGTATGTCTCGGTCGCCGAGGTGCGACCGTATTCGATCGTTTCCCACGCGTTACCGGTCTCGACATCCAGCCACCAGGGCGAGGTCGCGGTGGTGGTAGTGGGTGAAGTTGAGCCGTCGGCGCTTTCGGCGTTGACCGCGTTGGCAAAAGCGGTTCGCGCGGCGTTCCAGCCGTAGTCGTAGGAGCAGGCAACCGAGTTGGCCCCGGAACACACGTCGGGAGTCTGTTGGCTCTTGGGCCAGCCGACCGCGTAACTGGGCCCGGCGTTTCCGGTATTGGCGTAGAAGCCCGCAGCGGGGTTGGTCGCTGCCTCGGCCCAGGTGAGTTCGCGCGCGAGACAGTTGTTCGTGGTCAGGGGCGAGCCGTTATTGACACCCACGATGCCAAATCCCGGTGAGGAGGGCAACGTATCGGTGCACTGGGGGAAACTGATGTCAAAACCCGTGGAGGTGGCGGGCACAACGGTGGTGGAGGAGGCGACGCCGATACCCGCCGCTAGCGCCACGGCCACGAGGGCGAGCGCGGCGACACACTTCGTCAGGGGGATGACTGGCACGCGTGATCAACCTTAGGACGAGGCCCTAGGCGAGACATTGGCACGCGTCTTACAATCGTCTGAATCGCGACCTACCACCCGCCCGGGTCGCATCCGTACTGATCAGGGACCCAGTCGCCCGTAACGCGCATGCCGACGACGATCTGCTCATCCCGGCTGGCCCGTCCAGCGACCGGAGCGTAGATCCTGCCGCCATACGCGCTCCAGGTGCTGTTGAGAAAGCCGATTCCCGAGTACACCGGGCCCACCATGGACCAGTTTCCGTTCACCTCGCACAGAGCCACCCGCTGCCACTCCTGACGCAAGCCCACGACGCCGACGCCGCGCACGCGGGCGTCGTGAATAAGGGCGTGAACCTCCTGCAGGGCCACCACGTCAACTCGCGGACGCACGAGTGCCTGGTGGACGAGGGGCCTGATGCTCACGTGATGCGCGGGGGTGGCCGCGCCCGCAAATGGATCAGCTCCGGGGGCCGTCAGCAGGGCTAGGGGAGTGGCCAGGGCCACAATCGCGGCCGCCATAAGTCTTCGCACAGCTGTTCTTCTCCTTGTTCTGCACCACGGCCGCAACCGACGAAGCTTTTTTCTTCGCTGGAGACGCCCGTGCTTGGCTAGTTCTTCTGTGAACCCCGACCAAGGGGCAGGTGATCGATCGCCGGATCCACAACTCTGTGGGGCGACATATGGAGCAGTTTCTGCTGGAAAAAGCCTAACCAGGGAGGCTTCTGCGACGTGCCAGCAACGGCAAAGTTATCCACAGGACCGAGGTGAAGATCCTGGTTAGCGGACTCTTATGCTCTCCTTAGAATTCCCTGTGAGAGGTAATTTTGGGAAGAATTTGAGGGTCCCGGCCGACCGAAAAACGGACCTTACTGGCGAGTACACTAAGCGCCCTCTTTAGCCAGTAGGACTGATCCAAACTAGCGTCAGAGTGAGCCGACTGGCGTCAGCACACGACGACCGCCAGGGCGAGAACGCGAGCCAGGACGAGCGCTCCAGCGTTCGACGAAGACCACGGGGGCTCAGTCCGCGGTTGCGTCGACGAACCCCGCGATCAACGTCAGCACGCTCACGACGCCCGCGAGCGGGCCGCGTACGGGTCGAGCGTCAGGCTTAAATCAAAGTTCACGCCACGTCGGCCCATCGTTCAGCGCCTCGTCGCAGCGCGCAACGGTGCTCGAGTCGCATAGCACGAGTGGGTGTTGGCAACTTGAGTGAGTTCTTCGCAACGAGGGAATCGTCCGCGCGACGCGCACACCGTTGTGATATGTATTCCATGTTTAGATTTGCGAATAGAGACCGCCACTTTGGGGCTCCGGGCGATATCGCGGGGGAATCGAGGTCATCGAGGGGCGCGTCTAGAGGCCGTTGAAGGACGGGGGGGTCCATGGCTACGTTTGAGTGGAATAAGTTGTCGACGACCGACAAGGTAATCTCGGTGACCGCGTTGGTCGCGCTGATTGCCCTATTTTTGCCGTGGTATGGCGCCAGCGGCGTGTACGGTGGCGTTTCGGTGAGCGGATTTAGCACGTCATACGGTTGGCTCGGCGCCCTTCTCATCGTGGCGGCCGGTGTCTATCTCGCTTTTTTGCGGGCCGGATCCAATATGCCCAAGTTCTCCTACGGGCCGGGGGTTATCGTGCTCGGACTGTCGTTGATCGGCGCCGTCATCGTGATCATTCGCTGGGTCACGCTACCGAGTGGGAGCTTCGACGGAGGTGCGTTCAGCTATGGCCCGCAGGTGGGAATGTATCTTGCCCTGATCGCCGGGATCGTCCAGGCCTTCTTCGCACTACGGATGTTCCGGGCATCCGGCGAGGCGCTTCCTTGGACGAAGTAGAGACGACCGGTCACAGCGGCGACCGCCGACGATCACCGCAAGAGAGAAGGAAGAGAGACACACCGGCCGGGCCGGTCAATCGCTACGTCGGCATCGACCTCGCTTCTCAGCCCGGTGACACGGGCGTCGTGGTGCTGGTGGTCAAGGGCGATAGAGCGCGCGCGTCATTACCGGGCGAGCCCGGCGAGAAGTTCGTGGCCGATGACGCGAATCTGGCCGCAATTGTTGACACCCATACCGCGGTGGGCCTGGACGCCCCACTGGGCTGGCCCGACGACTTTGTCGCGGCCGTGGCCTCGCACCGGACCAGCGCCCGCTGGCCCTCCTACGAACACCGCAGCAGCGACAAGATCCGCCAGACCCTGTGCTACCGAACGACTGACCTCTATGTGCAACAACACCTTTCGATGACCCCGCTCTCAGTGTCCTCTGACCGCATCGGTGTCGTGGCGATGCGCGCGGCGCGGCTCCAGAGTCTGTGGGTGCGTCGCTGGGGGGACGCCGAAGAGCGCGATGGCAGCGGACGTTTGGTGGAGACCTATCCCGCGGCCGCACTCTCCGTGTGGGGTCTACGCCAACCGCACGGCATCCCCTACAAAGGGGGACGGGCGAGTGAGCGAGAGTCCCGTCGCGACGCGCGACGAGAGATATTGGCCAAGATCATTGACGAGACGAAGGCCTGGCTCGAGATTGACGACGATGTACGCGTGGGTGCGGTGAACTCCGACCACGTCTTTGACGCCCTGATCTGCGCCCTGGTGGTGCTCGCGGCGCGCGCGGACATGACGTGCGCGGTGCCCGAGGACGCGCGCGACGCCGCCCGGCGCGAAGGATGGATCCACTACCCCAACGACCGCGAGTCGCTCGCGCAGCTGGGCGCGGCGCTGCCGTCGTCCTAGACGACCGGCGCGAGGTCCTTTCGCCACGTCACGTTGCCTCCCGTCGGGCGTGCTCCCAGCGCATTGTTGACCGCGATCATGGCGACGTTCAGGAAGTTGTTGGAGGTGTAGATCGTGCGCGTGGCGTAGCCACCGGACTCGAGGAGTCGCATGGTGGCGATCTTGAGTAGGGCTCCGAGGTGATGTCCGCGATGCGCGCGCACTACCAACGTGTCCCACTGGTACGCGGTCCCGGGCACGTCGCGAGAGACCGTGAGTTCGCTGAAGCCCACGATCTCGCCGGTGGCGCGATGACGGGCGGCCCCCACGAGTACGTCGCGTCCCATCTCGTGGATCCGCTCTTCGTGGTGGCGCACGCGCGCGTCGTCCCACAACTCTTCTTGTGCGCCGTATCCGGCGTCGGGTACCTCGATGGGCATCACCGCCTTGACGCGCGCAAGTCCACTCACTAGTTCTGAGGGAGCCTGGTTGCGCCACGAAAGGATCTCGTAGTCGCGTGCCGCCGGACCGAAGCGCGCCGTGAGCTCATTCAGTTCGCCGGTGGGGCGGGGCCAGGCGAGTTCGCGCACGACGTTCTCTTCGACAACCCAATACCCGTACCGCGGGGCGAAACCGCGGCTCGGACCCGCACCCCGGTCGAGTTCGTCTTCGTCAACGTTGAACAGCAGTGTTCGTCGACCGAGTTCGCGCGCCCTCTCTTCGAGGTGAGCGAGCGCCGCTGATCCGTGTCCCTGGCGTCGACGAAGAGGGTCGACGAACAGTTCGCCGCGGATCCACTCCAGGTTGTCCACGCGAGTCACCTCCAGGGCGCCGACCGCCTCGGGCGCGAGGAGATCGCCGTAGGAGTAGATCGCAAAGTACGAGGGCGCTGCGACATCGAGGGCGCGCGCTCGCCACTCCTGGGCGAGCCAGCCGTCACGACGTCCTCGGTGGGCGGCGCGTTCACTGCGTTCGAGCACATCGAACCACGCCGCAAACTCGGCGTCGTGACGGGCGTCGACTCGCGCGAAACGCGGGTTAGCTGGCGGCGAGCTCACGGCCGTCGGCTTGGGGGCTGATGTGTCGGCGCAGGTCCATCATCATGACTCCGCCCACGAGCGCGGTGAGTCCGGTGCCGAGCGGCCACCAGTTGCCCGCGTGCAGTGAGAAGTACAGGGCAGTAATGGCGGGAGCCAGTGTGCCCGAGATGCCCCACGACAGACCCGCCGCGGCGTTGTAGCGTCCGCGCAGGTGCTCGGGCGCGATGTCGTTGACGATGGCCGAGCCCACGGGCTGGAGCATCGTTTCGCCGACGGCGAACACGCACATGCCGAGGCACAGCAGAGGAATCGACGCCACGCCCGGTAAGTCGAGGGTCGACTCCAAGATGATCCAAAAGAGAAACCAGAGCGCGGCGACCAGTCCCATGATGCGGGTGCGGCTATGCCCCGCCATGCGGTTCAGCACCCACAGTTGAGCAAGGACGATGGTGGTGGTGTTGAAGAAGAAGATGACGCCGATTGAGTGCACCGAGAGTTTGAGATTGTTCACCACGAACAGACTGAGTCCCGCGTCGAGCGAACCATACCCGCCGACCATCAAAAACACCGACGCCACGACGTAACGAACCATGCGCGTGTCACGCGCCACCACCCCCCAGCCTTCGCCGCTCTTGACGGGATCCTCGTGATGCTCTTTGATCGGACCCCCGTGCTTGCGCAGCGTGAGGTAGAAGAAACCCGTGAGCAAGGTCACCCCGGCGTTAAAGACGTAGAGCGCGACGAACGTGTCGGGCTGGCGAATGTCGACGACGACCGCCGAGATGAGCGCGCCGAAGCCAATCCCCAGATTGACCAGCATGAAGTTGACGCCAAAGGCTCGCTGGCGATGTTCTGGTGTTACGAGTCGACTCAGCATGGTCGAGCCCGGCCCCCAGCCCGCGCCGCCAAAGACTGCAATGAGCAGAGCGGCGAGTGTCGCCTGCTCGTGGGTATGGGCGAAGGCCCAAAACACGAGCGCGATCGCGTCGGCACCGTAGGCGAACAAGATGACGCGCAGCGGACCGATGCGGTCAGTCATGGTTCCCCACAGTGGCGTGCTCGCGAGACCAACCACGGCTGAGAGCGCGAGGAGCAGCGTCGCAAAACTCGTCGAGAAGTGTCGCACGTTGTGCAGGTAGACGACGAAGAGAGACAGCGTGAGTCCATTGCCGATACACCCGATGAACGTGCAGGTATAGAACCGCCGTAGCGGTCCACGGATCGAGGTGCGAAAGTCGATCGGAACGAGGGCCTCGAGAAGCTTCACAGGAGGACTCAGGTTACTGGAGCACTGTGCCATGACTTGTGCGGCGTATCACATGAGTGAAGTGACGATTCGACAATGAGCGTTAGGGTTAAGTCATAAGCGCGTTGATTATTGGAGAGGCGCCAGGTACGTGAGCACTCGAGCACCCAAGAGTCGAGTTGACCTGTTGGAAGAGATCTCTCCCGACGTGGAGCGACTCTATAACAGACATATGGCGTCCCCGCGCCTGTGGTACCCCCACGAGCAGATCAACTGGGGTGACGGGGAAGACTTCAAGAACTTGCCGTGGTCGCCGGAGCAGTACCCCGTGGGTGACGGGGTGCGTTCGTCGATCTACGTGAACCTGCTCACCGAGGACAACCTGCCCTACTACACCTCGCACATTTTGGAGCACTCACCGCGCAACCATCCCTCGCGCGAGTGGACGTACCAGTGGACAATGGAAGAGAACCGTCACGCGATGGTCATGCGCGACTGGGTTCACATCAGTCGTTGCATCAACCCCACGACGCTCGAAGACGGCCGACGGCTGCAGATGCAAAAGGCCGAAGTACCGCATTTGGCGACGTTCGCCGAGCTCATCGCGTACGTCACGTTTCAAGAGCGCGCCACGCAGATTGCTCACCGCAACACCGGGGCGAAGTTGCCCAAGGACGACAAGATCGGGCGCAATGTCTTAGCGCTCATCGCCGGTGACGAGACCAAGCACTACCTCTTCTATCGCGACCTCACCCTTGCCGCGTTTGCCATCGACCCCTCGGCAATGATGATCGCCGTCTCCAAGCAGGTGACGAGCTTCGCGATGCCCGGCACCGGGATCCCGAGTTTCACGCGTCACGCCGTGCGCATTGCCAAAGAGGGGATCTACGGTCTCGCCCAGTACATGAGCGACGTCCTCACCCCGGTCCTCAGTCTGTGGGACGTTGAGCACGTCAAGGGCCTCACCAAAGAGGCGGAACTGGCGAGAATTGACATGGACAAGATGCGTAGCAAGATCGCTGAGTCGGTAGAGCGCATGGCCCACAAGGCCGCTCTGCTCAAGGCGCCGATCGGCGCGGCGAGGTAGAAAGAGCTACTCCTTGGAGTTCGCCACCTGGCGGATGTAGTCCTCGAAAGCCTTTTGATTCATCTGAGCGGATTTCACATCACGCTCGTGCATGGAGCCCCCGCGTACCAGGACGTAGATCAGGGAGCCGATGAGCGGCATGATCAAGATGAGCAGAATCCAACCCGTCTTGGCGAGCCCGCTCAGTTCGTGGCTGCGAAAGATGTCGTACATGATGTGAAAGACGAGAATGATCCAAAATAGGAACAACACGAAATAGAGCGTCGAGACAAAGACGTCGAGTAGTGGATAGCTTGTTGCCAGCATGAGGGACCCTTTCATTGATTCCTGATCTGGACAGGTTTAGGCCAAGTGACCCGCTAGGCGCAAGGTTCGAAGCGACACTTTCGATCTGGCAGTGTGGAGGGGTGAGCAGTTCGAGAGTCGAGCGCGGGGGACAGCGTGCGTGAGTATCAAGAGGCCCTAGCCGCGGTGAGTGCGCCGGGACAGCCCTTTGAGGTGATCACGGTGGAGCGCCAAGGCGTGAGTCAACGAGTCTTTAAGAACTCTCCCGCGACGGTGCGCGACTTCTTCGACCTGGCGCGCGGCATCGAGACAACGTTTCTGGTCTACGAAGACGAGGAGTGGACGTTCGCCCAGGTACTGGAAGAGGCCGACGCCTTGGGCTATGCGCTCGTGCATCACTTCGGCGTACAGAAGGGCGATCGCGTCGGGATTGCCATGCGCAACTATCCCGAGTGGGTGATCTCCTTTTGCGCCATTCTCTCTATTGGGGCGGTATCGGTATCCTTGAACGCCTGGTGGACGGAGGACGAACTCGCCTACGCCATCACCGATTCGGGACTGTCCGTCCTGATCGCGGATGCTGAACGGGTCCAGCGCGCGCTGGAACCCTGTGCCCGGCGTGGGGTGCGCCTCCTCGGGGCGCGGCTACCCGAGGGTGAGACCCAACCCGACGGGGTTGATCGTTGGAGCGACGTGGTGAAAAAAGGCGTCGAGATGCCTCGGCTCGAACTCGACGCCGACAGCGACGCGACCATCCTGTACACGTCGGGCACCACAGGCTTTCCCAAGGGGGCGGTCTCCACGCACGGCGCGATCACCCAGTCGATCATGGCCTTTAGCGCGAGCGCGGCCGTCCAAGCGGCACGCCGCGAAGGCGATGAGACCGGCAGCGGTCTGGCGCCAGTTTTCATCTTGATCGTGCCGCTCTTTCACGTCACCGGATGTATTCCGGTGATGATGTCGTGCTTCTCGTGGCACTTCAAGCTCGTCATGATGTATCGCTGGGACGCCGAGCGAGCTCTGCAGTTGATCGAGCGCCACCAGGTAACGAACTTCGTAGGTGTGCCGACCCAGGCGTGGGATCTGATCGAGTCGCCCAGCTTCTCGAAGTTCGACACGTCTTCACTGAGTGCGGTCGGTGGGGGCGGCGCACCGGCGCCGACCACACTGGTTGCGCGCGTGGAGCAGTCGTTCTCTCAAGGTCGGCCCAGTTTGGGCTACGGCATGACCGAGACGAACGCGTACGGCCCGGGCAACTTTGGCGACGAGTACGTGACTCACCCCGCCTCCACCGGGCGCGTGCCCACGATCGTGATGGACGTCGACATTCGCGACGAGGATGCGCACACTCTGGCGGTGGGACGCAGCGGCGAGGTGTGGATGAAGTCGCCCACGCTCATCCGCGGATATTGGAACAAGCCCGACGCGACGGCGGCCGCGCTGGTGGACGGCTGGTTGCGCACCGGGGACCTCGGCCACATCAGTGACGACGGATTCCTCTACATCGAGGACCGCGCCAAGGACATGATCATCCGGGCCGGTGAGAACGTGTACTCCGCCCAAGTCGAGTCCGCCATTTACGAGCATCCCGCCGTCTACGAAGCCGCCGTCTTCGGGCTCAGCCACGAGCGACTCGGCGAAGAGGTCGCTGCAGCGGTGATGGTGCGCGAGGGAATGGAACTGTCCGGCGACGAACTCCGCGGCTTTCTCTCCACGCGTCTGGCGGCGTACATGATTCCCACTCGCATGGCCTTTACCCGCGAGACGTTGCCGCGCAACCCGGCGGGCAAACTTCTCAAGCGCGAGATGCCCTCGCTCTACTTCGCCAGTGCGAGCTGAATTGCCTTGGCCGCGTACTCAGCGACGTTGAACTCATCGAGTTCATCCAGTTTGAACCAGTGCACCTGATCGGTTGTTCCGACCACCTCATCGCGTAAGACGCCGCCGTCGAGTTCAACGGTGTAGAGGATACGCACCGTGTGAATGCGATCGCCGTTGGGGCGCCGACGGATGTCGCTTACGACGTGCAAGAGAACCGGACTCTTGATCGCCAGTCCCGTCTCTTCTTCGAACTCGCGTAGCAGGGTCTCTTCGGGTGACTCACCGAAGTTGATGCCGCCACCGGGCAACCACCACAGTGGCGGGACGATGACGGGGCTGCTGGAGCGAACGAGCAGCACGCTGTCGTCACGCACGAGGATCCCGTAGGCCCTGACGCTGGTGTGCTGCCTGCTCACTCAACCCTCACTCGTGCGGATACGTACCCGGGAGGGCTTCGCGCAGAAAACGCTCACGGCACCCCTCGCCACAGAAATAGTACGTCACCCCGTCAGGGGCGATCCCGCTCAGCGCGTCCTCGCCCACGCTCATTCCACAGATGGGATCGATGTGCTCAGGGGTCCCGGTCGGCGAGTCCTCTCCCCGCGCGACGTACTTGTCGCGGCACCCCACAGAACAGAAGTACACCGTTTCCGCCCCGTGCATGACGTGGGCGGGCGCGGACGAGGGGTCGACGCTCATGCCACACACCGGATCGACCGCCACGTGGCCCGCGACGTCACGCTGGGCGAGTCGCCAGAGCGCCAGCAGCACGAGGAGAGCGAACACGTTGAGTACGAGGGTCGCCCCGAGGGGAAATTGGCCCGCGAGGATCCGCAGTGACCGGTGATGCGGCAGCGCGTGGGCGAGGTGAAAAAGTCCGTCGATCGCGAGGCCCGCGCCACTCGCGCATGCCCAGAGCACCAGGAAGAGCCGCCACGCGTTCGCCGCACCGTAGTAGCGGCGATAGATGACGAGCAGAGGGAACGTCACGAGGTCGGCGAAGAGAAAGGCGATCACTCCGCCAAAGGCGACCCCGTGACCCCAGAGGGCGGCCGCAAGCGGCACGTTGCCCACCGAGCACACGAACGCCACGACCGAGACGAGGGGAGCGACCACCACGTTCTCCAGCACGGTCCAGATCCCGTGGCCGTGCACGAAGACGTGGTTCCACCACGAGTTCGGTACCTGGACGCTCACGAAACCGGCCACGATAAATCCGATCACGAGTTCCTTGCGCACCATGGTGAGATCGCCCATGGTGTAGCGCGCCGAGATACTCAGGCGCTCGCGAAGGTCCGTTGAGGGTGCAACCTCGGTGTTCGATCCCTCGTCCGTGATCTTTTCGGTGAGGGCCGCCACGCGGAAGCGACGAAAGCCAAGGGGCACGAGGAGAACGAGCAGAATCAACATGACGCCGCCTCCCACGATCTGGGCGACGACAAAGGGCCAGCCCAACAGCACGAGCAGCACGACCGCCAACTCGATCACCAGGTTGGTCGACGCGACCATGAAGAGAAGCGCGTTCGTCCACGAGGAACCGCGAGCAAAGAGTGCGCGCGACATGGCACTGGCGGCGTAGCTACACGACGACGAGATCGTGCCGAGCAGTGACGCGGTTGCGTGCGAGCGCAGTGAGTCAGAACCCAGATGACGTCGTAGCGTGGCGCGCGGAATCATTCCCTGGACGACGCCCGAGAGGGAAAAACCCAGTACTAGCGGCCAGAACGTCATCCAGACCATGGCCAACGCTTCCTTGAAGCCGCGGCCCAACCAGTCGAGCACGGCGGCGGTCGCGATCACGAAGTGGATTCCTCGTTCGTCGCTGCCATGGGCCTCCTTCGCGACGACACCCTACCGGGAGCCGATGTCGAGCCCGTTAGAGTTTCCCCCATGACGAGCGTCGACGAGCACCCCGACCTTCGTTCTGCGGCGTCAGTGGAACCTCTTGGCGAGGGTCGCTACAGCGCCGAACTCACGGCACCCTTTTCCATCATGGATCACCCGCACGGCGGATTCCTGCAGTGCGTCGTCGCGAGCGCCGCGCTCGCTGAAGCGAGTGCGCAGGGCTCGGCGCATCTGCACGTCACGGCTCTCACCACGAACTTCGTGAACGCGCCCACCCTCGGCGCGGTTGAACTGAGCGTCCGGGTGAGAAAAGTCGGGCGCAGCGTGACCTACGCGTCGGTCATGATGTCCCAACACGACGTTGTCATGCTGGAGTCTCTGGTAACGCTCGGCACGCTGCGCGACGAGTCGGTGGTGCGCTATCAGTCAGTGCAGGCGGTGGCTCTTCCCGAGCGTTCGATGAGTGCCGTCGATCCCGAGGCGATCGGCTTTGCGATCCGACAGACCATTGAGTTCCAGTTCGATCCGGCTACCACGAGCTGGTGGGACGGACAACGCTCGTCCCTGGGTGAGGTGCGCGGGTGGCTGCGACTACGAGGCGATGCCAGTTGGGATCCCTGGAGTCTGCTCTTTGCTTCCGACGCGGTGCCGCCGGCCACGCTGCCGCTCGGGTCCTCGGGCTGGGTGCCGACGCTGCAACTGACGTCCTATATTCGCCGGATCCCGCGTAGTGAGTGGTTGCGCGCGCGCCAGTGGGTCATCTCGATCTCTGACGGACTGGTCGACGAACGATGTGAACTCTTTGACGACGAGGGCCAACTGGTCGCCACCTCCTCGCAACTGGCCATGGTGCGACTACCCGGCGGAAATTAAGACGTGCCCGAGGGATACCGGACCAACGACGACGGGTCGATCACGATCCGCGAACGACTGACGATTCCCGCGGACGAAATCGAGTGGCGCGTCACCACCTCGGGCGGACCCGGCGGACAGCACGCCAATCGCTCGCTGACTCGAGTCGTGGCGACTTTTCGCATCGAGGACTCCGTGAGTCTGAGTCACTCCGAAAAGGTTCGCGCCACCGAAGCATTGGGCACCGTCGTGCGAACGAGCGCGAGCCGCTTTCGATCGCAGGCTCAGAATCGCGACGCGGCCCTGAACCAGCTCGGTGAAAAACTCACCACCGCTCTCACACCACGAACCCCCCGGCGCGCCACCAAGCCGACGAAGGGTTCCAAGACGCGTCGGGTCGATGAGAAGAAAGCGCGCGGCAAGCTCAAGCAGGCGCGCCGGGTTCGCGGCGACGACTGACTCAGGTGCTGAGTTGGCGCGACGCCGCCTCGAGCGCCTTTTCCATTAACGCGTCAAAGGCCGGATCGGTCACTTCGCGCGGACCGTGCAAGGGAGTGAGGGAGGCGTACCCGGACTCCACGAGCGCGCCGTCGTCGTTGGGTTCCTCGTCACTCACATCGCCCAGGGTCGGACTCGCCGCTCCCAGTCGCAGCGGTAGTTCACCTTCTTCGCTCAGAGCTTCGCCCCCGGCTCGGGGTCCCGCGGCCCTAATCACGCCCGCTGACGAGATGTGGCCGCGTCGAACGCCCTTGAGCTGGTGGAGAGCCAGGTTGGGAACATTGAGGTTCAGCACCGTGCGCGGCGGGGCGCGAAACAGTTCATCGAGCACTTCGATCGCGACGGCCGCCGCCGTGTCGTAGTGGACGTCGTCGCCCCACTGGACCGACACGGCCAGTCCCGAGAGTCCCAGTTGGGCCGCAGTAAAGACGGCTCCGACCGTGCCCGAGTGCAGAACGCTGCGCCCGACGTTGGCTCCCGCGTTGATCCCCGAGATCACGACGTCGGGGGCGAAGTCAAAACTGCCGAGCGCACCGAGGATGGCGCACAGGGCCGGGGGCGCCTCGAGTCCGTAGGTCGTGATCGACTCCGCTCCGGCGATGCGATGCCGTCGGTACTTCACGGTCGGGCGCTCAAAGACGTCCCCCACGGCGGCCGACATGCCCGAGTAGTTACGACTGGGCGCGACGATGAGCGCCAAGCGCTCCTCGCGGGCCGGAGCGTCCTCGATCCACTGAGCGACCCGCCGCGCCAAGACCGCCATGCCGGGAGCCAAGACGCCATCGTCGTTGGTCAGGAGTAGTCGCATAGGGCGACACTAACTGCCGTAGGTTATCTAGGAGTGAAAGGGATGGTGTATCGGTGATGTTGCCATCGGGTGAACAGATCGCAATTGCCCACGGCGATCAGCGCGCGGTGGTGACCGAGGTGGGTGCCACGCTGCGCACCTACGTCAAGGGTGGCGTGAGCGTCATTGAAGGATTCTCGGGTGAGGAGGCCTCGACCAACGGTCGTGGCCAGGTGCTCTATCCCTGGCCCAATCGGATCGGGGATGGTGAGTGGAGTTTTTCGGGACGCGTGGGACGACCGCGCATCGACGACGTGGCGCACGCGACCGCCATTCACGGACTGGTGCGCTGGTTGCCTTTTCGTGTCGAGTCGGTCAATCAGAACCGCTGCGCGCTATCGCTGTTATTGCATCCGTCGCCCGAGTATCCCTTCACCAGCCAGATCGAAGTGGCCTACCACTTGGGCTCGCTTGGCCTGACGGTCACGACCACAGTCACGAACTGCGACGGCGTGCCGATGCCCTTTGGCGTGGGATTTCACCCGTACCTCGCGGTGACCACGCCGACGATCGAGGCGGCCAAACTGGAGCTACCCGCCAAGTCGTTCGTGTCCGTCGACGACCGCCAACTGCCCGACGGACAGATCCTGCCCTTGGCGGGACACGCGCTCAACTACACCACGCGTAAGTCCCTGAGCGGCGTGAAGCTCGACGTCACCTACACCGATCTCGTGCGCGACGACTCGGGTCTGTGCGTGGCCACGCTCGAGGATCCGACCGGGGCCACCGTGGAGTTGAGTGTTGATCGCAACTTTCCTTATCTCCAGGCCTATACCGGAGAGAACAACGCACCCGGTCATCGGCGCACAGCGGTCGCGATTGAGCCCATGAGCTGTCCGCCCGACGCCCTGCGCAGCGGCAAGGACCTGGTCGTTCTCGAGCCCGGGCAACATTGGGCGGGCTCGTGGCGCTTGCGGCGGACCCAGCCGTGAGCGTTGTCCTCGTCACGGGTTCATCCAGTGGCATTGGCCTCGCGACGGCTCGGCGCTTCGCCGAGCGCGGCGACTCGGTCGTCTTTAACTCCGCCCACAGTGTCGAGGCAGGCGAACACGCGGCCGACACGACGCCCGGTTCGTACTACGTGCGCGCCGATATCTCGAACGCCGGGGACTGTACGCGTCTCGTGGCCGAGGTCGTGGAGCGCTTCGGTCGTCTCGACATTCTCGTCAACAACGCCGGAACAACCCAGATGATTCCGCACGCCGATTTAGAAGCGGCCAGCGTCGACGTGTGGCGCGAGATCTTTGAGGTCAACGTCTTTGGCACGTGGCAACTGAGTGTGGCGGCCATGACGGCGCTGCGCGAGAGCCGCGGCGCCATCGTGAACGTCTCGTCCGTCGCCGGTCTGCGTCCGACCGGTTCGTCGATTCCCTACGCCGCCTCCAAGGCGGCGCTCAACCACATGACGGTGCTCCTGGCCAAGGTCGTGGGGCCCGAAGTTCGGGTGAACGCCGTCGCCCCGGGTCTCATCGACACGCCATGGACCCAGGACTGGGCGGCTGCGCGCAGTTTCGTTCAGGGAATCGCACCACTGCGCCGTAGCGGCACGCCGGACGAGGTGGCCGACCTCATCGTGGCCCTCGCCCGGAGTCCGTATGTCACCGGTCAGGTGGTCGCGGTCGACGGAGGGTTCACGATCGCCACGTGAGGCGGCGGCGGTACCACCACCCGCATGAGACGACAGGCGACGCGAGAAGCGGGACGCACGACCAGTCGTTCTCGCCATCCGCGCGAGCGAACACCCAAGAGATCCTGGGCGTAGGTGGGTAGCAGCGCCCAGGCGCTGCGCACAAAGAGCCCGTAGACGTAGCGCTGGGCCCGACTCGAGGTAACGCGGGTCGTGAGAAAGTCGCGCGCGGCGACGCCGTCAGCGCTGAGGCGCAGTTCGCCTCGGAAGCCCAGCAGCGCGGCGTTCAACTGCGCGACGGACTCGGGAGGATCGAGTGCGCCCAAGACTCGCGCAACGTGGGCGGTCTCTTTGACGTAGTGGTCCGCCTCCACATCGCTCAAGGGTCGAGAACCGAATCGCCGGTACGCGCCGAGAAACATCGAGATCTCCGCACAGTGCACCCAGAGCAACAGATGGGGGTCGTTGGCGTCGTAGGGTGCGCCGTCATCGGCGATCCCGTGTACGTAGCGGTGCACCAAGAGAACTCGATCGATGGCGGCCTGGGCGGTCTGCTTGGAGCCGAAGGTGGTGGCGCCGATGAAGTTCGCGGTCTGCAGGACGCGGCTTAAGGGATCGTCTTGGTAGTTCGAGTGCTGCGCCACGCCGGCCATGGCATGGGGGTGCAGCATCTGAAAGAACAGCGACGCGACACCACCGATCAGCATCGAGGGCAGTTCGCGATGCACGAGGCGCGCCACACCGCTGACATCGCCGAACGCCTCCTCGGGGTCGTCGCAGCGTGGCGGGGGTGCCTGGGTGAGGCCGGCCGCGTGACGGATCGAACGACTCGCGCGCTCGCGCAGCCGCGCAGCGAGTTCACTCACGATATCCACGGTCCTCCTCGACCATCCCACTCTAAATTCTCACGTTTCACTTTGACGTGCTGACCTGCGACACTAGAGAGATGTCCCCACGCGGGCCGCTGAGTAGCGCCACGACCGAGAATGATCTCGAAGAGCGCACCGAGACTGACGTCGCGGTCGTGACGCAACGGCCGTGGAATGTCATCGTGTGGAACGACCCCGTCACCCCCATGACGGTCGTGGTTGCGGTATTCCGACGAGTCTTCGGGTACTCGCAGAACAAGTGCACGCACCTCATGCTCACGGTGCACCACGAGGGCCGAGCCATCGTGTGGTCCGGTCAGCGCGAGCGCGCCGAGGCATACTGCGTGAAGCTCCAGGTGGCCGGACTGCAGTCCAGCGTCGAGCAGGACGCCTAGTGGTGAATAAGTTGTTCCTTCGGCGTCATGATGGTCGGGTTGAAGTTCGACTCAACGATCTCGGTCGGGACGTCATTCGCGAGATGTGTGCGCACGTGCTCGCCGCAGAACGTGACGTGGACCACGAATGGCACCTGTCGCTTCGTCCCCCGATCACTCCCAGCACCGACGACGACGATCCACTCGCGGCGTTGGCCCGCGAGAACGAGATGGCGTCCAACGTGGAGCTGGTGGTCGCGTCCCTCAACGAGCAGTACCTCACCGACGCCGAAGCCTGGGCGTGGCTGTGCACCCTGCAGGTGGCGCTGCGAGCGACGGCGATCGCCCACGGAATCTTGAGCGACGAAAAGCTCGAAGAGGCACCCGCGGAGTTGCTCGACACCATTCGCACCCTGCAACACTTCCTCTTCGACCTCTCCGGCTGCTTTTAGCGTTTTCGCCGCGAAACCCCGATTGTTCCCCCGAAAGAGAAGACGATGTTCTCCCACGTAGGCTGGGGTCATGTTCTCTCCCCGCCGCACCGTTCTGTCCCTGTCCCTCGTCGCGCTCACGAGCTCACTAGCCGTGGTTCCCGCCCTCAGCGCTCAGGCCGCATCGAAGAGCCCGTCGGCGGCGTCTCTGTTGGCCCTCACCAAGACCGCGCTGAGCACCGAAAGCGGTGTGCACATTGTCGTCTCCACCCTGAACGACAAGGTCAAGAGTTCGGTCGTGGCCGATATCGGAACAACCAGTGGCACCGAGACGTACACGTCGGGGGCCGAAACCTTCACCATCTCGGTGACGCCGAAATTTGCCTATATGAGCGGCAGCAAGACCGGACTGGTGGACATCATGGGTCTGTCGGCCGCCCAGCAAAAGAAAGTCGGCAGCGACACGGTCAAGATGAGCAAGGGGACGTCCCAGTACACATCGTTCAAGTCGAACCTCACGTCGGCGGCGTACTCCGAGCTCCTGCCTGCCGCCAAGGGAACCACACTATTGAGTACTCGCGACAAGACCACCAACGGTTACCAACTGACGTGGACGACCAAGGCGACGAGTACCACGCCAAAGACGGTCAGCGTGATGGTCGTCTCGTCGGGCACCAAGGCGCTGCCCATAAGAGAGACCGTGAGCACCACGAGCGGATCGAGCAAGACGACATTCACCAAATGGGGCGAGTTCGTCGCGGTAAAGGTCCCATCCAAGACGATCGCGTACTCCAAAGTCTTCAGCTAGTACGTTCCCGCTGTCGCGCGGGTGATTGTGGGCCGCTGATCTGGGAAGATGATCGAGACGGTCACGTTTCGGAACTCGCTGGTACCGTAAAGCCATGGCCACGATCGACCATGCGGACGGAGAAGTGATGGAGCATCACGGCGGGCGCCCTCTGGATGCGTCACGTGATGACGCACTGCGCGCCTCCGCACTCGAGCTACTCGCCAGCATCGGATATGACCGCCTGACGATTGACAAGATCGCGGCCCACGCCGGCGCGGGGAAGGCGACGATCTATCGTCGATGGTCCGGTAAAGCAGAACTCGTCGTGGACGCATTGATGTGCCAAAAGGTGATTCCCTCGCCGCCCGATACCGGATCCCTTCGCGGCGACTTCGCCGACCTCATCGATCAGGCCGAGGAGCACGACGGTCGCCTGGACGCCGAAGTCATGATCGGACTGGTGAGCGCGCTGCCTCACGACGCCGAGTTGCGAGACGTCTTTCGAGAGCAGTTCATCGAGCCCCACACCCGCACGCTCCTTACGATCGTGAATCGTGCGGTTGCGCGCGGTGAGATTGCTCCCATCGACAACCTCGAGATGACGGTCGCGGTCCTGCCCGCGCTCGTCCTGCACCGACTCCTCACCTCGGGCCAGGCGCCGACTCGAGAGTTCTTCACGGACGCAGTCGACGGTGTGCTGTTGCCGCTCCTTGGTCTGCGCAGTGCCGCGTCACCGAATACCTAACCCCCCGAAGAAAGAGATGCGACGATGTCCTCAGAAGTGATCCCCGACGCCACGGACACCAGCGACGCCAAGCACCTCGGCCTCGCCCTGTTCGTCATCTGTAGCGCCCAGCTCATGATCGTGCTAGACGCCACGGTCGTAAACGTCGCGATACCCACGATCCAGCGTGACCTGCACTTTTCCTCGTCGAACCTCGAGTGGCTGATTACCGCATACTCCCTCACCTTCGGCGGCCTCCTGCTGTTTGGTGGGCGTACCGGCGATCTCTACGGCAAGCGACGAATGTTCATGATCGGCGTCGGGCTCTTCGCCTTCGCCTCACTGTTGGGCGGCCTCGCCCAGTCGGATCTCTGGCTGATTCTGACCCGCGGTCTCCAAGGCGTCGGGGGAGCTATCGCCGCTCCGACGGCGCTGTCGCTCATCGCGACGAACTTTCCTGAGGGCCGAGAGCGCAACCGCGCCATGGGCGTGTACGCCGCGATGTCCGGCGGTGGCGGGGCCGTGGGTCTGCTGCTCGGCGGCATCCTCACCAGTTACGTCTCGTGGCGCTGGATCTTCTTCATCAACGTGCCGATCGCCGCCGTCGTGCTCTTCTTGGCGCCTCGCGCTCTGCACGAGTCCTCCATCACGTCGGGCAAACTCGATATTCCCGGGGCCGTCACCGTCACCGGGGGAATGCTCAGCCTGGTCTACGGGCTATCGAACGCCTCCAGTCACAGTTGGTCGAGTCCCTCGACCGTGGGCTTCCTCGGCGCGGCGGCGGTCCTGCTGATGGTCTTTGGCCTCATTGAGCGACGAAGCGCCGCGCCGCTGATGCCCTTCAGCATCTTCAAGGACCGAAATCGCTCGGCCAGCTTCGCCATGATGCTCTGCATCGGCATCGCGCTGTTCTCGATGTTCTACTTCCTCACCCTCTTCCTGCAGAACGTTCAGGGGTGGTCGGCGGTCAAGACGGGCGTGGGGTTCTTGCCAATGACGGTGGGCATCATCGTGGCCGCGGGCGTGACCTCCCAACTGGTCGGCAAGATCGGCATTCGTACCCCTTTGATCATCGGACCCGCGATGTCGGCCGCGGGCATGATCTGGCTCACGCGCATCACGCCGTCGAGCAGTTACCTCGACATCTTGGGACCGCTGATCATCATTGCTCTGGGCATGGGCTTCGTCTTCGTGCCCCTCACGCTGACCGCGGTGTCGGGAGTGGATGGTGACGAGGCCGGGCTCGCCTCGGCCCTGCTCAACACTATGCAACAGGTCGGCGGCGCGCTCGGGTTGGCGGTCCTCGCGACGGTGGCCGTCGATGCGAAGAACTCGTTTCTCGGCACACTGGCGCACCGCACGAGCACTGCGAGTATCAACCTCGCCACGACCCACGGTTACACCACGGCGTTCTGGGTGTCGGCGATCATTGCGATTGCTTCGTTGGTGGTCTCGGTCGTGGTGATTCGAGTACCCGAGGGCGGTGGTCGAGAACTCACCGCGAAGGCC
>JBARLO010000065.1:0-38509 GCA_049801955.1 Acidimicrobiales bacterium
GTCGCCGGCGGTGCGGAGGCCGTGATCGTCGACTTGGCCGAGGCGGGCTTTCGCAACATGACCGCGCTCTCTAACACCGACTTCTCACGGCCCTTCGACGTCGATCGCGACGGCTTCGTCATGGGCGAGGGCGCGGGCATTCTTATCCTCGAAGAGTGGGACTACGCGGTCGAGCGCGGCGCCACGATTTTCGCCGAAGTGGTCGGGGCCGCGTCCACCGCCGACGCGCACCACATCACGGCGCCCGACCCCAGCGGCAACGGTGCGGTGCGGTGCATGGAGATCGCCCTCGCGGATGCCCAAATTCGGCCCCAGGACGTCTCGCACATCAACGCGCACGGCACATCAACTCCGCTCAACGATCTCGCCGAATCGATCGCCGTGCATCGCGTCTTCGGTGATCGCCCGCCGCCCACGACGTCTATCAAGGGCCACCTCGGGCACTCGCTCGCGGCCGCCGGCGCCCTAGAGGGTGTGGCGTCGGTGCTCACGTTGCAGAATCAACTCATTCCCCCGACCGCCGGAACCACCATCATCGATCCCGAGGTCAACCTCGACGTGGTGATCGGCGAGCCGCGTCCCATGGAGATCGACGTGATACTTTCCAATTCCTTTGGCTTTGGTGGCCACAACGGCAGCGTGATCTTTCGTCGCCCGGAGTTTTAGACCGACCACTCGTTGTACTGGCGCTCCACGTAGCTGTTTTCGTACGCCCAGCGCGCGTTGGCGATGAACTCGCCCAGTTTGACGGGATCCTTTACCCCCGGCGCACTCTCGACGCCGCTACGAACCTCGACGCCGAAGACCGGTAGGCGCTGCACGACGTCTTTCACGTTGGTTGGCGTGAGTCCCCCCGAGGCGATGAGCGGCACGCGCGAACTGGAGTGACTCAGTTGCTCGAACGCTGCGTCGAGTGCGAACTGCTCATCTCGTTCGGGCAGCACGAGATAGTCGACACCCTGCCACAACGCCAACTTCTCCACTCCCTCGGGGACGGTGCGCAGCACTGTGTTGACGCGTTCGGTGATGAAACTCAACTCATCGGCAACGATCGGCCCTTCGATCTGCACCGCAGTGAGCCCGATCGTGTTAGCGACCTCGGCCACGCGCTGGGGCAGTTCACTGCGAAAGGTGCCGATCGAGATCACGCCAGCGGGTAGTCGGCGCACAATGTCGTGCACGGTGCTCGCGTCGATCTGACGCTCGCCGAGGGCGAACTCGAATCCCACGGCGTTCGCTCCCAAGGCCACCGAAAAGAGCGCGTCTTCTTCCGTGGTGATGCCGCCAACCTTAAGAAAGAGGCCCTCAACGACGAAACGCACGTGCCCTGACCATGCGACGTACGTTACTTAATTCAGTTCCTCCACGACCACGCCCGCCGGCGGCTCGCCCGCGAGCAGGGTGCGGTGCGCGACACCGAGTCCCACGATTCCGCCGCCGCGCTCGAGTGCACTGGTGAGACCCTGGGGACCGTCTGGACCCTTGGAGCGCAGATACTCGTCGATCTCGGGAGCGCTCGGACCTTCAAGCCGCACGAGTCGCCAGGGCACACTCGAACCTCGGGCGTCGAGGCGACCCACGAGTTCTTGGCCCGTGAAGCAGCCCTTGGTGAACGACACCGTCGTGTCGACGAACGTGCGACCAAAGGAGTGCGGGGTCAGGTTTCGTTCGATCTCGCGAGGGCCCGGCCAGTTCGCCGCAATCTGCTCAGCGAGCGACGCGAAGGGGCCCTCATCAATCTCGCGCGTCTCCAGGGTGCACTTCGAGCGCAAGAGGAACCGTCGCAGTCGGGCAATCGTCGCGTCGGCCAGTTCGCGGGCCACGGCCACGTCCAGACCATCGTCGTGGCTACGAACGTGGCCGACCGCGATCACGACGCTGTCAGGTGCGAGCACCAGAGTCCAGGCGCCCTCCGATCCCAGAGAGTCCAGATCCTGGCTGAGTTGGCCCTGAAGGAAACTGCGCGCATCACTTCCCCGTGCCTCGATCACCGACCACGACAGCAGTGTCGTCTCGTCATCTACCGTCGTGCTCATCGGCTATTACTCTAAAGGCCGACGTCGAACCCCTGGCCGCGATGCAGGAGACCCCATGAGCATGCAGACCGAACTCAACACCATCACTTCCACCATGAACGACGTTGCGGCGCGCATCACCTCACTGGTCGAGTCCGAGGGTGACGCGATGGCGCCCGACGTCTATAGCGAACTGGTCGCCGCGGAGCGAACGGTCGGCGCCCTGCTGCGACGACTCAACCGCGTCGCCGCGCGTGTCCACTAAGCGCCCCCAGTAACCTTCGGCTATGGCCTCTTCGTGGTTGCGGGTGAGTTCGCTCACGCCCCATCAGCGACTCGACGTTTTGCACCTCTTGGACC
Organism: Acidimicrobiales bacterium; assembly: GCA_049801955.1. Classification (GTDB taxonomy): domain Bacteria; phylum Actinomycetota; class Acidimicrobiia; order Acidimicrobiales; family RAAP-2; genus RAAP-2. The sequence continues at coordinate 2,376 of JBARLO010000065.1, forward strand.
ACACCGAAGCCGTTCTGGGTCGCGAAGCCATTGACGAGGGTCGACGACGCGTTGTCGTCCACGGATGGAAAGCCGAGCACTGGCTCTACTACGAGCAGGGTGCGCTCGCCAAGTACGCCATGGCCAACGGCAAAGGGCACGCCACGGTCGAGATGTGCGGGGGCGACGTCGACCAGGATCTTCTCGATCACCTCTTGCACGTGCACGCCGTGATCGACTGGTGGACGCGCGGACCCGAGCCGTGCGAGCACGTCCGCGGCACCGTGATTCGCATGCTCCAACTCATGGGGGTCATGCTGCCCGTGCCCGTCGAGCCCGTGCCCGAGGGCTTTACGTTGCGCAACTTCGAGGCCCACCACGACGAAGCGGCCTGGCTCGAAGAGAACAACGCCGCCTTTTGGCACCACCCCGAACAGGGCGCCTGGCACCTCGCCGACCTAGACGAACGCACGCACGAGCCCTGGTTCGACCCCTCGGGCTTTCTGGTTCTCGAGATCGACGGGCGCATCGCCGCGTCGTGCTGGACCAAGGTGCACGAACTTCACCCCGATCGCTTCGGCGAGATCTACGTTATCTCCGTGCACCCCGACTTTCAGGGGCATCACCTCGGTCGCGTCATGGTGACCCAGGGCCTCAACGTGGTGTATCGCAAGGGCGTCACCCACGCGGTGCTCTTTGTCGATGAGTCCAACGAACCCGCCCTCAAGCTCTACGACTCGCTCGGCTTTCGCCTCGAGCGCGAAGATCGCCTCGTTCGCTTTTCGCGCGACTAACCCACGCCGACGGCGTGGCCCACGCCGAAGGTCACGGCCGAGGCGAGCGCCATGATGATGAGTGCTCGCAGGGCCGAGTACACCACGCCGCGACGCGTGAAGTGCCCGACCGCTCCGCCGACAACGAGCGTTGACACCCCGGCCAACGCAATCGACCACCACGCCACGTTGCCGCTCGACGTCACGATCCAGGGCACCAGGGGTAAGAACGCGCCCACTGAAAAAAAGAGGAACGACGAGATGGCCGCCATCCAGGGATTCCCCGTCGCCGACGGGTCGATGCCGAGTTCCTCGCGCGCGTGCGTGCGCAGCGCCAGGTCGGGGTTCTTCATGAGGTCGATCGACAGTCGATCCGCCAACTCTTCGTCAATGCCCCGCCCGAGAAAGAGCTCCTTGAGCTCTTGGCGTTCATCTTCAGGGTTGTCGGCCAATGCTCGACGCTCGACGCCGATCTCGTATTCGTAGAGCTCTTTTTGCGAGCGCATCGACAGATACTCACCCGTGCCCATAGAAAAGGCTCCGGCGACCAGTCCCGCCAAGCCCGCCAGACGCACGACATCGTGTCCGGGATTCGCGCCGGCGAAGCCCAGAATGAGCGACACGTTGGTGACTAAACCATCGAGGAGACCGAAGAGCGCAGCACGAAATCCGCCGTCGCTGATCTGTCGATGATGGGGTTCGATGAGCGCGGGCCGCACGCTCGGAGCCTACCGGGGCGACTTGGCGCAGTCTCTTTAGCGGAGCCTAAGGTCTATGCGGAGGTAAACGATGTCTACGCACGCACGAAACGTCGATGAACTGAAGGCACTCGTCGGCACTCATCTGGGCTACTCGGAGTACCGCACGATCACTCAGGAACAGGTCAATCTCTTCGCCGACGCGACCGGTGACCACCAGTGGATCCACGTGGACCCCGAACGCGCGGCCGCGGGACCCTTCGGGCACACCATCGCGCACGGATACCTCACCCTGTCGCTCTTGCCCGCACTGAGCGGCGGTCTCGTGCAGGTGGACGGAGTGGCCATGGGGATCAACTACGGCTCGAACAAGGTCCGCTTCACCTCACCGGTGCCCGTGGGATCCGAGGTGCGCGCGGGCGCGACCCTCGTCGCGGTCGATGACGTGCCCGGCGGAGTGCAGTTAGCCATGGACGTGGTCGTCGAGATCAAAGACGCCGAGAAACCCGCCTGCGTGGCCCAGACTTTGTCGCGCCTGTACTTCTAAGCATGGCTGCCACACCGCTCCCCCACGGTGACGAAAAGACCACCCAGGTACGAGCGATGTTCGACGCCATCGCCCCGCGTTACGAGATGGTGAATCGGGTCATGACCTTTGGGCTCGACACGCACTGGCGACGGCGCGCGGTCAGGGACCTGCGCCTCGCCCCCGCCAGTGCGGTGCTCGACGTCGCCGCGGGTACCGGTGATTTCGCACGCGAACTGCGTCGTCAGGGCCAGCGCGCCGTCGCCACTGACCTCAGCTTCAATATGCTGCACACCGCCAAGGGCGTGGAGCCGCGCGTGCAAGCCGATGCCTCGCACCTCCCGTTTCGCTGGGGCGGCTTTGATGGCGTCACCTGCGGCTACGCGCTGCGCAACTTCACTGACCTCGAAAAGACGTTCAGTGAGATGGCGAGGGTTCTTCGTCCTGGTGGGCGGTTGTCGCTGCTCGAAGTCGCCGAGCCCACCCACGGGATCTGGCGAGCTGGCTTTCGCCTGTGGTTCCGCCAAGCCGTTCCCTTCATTGGCTCACTCCTGTCCGATCATGACGCCTACCACTACCTGCCGGCCTCAACGGCGTACCTCCCCGACGTCGCCGAGATCGTCGCCATGTTGAATCGCGCGGGCTTCAGCGCCGTCAACCATCGTCGAGTGATGGGCGGTCTGAGCCAACAGTTTCTCGCTACGAGGGCCGCGTGAGATTCCTTCGCCGTCGCTGCGATCGCGTGTCACCCGAGACCCTACGCGCGCTCGGCGCGCGTAGTGGCTGGCTGATCGAAACCCCTGAGGTCCTGCGTGCTGGCTTCGGTCGGGTCGTGGACTCCATCGAACTCGCGGCCGGTCTGGGAGTGACGCGCAGTGTGTCGGAGGCGCTCGCTCGCCACGAGGTGATCGGCGACGACGGTCCGCCGGGCACGGGGGTGATCGCCTTCGGGGCGCTACCCTTCGATCGCAACGCGAGCGCCAGGCTGGATATCCCCGAGTTCTGTATCACCCAGTTCGCCCACGGCGAGACGTGGGTGAGCGCGCCCGAGGACTCCACACCCTGGAGCGACTATCTGGACCTCATCGATGCCCCCACGCAAGAGACCCAGAGTCCTCGATCTCTGGTCTTCCAGCCCACGCCCGAAGAGTACGCGCACAACGTGGCCCTCGCGGTAGAGATACTGCGGCGCAAGGAGATCGACAAGGTGGTGCTCGCGCGCGCGGTGCTGGGCACGGTTCCCGAGCCCATCGACGCCGCCGCCATCGCCCAACGTCTGAAACAGCGTGAGCCGATCTGCACGCTCTACAGCATCCCCACCACGGCAGGTCAGCGATTCGTCGGAGCGAGCCCCGAACTGCTCGTGCGTCGCACCGGCGACGAGATCCAGTGCCACCCCCTCGCCGGCACGATTACCCTGCCACCCAACGTCGCGCCCGACGACTACGAGACGTGGCTGCTCGGCAGCGCCAAGAACCTCCACGAGCACTCGGTGCTCGTCGATGAGATCGTGCTCACGCTCTCGGGGGTCTACGACGAGATCTACGTCGACCCCGAACCCTCGATCGTGACGCTTCGCACGGTCGCCCATCTGGGAACCCACGTCAGCGCTCGGCGCTCATCACTCGAGGGCGCGCCCGACGCGCTCGAGGTGCTGCGACTGCTGCATCCCACCGCGGCCGTCGGCGGCATCCCTCGCGAAACGGCGTACGACTTGATCTGTCGACTCGAACAACACGACCGGGGTGTCTTCGCCGGACCCGTGGGATGGATCGACGAGCGCGGGGACGGTGAGTGGTGGATCGGCCTGCGTGGCGTGCTCATCAAGGATCGAGAGTTCGAGGCCTGGGCGGGCGCGGGCATCGTGAGTGAGTCGGACCCTATGGCCGAACGAGAAGAGACGCGCGCCAAGTTGGCCGTCGTCTTGACGTCACTGCTGTCTGAGGGCGTCTAGCTCTTGGCCGCGCGCTTCGTGTCGTAGGCGCTCTTGGCGCGACGATACCAACGCTCGAGCGCCCACTTCGTCACTAACGCCAGCGCTTCGACGACGATGGCTTGGGACATCTTGGACTCGCCGCGTTCGCGGTCCTTAAAGGTGATGGGCACCTCGATGATCGACGCGCCCCGGCTACGCGCCCGGTACGTCATTTCGATCTGAAAACCGTAGCCACCCGCACTCACCGAGGAGTAGTCAATCTTTTCGAGCGCCGAGTCGGCGTACACGCGATAGCCCGACGTCGAGTCCGACACGTGAAGCCCGAGCATCAGCGAGGCGTACTCGTTCCCACCACGCGAGAGCAGACGACGCGAGCGTTTCCAGTTTGGAATGTGACCGCCCTTGATGTAGCGCGATCCGATCACCACTTCGTACTCTTCAGCAATCTCCAGCAGTTTGGGCAGAGCCCGCGGGTCGTGGGAGAAGTCAGAGTCCATCTCGACGAAGTGGTCGTACCCACGTTCGAGCCCCCACGCAAAGCCCGCACGGTACGCGGTGCCTAGTCCGCTCTTGCCCGCACGCTCCAGGATGTCGACCCCGCCCAACTCCGCTCCCACGGCGTGGGCACGCTTGGCGGTGCCATCGGGGCTGCCGTCGTCGACCACCAACACGTGGCAGTCGGGCACGACCTCGTTGAGTGTGCGCAACATCAGTTCCACGTTGAAAATCTCGTTATACGTGGGCAGGACCACGAGCGTGCGCATTTAGGGAATTCTACGACGTCGGTACACTTGGTCCGATTGAGTTCGGCGATCGCGCAAGTCGGTCGTAGATTCATAAGGACCATATGACTGACGCCGGGCCGAAGAAGAAGTTCACTCTTCCCCGTGAGATTCGGCTCATTTTGAGCCTCGGCTCGTTGATCTTCGTCTTCGAGTACCTGGTTCTGCCCCAACTGGGTGCCGCGCGCCATTCTTTACCACTTCTTGGCTCGGTGAATCCCTGGTTGGTGACCTTCGCGGTCCTCCTCGAGATCGCGGCCATCTTGTGCTACGTGGAACTCACGCGGACGGTTCTGTATCCCTACGCCCCGAGCCGCTACAACACATTGCGCGTCGACATGGCCGGCTTTGCCATCAGCCACGTCGTGCCCGGAGGAACCGCGCCCGCGGGTGCCTTGGCGTACCGGATCTTCAACGAACTCGGCGTCCCCAAAGAGACCAACGCCTTCGGCCTGGCGGCCCAGGGTTCGGGCTCGGCGGTGGTGCTCAACGTCATCTTTTGGATCGCGCTCGTCATCTCGATTCCCCTGAACGGATTTGACCCCCTCTACGGATTCGCGGCCCTGGCCGGTGTCTTCTTGCTCCTCGCCTTCTTCGGCACACTTCTCCTGATCACCCGGGGTCAACGGCGCGCGGACTCCTGGATCCGCGCCGTCGCGCGACACGTTCCGTCGGTGAAGCCCGACGCCGTGAGTGCGGTGCTCGCCAAGGTCGCCGGACGCATCACGCTGCTCATCTCGAATCGCCGCACCCTGTGGTGGGCGTTTGCGTGGGCCACCCTCAACTGGTTGCTCGACGCCTTTTGCCTCTGGGTCTTCCTGTGGTCCTTTGGGTCCGTGGTCTCACCCATCGACCTGCTCGTGGCCTACGGGCTCGCCAATGTGCTCGCCGCCATTCCCATTACCCCTGCCGGTCTGGGCGTCGTCGAGACGGTCCTCATTACCTCACTGGTGGGCTTCGGCGTCCCCCACAGCCAGGCCATCCTCGCCGTGCTCGCCTACCGTCTCGTCAACTTCTGGCTGCCCATCCCCCTGGGTGGGGCCTGCTACGCGAGTCTGCAGTGGCGCCGCCCGAACGAGGTCATACCTGCGAAAGGGATCGCGACCGATCCATCGCTCGACGTTTGAACTCCGCCTGAGCCGACAGGTCGCGCACCGGTTGCAGGCGTCGCCAGCGACGATCCGTGCCGAGAACCCATGTGAAGAGGTCGTCGTCCCAGGTCACCTGGAAGGCTTCGATGAGCTCGCCCTGCAGGGCCGTATCCTCAATCGGCACCATCACCTCGACTCGGCGGTCGAGGTTTCGCTCCATCAAGTCCGCTGATCCGATGTACACCGAGAAGTTGTCATCGTGGGGGCGTCCAAAGATGAAAATCCGCGAATGCTCCAGGAACTCACCCACCACCGAGTGCACCGTGATGTTTTCGGAGAGCCTCTCGACGCCGGGACGCAGCGAGCACAGCGTGCGCACAATCAGTCGTATCTCGACTCCGGCAGTGCTGGCGTCGTAGAGCGCATCGATGATGGTGGGATCGGTCAGTCCATTGACCTTGATCGCAATGCGACCCTCGGGCCCACGATCGCGCTGCGCGTTGATCAGCTCCACCACTCGCGTGCGCGTCGAGAGCGGACTCACGATGAGTTTCTCGTACGCGCCGATACGCGAAAACCCGGTCAAGAAGTTAAAGAGTTCGCCGACGTCGTGACAGATGACCGGGTCACGCGTGAGCAGTCCGAAATCCTCGTAGATCCGAGCGGTGCGGTCGTTGTAGTTGCCCGTACCAATGTGGACGTAGCGCACCGTGGTGCCGCCCTCGCTGCGCAGCACCAAGGTGATCTTGCAGTGGGTCTTGAGGCCCACCACCCCGTAGACCACGTGAACACCGGCATCTTCGAGGGCCTTGGCCCACTCGATATTGGCCGCTTCATCAAAGCGGGCTTTGAGCTCGACCAACGCCGCCACCTGCTCGCCACGCTCGGAGGCCCGAACGAGCGAGGCGACAATCGGCGAGTCACCCGACGTGCGATAGAGCGCCTGCTTGATCCCGACGACTCGTTCGTCTACCGCGGCCTGCGCGGTGAAGGACTCGACCGAGTCGGTGAAGGATTCGTAGGGGTGGTGCAGCAGGATGTCGCCGTCACGAATCGCGGCGAAGACATCGCCGACGTGATCGCCATCCAACAGTCGCTTCGGTGTGAGCGGCGACCAACTCTCACCCTTTAAGTCCGGACGGTCCATTCGGTACAAGCTCCATAGGTCACTTAGACCAAGCATCGCTTCGGAGACGTAGACATTGGCCGGATCGAGATCGAGCTGGTCGATGAGGAGTTTCAAGAACTCTTCGGACATGCCCCGCTGAATTTCGACGCGCAAGGCCTCACCGAATCGACGTCGACGCAGCTCAACTTCGAGCGCCACGAGAAGATCGTCCGCTTCGTCTTCTTCCAGTGTGAGGTCAGCGTTTCTCGTGACGCGAAAGAGGTCCGCCTGACCGATGGTCATGCCGGGAAAGAGTTGATCGAGGTGCGCGATGATGAGTTCTTCGATCAGTATCCACTCACCGTCGGCCGCCGGCAAAAATCGCGGCAAGGAGTTGGGCACCTTGACGCGAGCGCTGCGCTCGTCGTAGGTCGTCTCGTCGCGCACCGTGACCGCGATATTGAGCGACAAGTTCGAAATCATCGGAAAGGGATGACCGGGGTCCACGGCCAGCGGGGTGAGGACCGGATAGACATTTTCGCTGAAGTACTTGGCCAGCGTCTCCTTGGACGATGCGTTCAGGTCGTCGTGTCGCACGATCTTGATGCCCGAGGTGGCGAGCGTGGGCAAGATGGCATCCAGCATGAGTCGGTCCTGGCGTTCCATCAACTCCAGTACGCGCTCGCGTATCGCTTCGAGTTGTTGGCGCGGGCGAATGCCGTCTACCGAAGGTGTCTGCACGCCCGCCGCCACCTTGTCCTGGAGACTGACGACGCGCACTTGAAAGAACTCATCGATCATGTCGGCGAAGATGGCCACGAACTTGCAGCGATCGAGAATGGGCAGACACTCATCGGCGCCGAGATCCAGGAGCCGCGCGCCAAACTCAAGACGTGACAACTCGCGGCTCGAGAACCTCTCGGGTCCGAATGAGGCTAGGTCTGTCACGGCAACTATCCCTCTGGCAGTCAGTTCGCTGGGACCATCGTAGAGGTACTGTTAGTTCGTGGCGAGAAACGCGTCCCCCGGCGCCACCGATCCTTCTCGCGCCAAAACCCGTCACGCTTCGTACGAGAATCGTTCACCCGGTTATCGCTCGACCGAACTAGGGCTGCTCATTCTCGCGTGGATCATCACGACCGCGTTCTATGTACTGGCCTCACTCGGTTCGCAGGGCAAGATGCCCGCGAGTTTCGACTACTTCCTCGGCGGTTTCGTTCTGATTTCGCTCCTGATGCATTTTGCGATCCAGCGGTACGCCCCACGAGCTTCCCAACTGCTCTTGCCCATCGCGATTCTCCTCAACGGCATCGGGTACGTCGAGATTGCCCGGTGGGACCCTCCGTATGCCCGCGACCAAGCGATGTGGTTCCTCATCAGTGCTATCGGTCTGACGTTTACCCTCAAGCTCGTGCGCCACGTTCGTGACTTGGATCGATATCGCTACCTCACGCTGGTCGCCGCGCTCGTTCTCCTGGTGGCCCCGCTCGTCCCCCATATCGGTACCACCATCAACGGCGCCCGACTCTGGATCGACTTTGGGCCGTTCTCCCTCGAGCCCGTGGAGTTCGCCAAGATTCTGCTCGTCTTCTTCTTCGCCTCGTACTTCGCCGCCAACCGCGATCTGTTGTCCACGCCGACCCAGCGCCTGGGGCGGCGCAACTTCGTGCCGCCAAAGGTCCTGGTACCGATCTTTGCCGCGTGGGGAATCTCGATCGTCACCCTGGGCGCGGAGAACGACCTCGGTTTCATGATTCTCATCTTCGCCCTCTTTATTTCAATGTTGTGGGTGGCGACGGGACTCAAGTCCTACGTGGCCCTGGGCATTGGCCTGTTGGTCGGGGGCGCCTACATCGCCGACAAGCTCTTCTCCCAAGTGCAGATACGCGTCTCGGAGTGGCTCGATCCATGGTCGGCGACCAACCTGCACCTCTCGTCTCAGTTGGCCTACGGATGGTTCTCCATCGCCGCGGGCGGCATGACGGGCACGGGACTCGGTCTTGGTCATTCCGGAAATATTCCCCTGATCACCTCGGACATGATCTTTGCCGCCATCGCCGAGGAACTCGGTTTCATCGGCGTCGTGCTCGTGCTGTGCCTCTTTGGTTCCTTCGTCGGCGAGGGGTTTCGCATCGCCCAGCGAGCGACCTCGGACTTCGTGCGCTTGACCGCCGCGGGCCTCACGGCGCTTCTTGGATTTCAGGCCTTCTTCATCATGGCCGGGGTGCTGCGCCTCGTGCCCTTCACCGGCATCGCGTTGCCCTTCATGGCCTACGGCGGCAACTCACTCATCGCCAACTACCTCATCGTGGCCGTTCTCTTACGCATCTCCGATGAAGGAAGCACCACCACCACCCGCGGCGGCGAGATCGTCGCCGTGCATCTTTCTCACGCGAAGTAGAGCGAGAGCACTTCTTCGGCGCAGAGAATCGGAGCCGGCACTCGCTGACGCAGCGCCAGGGTGATGGCGTCACTGGTGCGACAGTCGAAGACCTCGTGTCCGCGCGGCGTCATGAGATCGAGTTCGGCGTAGAACACGCCGTCTTCGTAGCGCACGATGCGCGCCGCGATGATCTCGGCCTGCAAACGAGTGAGGATCGTCATCACCAGCTCACTGGTGCTCGGACGACGACCCTCGACTTCGCTATGAGCGTGGTGCAGCGCGATAGCGTCGGCCACCGCGAGGGGAATGGCCAAGTAGCGGTACGGCGACTCGGCCTCCATGAGGTGCACCAGCGGCGAAGGATCACTGAGGTCGTAGAGCACCGACTCGACGTGCATGACGCGAAAGTGGGAGTACACCTCGGCCACGGGCGCTTCGACGCCATAGCTCAACTCGTCGCTCGTCGCGGCCAGTTCCTCGAGGGCGGCGTCGCGCTGCTCACTCACGTCATCGTCCGCCGACTCGCCTTGCGTCTCGTCGCTCATGGCGTCACGCGGGCCGGTCCGCGTCGCGATACGGAAAGAACCATGCCGCCCGCTAAGTAGAAGCAGACCGCGGCCGAACCCCCATAACTCAGTAGCGGCAGCGGAACGCCAGTAATCGGCATAATCCCCATGCACATTCCTATGTTCTCGAACGTACTGAAAGCAAACAGGATGAATACGCCAATGCAGATGAGGCGACCCATCGTGTCCCGAGCGTTCTTGCCGATGACGAACATCCGATACGAGATGAACGCGAGCAGGACGATGATGAGCGCGGAGCCGATGAATCCCAGTTGTTCGCCGATCGCGGTGAAGATGAAGTCGGTCCACTGCTCGGGTACGTAGCCGAGCACCGTAAAGGCGCCGTGGAATAGTCCCGCGCCGTGAATGCCGCCCGCACCGATGGCGTTCTTGGCGTGTTGGATCTCGTAGTTGAGCTGAACGACTTGGGGGTTCGTCGAGTTTTGATTAACGAAAGCGAATATTCGATCAATCTGATACTTCTGAAGAAGATCCAGAAACACGGCAGCCGTCACGCCCAGTGATCCCACTACGGCCAGCAAGGTGAGAAAGCGGGGCGGCACGCCCGCGATCACCATCATTGCGCCCACAATCAATATCAAGATGATGGCGGTGCCGAGGTCCGGCTCTTTGACGATTAGGGCCAAGGGAATGATCGCCATACAGATGATGCGAAAGACGTCTCGCATATTGAGTCCCTCTTTACGCCGACCACAGAACGTGGCGATCGCCAGAATGAGAAAGAGGACTGTGAACTCACTCGGCTGAATTTGAATGCCCGCGAAGCTGTACCACCGTTCCGCGCCCAGCGCGGTTCGTCCGATCACGAACACGCCCAACAGAGAAACAATTGAGACCAGGTAGAGCGGTGTCGCCAAGATGTCGAAACGTCGATAATCGAAGCGCGAGACGACGTACATCGCCACCATGCCGATGACTACGAAGACCGCTTGTCGCTCGAGGTAGTAGTGCGAGCTGTACCCAGCATCGATGAGCGGTTGACGAGTAGCGGAGTAGATCATCACGACGCCCGTGGCGCCCAGGGCGATGAGTGCCCAAAAGAGGCTGTAGTCCATGTGGTCGCGCGCGCGAATGTGCGTCGTAATGGCGCTCAACGTGTCCGTCACTGCAGTTCCTTCACAATTTTCGCCCCGTCCAAGGCTACGCCCCACCACCAACGCATTTGAACTGCTGCCTGATACGCCAGCATCGGCAGCCCGTTCAAGGTTCGACACCCCGCTTCGGCGTACCGTTGGCGCCACTCAGTCTCGCGCGGCTCATAGACGATGTCGACCGCGACGGTATCGAGATGCACGCCCTGGAGCACGGCTACTTCGTTATCGCGCCCCCTCTCGGGAATAGTGTTCACGATCAGATCGACGGGTCGATAGACGAGAGAAGACGAGTGAACGTTCGCATATCGCTCGACCAGCGCCTCGACCTTGCTCGGGGTACGACCGTGCACCACAATCGACTGCACGCCGTGGGCCACCAGGGCATCCACGATCGCACTCGCTGCCCCGCCCGCGCCGAGCACCACCGCGTGGGCGTTGTCGACCACGTCGCCGTAACTGGCACTCAGGGCGTCAATGAATCCCTCGCCGTCGGTGCTTTCGCCTTGGAGAACGCCGTCGCGCACCAACAGTGAGTTCACCGAGTGCGTGCGAAGGGCCGCGTCACTGCGAACGTCGCACATCTCGAACGCCGCGCCCTTCAAGGGACTGGTGATCGACAGGGCGTCGAAGGCGGTGCCGAGCAGATGACGCAACTCACCCGCGTGCTCGAGGTCGATCTCCACGCGCGTGGACGTCCCCGTCAGTCCGGCCGCTCGAAGGCCGATTTCGTGGATCTGCGGTGAGAGAGAATGCGAGACCGGCGAACCCGCGATACCGACGCGCCAATTCATCCCAGACCCCGCGACGCCGCCAGCTTCTCCGCCTGCAGCTGTTCTTGGAATGTGGTGGAGAACGCGAGGTGGCCGCTCTTGGTGACGGTCTCGAAATAGAGCCACGTGCCGGGCGGGGCGTGCAAGACCGCGCGCAGCGCCACTTTGGACACGGTGCAGATTGGCGTCGGGGTGAGTCCGGGGTACAAGTAGGTGTTGTACGGAGAGTTGATCTTTAGCATGGCGGGCGTCACGGTCCCTCCATCTTGTCCCAAGGGGTACAGGATCGTGGAGTCCATCTGGAGTGGGCCACCTCGGGCCAGGCGATTGAATATCACCCGCGCCACCTTGGGCATGTTGAACGAGTACTCCCCCTCTTTGACGACGATCGAGGCGGCGGTGATCAGTTGGTACGCGTCGAGTCCATCAATTGTGGTGGTGGGCGTGAGGCCGACGGCGGCCGCCTCGCGATTGAAACTGTTCACCATGTCACTCGCCAGCTCTCCGGGCGTCACGCCGGGCACGATGAGGTAGGTCGTATCTCCGATCAGGCCCTCGAGCGATGAGCCATGGGAGTACGGACTCTTGGTGATGTCCGCCGTCGCGTCCTTGGCAAAGGTGTTGGCGTAGGTGGCTCCCTTGGCCCCCACGACTGACAGCGCCACCTCGTGCAGCGTCAGCCCGGGTAACGCGGTTACCTCGGGGATGGCGGGCCCGTGCAAGATCGAGCGAATGTGCGAGAAGGACGATCCCTCGCGAATTTCGTAGGCGCCCGGTTGGATCACGAACGACCCTTGAAGAAAGTTGTCGATCCGAAACGCGAAGGATGACGCGATGATGTGATGGGATGCCAGGTCTGAGCGCACCTGGGAGAGTGACTCTCCCGAGTGGACGGTGATCAGTTCGCGCCGGCCCTGACTCGAAAAGACCGGGTCGACTTGTAAGAAGAACCACGCCAGACAGATCACGATGACGAGGCCCACGCCACAGATCACCCAGAAGCGAGGTTTAATCCGCACGGTGACTCTCCGCGTAGTTCTGCAGCATGATCACCGCGGCGGCGCTGTCGACGTGACTGCGGTGCTTCTTGACCTTCAGTCCCGCCTCGGAAAGTGAGCGTTGGGCCTCGTGCGTCGTGAGTCGCTCGTCCCACTGCACCACGGTCAGAGGCGCGAGTTCGTCGGTGAGCTGGGTGAAGAGCGCATCGGCCTCTTTGGTGCTCGCAGTCTCATTGCCCGACAAGGCCACGGGTCGACCGATCACCACGAGTTCCACGCCTTCTTCTTCCACGATGAGGCGCAGCCGGGCCGCCAACTTGTCATCGGTCGCGAGCGCGGGCCGCGGAAAGGCCATGGATGCTTCTCGATTGGTGACCGCCACCCCACACCGCTTGGTACCGGGATCAACGCCGAGAAGTCGCACCCTGCAACGCTAGAGCGATTTGGCGAGCAGGATGACTTCGTCGATACCGCCCGCATCGCGCCCACCCGCCAGGGCCAGGCGCGCGGAGCCACCGCCACCGCCACCGACCTTCTGGGCGAGAGATTTCACCGTGGTGGCCGCGTCCAACGATCCGTCGCTCGCGACCGCGATCGCCACCTTGTCGTCGTCCACGCCCACCAAGACCACGACGCGGCGACCGCGATGCTGCAAGTCTTGAGCGAGCGTGCGTAACTGCTCACCGGGATAGCCATCCACGCGCGCGACGACGAGGTCGCCGCTCGAGGTATCATGAAGTTCGCGAGCAAACTGGCTGAGCTGGGCCTGGCGCAGGGCCGCCACACTCTTTTCCATGTCGCGCTGTCTCTCGAAGAGTCGTTCCAGTGCGGGTACGACGTCCTCATTGGAGGTCTTGAGTAGTGCCGCGACCGCATCGAGCGTCTCCTCCATTTCAAAACTGCGCCGATAAGCGCTGAGCCCACTCACGCCTTCGATGCGACGGGTGTTGGCGCCGATGGACGCCTCACTCACGATCTGAATCTGTCCGATGTCACCGAGACGGTCCACGTGGGTCCCCCCGCAGAACTCCAGGCTGTGTCGACCGGCGCGCACCACTCTCACCCGATCGCCGTACTTGTCACCGAAGAACGCAACGGCCCCCATCGTCTCGGCCTCGGCCTTGGACGTCTGGATGGTGTCGACGTGCTCGTTTAAGACCACGTCGGTGTTCGCCAGAGTGAGTACCTCACTGGTCTCTTCGCGCGAGAGACCACCGTCGTGCGAAAAGTCAAAGCGCAGGCGATCCGGTCCCACGTAGGAGCCCTGTTGGCGCACGTGATCGCCCAACACGCTGCGCAGCCCCGCGTGCAAGAGGTGAGTGGCCGTGTGATTGCGTCGCGTCGCCTCACGACGCTCGGCGTCGATCGTCGCCACCGCGCTCTGGCCGGTGAGAATCTCACCCTGCAGTCGGCCGCGGTGCGCGAAGAGTCCTCCCGCGACGTTCTGGGTATCGACCACCTCAAAGCGTCCCGTCTCGGTGACGACCGTGCCCATGTCACCCACCTGGCCGCCGGACTCGGCGTAGAAGGGAGTCGCATCCAAGAACAGTTCACTCTCGCCATCCTCGCCTTCAAGTACACCCACCACCGTTGTCTCGAGGGAGTAGCGCGAGACGTCGCGGCCCACGAACTCCGTGGCCCCGCCAGTGTCGATGAGCTCGCGGTACTGGGCGTCGTCAGCCTTGCGCAGCGACTTGGCAGCCGCTCGCGCTCGCTCGCGTTGAGCGGCCATGGCCTGGTCGAACGCGTCTCGCTCAACCGCGAGACCATTCTCGGCCACGATCTCGCTGGTGAGTTCAATAGGGAATCCGTGCGTGTCGTGCAACTTAAATGCAACGTCACCAGGAAAGACACTGGATCCAGTTTCTTCGACTTCTCGTCGAGCGTCGTCTAAGAGTGCGAGACCCGTGCGCAGGGTGCGCGCGAAGCCCGTCTCCTCGCGCTCAAGAATCTCCACGATTAGATCGCGCTCGTCGACGAGGGTCGGATAGGCAGAACCCATCTTGTCGATTGTGGCGTCGACCAGCGGGGCCATGAGCGATGAGTCCGAGCCGGAGCGTCGAGCGGCCAAAATGGCGCGACGGATGATGCGACGCAGCACGTACCCACGGCCTTCGTTCGACGGCAGCACGCCGTCGCCCACCAGCATCGTCATGGCGCGACCGTGCTCGGCCACGCGACGAATCAAGACGTCGCTCGCCTCGTCCTGGCCGTAGATGGTCTTGAGCGCCCGGGCCGAGGCGTCCAGCAGCGGAGCGAACAAGTCGGTTGCAAAGACTGACTCGACCCCGTTCAGAATCGAAAGGACCCGTTCGAAGCCGGCGCCGGTATCGATGTTCTTCTTGGGCAGTTCGACCATCGAACCATCGAACTGGCGTTCGAACTGCATGAAGACGAGATTCCAGATCTCGACGTAGCGATCTTCTCCCCCGACGGCCGGTCCGCCGGCATCGCCGAAGTCGTCACCCTTGTCATAGAAGATCTCTGAGTCGTAGCCGCACGGCCCGACGTCGCCCATCACCCAGACATTCTCTTCGCCGAGTCGCTGCAAGCGCTCTTTGGGCAGTTCGACGCCGTCGAGCCAAATGTTCGCTGCTTCGTGGTCGTCATTGTGAACGGTCACCCACAAACGGCTCGGATCGAGCCCAAAACCTTCGGTGACCAGCTGCCACGCGTACTTGATGGCTCCCTCTTTGAAGTAGTCGCCGAAGGAAAAATTGCCCATCATCTCGAAAAACGTCAGATGGCGCTGGTCACTGCCGATGACGTCGATGTCGGGAGCACGAAAGCACTTCTGCACCGAGACGGCGCGGTCGTAGGGAGCGGTCTCTTCCCCGGTGAAGTAGGGCTTGAAGGGCACCATGCCCGCCACGGTGAACAACAGCGTGGGGTCGTGAGGAATCAAGCTCGCCGAGGGCACGACAATGTGGCCCTTTTCGGCGAAGTAGTCCAAGAACAGTGAACGCAGTTGGGCCGCTTCCATCCGAGTTACTCTACTGGCGCCTCGGGTTCATCCTGGTGGGAGCGGCGAGTTCGCAACCGCCACGACTCGACGAGTAACGCCTCATGACCGTAGGGCGACCCGTCGTAGAACGTGGCGTCCTTCCAGCGGTCGGGTAGGTACTGCTGGTCGACCCAACCTCCCGGATAGTCGTGCGCGTACTGGTACTCGTTGCCGTGACCGATCTTCTTCGCGCTGGCGTAGCTCGCGTCGCGCAGGTGCGCAGGAACTTCGACCAAGCCGCCCGCCTGGACCGCGGACGTCGCCGCGCCGAGGGCGCGCGTGACCGAGTTGCTCTTGGGCATGAGGGCCAAGGCGAGTGTCGCGTGGGCCAGGGTCAAGCGAGCCTCGGGTAGTCCGATGAACTCAACGGCGCGAGCGGCGGACTCCGCGAGGACGAGACCGAGCGGGGCAGCGAGACCGACGTCTTCACTCGCCAGAATGACCAGGCGCCGCGCGATGAAGCGCGCACTCTCACCGCTCTCGAGCATGGACACCATCCAGAACAGCGCCGCGTCCGGGTCGGATCCGCGCACCGACTTGATGAACGCGCTGATCTGGTCGTAGTGGGTGTCGGCCGACTGGTGATACAGACGTCCGTCGCGGGCTCGGGCCACATCTTCGAGTTCAACCATCGCGGGCTCGGTCGTCGCGCTGGCCAACGTGATGGCCGTATCGAGGGTGGTCAGTGCACTTCTCGCGTCACCGTCGGCCGACGCGGCGATCGCTTCGCGCGCGGCATCGGATATTGACGCGCCGCGTAGTTCCAACCCGCGATTCACCAATGTCACTAGTTCGTCGTCAGTGAGGGGACGAAGTCGCCAAAGCGTCGAGCGGCTCATCAGAGCCGCGTTCACTTCGAAGTACGGGTTCTCAGTGGTGGCCCCGATCAGCACGACGACACCGCTTTCGGTGGCCGGCAGCAGCAGATCCTGCTGGGCTTTGTTGAAGCGATGCACCTCGTCAATGAAGAGGACCGTCTTCACCCCGCGCTCACCCAAGCGCTCACGGGCTCGAGCGATCGCTTCGCGCACGTCTTTGACGCCGCTCGTCACCGCCGAGAGGCTCTCCATCTCATATCCCGCCGCGCCGGCGAGGATTCTGGCCAGCGTGGTCTTACCCGTGCCAGCTGGTCCCCAGAGAATCATCGAGGTGAGTTGACGAGTTTCAACCAGTCGTCGCAGTGGTCCCTGCGCGCCGACGAGATGCTCTTGGCCGACGATTTCGTCGAGGGTTCGCGGGCGCAAGAGTTCCGCCAGGGGCGCTGCCGTGCGCAGGCGCTCGCTCGCGGCCTCGTCAAAGAGTGACGTGGCTCACGTCGCTTTCGTAAAGCGCACGTGCAGATCGCGCATTTGTCGCTCGGTGATGTTCTTGGGCGCGCCGGTCATGAGATCCGCGCCGGACTGGGTCTTGGGAAACGCGATGACCTCGCGAATGTTCTCCTCACCCGCGAAGATCGCGACCAGTCGGTCGATGCCAAAGGCGAATCCCGCGTGCGGCGGAGCGCCATAGCGAAAAGCTCCGAGGAGAAACCCGAAACGGTTCTCTGCTTCCTCGTCGCTGATACCCAAGGCGCGAAAGACGCTCGATTGAATGTCGGCGCGGTGAATGCGCACCGACCCGCTACCCAGCTCCCATCCGTTGAGCACGAGGTCGTAGGACTGGGCGCGCACCTTCAGCGGGTCGGTCTCCAGCAGTGCGAGGTCCTCAGGGTGGGGCATCGTAAAAGGGTGATGGGCGGCTTCTAGGGTGCCGTCCTCGTCGCGACCCGCGAACATCGGAATGTCCGTCACCCAGATGTAGTGGTGTGGCCCTTCGCCCACCGGCGGCGAGCCGATCGCCACGCGCAGTGCCCCCAGTACCTGGCAGGCGCGCTCGTACTCGTCGGCCACCACCAGCACGAGATCACCTTCGATGGCCCCGTCCACGCTAGAGAGGGCTCTCGATTCACTCTCACTGAGAAAACGGGCGAGAGGTGAGTCCAGGCCCTCGCTCGTCACGCGGAACCACGCGAGGCCTTTGGCGCCGAGGTTCTTTGCCTGGTCGGTCAACTGGTCGAGACGTGACCGCGCGAAGCTCGCACCCCCGGGCACGCGCATAGCCTTGACAACGGGGGCCGAGAACGCTTTGACCTCGCTCTTTTCAAACACGGCAGAAAGGTCAACGAGCGTCATGCCAAATCGCAGGTCGGGCTTGTCGGTGCCGTAGCGGTCGAGTGCGTCAGCCCAGGTCATCGTACCGATCACTCCGGGCCGCACACCGCTCGCGACCTCCGCTGCATCAAGGACGGCGCGCGACACGAAGGAGAACACATCGTCCTGGGTGACAAAACTGGCTTCGATGTCCATCTGGGTGAACTCGAACTGGCGGTCCGCTCGCAGGTCTTCGTCGCGCAGGCATCGGGCAATTTGGTAGTACCGATCGAGCCCGCCCACCATCAAGAGTTGCTTGGCGATCTGCGGGCTTTGGGGCAATACGTAGAACTCACCGGGATGCAAGCGCGAGGGCACGACGAACTCGCGTGCCCCTTCGGGCGTGGGCGCCCAGAGCAGTGGCGTCTCCACCTCACAGAACCCCTGGTCGTCCATCGCGCGACGCAGAGCCGCGTTGACGCGCGCGCGCAGGCGCAAGTTGGACTGCATCGGCTCGCGGCGGATATCGAGGTAGCGATACTTGAGTCGAACTGCTTCGTCGATGTCGACGCGGTCATCTAACTGAAAGGGGGGCGCCTCCGCCAGCGCGAGGACCTCCACCAGGCAGTCCGAGAGTTCGACTTGTCCCGTCGCTAAGCGCTCATTGACCGTTCCCTCGGGACGCGGCGTCACCGTGCCGGTCACGCGCACGACGTACTCGCTCCTGACATCTACTGTTCCCTCGACGACGGCCTGGACGACCCCCGAGTAATCGCGAATGTCAAGGAAGGCGAGGTGTTCGCCGTGCTCGCGCCGCTTGGCCACCCATCCGCACACACTCACGCGCTCGCCGACGTGGTTCTCGTTCACCGAGGCGCACAGCAAGTCGCGCAAACTCGTGGCTTCAACGTCTGGGGACATGTTTCACTTCACTTCGTCAATAGTTCGGCGATCGCCGACGCGATCGCTCCTTGGCCCACGCGCTGTTGCGTCTGGTCAAACTCCTGACTTCGCAGGTCCCTAATCGTAACCTCGCCCGCTGACAGCTCTTCGGGTCCCACCAACAACGCAAAGCGTGCACCCGAACGATCGGCCGCCTTCATCTGAGCTTTCATCGAGCGCTGATCGTAGGCGCGATCCACCGCAAAACCCTCGGCGCGCAGGTTCTCGATCATCACCGCCACCGACTCATCGCCGGTCGTATCGATGACGAACAGGTCGAGGGTTCGCTGGAGGAGATTGGCGCTCAGGCCCTCGGCTTCGCGAGCCAGAATCAAACGCTCGACGCCGCTGCCAAAGCCAATGCCGCTGGTGGGCTTGCCCCCCAGCTCCTCGGCCAACTGGTCGTAGCGACCACCTCCGCCGATGGAGTTCTGCGCGCTCTCAAAGGCGTCGGCCACGAACTCAAACGTCGTGCGGTTGTAGTAGTCAAAGCCCCGCACCAGGCGCGGATCGAGCGTGGTCGTGATGCCAATCGCGCTCAAGCCACCCACCACCGCGTCAAAGTGCGCGCGGCAGTCGTCACAGATGTGATCGATCAGCATGGGACCCTTGGAGGTCACTCGAATGCAGGCCTCACGCTTACAGTCGAGCACTCGTAGTGGATTCTCGCGCCAGGTCTTTTGATGTTCGTCGCACAGTTCGGACTCGTGCTCGGCGAGGTACTCACTCAGTAGCTCGACGTACGCGGCACGACACTCGCGATGTCCCATGGAGTTGACGAGAAGGGTGACCTGACGAAGCCCAATGGCTCGATAGAAGTTGTGTGCCAGGGCGATCACCTCGACGTCAATGGCGGGGTCTTCGGTGCCCAGCGCCTCGACTCCGAACTGATAGTGCTGGCGATAGCGGCCCTTCTGGGGCTTCTCGTAGCGAAACGCGGGGGTGAGATACCACGCCTTCCACGGGGTCGTGGGGTGGTGCTGGACAAAGGCGCGCACCACCGAGGCCGTGCCCTCGGGTCGCAGCGCGTAGCGACGACCACCACGGTCTTCGAAGGTATACATCTCGTTGCGGAACACGTCGCTCTCTTCACCGATGCCGCGCACGAAGACACCGACGTCTTCGAAGATCGGGGTCATGACGAGAGAGAACCCGTAGCGATAGGCGGTCTGGGCGAAGAGCGCCGCCAGGCCCTCCCACTGGGCCGACTCCGGACCGAGAACGTCGTGGGTTCCAATGGGCGCCTGAAACGGCGCGGCGGACTCGCTCATGATGTCTTGTTTTGCCCCGGAAGTTGACGAAACGCGTCGAACACCCCATCAACACCC
Source organism: Acidimicrobiales bacterium (assembly GCA_049801955.1). Taxonomy (GTDB): domain Bacteria; phylum Actinomycetota; class Acidimicrobiia; order Acidimicrobiales; family RAAP-2; genus RAAP-2. Next base: position 22,504 of record JBARLO010000065.1, read on the forward strand.
TTGAGGGCGGCGAGCAGGCTAGAGAGGTGTCCCGGATCGGCTAACTCAACATCAAAGACCATGCGCACGATGCGCGAGCCGGAGGTGGTTGACGAGCTCGAGATGATGTTGAGGTGATACTCGGCCACCACTTTGGAGACGTCGAGCAGCAAACGGGAACGATCAAAGGCCATGATCTCGAGCACCGCGCGGTACTGACCGCCCGCCGAGCCGTCCCACTCGACGTCGATGATCCGCTCGCCCAATCGCTGCGCGAGCGCGACGGCGTTCGAACAGTCGTCGCGGTGCACTGATACGCCCCGTCCCTGGGTGATGAACCCCATGATGTTGTCGCCGGGCACGGGCGAGCAGCACCGCGCAAGGTGGATCATGACGTCGTCGAGACCCTCCACGTACACGCCCGCACCGCGTCGAGCGGTGCGCGAGGTGCGGGGGGCCTTGGTAACCGTTGTGGGCATCTGCTCAGCGTCGCCGCCACGCAGTTCGCGATCGAGGCGCTGGACGACCGCCAGGGCCGAGATTTGCGATGAGTCGATGGACATGAAGAGCGCATCGCGGTCCTCAAGTCCGAGAGATTTGATGACCGCGTCCAGGGCGCCCGAGGTGAGCGACGTGGCGATCGGTAAACCTTCGCGACGCAGCGCTTTGGTGAGCTCCTCACGCCCGCCCTCGATGGCGTCATCGCGACGCTCACGCTGGAACCATTGGCGAATCTTGGACTTGGCACGCGAGGACTTGGCGATGCTGAGCCAGTCGCGCGAAGGACCCGCGTTGTCGTTCTTGCTCGTCACGATCTCCACGACGTCGGCCGAGCGCAACACGGTGTCCAGAGGCACGAGGCGCCCGTTGACTTTGGCGCCGACGCAGCGGTGCCCCACCTCGGTGTGCACGGCGTAGGCGAAATCGATCGGCGTCGCTCCTTCGATCAGGGCGATGACTCTCCCCTTCGGGGTAAAGAGGTAGACCTCGTCCTGTCCGAGGTCGAGCTTGAGCGCTTCGAGGAAGGCGATCGGATCGGCCTCTTCTTCTTCCACGTCGGTGAGACGCCGCATCCACGCGACTTCCTTCTCGTTGGCGCCCTCTTTGTAGCTCCAGTGCGCGGCGACGCCGAACTCGGCGCGTCGGTGCATCTCTTGGGTTCGTACCTGCACTTCTACCGACTTGCCGCGGGGACCAATGACGGTGGTGTGCAGCGACTGATACAGATTGAACTTGGGTGAGTTGATGTAGTCCTTGAAGCGACCCTGGACCGGCGACCACAGGGCGTGGATCGCCCCGAGCGCGGCCCAGCAGTCGCGCTCTTCTTCCACGATGAGACGTAGTCCCACGAGGTCGAAGATCTCGTCGAACTCTTTGCCACCCACGACCATCTTTTCGTAGATGCTCCAGAAGTGCTTCGGTCGGCCGCGCACGTCCGCGGCGATGCCGAACTCCGCGAGCTTCTTGGCGAGGGTGTCCATGACCTCACTCAGATACGCCTCGCGCTCGGGCTGGCGAGCGGCCACCATCTGTTCGATCTCGGCGTAGCGCTTCGGGTGAAGGGTCGCGAAGCTGAGGTCCTCGAGTTGCCACTTGACCTGCTGGACACCGAGGCGGTGCGCGAGAGGCGCGTAGACATCGAGCGTCTCTTGGGCGATGGCGCGTTGACGGTGCATGGGCATCACGGAGATCGTGCGCATGTTGTGCAGGCGGTCGGCCAACTTAATCAGAAGGACGCGCCAGTCCTGGGCCATCGCGATGAACATCTTGCGAATGGTGGCCGCCTGTTGGGCCTCTTTCGAGTCGAACTCCAGGCGATCGAGTTTGGTGACCCCATCCACGACGGCCGCCACCTGGGCGCCAAACTCCTGTTCGAGCCACTGGGTGGTCACGCCAGTGTCCTCAACCGCGTCGTGAAGGAGAGCGGCAGCCAACGTGACCTCATCCAGCCCCAAATCGGCCGCGATGCTCGCGACGGCGATCGGGTGAGTCACATAGGGTTCTCCGGTACGGCGTAACTGGCCCTCGTGGGCGTTGATCGCTGCGATCCCCGCGCGGCGGATTAGCTCGGCATCCCCGTCTTCGTGGTGTTCGTGAAATCGAGCAATGAGGCGCTCAATCGAGCCCAACAGGACCGGATCGGCCGTGCTGCGCGATGTGAGACTCACCATGGGACAAGCCTAATGGTACGAAGATTCGTAAAAGAGCAGCCAGGAAGCACTCGAAACGACGCCGAAGGAGACCTAACGCCTCTTCTGTTTGCGCGCGCGGGCCTGAATCGTGCCCGCAACCGAACTCGTGCGCATGGGCCGCACGCCAGTTGTCGACGCCGTGGCTTGAGCACCGGCCATGGCCGCACTCGTCGCCGTGAGAACCGTACGGTCCTTGCGCGTCAGCACGCGCGCTGCGAGGTCACGGTAGCGCGGCTCGCGCTCCTTCATGATCGCGAGCAACGGGCTCGCAATGAAGATCGAGGAGTACGCCCCGCTCATGAGACCGACGAACAGCGCGAGGCCGTAGCTCTGCAATGTCGTCGCGCCCAAGATGTCGGCACCCACGACGAGAACCGCGAGGACCGGCAAGATCGCAACGAGCGAAGTGTTGATCGAGCGAGCGAGCGTCTGGTTCATCGAGAGGTTGACCATCTCGCTGTACGTGAGATCGCCGCCCTTTAGAACACCGTTCGTGTTATCTCGCACGCGGTCAAAGACAACGACCGTGTCGTAGAGCGAGTAACCAAGAATGGTCAGGATCGCGATCACCGTGTCGGGAGTGATCTGCAGACCAAAGAGCGAATACACGCCCACGGTTACCAGTAGGTCGTGGATCATCGCGATAAACGCGGCAGCGGCCATCTTGGGTTCGAAGCGAATGGAGATGTACGCGACAACCGCGATGAAGAAGACGATCAGCGCTTCGAGGGCCTTGTCGGTGATCTGTCCGCCCCAACTCGGTCCGACATCGCTCGTCGAGACCTGGTTCGGGGACTTGCCAGCCAATTTGGCCATCACGTCAGCGACCTTGTTGGTGAGTTGCACCTGGGCCGTAGAGCTCAGTGAGTTGATGTCGGCCGTGACCTGATAAGTCTCAGATCCCAACTTCTCGACCGTGGGTTCGGGCAGACCCGCCGCCTCGACGACGCTCGTCATCTTGGCGACGGTGGTGTGGGGCGCGAGCACTTCCCAGGAACTGCCGCCCTTGAAGTCAATACCAAAGTTGAAGCCACGGAATCCGAGCGACGCAATCCCCAGCACGATGATGGTGAGCGAGATGCTGAACCAGACTTTGCGACGACCCACGAAGTCGACCCTGGTGAGACCGTGATAGAGCCGTCCGATCGGACCGTAGTGGTGATCGACGGCTGGCGCGAAGGTGTCGGTATCACTCACTGCCCGCTCCTACCTGCGAGGGGCCCGCTTGGAGACCCGCAGCCATCGAGAGCGCGGAGCTGCCCGCAGAACTCCGTCGGCCGAGCAGAATCACCAGGGGTCGCGTGAAGTACCAGGTAATGATGACGTCCATCAAGGTGGATAGACCCAGGAAAAAGGCAAAGCCTTTCACGTCGCCCACTGCGATGATGTAGAGCAGAACCGCGGCCAAGAGACTGACAGTGTCGGCGGCCAGAACAGTGCGCCAGGCCGAGCGAAAGCCCCGGTCAACCGACGATCGAATGGAGCGCCCCGCACGCGCCTCGTCTTTTAATCGTTCGAAGTACACGATGTAACTGTCGACAGTGATACCGATGGACACAATGAGTCCAGTCACCCCCGCGAGGTCGAAGGTGGGCGCGAAGGCGGTATGCCCGAGCGCGGAGATGATGGCCCATAGCAGGGCGGCCGTGACTGAGAGACCGAGGACGATCACCAGGCCCAGCGTCCGGTAGTAGAGAATCGTGTAGAGCAGCACGAGGGCAAGACCCGCAAGACCCGCGCCGAGACCGGCGACCAGGGCCGAGTGACCGAGGGTCGGAGAAACTGTTGTGTCGGTGAGGACCTGCAAGCGCACCGGCAGCGCGCCGAAAGTCATCGCCAGAGCCAGCGTCTTGGCAGAACTTTCGGTGAAGGACCCCGAGATCTCCCCCGCGCCATCAAAGCTCGTGAAGCTCGCTTGACTGGGCAAGATAAGCGGAGCGGATTGAATGACCCCATCGAGCTCAATGGCGACCATGGCATGGAAGTTCTTGTCCGCGACTTTGTCCCACGCCGGGCTACCGGTGCTGGTGAGGGTGTAGTTGACCACCCAAGCGCCCGTCTGGTCCTGCTGAGCGACCGCCTTCTTTACGGCGCGACCGGTCAGCTCAGAGGGACCGAGAACGTAGCGCACTCCCTTTTCTCCGAGATATGGCAGCAGTACTTCATCCTTGGCCTTGTCCTGCTTGGACTCGGTCGACTTGATATCGGTGAACGCGGGGTCTGGGGGAATGCTGTTCGTCGGCTCCCCGGTGGAGGTATTCACGTCGAGATTGGCCGCCGTCGTCTGGTACTGCGCGGCGCACGTGGGCAACTTGCCCGGCGCCACGTACTTCAGTTTGGACGTGGCGCCAACCTGCGCCTCACACAGCACTGGGCGAAACAGCAGCTGGGCCGTTTGCCCGACCACCGCGAGCACCTGCCGAGCGTCGGTCACCCCGGGCACGCTCACGGCGACGTCCTTGCCCTGGAGGTTGACGGTGGAACCCGACACGCCCAGGCCGTTCACCCGGTTGTTCAAGATGGTCACGACCTCTTGCATGTCCGCGACGGACGCCTTGGTCGTGGGCTTGTAGACGACGGTGAGTCCCCCCGCCAGGTCGAGACCCAACTTGGGGCCCCATCCCGCTGACAGAGTCGCGCCTAAAGCGCCGAAAGCGATGACGATGGTGATGATGAGGCTAGCGACAAGGGAACGTCGCGAACCAACCTGCGGCGGCATTACGAGGCGTTACCTTCCGTCGGATGATCGCGGTCGTCGTCGGTCGACTCGGGTATTGCGGCGGGCGGGTCATAGCGCCGGGCGATGGCCTGGGGGACAAAATCCAGTTCCACTCCCCCATCAGTGCGTAGCGTCACGAGATTGGACTCATTGCGCACCACCGTACCCACAAACCCGCCAATTGTCTGGGCGCGGTCGCCCACATCAACCTTGCGCTGCTCGGTGCGCTGCTGCTTCATTCGGCGGCTGCGCGGGCGCATGTAGAAGTAGTAAAAGCCACCGATTAGCACGACGTAGACGATGATCAGGTAGAAGTCGCCCGACGACGATTTCTTCGTTGTGGCAAACAGCAACAGGGCGTTAGAAATGGCAGACGTCATCGAGAGTTTCCTTCGTTATCGGACAGAGAAACTCTACTCTGTGGGGATATTGCGGTTAGAACAAGCCGCCCTGCGGCGGCTGAATGCCCAGGTGCTCGTAGGCGCGGGCGGTGGCCACGCGGCCACGTGGTGTGCGAACCATCAGACCGGCACGCAGCAGGTAGGGCTCGTAGGCATCCTCAACGGTCAAGGGCTCTTCGCCACAGGCGTGGGCCAAAGTGGTGAGACCCACTGGCTGGGCCGAGAACTGGTCGCACAGCAACGTCAAGATCCGACGGTCGAGCTTGTCGAGTCCGCGTTCGTCCACGCCGAAGAGCGCCAGGGCGTCGCGGGCCACGCCTTCGGTGACCTCGTCGTGGCCCTTGACTGAAGCAAAGTCGCGCACCCGGCGCAGCAACCGGTTCGCGATGCGCGGGGTGCCGCGGCTACGCGAGGCGATCAGCATGGCCGCATCCGCACTCAGGGCGACGTCGAGCAGTTTCGCCGAACGCGCGGCGATCTCTCCGAGTTCTTCCACTTCGTACAGATCGAGTTGTCCGATGAACCCGAAGCGATCGCGCAATGGCGCCGCCACCAGACCCGTGCGCGTAGTCGCCCCGATCAACGTGAAATTGGGCAGATCCAAGCGAATCGAGCGCGCCGAGGGGCCCCGACCAATCATGACGTCCAGTCGCAGGTCCTCCATCGCGGGGTAGAGAACCTCCTCGACCGCCCGGGGTAGGCGGTGCAACTCGTCGATGAAGAGCACGTCGCCATCGTGTAAATCGGTCAACAGCGCAGCCAGGTCGCCCGGGCGCGACAGTACCGGACCCGAGGTCACGCGCAGACCGACCCCCATCTCGTTGGCCACAATCGTCGCAAGTGACGTCTTGCCGAGTCCCGGGGGCCCCGCGAACAAAAGGTGGTCCGCATTCTGGTGCCGGGCGCGCGCCGAGCCAAGCACGACGCTTAGATGTCCGACGAGATCGCGCTGACCAACGAAGTCCTCCAAGGTGAGCGGTCGCAGGGAGGCCTCGCTGCGTCGCTCTTGCTCGTCGGCGCCCGCGACCACGACGTGCTCACCTAGTTGTGCGAGATCGAGTTCTCGCTTCACGGGCGCCTCACGAGTTGCAGAGCGGTGCGCAGGGCCTCGGACTCATCGTCGGGCAACGTCACGTCGCGCAGGGCGTCGCGCACCTCGTGACTGGTGTACCCCAGAGCGTGCAATGCCTCTTCGATAGCCGCGTCGGCGTGGTCGGTGGACGCCGACTCTCGAAAATCGATCTCGCTGACCACCTTGCCCTTGAGTTCCAGCACGATGCGACTGGCGGTCTTGGGCCCGATGCCCGAGATCGTCGCCACCTTCTTCACGTCCTCAGAATCGATGGCGAACGCCAACTCGGCCACGCTCATCGTGCGCAGTGCGCCAAGCGCGGTGGAGGGTCCCACCCCAGGGGTGGCGATCAACAGTTCGAAGAACTCGCGTTCCTCGGCGCCATAGAAGCCAAAGAGCTGTATGGCGTCTTCGCGTACCACCGTGTAGACGAAGAGTTCGAGCAATTCGTCAAACGGTGGCGTGTCGCTGGAGGCGAGGTGCACCTCGTAGCCCACGCCCCCCACGTCGATCAGCAACGCCCCGTTTCTCAGTTGGTGGAGCACCCGCCCACTGAGCCACCCGATCACGTGCGAACTCCTTGATCGAGCCGCCGCTCGGTGCGCACGATCATGAAGTACGCAATGGCGAGCGCCATCGCGTCGGCCGCGTCCGCGGGACGAGGCACCTCGCTCAGTCCGCACAGTCGCGCCACCATGCCTTGGACCTGGCTCTTGCTCGCCGCACCGTATCCGGTCACGGCCAGCTTCACCTCCTGGGAGGTGAACTGGCGCACCGCGACGCCATCGATGCCAGCCAGGGCGATGGCCACGCCGCTCGCCTGGGCCACGGGAATCGCGGTCTTCGCATTTCGCTGGTAGAAGAGGCGCTCAACCACGACCGCTGACGGATTCGTCTCAGAAAGAAGAGAGGACAGTTCGACGTGTAGTTCTCGCAGGCGCTCTTCAACCCGTTTCTTGGGGTCCGTCTCGATCGTTCCCGCGCGCACCGCGCGAAACGACTCGACCCCTTCGAAACTGCCCTCGATCAGTCCGTAGCCGCAGCGGGTCAGGCCTGGATCGACGCCGAGTACGAACATACGTTCGATGTTACTGTTCGGGCCACGCGCAGGCTGGTATTGGAGCGCCTGCCTAGCCGTCGTAGGCAACCAGCAGTTCGTCGTCAATATCGAAGTTGGCGTAGACGTTCTGGACGTCGTCGTGCTCGTCGATCGCGTCCATCAGGCGCAGGATCTTCCTCGCCTCGCTCTCGTCGCTTACGGGAATCGTGTTCTGGGGCACGAGCGTGAGGTCGGCGCTCACGACCTTGAGGCCATGGCCCTCCAGTTCGTTGCGCACGGCACCCACGTCATGGGGTTCGGTCGTCACCGTGTAGTTTTTGCCGTTCGCCTCGTAGTTTTCCGCGCCCGCTTCCATGATCCACTCGAGGAGCTGATCCTCATCGACCGGACCCTCAACCTCGACGACACCCTTGCGATTGAACTGCCAGGAGACCGCCCCGGGTTCAGCGATCGCTCCCCCGTTCTTGCCAAAGACGTGCTTGATCTCGGCGCTGGTGCGGTTGCGGTTGTCGGTCAAGGTCTCCACGATGACGGCCACACCGCCGGGACCGTATCCCTCGTAACTCACCGCGTCGTAGCGAACACCCTCCAACTCACCCGTGCCCCGCTTGATGGCGCGTTCAATGGTGTCTAGGGGAACTGAGGACTCGCGAGCCTTTTGAAACATGGTGCGGAGTGCGGCGTTCGTTTCGGGGTCTCCTCCGCCTTCACGGGCGGCGACCTCGACTTGACGAATCAGCTTGGCGAAGACCTTGGCGCGAGCCGAGTCTTTGGCGCCCTTGCGGTGCTTGGTCGTTGCCCACTTCGAATGGCCGGACATGGTTCCTCCCGCCCCGAAGGGCCAGATAATCGTAATCGAAACTACAGAGATTTGAGAAAGAGCTCGTGGACGCGAGAGTCGCTCGAGAGCTCGGGGTGAAAGGACAGTCCCCACACCGACCCCTGACGCACGAACACGGGGTGCACGCCCTCGGCGTCGCCGCGATCGTAGACCGCCAGAACCTCGACCTCGCTACCCACCGCGTCGATGCGCGGGGCGCGAATGAAGATGCCCGGTACGCGGCCCACGCCGTCGACGTCGAGTTCGGTCTCGAAACTCGCGATTTGACGGCCGTAGCCATTACGTCGCACCGACGCGTCGAGCACGCCGTAACTCCACTGATCGCTGCGCCCATCAAGGACTTCGCGCGCGAGCAGAATGAGACCGGCGCACGTGCTCAGCACCGGCAACTCCTCTTTGAGCTTGAGGGCGAGAGCTTCCTTCAGGCCCGACGTGGTGAGCAAATGAGCAATCGCCGTGGATTCACCGCCGGGCAACACCAACGCGTCGATCGCGTCGAGTTGTTCGGCGGTGCGGACCTTGACGACGTCGGCGCCCAGGGACGACAGCATCGCGGTGTGCTCACCCACGTCGCCTTGCAGCGACAAGACGCCAACGCGCGTCATTACCAGCCGCGTTCGGCCAGCCGCAGTTCCAACGAGGCGGTTTCAAACCCCTTCATCGCCGCGCCCAAGCCGGTAGAGACCTTGGCCACGACCGCGGCGTCCTCGAAGTGCGTGGCGGCTTCGACCATTGCCGCGGCCATACGCACGGGGTCGTCGCTCTTAAAGATGCCCGAGCCCACAAAGATCGCCTCGGCGCCCAACTGCATCACGAGTGACGCATCGGCCGGCGTGGACAGTCCCCCCGCACAGAAGAGCGGTACGGGGAGTTTGCCGGTGGCGGCGACCTCTTGGACGAGGGGCAGAGGGGCCTGGAGATCCTTGGCCAGTGCGTAGACCTCGTTCGCGTCGGCGCTGTGCAGGCGACGCATCTGGGCGTTGATCGTGCGCAGGTGACGCACAGCCTCCACCACGTTGCCGGTACCGGCCTCACCCTTGGAGCGAATCATGCACGCTCCTTCGCCGATGCGACGAAGTGCTTCACCGAGATTCGTCGCGCCACACACGAAGGGCACGGTAAAGGCCCACTTGTCGATGTGGTTTTCCTCGTCAGCGGGCGTGAGCACTTCGGACTCATCGATGTAGTCCACGTCGAGGGCCTGGAGAATCTGAGCTTCGGCGAAGTGACCGATGCGGGCCTTGGCCATCACCGGAATCGTCACCGCGGCCTGGATCTCTTGAATCATGAGGGGGTCGCTCATGCGCGCCACTCCCCCGTCGCGACGGATGTCAGCAGGCACACGCTCGAGGGCCATCACCGCGACCGCTCCGGCGTCTTCGGCGATCTTGGCCTGCTCGGGGTTGACGACGTCCATAATGACGCCGCCGCGCAGCATGTCCGCGAGACCTCGTTTGACGAGGGCCGTTCCGGTCGTGGGTGAACTGGTCGAAGAACTCATGCCCTCAGCCTAATGGCGGTCGATTACCACTCTTCGAGAGCCCGGGCGCGCAACTCGGGGTCATCTAAGTCCGACAGGTCGCTCGTCGTGCGATCGCTCCAGGGATTGAAGAAGACCCAGCGCCACTGGTTGTAGGTGGGTGACGCGAAAAAGGAGTCCGGCGCGAGTTGCTGGCGCGCGCACTTGCGCAGCGCGCCAGCAAGACCGAGCGGGTAGCGAATGCTCGCCGCCGCCACCTCATCGGCGCGGTACGTCAAGGCGGGACCCGCGAGGTCTCGACGCGCAGGGTCGCTCAGCGACGTCACCGCCGACAGCGCTTCGCGCTCGAGCAGTCCCAGCCGCTGGCGCGCCAGGCAGTGCGCGACGACGCCTTCGAGTTCGATGAGTTCGAAGTCTTGCATCACGGCCGACGTGACGAAGAGCGAGTACTTCTCTCCGTCGGGGACGAGTGCCGCGTTGTAGCCGTGGTCGCTCACAATGAACGCCGAGACGTGGTCGACGCCAAAAGTGGCGGCCAATCGGTCCAGCACCGTCACCAAGCGCAGTCGCTCAGTGGGATTCCCACCCGGAGCAAAGGTGCTCAGCATCGCCGCGCCGAGCGTGTTGCCCCGTTCGGCGAACGTCGACACCGCTCGGCGCAGGTCCCAGGCGTAGACGAGGGCCACGACCACACCAACGGCGGGTAGCCACGGCACAACAACGACGCCCGCCACGAGAGCCACCACCACGACGGCGATGATCAGCGATTGGGGAAGTCGGCGCCGTAGTGCAAATGAGCGCACCGCGCGTTCGTGGTCGTGTCGTTCCGCGGTCGAGGGCGCGTAGGGGTTGTTCCAGTTCGGATCGAGAACCGGGGCCACGTGGCGCTGAACTCGCTCGCGCGAGCGTGACGAGTGTGCGCGCCCCGAGCGCGATCGTTGCTTGGTGGCCACGTCCTTAGGCTACCCGGTCCCCAAATCGCTCTAGCGCGAGTGCGTAGCGCGTCTCGTACTCGTCGACCAGCTTGGTCATTGACCAGTCTTCGGCGTACGAGCGGGCCGATTGAATGCGCTCCTCGCTCCCCTCGGCGAGTGCTTTGTCGATGGCGTGTTCGAGGGCGTGCGCGTCGCCCGGGTGAAACAGGTGTGCGTGCCCCCCGGCCGCCTCGCGGTACCCGTGTATGTCACTCGCCACCACGAGGGTCTCACTCGCCATACCCTCGAGCAGGACGAGTCCGAAACTCTCGCCGTGCGTCGAGGGAGCGACGAGCACGTGCACGCGGCGCATCCAGGATCGCTTCTGGGCGTCCGTGACGCGACCAAGAAACACGACGCGACCGTCGTGGGCGGCAAGCGCCTCAAGTCGCGCGCGATCGGGGCCATCGCCCGCGATCACCAGTCGCCACGGCCGCCCCCCGCGCGCGTTGTGCTCCCTCGTCGCTTCAATCAGTGTGGCGACGCCCTTTCGTTGATCGAGTCGTCCCACAAAGAGCAGGACCACTTCTACCGAGCGCTCCCGCGCCGAGGTCACGAAGCGCTCGGTCTCGAATCCGTTGAAGAGAACGTCGCACGCGGCACCCGTCACCGACTCGATGGTGGACGCCGCCGCTTCACTCACGGCGACGGTGACGTCAAGTCCCTTCGACAGTGATCGGATGATCGGAGCGCCAAACTTGAGCGCCGGACCCGAGCCCGCGCGATGGAAGGTACCCACGGACGGATACGCGTGCGCGCGAAGACTCGCCCATGACAGAAGCGGCGCCATCGGCTCGTGGTAGTGCGCCACGTCCGGTGCAAAGGTCTCGAGCGCTCGACGGGCTTTGTACGAAGCGAACGGTGACAACGTGAGGGGCGCGCGCGATCCGTTGGCGGGCACGGACACGAGCCGTCCGAGACGCACCACGTCGGCCGGGGTGTCGTAGCGCGTGTCGTCATTGGCGTGGGGCGCGAGGACGAGCACGTCGCTGCCGCGCGCACTCAGTACGCGACTCATGGCGAGCACCTGTTCTTGCACCCCGCCGTACACGCTCAGCGCGTAGGGCGACACCAGAGCAACCCGGCGAACGCTCACGAGGCGAACCTCGGTTGCAGCACGTGCCACTGTTCGGGGGCTCGTCGAATGAGGTGCTCGAGCTCGCGCGTGACGTCTTGGGTGACGCGACCTACGTCCTGGCGCAGTCGTGCGGTGCGCGTGGTGTCGATGGGCGGTGTGACGGCGGCGTAGTGATCGCGACCGGGACCCGTGTAACACGCCGCCACCACCAGCGTCGCCCCGGTGCGCAGCGCGAGCGTGGCCGGACCCGACGGCATCAGGACACGTTCGCCAAAGAACTCCACCTCGATGCCACTGCCCTGGATGTCGCGGTCGCACAGCAGACCTACGACCCCGCCTGCGCGCAACGTCGAGAGCAGCACCGTGCCCGCGTGCTCGTTGAGCGGCTCGATGAGGATCCCCATGGCTTCGCGCTTCTTCTTGAACCACGTGAAGAGTTCGGGCGGATCGAGCTCCTCGGCGACGGCGGTCATGGTGAGCCCGATCGTATTGAGAAACGCTCCGCCCCACTCCCAGGAACCGATATGGGGCAAGGCCACGATGAGGCCCTGACCCCGCGCCTTCGCGGCCAGTAAGTGCTCGAGGCCCTCGGCGATCTGGAAGCGCTGGCTCACCGTCGATCGAGGAATAGCGGGCAGTTTCGCGCCCTCAGCCCAGTAGTGGCCGTAGCCCCGAAAGCCGCGGTCCACGAACTCCTCGAGGAGATCGGCGCTCACGCTCGACCCGGGGGCCGCGAGTGCGTGGCGAAGGTTGTCTTCGAGGTGCCGACGCGATGTCGTCGTTCGCCGGCCCAGCGCCTGGGCGATCGTTTCGGCCGCAGCCTCGTCGAAGCGTTCGGGCAACATCTCCATCGCCGAGCCGAGCGTCTTGAGCGCGACAACGCGCGCGCGAGGGGCCACGCCTAATGACGCGACGCGCGACTCAGTCCCTCGCGCAGTCGTCGAGTGTGTTGACGAACGCGCGGGGCGGGAACGGGTGCGCGGGCCGGTCGAGCAGCCACCTGCCACACTCGCCAGAAACGACCGATGGCGGTCATCGCGGTGAGTCCCAACATCACCCACAGCACCGGTATAAATATTGTGTAGCTGACCAGCCCGATCCCGAGCAGAATAAGTCGCTCGGCGCGCTCCATCAGGCCACCCTTGGCGGCCAGGCCCAAACTCTCGGCCTTCGAACGCTCGTACGAGATCAAGAACGTCGTGGCCAAGATGCCAAAGGGCAACAGGACAAGCTGGCCGTGGTGGTGGGCGGTGAGGTAGTAGGCGGCACCACCCATGAGCACGGCGTCGCCCACGCGATCGGTGACCGAATCAAAGAAGCTGCCGCGCTGGCTGGTTCGTTGGCTCGCCTTGGCGACAGCCCCGTCGAGCAGGTCGTGAAAACCCGTCAGCGTCAAGAGCACGATCGCGAGCCAGTTGAATCCGGCCCCGATGGCGAAGGCGGTCGCACCAGCAAAGATCAGTCCCGAGGTCGTCACCACGTCCGCCGAGAGGCCGATTCGAACGAGCCCGCGCCCCACGGGCGCCATCCGAGCGTCTACCGATTGACGGAATTTGCCGTCGAACATCGATCCTCTTGGCTCACAGGTCGCATTCTACCTCTACCGCTCAGTAACTCTCGCGTCCAACTGGGCGTGGACTTTGCGCCAGGTCGCATCGAGGGACTCCGAGAGCACCCTCGTTTCGCCAATGGAGGTCATGAAGTTGGTGTCGCCGCTCCAGCGCGGCAGGCTGTGGGCGTGCAGGTGCTGGGGAATGCCGGCCCCCGCGGCCGAGCCCAGATTCATGCCCACGTTCATGCCGTCCGGTCCGTACGCAGCGTTGAGGGCGATCACCGAGCGTCGCAGGACCCCCGAGAGGTCGAGGTACTCCGCGTCGCTCAGTTCCTCGAGCTCGGCCGCGTGACGGTAGGGAACGGTGAGCAGATGCCCGGACCCATAGGGAAACGCGTTCAGCACGAGGTACGTGTGCTCGCTGCGCCACAGCACGCCGGTTGACTCGCTCACTGGCTCGGTGGCCAGTTGACAGAACACGCACCCCCCGGCGTCGCGATCGTACTCACCCTGAAACGCACTCGAGACGTAACTCTCGCGCCAGGCCGCCGAGAAGCGATCGAGTCCCACTCAGGGAGCCTCGGGAGAGGCGTGTCGAGCGACTTCGCCGACCAGGCGCTGAGCGAACTCGCCGACGCTGACGCCTCGCTCGGGATCGTTCGAGCCTCGCGCGTTTACGCCGACCGTGCCAGCCGACACGTCGTCATCGCCCACCACAAGGACGTAGGGAATCTTCTCCAGCTTCGCCTTGCGGATCCGGGCACCGAGCGGTTCGCTCGCCTCGTCGACGTGGGTCCTGAGACCACGCTCTGCCAAAAGCGCGGCCACCTCGAAGGCGTAGTCATCGTGGTCGTCACGTACCCCGAGTACGCGCACCTGTTCGGGACACAGCCAGGTCGGCAGGTTGCCCGCGAAGTGCTCGATCAAGATCGCCAGGAAGCGCTCCACCGAGCCAAAGAGGGCGCGATGAATCATGATCGGACGCTGGCGCGAGTTATCCGACGCCACGTAGGTTGCGTCGAAGTTGTTCGGAGTCTGAAAGTCGAGTTGGACGGTCGAAATCTGATGGGTGCGCCCGATCGCGTCGCGTGCCTGAATCGAGATCTTGGGTCCGTAGAAGGCGCCGCCGCCCGGGTCCATCGCGAACTCGAGACCCGCCTCGCGACAGACCTGGGCCAAGATCGCCTCGGCCTCGGCCCAGTCCTCGTCGCTGCCGATCGCCTTGCCCGGTGGGCGGGTCGAGAGCTCGAGGTAAAAGTCATTGAGCCCGAAGTCCCGCAGCAGATCGAGCACGAAGTTCAGGGTGCGCGTCAACTCTTCCGACATCTGGTCGCGCGTGCAGAAGATGTGCGCATCGTCCTGGGTCATGCCGCGCACGCGGGTGAGACCTTGGACCACGCCGGACTTCTCGTAGCGGTACACCGATCCGAACTCGAAGAAGCGCAGCGGCAGTTCGCGATAACTGCGTTGGCGCGCATTGAAGATGGTCATGTGAAAGGGGCAGTTCATCGGCTTGAGGTAGTAGCGCTGGCCTTCGTCGAGTTCCATCGGCGGATACATGCCCTCGGCGAACCAGGTGAGATGGCCCGATGTCTCGAACAGGTCGGCCTTGGAGATGTGAGGCGAATAGACGAAGTCGTAGCCCGAAACTTCGTGACGCTGGCGTGAGTACTCCTCCATCACGCGTCGAATGATGCCGCCCTTGGGATGAAAGAGCACCAGTCCGGGGCCGATCTCCCCGGGAAACGAGAAGAGGTCGAGCTCGGCACCTAACTTGCGGTGATCGCGAGCTTCGGCCTCTTCGATCTGTCGCAGGTGAGCGGCCAGCGCCTCCTTCGACTCCCAAGCCGTGCCGTAGATGCGCTGTAGTTGGGGATTCTTCTCGTCGCCGCGCCAGTACGCCCCGGCCACCCGGGTCAGTTCGAAGTACCCGAGACGTGAGGTCGACGGAACGTGGGGTCCGCGGCACAGATCCACGAACGCGGGTGAGTTCTGATACGCCGAGACCATTTGATCGCCACCCGTTTCGGCCAAGTCCTCCTGGTCGCCCGCGGCCACGCCTTCGATGATCTCAACCTTGAAGGGCTGATCAGCGAAGAGCGCGAGGGCTTCGGGAATCGAGTACTCATGGCGCACAAAGGGCTGGTCTTCGGCCACGATGGCCCGCATCTCGGCTTCGACCTTGGGCAGGTCGTCGTCACTAAAGTGCTTTCCACCAGGAAGTTCGAAGTCATAGTAGAAGCCGTCGCGAATGGCTGGGCCGATCGCGTAGTGCGCCCCGGGCCACAGTCGCGTCACCGCCTGGGCCATCACGTGGGCACTCGAGTGGCGCAGAATCTCGCGGCCGTCGTCGCTCGCGGGGGTGACGATCGACACCGCGTCG
This sequence comes from Acidimicrobiales bacterium, assembly GCA_049801955.1. Classification (GTDB taxonomy): domain Bacteria; phylum Actinomycetota; class Acidimicrobiia; order Acidimicrobiales; family RAAP-2; genus RAAP-2. The sequence goes on from JBARLO010000065.1 coordinate 38,235, forward strand.
CCGTCGGCCAAGGGGGCTGACAAGTCGCTCAGCGTTCCGTTCACTCTCGCCGCCAGCGCGTCCTTGGCCAAACGAGGACCGATCGCGGCGGCCAAATCGAGCGAAGTGGCGCCTTCTTCGAGGGTGCGCGAGCTGCCGTCGGGCAACTCAACTCTGAACTCGGACATCGTTACAGCGTAACGCCGAGCAACGCGGCGGCCGAAGTGACCTTGGAGCCGGCGTGAGCCGCCGCGTCGACGGCGCGCAGCGCGCCGGGCGTGTCGAGGTCGTTATCC
>JBARLO010000066.1:0-32877 GCA_049801955.1 Acidimicrobiales bacterium
GTGTCGGAGACCCGAAGCAACAGTTCTGCTACCAGCCATTGGCGCCTCCGATGATCTTTGCAGAGGCTCCGAAGTCCAACGAGTGATGAAGGTCAGTGACCTCTTCAAACGGTGCCCGAGTACGCAAAGGGCGGTGGCGGGGCAATCATGATCTCTCGGGGTTTATTCGCCTCCACGACTTGCCCCCATCAGCTGTCGAGAGTATTTGGGACTCACCGTCTGGCTTCGAAACGAGTACCCAGGCAGTCTCCTTCGACTGCCGATCGAACTGCAAAATGTCGGAGGAGACCGGAGGCAAGCCTTTGTACAACTTCGACCAATGTTTCCCTCCGTCAACGGTTTGCATCATTTGGCGCCCGCGAATCTCCCACCCCGATTCAGGTGACACGAATTGGGGCGACACCGTACTCCCCTCGACGTTGATCTGATATGAGCAACTGCCGACGACCCTCCACTTAACGTTACTCCCGGCTTGAGTCGAAAGAACGGCGCATGTCGAACTGGTGCTGCTCCGAGCGGCCCTCAATCGTCCATATAGGATCCAGGTTTTCTGTGATGTCATGTATTGAGGAGCACCTATCGGAATGTACCCGTCAACGAGGTTCACGCGGCTCCATCGCCTCCCCGAATCAATAGAGAGATACAACCTTCCGTTGGTAGTTGTAGTCAACGATGCTTCCAGGAATCCTGTGTTTACGTTCCTGAAATTTACCTGCCCGAGGCCTGAAGGAAGAGAGCCGTGTCCGGCACTGGTCGAGCTAACTAGTGCTTCCGAGCCACTCGGGGTCACAAATAGCAGGCTCCCATTAGAACTATTCATGCCGACATTTGGTCGCATCAAGACTGCGATTTTCTGATTCGACAGCCAGTCGAGACTCGACGCGTAAGTAACTCCAAGTCCGATATAACTGGCAACTCTTACCTGGGTTTCGAACCACTTCGCTCCACCATCCGCTGATGAATAGAGGCGCACTCCCCCGGGGACCCTCGAATCACCCCCGACAGCAACCGCAATTTCACTGTCCGATCGAGCTGCGACGCGCACACGCGAAAGGTCTGTCGGGATCGCAAGCACGTTCGTCCACGTCGCACCATTGTCGGTTGTCCTCCAGATTGCGCCTTCGCTTTCACCCCAGGCGACGTCGTTTGGAAACAGCCAGACTTGCCGCAAAGAAACAGCGCTTTCCGACCCGTCCGCTTTCGTAGCGCTATAACTGCCGAAAATCAGACCAAGTACCATTGAAAGGGTGAGAATTTTGAGTGACAATTTCACCGTTGTCATCCGCGCGGCTCGATATAAACCAGAACCTTCTGATCGCTAACCCTGGATCGGATTTATAGACGGATCCGAATATACCGACGAGTCGAGATCCGCTCCATTCGTTGTCACTCCGTTCGATATTGTGCAGTTTTGGGCGTACTGGAGCGCGGTGGCATTCGAATACGCCGAGCTTGGCGACGGCGTCGGAAACGGTGTGTCTTCCTGACATGAATCAATGTTCAAATCCCAGACCCAGAAGTTGACGTTATCTGCGCCACAAGCTGTCGCAATTTGGGCGGCGGTCTCGTCGTAGGAACAATAGACACCCGCCCAATAATCAGTGTGATTATTCAACTCGGACACCCACGCTGAGATGTAATCGATAAATGCCGCCGACAGCGTGCCGCCGAGTTCCACATCCAACCAGCACACAGCTCCATTCGCAAACCCTGCTGCCGCCATGAGATTCGAAGCCCGATTTGCGTCATCAGTACCCTGCGCGGTGGTCAGGGTATTGCAGGAAGGACACTTCTTATCACCTTCTTGCATACCTAGGTACAAGGGCATGAAGCCAAATCCAACGTCTGCGAGATAACTTCTCACGCTGCCGGACTGGATTCGGGCATCCACGTGCTTGACCCGAAACAGCATGGTCCATCAAGCGTTTCCGTTGCGCCCAGATAGAAACCCGTGAAGAATACATTGGTGTTGTTCCAAAGATCCTCCATGAAGGTATTTCCCGGATATCCGTCCACGTCAATTCCGGCAAAGTTCGAGTTGCTCGGCGCGAAGCGGTCAATTTTCTCTGCAAGTGATAAGTAGTTTCCAGGCATCTTAAGCCCTCCCTGTTTCTTCTCAATCTGAACTTAGGTCTAGCTGTTGCCTCTGTCTATAGAACGGAATTACAAACATCCTCAAGTGAATAATTCACGCGCTTGAGACGGTGTCATTGAGGGTGATTCAATTGAAGAAGTTCAAGGATGCGATGTGATAATTATCCGAGGCTTGGCAGTCGGAATCGCGAGTGGCACGATCATCGCCTCGGGATTCGCAAAAATTCGACAATCCGTTGCAGAGCCGATAGACACTGCGCTTCGAAATGCGCTCAGAATATTGAATCTGGGGTGGATCAGCAGCCGACAAATAGGCTTACTCGAAATCTCGCTTGCGATAGCGGTAATCATTCCTGGCTTGACTCAGTTGTTGGCTCTCGCAATTCTTGCGTTAGGCATGCTCGCTGCCACATGCATACTCAAGCGAGAATTGAGATCTACCAGCCCCAGGCCCTGTGGTTGCATTGGAGAATCTTTTCATCAAGCGGGTACCAGTTCTCGGGATGTTTTGCGTGCGCTGCTAGTCGCCGCTGTCGCAATCGCAGCGGAGATACTTCTGATTGTGCTGCCGGCGAATGAAACACTTCGTATGACAGTCGCCGAGTCGGTTGGCGTCATACTCGGGGTTGCTGCGCTCGCGATCTCGGTCACATTCACAGCTCGATGGCGAGTGTCGTTCCCCAAGAGACTTGAGACAGAAGTTGCTGCAGACTGCGTCGACAGTGTTGTTCAACTCACCAATCTTCGAAGACATCTATTGCGAAGTACTGCTTGGGTGGAGGCGAATCACCTGCTGGGTCGATTGCGGAAAACGCAAATCGAGTATCGAATTCGAGGATGCTGGGGTTTTGGGTCGATTGAGTCGATCATCGCTGGTCACCAAATAACCGTTGAAATCGGAGTACATCGCGCGGAGCCAGCAATCGCAACGTTGAAGATATATGACAACGGAGTTCTCACGATCCATACGAGGTTTGGACATCGTATCGAAGTGAATACATGGAGATCAGTGACCAGACTTTAAAAAACGTAAAGAGAAGTTACGCCTAGAAGGACTTAAAAGTCGTCCTTTGCGCCCTGGCGCGTAGCGCCGAGGGCGGCGGTGAAGTGAATCAGATCATCATCTCACGTCTTTGGTCTGATGCTCACAGAGCGACATTAACGGTCCAGCTTCTACTGGACCTTCTGGGAAGATGACGTGGCTGATTCGGTCTAGCGAAAAAGTTACGCCTCGACGTCACGGTGGCGCGTTCGGAATCTGTCCACGAGTGTCCGCCCGTATCCGCCGTGTGCAAACTTTGGGTTCGTCACGAAGTTCTTGCTCGGTTGTGCCCGTTTTGAGTGGCCTTTATAAGTAGAGGGGTTTTCTTTTCTCCCCTCGACGAGAGGGGTCAGCGTGACGAAACAGAAGCGAGCGTCCGAGCTACTACGCGACGTCAAGCACGCCGGTGGGTGTCTCCAGCCCGTCCGGCTGCGGGGCGAGTTCGTGAACACCGTCACCGGTGAGGTCATTGAGCGACCTCTGCTGGTGGCCTGCAAGGACCGTCGAGCAGTGCTCTGTGCCTCCTGTGCCGACCTCTACAAGGCCGACGCCTGGATCGTGGTCTCGACCGGCCTCATCGGGGGCAAGGGAGTCCCGGACTCGGTAGCCACCCACCCTCGTCTCTTTCTCACCCTGACCGCCCCCTCCTTCGGGCTGGTGCACGTCCGTCGTGAGGACGGCTCCTGTCGCACCGGTCCCCGGCGTCGCTGTCGCCACCAACGAGAGACCACCTGTGGTCGTCGTCACGACGACACTGATCCCTTACTCGGATCTCCGCTCTGTGAGGACTGCTTCAACTACCGCGGGGCGGTGCTCTGGAACGCGGAGTCGTCTCGGCTATGGAACCGGACATTCGAACAGGTCCGCCGGCGCTTGGCCATCGCCCTGGGCGTCCCCTTCGAGGAGTTCTCCCGGTACGCGCGACTCAGCTACCTCAAGGTGGCCGAGTTCCAAAAGCGTGGTCTCGTGCACTTCCACGTGGTGCTACGCCTCGACGGCTCCGAGCCCTTCGGATCGCCACCGGAGTCCCTCTCGAGCGAACTCCTCACCCAGGTGATCAGCACCGTGGTTCCGAGATTCGCTGTCACCACGCCTCACGGAACGATCACCTGGGGCTCCCAGTTCCAAGTCTCCGACGCCTCGGCTCTGGAGCGCGACGACCTGCGCATTGCGGGCTACATCGCCAAGTACGCCACGAAGACGACCGACGGATCCCTCGCCTTCGCCCGACGGTTCCGCTCCCGCCAGGAGATCTCCGAGTTGGACACGACCCCCCACCTACGCCGACTGGCCCTCACCACCTGGGACCTCGCTCTCGAGCCCTCTCTCCGAGAACTCAACCTGCGTCACCACGCCCACGCCTTCGGCGTTCGTAGTCAACTCATCACCAAGTCCCGCCACTACGGGACCCGTTTCCAGGACCTACGTGAGGCCAGAGCGGCCTTCATGACGACTCCGCAGTCCGAGGATCCGATCTCGGGAACCTTCATCTACGACGGCCGCGGCTACGATGACCCGCGTGCCGCTGCGGTGGCACAGCTGCTTCACCAAATGACGGTGGAGGCGCGTCGTGCAACCCGTCAAAAGCGGCCCCAGGACCTCTCAGCCCCATGACCACGGTCGCGCGAGACGACCTCTCGGGCACGGACGGGGACATCTCGCAGGTTGAAAGCCGCGATCTGTCACGCGCGGCTGGCATCCTGATAGGTATTGCTCTTCGACTCATTGCCTCTCCTCAAAAGGACACGGGATGACCACAGTCGCCTACGTCCGGGTCTCAACCGAAGATCAGGTCGAGTTCTCACCGGACGCCCAGGCCAAGCGCTGTCGGGACCTAGCGCGTCTACGCGATCTCGGCGCCGTCACCGTCCTCGCCGACGAAGGATGGTCGGGTAAGAATCTCGAACGTCCCGCGATGCGCGAACTCCTCGACATGGTGAGAGCCGACCGAGTCAGCGACCTCGTGATCTGGCGCTGGGATCGGCTCAGTCGCGACCAGGGCGACTTCTCTCGCTTGGTCAAACTCTTCGAACACCACCACGTAAAGGTTCACTCGGTCAACGAGGGTGATCTCGACCTGGCCAGTGCGTCGGGCCGAATGCAGATCGGCGTCCATGGGGTCTTCGCCCAGTACTACCGCGATCAGATCGTGGAAAACACGCGCATGGGTCAGCGCCAGGCCGCCGAGCGCGGCCGTTGGCTCAATCGAGCGCCCACCGGGTACGACATGATCAACGGGCACCTCGTCCCCAACGAGATGGCCCCACTCATTGAGACAATCTTTGCGTTACGCGCGGCCGGTCACAGTTACGAGACCATCTCGGCCGAAGTCGGTATCAAGTACTCGACCGTGCGCCACATCACCCTGAACCGGGTTTACGTCGGTGACGTTCGTCTGGGCGACGAGTGGTTTGCTGGCGTGCATCCTCCCCTCGTCTCGCGTCAGGACTTCGAGCGCGCTCAACGTGGTCACACGCCCGGCCAACGACGTAGTCGAGACCTTCTCTCGGGCAAAGTGCGCTGCGGTCTCTGTGGGCGCGTCGCGGGCGTTCACTACAACGATCGCAATCAGGCCATCTATCGCTGTCGCCACCGGGGGCGCGGCTGCGATCAGTCGGGTCGTTCGGCCAAGGGACTCCAGCGGGCTGCTCTCCTGGGCCTCAAAGTGCTGTCCAGTGATGAAGTACTCCAGAGTGCCATCCGAGCTCAACTGAACGAACATCGCCGTCGAGTAGCCCCCGCAACACCATCCGCGAAAACGCTTATTGCCGCCATTCGAGCCAAGGAGCGAAAGCTGCTGGATCTCTACTACGCCGACAAGATTGACGCAGATCGTTACGCCGACGAGCAACAACATCTTTCGACTCAGATTTCAACCCTGGAGAGCGAAATGACCCGCGTAGAACGCGAGCGGAAGATGCTTGACCACGCTGCCGATCAGTTCGAGGAGGTCGCTCAGTTACTTTCGCGGCTCGACGTCGAAGCGATCTGGGCCGAGGCAACTGAACGCGAGCGACAGGTACTGGTCGACGACCTGCTCGAATCTCTACGAATCTTTCCTGATCGCCTTAGCGTTCAAGTAGTTGGCGCACCGCCGATTCTGGTAACGCTGGAGGAAGTCGGCCTGCAGGCTGGTTGCAAACCTGTGGTGTCGGAGACGGGACTTGAACCCACACGCCCCTAAGGGCACCAGCCCCTCAAGCTGGCGCGTCTGCCTATTCCGCCACTCCGACGCGAACACCACTCTAGCGCCCGCGAAATTGACGCTGAAAATACCTACGAGCTCGTCACCGGCGGCGTCTTCGACCACGTTGGGATCTGGTCCACGAATCCCGACACGATGAAACTGCCCTGCACCGTCGCAAGAAGTCCTGACCATATCGTGAGGGAGGGAGCAGTGAAGAGTGGTCGTACCCAAAAGTCATTCATGATCGTCTGATCGATCTTCAACCACGTCGACGTCGCGGTGACCGGATTGAAGATCGAGGAGGCGTCGCCAAAGAGTGACGTGACGCTGGCGATTCGCACGCCGCTCGGGTAGGTATCGAGATACGGTGGACCGGCCCACGAACGTCCCGTATAGGACGGATTGGTTTCGGTCGGTCGGGCGAGCAAGGCGACTTCGACGTTTCCCGTCGCGGCGGCGTGCGCGGCGGCGACGTCTGACACCTCATTCACGATCGAGGTGTGCACGCCGATTGTCTTCCAGTCTCCGACCACGAGTTTGGCGACGGAGTGGTCCAGGACACTGGATCCGACCCCCAGAACAATGGTGAGGGGCTTGGCTGATCCGTCGATCCATCCGGCACTGGTGCGGGTGTATCCGGCGTCGCGCAAATCGGCCAGCGCACAGGACTCACAGTCCACGAGGCTGCCCTTGGCCGGTGTGGTGGTAGTGGTCGTTGTTTGGCCGGCCGGATTGGAGCCTGACGGTCCGGGATATTGGCTCTGACCCTGGGAGTAGATGGCCGACGCGGCGACCGACGGCGAGTACGTCACCGATCCAAAGAGGGTATCGATCATCGACTGACGGCTGATCGAGAGGCTGAGGGCCCTGCGCACATTCAACTGGCTGGTGATCGGCGTGCCCGGCGCGAAAGTCATTTCTTCGATGTTGTTCGACGAGCCGATGTGACTGTCCAACGTCGGGTGATTGCTTAAGGCCACGATCGACGCGCTGTTGAGCGCGAGCGTGTAGTCGGCGTAACTCGAGGAGAACGACGCGGGCAGATTTTGGGTGTCGGTGATGACGATGCGTCCGAAGCGATTGGCGTCAAGGGGCCACTCGGGATTCATCGACAGCACGATGCGACTGGCCGTCGCGCTCGAGACGAAATACGGACCGAGCGACGGACGAGAGACGAGATTGGCGATCGCACATCCGGGCGTGGTACCCGGGGCCTCGATGTCGCGAAAGAGCAGCTCCCAGTCGGAGTAGGGCGAGGCGAACGTGGCCGTGACCGAGAGTCCGTTGGTGGCGACCACCAACGACTTGATCGCGCGATACCCGTCGCTCGTGACACTCGCCAGTGTGCGCGCGCGTTGCCACCAATCGACGAGGTCCGCGCCGTTAAAGGCGAGGCCGTCGCTCCAGACCAGTTTGGGCGAGATGGTGTAGCGAACGGTCTGGGGCGAGAGCGAGATGAGTTCGGCCGACGAGATCGCCCCGTCTTCTCCCTGGAGGGTGCCGTTGAAGTTGGTCTGAAAGGCCGAGGGACGAACCAGATCCAAGATCGCGTCGGAGGTCACGGTAGCTCCCGGATCGAGGTAGGAACACCCGACAAACGGTCCCGGCAGGGAGATATCGAGGGTGCTGGAGTTCTCATTGCCCGTCGCGCTAGCCCCGGACCGTGCGATCGGCAGAAGGGCCGCCGCCAGACACATCGCACCCACTCCGAGCGCGAGCCCGCTGCGACTAAGGCGCATCGCCCCTACTGCAGGCGTAGGTCGAGAGCCAGTGTGGAAAAGGTAAAGACCAACGCCACGGCGATCGTGATGCGGTCCAAGTTTCTCTCCACCACTGTCGATCCCGTCGCCGCGGAGCCGATGGAACCTCCCATGAGGTCGGAGATACCGCCACCTCGACCCGAGTGCAGTAAGACAAGAAAGACCAGCGCCACGGCGGCGGCGGCCTCTACAGCAATGATTACCCAGGTCAGCATGGGGGCCCTCCGAATTAGCGCTTTAAAGCGTAGCAGTCGTCACACGCTCGCAAAATGGCATAGAACGACTCCGCCTTGAGTGACGCTCCGCCGACTAAGAATCCGTCCACGTCGCTCTCGCGCACGAGTTCAGCGGCGTTGTCGGGGTTCACGGAGCCGCCGTAGAGCACTTTGGGTGCGTCAAAGCCGCACGACCGCACCAACCCGCGCACGAAGGCGGTCATGTCGCTCACCTGCTCGGCGCTAGCGGTGACCCCGGTGCCGATCGCCCACAGCGGCTCGTAGGCGACGATCGTGGACTCGTGAAAACGCTCCTCGAGGCCGCCCAGGGCGGCTTCGAGCTGGTGACGCACGAACGCCTCGGCGTCGCCACTTTCGCGCTGCTCCAGGTTCTCGCCCACGCACACCACGGCCCGCGCTCCCCCACGCACCACGGCGCGCAACGTGCGTGCAACGAGTTCATCGCTCATGTCGTAGTAAGTGCGCCGCTCGGAGTGCCCGACGATCACGAACTGCACGCCCAGGCGCGTGAGCATGGACATGGAAATCTCGCCGGTGCGCGCGCCGTTTTCCTGATCACTGACGTGCTGGGCACCCAGAACGGCGGCGACGCGTTCAGACTCCAGGACCGAGCTCACCGTGCGTAGGTCAACAAAGGGCGGGGCCACCACCACATCGGTGTGTTCGATAGGGCGGTTCTTCATCAACACGCCGATCTGCTGGACGAGGTGCAGGCCCTCAACGAAGTCCAGGTTCATCTTCCAGTTCCCGATCACCAGCGGGCGCTTCGCGATGGCCACTAGTGGGACCAGGGACTTTCTCGCAGGGCCCGCAGTCCGGGCAGGTCCCCGAACTCGACTAGTTCGAGCGATGCCCCACCCCCGGTGGAGATGAAGCTCATGTCGTCGGCCAGGCCGTACTGGCCCACGGCGGAGACCGAGTCCCCTCCGCCCACCACGCTGATCGCCGGCGACGCGGCGATGGCCTTAGCGATCGCCTCAGTTCCTCGACCCAGGCGCGGGTCCTCGAACACGCCCATCGGGCCGTTCCAAAGTACCGTGCGCGCACTGGCGAGCGCCGCTTCGAAGATCTCGACTGTGTTGGGGCCGATGTCTAGTCCACCAAAGCCTTCGGGAATGTCCGCACCGAAGTCGATCACCTCATCTGCTCCCCCGTCGGGCCCAAAGGGCGCACCGTCGCGCAGTCCTCGCGAGTCGACCGGCACCAGGACGTTGCCGCCCTCGAGCAGCGTCCGACACTCGTCCACGTAACGCTCATCGAAGAGTGAGCTGCCGATCGTGTGCCCTTCGGCAACGCGGAAGGTATAGGCCATCCCCCCACCCACGATGACCAGGTCGGCCTTGGCGGCGAGGACCTTCATGATGCCGAGTTTGTCCTTCACCTTGGCCCCGCCGGTGACCGCGACGAACGGGCGCTCGGGCGATTCCAGCAGTGCGAGCAAGGTGGCGACCTCACGACTGAGGTTCGGCCCGGCCGCACTCGGCAGCAACGTCGGGGGCACCATGATCGAGGCGTGGGCGCGGTGCGAGGCGCCGAAGGCCTCGTTGACGTAGTAGTCGAAGCCCGCGACCAGCGAGGCACCAAAGTCGGGATCGTTGGCCTCTTCGCCCGGATAAAATCGCAGATTCTCGAGCAGTTCGACCCCGGGGCACAGTTCGCCCAGTCGCCGACGCAGCGGCTCGACGCTGTAGCGCTCATCGACCCGGCCGTCGGGGCGTCCAAAGTGGGTCGCCGCCACCACGCCGGCACCCCGTTCGAGCAGCGTGGAGAAGAGCGGGAGTGCGGCGCGCAGGCGAAAGTCGTCCGTGACCCTGAGCACCCCATCGACCTCGGCGACCGGCGCGTTGAAGTCCACGCGCACAAAGACGCGTTTACCGCTGAGGTCGCCCCACGCGTCGATCGAGGGTAAAGGGGCTGGCACTAGCGCGAGACGTGGTGCGCGAGGTCCACGAGGCGACTCGAGTAACCCCACTCGTTGTCGTACCAGCCAAAGACCTTCACGAGACTGCGCGCGTCGTCGAGGCGCTGGACCATGGTCATCAGCGAGTCGAACGTGCACGACGCGGGACTGCCCACGATGTCCGAGGAGACGATCAACTCATCGGTGTAGACAAGATACGGCGACAGCGGTCCGTTGCTCGCCGCCGCGAGGAAGGCAGCGTTGACCGCGTCGACGCTGGTGGTGGGCAGCACGGCCGTGAAGTCGGTGATCGAACCCACCGGAATGGGAACGCGCAGCGACGTGCCGTCCAGCTTGCCCTTCATCGCACTCAGCACCAGGCTCGTGGCGCGCGCGGCGCCCGTTGCCGTGGGCACGATGTTGATCGCGGCCGCGCGAGCGCGGCGCAGATCCTTGTGGGCGAGGTCGAGCAGGTTCTGATCGTTGGTGTAGGCGTGAACCGTTGTCATGAGGCCCGCCTCGACGCCGAACGCGTCGTCAAGGACCTTGACCATCGGCACGAAGCAGTTCGTCGTGCACGAGGCGTTCGAAATGACGAAGTCAGTCTCCGGGTTGAACGAGTCGTCGTTGACGCCCATGACGAACGTCGCGTCCGCGTCCCCCGAGGGCGCCGAGATGATCACGCGCTTCGCGCCCGCGCTCAGGTGCTTGGCGGCGCCGTCACGCGAGGTAAAGATGCCGGTCGACTCGATGACGACGTCGATGTCGAGTTCACCCCAGGGCAGGTTTGCGGGATCGCGCTCGGCGAAGACCTGGATCGTCTCATCGCCGACCTGGATCGAGTTCTCACTCTCGCGCACGTCCAGGCCCAAGACACCTTGGGTCGAGTCGTACTTGAGGAGGTGGGCGTTGGTCGCCGTTGGCACCAGGTCATTGACGGCCACCACCTCGACCTCCGGGTTGACCAGAACTGCGCGCAGGAATCCTCGCCCGATGCGTCCAAATCCATTAATCGCGACCCGTGTTGCCACCGGCGTCTCCTTCGCTGTGGTGTGCTGTCGCCGCATTCTCGATGACAGTCACCGCCAATTTTTGCACATCGTGCACTAGTCCATTTTCACCCGCGAGGTCCGCCACCACCGTCGCAACGGTCGCATCATCGTGCGCAAAGGGTGAGCGCTCATCGACGAGCACCAGATCAACCTCCACGCCGTGACGCGCCAGCGCATCGAGATGGTCCTGGAGGGTCATGCCCTCGGTCTCGGGTATCTCCGCGCGCAGGTTGGCAACGTAGATCTTCTTCGCCCGGGTGCCTGCCAGAGCCTGGGTGATCCCGGGCACCACGCAGGCCGCGATCACACTCGTAAAGAGCGATCCCGGACCGATCACCACGACGTCGGCGCGCTCGATGGCTTCGACGCCCGCGATGGATGCGGCCGGGTGCGAGGGCTCGAGGCTGACGCGTCGGATCGTCGAGGACTTGGCCACGCTGGTTTGACCGCGGGTGTCGCCCTCTTCGGTTGTCGCCAACAGCACCACGCCCTCGGTGCTGGCGGGCACGATCGAGCCCGTCACGCCCATGACCTGGGCGAGCGCGTGCACCGACTCTTCTAAGTCGCCCGTGGCGTCAATGAGGCCCACGAGCAGCAAGTTGCCCACCGCGTGTCCGCTCAGTTCACCGACGGAAAATCGATGCTCGAAGGACGTGGTGAGGGGATTCTGCGGATCAGCCAACGCGACCAGACACTTGCGCAGGTCGCCGACTGCCGCCACGTTCAACATGGCGCGCAAGCGACCGGTCGATCCCCCGTCGTCGGCCACCGACACCACACCCGTCACCTCGCCCGAGAGTCGCTTGAGGGCGCGCAGCGACACGGCGGTGCCGTGACCTCCGCCGACCGCCACGAGCTTCATCGAGCAATATCGCGATGAAAGACTGGCGCCTCGACGTGCAGGCGACGCCGGACCTCCTCACCAATGGCCACGCTGCGATGACGACCCCCGGTGCAACCAATCGCGATCGAAAGATACGACTTGCCCTCGGCGGCGAAGGCCGGGATCTGCCACTCGAGCATGCGCACCACGTCGTCGATGAAGTGCTGGGCCGGTTCTTGTTCCAGCACGTAGTCCGCGACCGGCTCATCCAGACCGGTCAGCGGTCGCAGTTCGGGGATCCAGTGCGGGTTGGGCAGGAACCGGCAGTCAAAGACGATGTCCACATCAGTGGGTATCCCGTAGGAGTAGCCAAAGGTCACGAGCGAGACCCGTAGCGACTCCATGGCCGCCACGTCGGTGAAGACCTCGACGATGCGCCGGCGCAGTTGATTGGTGTTGATGGATCCTGTATCGATGACGACGGCGGCCGCGTCGCGGATGGGAGCGAGCAGCGCTCGTTCGTGGGCGATGGACTCGGCGAGCGTCGCTTCATCGAGGGGGTGACGGCGACGGGTTCCCTCGTAGCGTCGGATCAACACGTCGTCGGGCGCGTCGAGGAAGAGGATCTTGGCGTCCCCGTGGTGTTGGGCTAACTCTTCTCGCACGCTCAGGAGGTCCTCGGGCTCCAGGCCGCCCGAGCGGCCCACGATGAAGGCGATGCCCGGGTATTCGTGCGCGTCGGCCGAAGCGAGTTCGCCCACGCGACTGACCAGTTCGAGGGGCAGATTGTCGATCACGAACCACCCGACGTCTTCGAGCGCCGCAGCGACCGTCGAGCGCCCCGCCCCCGACATGCCCGTCACTACCAAGACCTCACTCATCGTCCCTGTCCTTTGTGGGTCGCGGCGCCGTGGGCGCCTGCAAGTGATCGTAGAGCCTGGTCGCAACGTCCCCGGGCAGCCACGACAGTGCGCTCAGTTCATCGAGGGTCGCGTGGCGCAACGCGTTGAGGGAGCCGAACGCTTCTAAGAGCCGATCTCGGCGTGAGGGGCCGAGGCCCGAGATGCCCTCCAGTGACGACGCGACCATCGACTTGCCGCGCTTGGATCGGTGAAACGTGATGGCGAAACGGTGCGCCTCGTCGCGGATGCGCTGGACCAGGTACAGGCTCTCCGAACCGCGCTCGAGCGCGATGGGCGTCGACGAGCCAGGTCGAAAGAGGAGCTCCTCGCGCTTGGCGAGGGCCGCGAACTCCACCAAACCACTGAGCTCCAACGAGCGCGCCGCCTTCTCCGCCGCGTGCAACTGCGGCACACCACCATCGATGATGATCAGGTCGGCGCGGCGAAACTTCGTGTCGTCCTGGTGCTCTTCCCAGTGCGTGAGGCGCCGGCGCACGACCTCTTCCATCGCACCCACGTCGTCGTTGCCCAGCACCTCGCGCACGTTGAAGTGTCGATACTCGCCCTTCACGGGCAGACCGTCTTCGAAGACGACCATCGAGCCGACGTAGTTGGTCCCTTGGAGGTGGCTCATGTCAAAGCACTCGATCCGATAGGGCGGCTGCTCGAGGCCGAGGGCGCTGCCCAGCTCCTGGAGGGCCCGCGAGCGCACGTTGTGGTCCGCCTGGCGACGTAGTGAGTCGCGCGCGATGACCGACTCCGCGTCGTGGCCAGCGAGTTCGACGACGCGCTTGCGCCGTCCGCGCTGGGCGACGGTCACCTCGACGGGCTTTTCGCGCAGCCCGCTTAAGTACTCGCGCACCAGGGCCGTCGCGAGTTCCTCGCGCTGGACAACGACCACGCTCGGCACCGACGGTGCGTCGAGGTACATGTCGGTGAGCGCGTTCTCGAGCATCTCCGGGTCGCTTTCGTCCATGGAGCGGTCCACCAGATGCACCGTGCGTCCGATGATGCGTCCGTAGCGCACGCGAAAGCGCACAATGGCCGCCCGCGATCCCGCACTGGCGATCGCGATGACGTCGAGGTTTGAGTGGGTGTCGAGCACCACGCTTTGGGTGTTGGCCGCGCGTTCGAGTGCTTCGAGTCCGTCGCGGGCGGCCGCGGCCGCTTCGTAGCGCTGGTTCTCGGACGCGTCGCGCATCTGGGTGCGCAACCGGTCGCGCAAGACGCGCACGTCACCCTCAAAGAACCGCTCCCAGGAGTTGAGGAGTTCGACGTACCCCTCGGTATCGATCTTGTCGACACAAGGTCCCGAGCACTTGCCAATGTCGTAGAGCAAACACGGCCGCCCGATGCGCTGTTGGTACTGGAACTTGTGCTTAGAGCACGACCGCAGCGGGAAGGCCTGCAAGAGTTCATCCATCGTGGCGCGCACCGCGCGCACGTCCACGAAGGGCCCAAAGTACCGAACCCCCTTCACGTGGGAGCCGCGCGTCAAGTACGGCGCCGCAAAGGGCGTGCGATAGTCCAGGGCCACGAAGGGAAAGCTCTTGTCGTCCTTGAGACGCATGTTGTAGCGCGGCTGGTTCGCCTTGATCAGCTCGTTTTCGAGGATCAGGGCGTCCACTTCGTTGGGCGTGACGATCCACTCCACGCTCGTCGCCTCGCTCATCAGCAGTTGGGTCTTCTCGCTCAGCCCCGACTCGCGCTGAAAGTAACTCGACAGTCGTTGGGCCAGTACCCGCGCCTTGCCGACGTAAATGATTGTGCCGCGTTCGTTGCGAAAGAGGTAGCACCCGCTCTCGCGCGGTATGCCGGTGGGTTTCGCCAACATCAGGCGTGGCCGTGACCGGCGAGCACCTCTCGTAGAACCGTGCCCGTCGCGGTGGGCAACTCGGCGATCTCCTCGGGCGTACCCTCGCCGACCACCTCTCCCCCGCGTCGACCACCCTCCGGGCCGAGGTCGATCACCCAATCGGCGGTCTTGACGACGTCGAGGTTGTGTTCGATGACAAGGACCGTATTGCCCTGGTCGACCAGGCGGTGCAGGACGTGCAGCAGCCGATTGACGTCGTCAAAGTGCAGACCGGTCGTCGGTTCATCCAGTACGTAGAAGGTGTGTCCCGTGGGTCGGCGCGCCAGCTCGGTGGCGAGTTTCACGCGCTGGGCCTCGCCCCCCGAGAGCGTCGGGGCCGGCTGGCCGAGACGTACGTAACCCAGGCCGACGTCGTACAGGCTCTGGACGTGACGAAGGATCTGGGGCTGGCGCTCGAAGAACTCGAGTGCTTCGCGCACCGGCATGTCCAACACGTCCGCGATGCTCTTACCGCGATAGAGAATCTCTAGGGTCTCGCGGTTGTAGCGCGCACCTTCACAGACGTCGCAGTTCACGTACACGTCGGGCAGGAAGTGCATCTCGATCTTGATGGTGCCGTCGCCGGAACAGGCCTCGCAACGCCCACCCTTCACGTTGAAGGAGAAGCGACCAGGCTGATATCCGCGCACCTTGGCTTCTTGCGTGTCGGCGAAGAGCTTACGAATCTTGTCGAACACGCCGGTGTAGGTCGCGGGGTTCGAACGCGGCGTTCGCCCGATGGGCTGTTGGTCAACCGCCACGACCTTGTCGAGGTTCTTGACCCCCAAGATGGTGTCGTGCTCGGCCACGACCGTTTTGGCTCGGTTGAGCTGGCGTTCGAGCGAGGCGAGCAAGATCGCGTTGATGAGCGAGGACTTACCCGACCCCGAGACCCCGGTCACGGCCACGAAGTCCCCCAGGGGAATTTCGACCGTGATGTTCTTAAGGTTGTTGGCACGCGCGCCCTTAATCGTGAGCTTCTTGCCGTCGCCCGCACGGCGCTCCGGGGGCACGGCGATCGACTTCTTGCCCGAGAGGTACTGACCGGTGATCGACTTCTCGTTGGCGAGCAACGCCTCGTAACTGCCGGCGTGGACGACTTCACCACCGAACTCGCCCGCCCCCGGACCGATATCGACCACGTAGTCGGCCAAACGAATGGTCTCTTCGTCATGCTCGACCACGATCACCGAGTTACCGATATCGCGCAGACGCTCGAGGGTCGCGATCAGTCGGCGGTTGTCGCGCTGGTGCAGTCCAATCGAAGGTTCGTCCAACACGTACAGCACACCCACCAGGTAACTGCCGATCTGGCTGGCCAAACGGATCCGTTGGGCCTCGCCGCCCGAGAGCGTGGCCGACGCACGACTCAAGGTGAGATAGTCGAGTCCCACGTCCATCAGAAAGGTCAGTCGCTCGACGATCTCCTTGATCACTTGGCGCGCAATCGTCTCTTCGCGCTTGGTCAGTTTGAGCGTGGCGAAGTAGTCGATGGCCTCGTCGATCGTCATGGAGTTGACCTGGGCGATGTTGTGATCGTGCACGCGAACCGCGAGCACCTCGGGCTTCAAGCGCTGTCCGTGACACGCCGTGCACTCGACTTCGCGCATGTACTGCTCGGCCTGCTCGCGCGACCAGTCGCCATCGGCCTCGTTACGCTTGCGCTCGAGCCACTCGACAATGCCGTTGTAGGTGGTCTCGTAACTGCGCACGCGACCGTAGCGGTTGCGGTACTTCACCGGCACCGACTTGCTGTCGACGCCGTAGAGCACCAGCTTCTTGTCCTTGGCCTTGAGCTTCTTCCACGGCGTGTTCACGTCGAAGCCGCCCAAGGTCGCGATGCCCTCGATCAGCCGTTCGAAGTACTTAAATCGTGCGCCCGACCACGGCGCAAGCGCTCCCTCGGCCAGCGAGAGGTCCTCGTCGGGCACCACGAGATCCGGCGCGACCTCAAAGCGCGTCCCGAGACCCGTGCAGACCGGACACGCGCCGTAGGGCGAGTTGAAGGAGAAGTCGCGCGGGGCGAGCTCCGAGAAGCTGATGCCGCAGTTGAGGCACGCCATCTTCTCTGAGAACTGGACCGTCTCGTCGGGATCGAGGAAGAGAAACTTGACCACACCCTTGGTGAGTTTGAGGGCAGCTTCCACCGACTCGGTGAGTCGCTGGCGGTTCGCCTTCTTGACGCTCAGGCGATCCAACACCACGTCGATGGTGTGCTGCTCGTAGCGCGCGAGCGTCAAGGTATCGCGCTCGGAGAGTTCCATCACCACGCCGTCCACGCGAACGCGCGAGAAGCCTTGCGCCGCGAGCTCGGTGAGCAGGGTGCTGTACTCACCCTTGCGACCCTCCACCACGGTCGCCAGAACGAGGAACCGCTGGCCGTCGGGCCGCTCGAGCACCTGATCGACAATCTGCTGGGGAGTCTGGCTGGTGATGGCGCGACCGCAGGTGGGACAGAACGGCACCCCGATGCGGGCGAAGAGCAGACGCAAGTAGTCGTGAATCTCCGTGATGGTCCCCACCGTGGAGCGAGGATTGCGTGAGGCGGTCTTCTGATCGATCGAGATCGCCGGCGAGAGCCCCTCGATGAAGTCGACGTCGGGTTTGTCCATCTGGCCGAGGAACTGACGGGCGTACGCCGAGAGACTCTCGACGTACCGACGCTGACCTTCGGCGTAAATCGTGTCAAAGGCGAGCGATGACTTGCCCGAGCCGGACAGTCCGGTAAAGACCACGAACTGGTCCCGGGGTATCTCCACTGACAGGTTCTTCAGGTTGTGGACTCGCGCGCCCTGGACCCGAATTGACTTAGACATAGGGGGAATCTACCGGTTCTTCTTCGGCGAGAAAACTGACCGGAGGCCCAGCCATCTGGCGCTGCAGGTTCTGGAGCGTGTCACGCAGCATGGCCGCTTCTTCGAAGCGCAGATCGCGTGCGGCGATGAGCATCGCTTCTTCCACTCGGGCCATCTCCAGGCTGAGGTCGTCGGGGGCCATCGCCTCCAGGGACGAGATGCCGTGCACTTTGTCGCGAACCTCGCGCGGCGCCTCACTGCGCAGTCGATTCAGGATGTCGGCGACGTTCTTCACCACCGACTGAGGTTCGATGCCGTGCTCTTTGTTGTAGGCGATCTGGAGCAGCCGCCGACGTTCAGTGAGCGAGATGGCCGCCCTCATCGAGTCGGTCATGCGATCGGCGTAGAGGATCGCCTCGCCGTTTGCGTTGCGCGCGGCCCGACCGATCGTCTGGATGAGCGCGCTACGCGAACGCAAGAAGCCCTCCTTGTCGGCGTCGAGGATCGCCACCATCGAGACTTCGGGCAGGTCAAGGCCCTCTCGCAACAGGTTGATACCCACCAAGATGTCGAACTCGCCCAGTCGCAGGGACCGAAGGATCTCGATGCGCTGA
This sequence comes from Acidimicrobiales bacterium, assembly GCA_049801955.1. GTDB lineage: Bacteria > Actinomycetota > Acidimicrobiia > Acidimicrobiales > RAAP-2 > RAAP-2. The sequence goes on from JBARLO010000066.1 coordinate 18,261, forward strand.
ATCGTGTCAATGTCGCTGTGCAAGTACTGCACGCGGTATCCGGCCTTGGTCAGGTAGGTCGTTAGGTCTTCGGCCATGCGCTTGGTCATGGTGGTGATCAGCGCGCGATCGCCCCGCTCAACGACCGCGTCCAGACGCAGGCGTAGATCGTCGATCTGATTCTTGGTGGGAACCACCGTGACCGTTGGATCCAACAGTCCCGTGGGTCGAATGACCTGTTCGACCACCTGGTCGGAGTGCTCGATCTCAAAGGGCCCGGGGGTGGCCGACACGAAGACGATCTGGGGCACGATCTCCATGAACTCATCGAAGTTCAGTGGACGATTGTCGAGCGCGCTCGGCAGTCGAAAGCCGTGCTCGACGAGAGTGAACTTTCGCTGCTGGTCCCCGGCGTACTGTCCGCGCAGTTGGGGCACCGCGACGTGGGACTCGTCCATCACGACCAAGAAGTCGTCGGGGAAAAAGTCCAACAGCGTGTAGGGACGCTCGCCGCGACTGCGGCCGTCTAAGTGCGCGGAGTAGTTCTCAATTCCCGCGCACACTCCGGTCTGCTCGAGCATCTCGAGGTCGTGCTCGGTGCGCGAACGAAGTCGCTGGGCTTCGAGGAGCTTGCCCTCGCTCTGGAAGAGCGCGAGCTGTTGCTGCAGCTCCTCCTCGATTCCCTTACAGGCGCGTTGGAGTGTCGCGTTGCTGGTCGCGTAGTGCGACGCGGCAAAGAGCGTGAACTCAGTGACCTTGCCGCGGCCCTCCATGGTGACGGGATTGAAGAACGAGATCTCTTCGATCACGTCGTCGAAGAACGAGATCCGCACCGCCTCGTGGCTGTAGGCGGGCTGGAGTTCGAGGGTGTCGCCCTTCATCCGGAACGTTCCGCGCTCAATCACGAGTTCGTTGCGGCTGTACTGCATCTCCACGAGGCGGTGCAGCAACCAGCGCTGATCAAACTTCACGCCGACTTCCATGGGCAACATGTGGTCCCGGTACGCTAAAGGCGAGCCCAAGCCGTAGATCGATGACACCGACGCCACGACCACGGTGTCGCGATGGGTCAACAGTGAGGACGTTGCCGCGTGGCGCAGCCGGTCAATCTCCTCGTTGACCGAGCTGTCCTTTTCGATATAGGTGTCGGTGCGGGGCACGTACGCCTCGGGCTGGTAGTAGTCGTAATAGGAAACGAAGAACTCCACCCGGTTCTTGGGCAGCATGTCGCGCAACTCCGAGGCCAACTGGGCGGCCAGGGATTTATTGGGCTCCATAATCAGCGTCGGACGTTGGACCTGTTCGATCAGCCACGCGATGGTGGCGGTCTTGCCGCTACCGGTGATGCCTTCGAGCGTCTGGTAGCGCAATCCATCGTTCACCCCGTGGGTGAGGGCGGCGATCGCCGTGGGCTGGTCGCCCGCCGGTTGAAACGCGGACTCGACCAGAAAATCAGTCACGCGCCATCAGCCCATCGAGCGCCTCGTCAAGAGCCAAGTACAGCTCCTCGACGGTGCCGTCGTTTTCGATGACGCGGTCCGCGAGTGCGGATCGTTCGGCGTTGTCCATCTGGGCCGCCAGGCGCACGCGAGCGTCCTCGGCGTCCATGCCCCGCTGGGTCACGAGACGATCCACCGCGGTATCGGGTCGAACTTCGATCGCCCAGACTTCACTCAGGTCCAACTCCTCACGGTGCTCGGCTCGATAGAGAGGTAGGGCGACGAAGGCCACGTCACCGGTCGCCGCGCCCAACTCGGCGCGTATCTCGGCCCCGATATAGCCGTGAGTGATGTGATTGAGCCGGCGCAACGCGCTGGCGTCGTGAAAGACCACGTCCGCAAGAAACTTTCTGTCGATGTCATCCTCGGGGGTCAAGACGGCGGTGCCGAACGCGTCCACCAGGGCGCGCCAGGCCGGTTGGCCCGTTTCGACGACCTGTCGCGCAATGATGTCCGCGTCCACGACCGAAAAACCGAGGGAGATAAGCCTATCGGTGACGGCCGACTTTCCTGCCCCGATGCCTCCGGCGATGGCGACACGTTTCACGGGCCCACGCTACTGAGCCTCAGTGACATCGCGACCCCGAGGAGGTGTTCAAAAGACACAGGGGCCGTTAGATAGTGTCGCTACAGGCCTTGAAGGGGGAATGTTGCCACGATATTTACTGCGGCGCCTGATCATGCTGATCGGCGTCGTGTTCGTGATTTCGGTGGGAGCGTTCTACCTCATCCATCTCCTTCCCGGCGACCCCGCGGCAGTCATTCTGGGCACCGGCGACAGTCCAGAAAACCGGGCCAAGCTCTACAAGCAGTTGGGCCTGAACAAGCCGATCATTGAGCAGTACTGGGTGTGGATCAAGAATGTCTTGCGCGGCAACCTCGGCACCTCGTTCATCACCGGAACCTCGGTCTGGAGCACGATCAAGGCGGCTCTGCCCATTGACGTGGAGATGATCATCATCTCCCAGATTCTGGCCTTCGCTTTTGCCATTCCGATCGCCATGCGCAGCGCACGCAAGCCCGACGGTGTGGTCGACCGCATCCTGGGCGCGGGCAGTTTCACCCTGCTCAGCATTCCCTCCTTCGTGCTCATCGTCGTCTTTGTGCTCGTCATCGCCATTCACCTGGGCGTGCCGCACACCGGCCCGGCCTCCTACGTCTCGCTCAGCGCCGACTGGATCACCAACTTCGAGAGTTTGGCGCTGCCCTCCATCGTGCTGGCCATCGGCAGTTTCGTTCTCTACTACCGCGTGCTGCGCAGTGACCTCATCTCCACCTTGCAAGAAGAGTTCATTACCATGGCCCGCTCCAAGGGCATCAGCCAACGACGCATCATGTGGCGCCACGCGCTACGGCCCTCGTCGGTCGCCCTGCTGGGCACGGCCGGCGTCAACATCGGAGGTCTGTTGGCCGGCGGATTCATCGTGCAATATTTACTGGCCATCCCCGGATTGGGCTACCAACTCATCGGCGCCATCGGGCGCAGTGACTACTTAGTCGTCCAGGGCATCGTGCTCATCGTGTCGGTCGGGGTCATTGTGATCAACTTCGCCTTCGACGCCGCCATCAGCATCATTGACCCACGGATCAGCCGTGAGTAATCCCACCTTCGCGGCCGAGATCGTCGAAGAGTCGACGGTTCACACCGCCCCCGCTCGCAAGAAGCGACTGGGCTTTCTGTTCTGGACCTGTGTGGGATGGATCGGGCTCAACGTCTTCGGCGCGATCTTCGCCAACGTCCTGCCCCTGATCAGCCCAACGTACGAGAACTACAACGTCGTGAACTCGAGCCCCACGTGGCACCACCTACTCGGCACCGACGACCTGGGACGCGACATCTTTTCGCGCATCGTCTACGGATCGCGGATCTCGATCGTGGTGAGCCTGGGGGCGATGGTGATCGGATTCGGGATCGGCATGCCACTGGGCATGTTGGCCGCCTACCGGCGCGGCAAGTTCGACGTCATCCTGTCCACGATCATGTACGTCTTTCTCGCCTTTCCCGCGATCATTGCGACCATCGCGGTCCTGTCGTTCTGGACGCCGCGATCCCTCTTCAAGATCATCGTGGTGGTCGGGATCGCGGCGATTCCCCTCGTGTACCGGGTTATTCGTAGCTCCACGATGGCCTGCGCATCCCAGGACTACGTGCTGGCGGCCAAGGTCCAAGGTGCGACCGACCGGCGAATCTTGATGAAGGAACTCTTACCCAACATCGCTCCGGTGGCGGTGTCGTTTCTGCTGATCGGCATCGCCACCGTCGTCACGCTCGAGGGGGCGCTCGCCTTCCTCGGACTTTCGGTGAACCCGCCCACACCCTCGTGGGGCAACATGATCAACGAGAGCCTCGCCGTGCTCCAGGTCAATCCCTGGCTCGCCATCTTCCCCTCGGCGGCGATGTGTCTCTTCCTGCTCTCTCTCAACTTCATCGGCGATCGTTTACGCGCACACTTTGACATCACCGAGAGCAAACTATGACCGACCAGACGTTGCTGTCCGTGCGAGACCTGCACACCACGTTCAACACGCCGGGCGGGCCCCTGGCGGCTGTCGGGGGCGTCTCCTTCGACCTCGGCCAGAACGAGACGATCGGGATCGTCGGGGAGTCCGGTTCGGGCAAGACCGTCCTGTCGCGCACCATCATGGGCCTCCAACCTCGTTCCAACGTCGAGGTCACGGGCTCGGTTCTGCTCAACGGCTTTGAGGTCGTGGGTACCAGCGAGAAGGCCAAGCGCCAGATCTGGGGCACCGAAGTCGCCATGATCTTCCAGGACCCCATGACCTCACTCAATCCCGTGCTGCGCGTGGGTAAGCAGATCGACGAGATCCTGCGCGTGCGCCTGGGCATGAGCCGCCCGGCCGCCAAGGCCCGGGCCATCGATCTGCTGGAACTGGTGGGCATACCGTCTCCCGCCGAGCGCTACTGCGTGTATCCGGGTGAGCTGTCCGGCGGTATGCGCCAGCGCGTCGTGATCGCCACCGCCCTCGCCGGATCCCCCAAGCTGCTGATGGCCGACGAACCGACGACGGGTCTGGACGTCACCATCCAGGCCCAGATCCTCAACTTGCTCGACGACATCAAAGAAAAGATGGCCACCTCCATCGTGTTGGTGACCCACGACCTCGGCGTCGTCGCCACGCGCACCTCGCGCATCATCGTGATGTACGCGGGGCGCGTCGTAGAGACCGGCACCACCCGGGACGTCTTCTATCGCCATCGCATGCCCTATACCCGAGCGCTGCTCGAGAGTTCGCCCAAGGTGTCGAGCCCCTCGCACACCCGTCTCGCGGCTATTCCGGGCCGCCCGCCCAACCTGCTCGACCTCCCACCCGGGTGCGCCTTTGCGCCTCGGTGTGCCAACGCCACCGATATCTGTCGCGTCGAGCGACCCGAGCTGCGACCGTCCGACGAGCCCGGACACGCCTTCGCGTGTTGGAACCCCTTGTCGGTCAGCGAAGGAGTGCGCGCGTGAGCGAGACCCGTACCCCGTTGTTGCGCGTGCGCGACCTCACGGTCAATTTTGGCCATCGCCGCAAGGTGAGCGCCGTCGCGGGCGTGAGCTTTGACATCTACGAAGGCGAGACCCTCGGACTGGTGGGCGAATCGGGCTGTGGCAAGACCACCACGGGGCGAGCGCTCATGCGCATCGTCGAGCCCACGTCGGGCACCATCGAACTCGAGGGCATCGACATCACCACGAAGAAGGGTTCGGCACTGCGTCAGTTACGCACCCGGATGCAGATGATCTTTCAGGACCCGATCAGTTCCCTCAATCCTCGACGACGGGTGCGCGACATCGTGGCCGAGCCTCTGGACTGCTGGAAGAGCGTCGAAGGCGACGAGCGCCTCCAACTCGTGAACGACCTGCTCAACAAGGTCGGCATCGACCCCGACGTGTATGGCGATCGCTACGCGCGTCAGTTCTCTGGCGGCCAGTGTCAGCGCATCTCGATTGCCCGCTCACTCGCCATGCGCCCCAAACTCTTGATCTGTGACGAGATGGTCTCGGCCCTTGACGTCTCGGTCCAAGCTCAGATCCTCAATCTTCTCGAAGACCTCAAGACCGAGTACGGCCTCACGCTGCTCTTCATCGCCCACGACCTCGCGGTCGTGAAGAACGTCTCGGACCGGGTGGCGGTCATGTACCTCGGCAAAATCTGCGAGATCGGACCGGCGGACACTCTGTACAACTTGCCCGAGCACCCCTACACGAAGTTCCTCTTGGGCGCGGCGTTAGAAGCCGACCCCGACGCCCCCGCGCGCAACGACGTGCTCGCCGGTGAGCCGCCGAGTCCGTTGAACCCGCCCAGCGGATGTCGCTTTCGCACGCGTTGCCCCTACGCAACGGAAAAGTGCGCCAATGAGGAGCCCGAACTCCAAAAGGTCGTGCCGGGCCACCGTGTGGCCTGTCACTATCCACTCTCGATCGCCCTCGAGAGGGCCTAGCAGCTACTCAGTTTCGGCGGCGCTCTCGACGTCGCCGTCAACTGCACTGTCGACTTCGCGGGCGGCCTCGCTCACGGCGTTGGCGTCTTCGCTCGCGACGTTGGCGTCTTCGCTCGCGACGTTGGCATCTTCGACGATCTCGGCGTCCACAATCTCGGACTCGTCGTCGTGCTTCGGTGCGAGCTCGGTGGCGTACTCGGCCCAGGCGGCCTGGGCTTCGGTCTCGGGCGTGAACTCGCCGTACTCGATGGCGCCGATGTAGTTCCCCTCGGCGTCGTAGGCGTGCGAGCCAAAGGCCTCGCGGTACTCCTCGGAGACCTCGCCACCTTCGGCGGCCTGCTTGATGGACAGGCTGATGCGACGGCGCGCGGTGTCGAGCTCGATGATCTTGACCCAGAGCTCTTCACCGGCCGTGACGACCTGGTCGGGCGACTCGACGTGATGGGCGGCCATCTCTGAGATGTGCACGAGGCCCTCGATGCCCTCGCCCACCTGGATAAAGGCGCCGAAGGGCACGAGTTTGGTCACGCGACCGTAGACCAGTTGGTCGACGGCGTGGCTGTCGGCAAAGACCTGCCACGGGTCGGACTGGGTGGCCTTGAGTGAGAGCGAGATGCGCTCCTTGGAGAAGTCGACGTCCAACACCTCAACATCGACCTCGTCACCTACCGCCACGACCTGGCTCGGGTGATCGATGTGCTTCCAGCTGAGTTCTGAGACGTGGATGAGGCCGTCCATGCCGCCTAAGTCCACGAAGGCCCCGAAGTTGACGACCGAGGAGATGACTCCGTGTCGACGCTCGCCCGGCTTCAGGTTGGAGAGGAAGTCGCCGCGCTGTTCCTTCTGGGTCTCTTCGAGCCACGCGCGACGCGAGAGCACCACGTTGTTGCGGTTGCGGTCCAGCTCGATGATCTTGGCCTCGACGGTCTTACCGATGTAGGGCTGGAGCTCGCGCACGCGGCGCAGCTCGACCAATGAGGCGGGCAAAAAGCCCCGCAGTCCGATGTCCACGATAAGGCCGCCCTTGACGACTTCGATGACGACACCCTTGACGACTTCGTCGCGGTTCTTGAGTTCTTCGATGTTGGCCCAGGCCTTTTCGTACTGGGCGCGCTTCTTGGAGAGGACGAGGCGACCCTCCTTGTCCTCTTTCTGTAGGACCAGGCACTCAATACGCTCGCCCAGCGAAACGATCTCCGAAGGGTCGACGTCGTTGCGAATCGAGAGCTCGCGTGAGGGAATCACGCCTTCGGACTTAAAGCCAATGTCCAGAAGTACTTCGTCGTGGTCGATCTTCACCACGGTGCCGACCACCAGATCGCCGTCTTCGAACTCGAGGACGCTGTCGCCCACGAGGGTCGCGAGATCGGTACCGACCAAGTCGTCTTCGGTGATGACGCGCGGGATGTAGTTTCCGTTTTCGTCGAATGTACCCATCTGCTGGGTGGAGAGGAGGCTCGTGCCGTCCGTCATGGGGGTACTACTTTCGTGCGACCACAACCGGGGTCTGACTAGTCAATAGGGACTGGGTTTCCGGTGTCAACCCAGCGATCAAGGCTAGCAGACGGCTTCTTAGCCCTTCGCGTCGGCCCAGTTCTCGCCCCACTTGAGGGACACCTCGAGCGGAACCGAGAGCGTGGCCGCATTCATCAACGCGTCCAGCACGATCTCTCCCACGCGTTCCTTCTCCTCGGGCGGAGCTTCCACCACAACTTCGTCGTGGACCTGGAGGATGAGTCGAGCGGCGAGACCCTCGCGAGTGAGCGAGTCGTCAAGACGTACGAGGGCAGACTTAAAGATGTCCGCCGCGAGACCCTGGATGCCCGCGTTCATGGCCTGGCGCTCGACGGCGGCGCGCTGAGCACCGGTGGCGGTGAGCAGATCGGGGAAGGGCCGCACCCGACCGAGTTCGGTGCGCGAGTACCCCTGGGTGCGGATCTCCTTGACGACCTCATCGAGATACTGGCGCAGGCTCGGAAATCCCTCAAAGTACCGATTCATAATCTCGCGCGCAGTGGCCACGGGAATACCGAGGCGCCGGCTCAGCCCGAAGGCCTCCATGCCGTAGACCAGGCCGTAGGAGACGGCCTTGGCGCGCTCGCGCTGCTCATTGGTGACCTCGTCGGCGTCAACCCCGAACACCGAGGCGGCGATGGTGCGATGAACGTCTTCGTGCGACGCGAAAGCGCGCAACAGGCCCTGGTCTTGGGAGAGGTGCGCGAGGATGCGCAACTCGATCTGGTTGTAGTCCGAGACCGCGAGCAACCAACCCGTCGTGGGCACGAAGGCGTAGCGCAACCGACGCCCCTCGGACGAGCGCACCGGGATGTTGTGCAGGTTGGGGTTCTCTGAGGACAGCCGACCGGTGCGCGCGACAGTCTGGGTGAACATCGCGTGAATGCGTCCGTCGCCTTGGACCGTGTCGATCAGCGGGGCGCCGTAGGTGCTGCGGAGCTTTTCGATCTCGCGGTAGCGCAGGATCAACGGCACGATCGGATGCTCGTCTTCAATCGCTTCTAAACTCGCGGCGTCGGTGGAGCGCCCCGACTTGATCTTCTTCACCGCCGTCAGACCCAGTTCGTCAAAGAGCACCACTTGGAGTTGCTGGGGTGAGTTGACCTTGAACTCATGTCCCGCCATCTTTTGGATCTCGGAGTCGAGGTGGCTCACTTCGGCGCTGAACTCTCCCGAGATGGTGCGCAACATGGCTGCGTCCACGCTCACCCCGCGGGCCTCCATGCGCCCGAGCACCGCGACGAGGGGCAACTCCACCTGCTCGTAGATGTGGTTGAGCTCCCAGCGGTCGATCTCGGCGCGCAGCACGTCGCGCAGCCGGGCGATCTGTTGCACCTCGCGCACCAGCGTCTCGTCGTCGGACCCGCCAAACAGCGACGGCTGGGCGTCCTCTCGGGTCTCGCCGAGAAAGCGCTCGGCCACGTCGGCCAAATCGTAGTGACCGCTGATGGAGTCGACGAGGTACGCCATGATCGAAGTGTCGTCGGCGGCAAGAAGGAGCGAGACGCCCGCTTCTCCCGCGCGGCGATACAAGGTGCGCACGTCGTGGCCGGCAAAGGAGACATCACTCGCACTCGCAAAGAACTCCGACAAGGGCACGACCGCCAGCGCACCGCTGGTGGAATTCAGCACCGCTGCGCGTTCGTGGCTGTAGGCAACCAGTGGCGCGCCCTCGCCCGAGAGCACCGTCGACAACGAACTGCCGGGACGCACCGTGACCTCGGGTCGCGCGGGTGCACTCGGCGCCGCCGTCGTGACGCCTTCGCCCGCCGCGGGCTCACCCAAGAGTCCGTCGGTCATGAGCTTGCCCATGCGCGTACGCAGGGAGTTCATCTCGTAGCGCTCAAAGAACGCATTCACCTCGGAGCGATTCCAGCCGCCCAGGGTCAAGTCGTCGAGCGTGAAGTCCAAGGGCACGTCGCGAATCAGGCGCATGACCACTTCGTTGTTGCGAGCCCGCTCCTCCCAGGTGGCCAAGTTCTCGCGCAGTTTGGGTGTGAGCGTGTCGAGGTTGGCGTAGAGCTCGTCCATGTCCGCGAACTGCGCGAAAAGTTTTGCCGCGGTCTTCTCCCCCACCCCCGGTACTCCGGGCAGATTGTCCGAGGTGTCGCCGCGCAGAGCCGCCAGGAGCGGATAGCGCGGGGCCTCAATTCCGGTACGTTCGAAGATGCCGCTCTCGTCGTAGAGCGAGTAGTCCGACACGCCGCGTCGGTTATAGAGGACCTTGACGTAAGGATCCTCCACTAGTTGGAACGTGTCGCGGTCGCCCGAGACGATGACCACGGGAATCTGCGCGTCGCGCCCCCAGGACGCGAGAGTGGCGAGCACGTCGTCGGCCTCGTAGCGCTCGACGCCCAGGACGGGGATGTGCAGCGTCTCGCACATCGTGCGGATGAGGTCGAACTGGTGCTCGATCTCCGGCGGTGTCGCGTCGCGGCCCCCCTTGTAGTCCTCGGTCATCTCGTCGCGGAAGGTGCCCCCGGGCAGGTCGAAGGCGACCGCCAGGGCGCGGGGGTTCTGGGAACCGACCAGTGACACCAACATCGACGCGAAACCGTGCAGCGCGTTGGTGACCACCCCGGCCGACGTCTGGATATCGGTGGGCAGGGCGAAGAACGCGCGAAAGGCGAGCGACATACCGTCCAGCAGGACGAGTGGACGACGATCGACCGCAGCGACCGGGTCAGCCAACGAAGTCACCCTTGAGTATCTGCTGGGCCACGTCGCGCATGCGCGTGCGGGCGCGCATGGCGGACTGCTGAATAACCTCAAAGGCGGCGGGCTCGTCGAGACCGCGCTCGGCCATGAGGACCTCTTTCGCGCGTTGGACGATCTCGCGCGTCTCGATCTTGTCGTCGGCACTCGCGATCTCGTGGGCGGTGCGCGCTTCATCCTCCTCGGGGTTCAAGATCGCGGCCAGCTTTGGCAAAATCTCACTGGACCGGAAGGGCTTGACGAGGTACGCACTGACCCCGGCGTCGCGTGCGCTCTCGATAAGCGCGCGCTGGCTAAAGGCGGTGAGCAACACCACCACGGTGTTCGAGCCCTTCAGGGCGCGGGCCACCTCGATACCGTCGATGCCCGGCATCTTGATGTCGAGGAGCGCCAAATCCGGCTCATGCTCCTTGATCATCGCCAGCGCGTCGTCGCCTCGCGCGGCCTCGCCGACGACCAGGTATCCATCGCCCTCCAGGATCTCCTTGAGGTCCAGGCGGATAATCGACTCATCGTCGGCAATGACGACGCGCTTATCCATGCTCATCCGTGGGCGACCAGGCCCGTAGCAGTTCGTCGCGCTTGGTGACCAGCTCCTGCACGTCGCTGAGGCGCCGCTTCATCTCGGCGTTCGCCACGGCCACGTGACGGGCTAGATCCTCGTACTCCTTGGACTGCAGGGGCGTTTCCGAGACGAGGGCTCGAATGCGCGCGTCGTCGAGTGCGTCGTTCCAGACAGCTACCTGCTCTTCTAACACGGCCAGGCTCTCGCGGGCTTGGGAGAGCTGGCGTTGCAGATCCCCCAGACGGCGTTTCGTAAGTCCCGAACCCATGAGGTGAGTCTACGGCCGCCTCATCAGACGAGAGAAACCTGTTCTACCCCGCCCCGACGGACCAACTCGGGCTCGACTCCAAAACTCGTTCCCGTCGCGACGAGCTCGACGTCACCATCGACCGCCACGTCGCCCACATCACTGGGCTCGATCACACAACTATTGGCGAGCGCGCGGTGCACACGGCGCGCGTAGGGCGACTCAAAGAATCCTCCGAGGTAGACACGCAGTCCGAGACCCTGGGCCCGGGCGATCAGCGTGCGCGCGTTCGCCAGGCCACCCACCCGTGCGGGCTTGACGCACACCATCGTGGCGGCGCCGTAGTTCACGATCTGGGTAAGGTCGCGCAGCGAACGCACTCCCTCATCCAGGCTGAGCGCCACGTCTAGGCGTGCGGCCAATCTCGCGTGGTCAACCACGTTGCCCACGGCGTAGGGCTGTTCCACGGCGTCGACGCTGACGTGCCGCGAGACAGCCTCGACGAGTTCGAGCACCTCCTCGTCGCGCATCGCCGAACAGTTGAAGTCGAGCAGAATCGGAACCCGCAGTTCACTGAGTCGCCGCTGGGCCGGCGCGCTCAACGCACCGGGTGCACACTTCACGCGGACTCGTTGGGTTTCCTCGTTGACAATCCAGTCCTCGTCGTCCAGGATCGAGACGGTCCCCTGCTCGGGCGTCGCGATGATCGCTGACCACAGGTCCTCGACGAGCACGGCGTCCCGTCGCATCTCTCGGTCGAGCAACGCCATCTCGATCAACGCGTAGGCCGCGTTGTCGCGAGGCGACGCGGACCCCAAGCGCGCGACGCGGCTCCAGTGCGGTAGGTCGCCCTCACGCTGCGTGACTCCTTGGAGTCGCACGAGCGCGCCACGAAGTGCGTTGAGCACGTCATCGAGCCCGGGATCGCCGTGGAGGGGGCGCGGTTGGGGCGAGATCTCACCGACCCCAACGACTCCGTCATGCTCGACTCGCAGGAACAGTCGCGGGCGTTGAGCATGTGTTTCGAAACTCGCCTGAATGGGATAGGTGAGTTCGCCGAGCTGGCGAAAGAGTGACGCCTCCATCCGAATCACCCTACGGTTACTGGTACGGTGGTCGCCGCAGCCCGGATGGCGGAATTGGCAGACGCGGAGGCCTCAAAAGCCTTTACTCGAGAGGGTGTGTGGGTTCGAGTCCCACTCCGGGCACGCTCTCGCACGCCGGTTCAATTACCTTGGACGCATGGCGGACGACACCACTGTTCCCTTTCGCGACGACATCGTCGCGCTCTTTCCCGGTCAGGGTTCGATTAGTGCGGGAGCGGGTATTGCGTGGCAGTCATCACGGCACTGGGGACTCGTCGATCACGTGGGCGAGATCGCGGGCGTCAACGTGGAACGACTGTTGCTCGCGGCCGACACCGATGAGGTCGTACGCACCGATAACGCACAACTGGCCACTTTCGCCCTCTCTCTCGTGGGATATCACGAGTTGCTCGATCGAGGCGTTCGCCCCCGCTACCTGCTCGGGCACAGCCTCGGTGAGTTCTCGGCCCTGGTCGCCTCGGGACTGCTGGACCTCGCCGAAGGAACCAAACTCATCGCGGTTCGCGGAGCCGCGATGGCCCGAGCGGCGGAACTGAGCGAGGGCTCCATGGTCGCGCTGATGGGTGGCGACGATGAGGCGCGCGACAACGTGGCCACCCTCGACGAGATCTGGATCGCCAACATCAACGGCACCGGCCAGATCGTCGTAAGTGGAACGCGTGCGGGCCTCGATGACCTGCTCGCGCGTCATCGCGACCTCGGCTGGCGTCGCGCCACTCCCCTCAGCGTCGGCGGCGCGTTCCATTCTCCCCTCATGGCCTCGGCCCAAGACGAGCTCGACGCCCAACTCGACGCCACCACCTGGGGAGAGACCGAGGCGATCATGATCTCGAACGTGGACGCCCGGGTCCACCGCTCTGCCCATGAGTGGCGAGAGCTCATGGCCCGCCAACTCACCTCCCCCATTGAGTTCCTGGACGCCACGTTGGCCCTGCCCGACACGGTGCACACGACCGTGGAGCTACCACCTTCCGGTGTGCTCACCGGACTTACCAAGCGAATCCGCGATTTCGACGTCCAGTTCGCTCCGGCCAGTCTCGAAGAACTACAGGAGAGTGCACTATGAGTCGTCACGTCATCATCACCGGTGCCAGCCGCGGTATCGGAGCGGCCATTGCGCGCCACTTCATCGCCGAGGGCGACCAGGTCGTGTCACTCTCGCGCAGCGGCGTCGCACCCAGCGGCACCGCGAAGTCCTTCGAGGTTGACGTGGCCAACTCTGAACAGGTCACCCACGCCGTGAAGGCTGCGGTGGCCGAGTTCGGACCGGTCGACGTCGCCGTCGTGAACGCGGGTATCACCCAGGACGGCATCGCGCTGCGCATGTCGGACGAGCAGTGGCACAACGTGATTTCGACCAACCTCGACGGGGCGTTCTACACCGCGCGCGCGGTGTTGGCGTCCATGGTGCGCGCGCGCAGTGGTTCACTCATCTTCATTGGGTCGATCTCACCCTTTATGGGCGTCCCGGGTCAGGCCAACTACTCGGCCGCCAAGTCGGGACTCGTGGGACTCGCACGATCCCTCGCGCGCGAAGTGGCGTCGCGGTCCATCACGGTCAACGTCGTCGCTCCGGGTCTGATCGACACCGACATGACCAGCGAGTTGGGAGCCAGGGACTCCATGCTGTCGCTCATCCCACTCGGACACGCGGGTCAGCCCGACGATGTCGCTGGCGTTGTCGGGTTTCTCGCCAGTAACCACGCTCGCTACATCACGGGCGCCATTATTCCGGTCGACGGAGGGCTCGCGCTCGGTCAGTAGTGTCCCCGATTGCGAGTCTCTTTGACTACGATGGGGCGACAGAAAGTGGGGCTACACCATGGACCGTAACGAAGCATTCGCGAAATTCACCGAGGACACGGTTGAGGTTCTCGCGGTCGATCCTTCGCAAGTGACCGTCGAAGCGTCCTTCGCCGACGACCTCGGTGCAGACAGCCTGGACCTCGTAGAACTCGTCATGGCGCTCGAAGAGACCTTCGACATCGAAGTCGCCGAAGACGAGTTAAAAGAGATCGCCACCGTCGGCCAGGCCTTCGATCTCATTTACGCCAAGCTGTAGTGCGCGTCGCGGTTACTCCCTCGGGACCGCTTCAGGGTCGCCGAGTCGCCGTCACGGGACTCGGCGCGGTTAGTTGCGCCGGTGTGGGCGTCACGGCCCTGTGGAGTGCCCTTCTTCGTTCCGACGCTCCCGCCAGCAAGCGCATCGCCGAGTTTGACGCCAGTCGCCTGGGCAACGCCAAAGAGTTACGTCGCCTTGACCCCTTTGCGCTCTACGCCCTGATGGCCGCCGATGAGGCGTGGAACCAAAGTGGGCTGGTGGGCCCCTACGAGGACGCGGGCAGCATCGTCACGACCGGCATCGGCGGACTCCAGACCGTCCTCGATCAAGACGCCGTCTTGATGTCCAAAGGACCCGACCGGGTCTCACCCTTTCTCGTGCCCATGCTCATGCCGAACGCCGCCACGGCGGCCGTCTCCATGCGTTTTGGCTTGGGGGGGCCGGCCGAGACGGTCACCACGGCGTGCGCCGCGGGCACGCAC
>JBARLO010000067.1:0-5883 GCA_049801955.1 Acidimicrobiales bacterium
CGCCCCGACCGAACCGCGGCGCGGCGCGGCGGTGCGCCGCTGGCGAACGTCGTCATCGTCGTCCGCGCGTCGCGCGTCGATCATCGTCGTGGTCGCCCTCACTATCTCGCTCGCCGGCTCGATGTTCGAGGCGAACCGCCAGATCGAAATGCACCAGTTACAGAGTCAACTACTCCAGGATCAGTCGACCTACGCCGAACAGGTCGGGTCCCTCTCAAATCTGTCCGCCCCCAGTCAGATCGCGACGAAGGCCGGAGCGTTGCATCTTGTGGATCCCACTTCGGTGACACAAGTTCCCTCGACGTCTCTTGATGCGCCTCTGCCCCTACCGAAATTCAGTAGTTATGCACCGGCGACGTCAAGGACGATTCGGTGAGCGTTCACGGAACCTCGACTCACCACCGCACCCAGGTTCCTCGCACCGCCCCGCGGCGCAATCCGGGGCCCCGTCGCTTGTTGCTGATCCGCGCGGTGCTCGCGGCTGCTTTCTGCGCTCTCGGGGTTCGGTTGTTCTTTCTTCAGGTGGTCGACCACCAGCACTACGCCAGCCTCTCGGTTCAGCAGGTCCGCGAGCCCATAACGACGACGGCGTTGCGCGGGGGGATCTACGACCGCTACGGCCAGACGCTGGCTGTCTCACGACCCACGTCTCTTGTCATCGCGGACGACTTTCAGATCAAAGATCCCGAGCGTGAAGCCGCAGCGATGTCCCCGCTAGTTCACGTACCCGTGGCGACGTTAAGCGCGCTGTTTTCGCGCAACAGTGGCTATGTCGTTGTGAACAATGCCCTCGACCTCAACGATGGCCGCAAGGTCTCCGCCCTGGATATGCCCGGCATCGTGGTGCAGAACTCGTCGGTTCGTACCTACCCCGATGGCACGCTGGCCACATCGCTGATCGGTGGCGTGAACGCGGCGGGCGCGGGAACGACGGGCCTGGAATACGAGTACCAGAAACTCCTCGCGGGCCAGACGGGTATTACGCGCGAGTACGTGTCGAGTTCCGGCGTCAGCTTGCCCGCATCCACCGCGACGGTGATTCGCAAGGCCAAGCCCGGTGTGGGACTTGAACTCACCATTGACTCCTCCTTGCAGTACGTCGCTGAGCGCGACCTCGCCCAACAACTCAGCGCCGAAGACGGGTTAACGGGACTCGCGGTCGTGATGGACGTCAAGACCGGACAGATCCTCGCCGACGCGTCGTTGGTCAATACCAAGACGACCGCGGGCGATCTTGGTCCAGTCCCCTCATGGGGCAAGAGTGTGGGTGTGGCGGGCATCGATCAGACGATCAACAATCTGGCCTTCTCCCAGGCCTACGAGCCGGGCTCGGTTTTCAAGGCGGTCACGTTTTCGGCCGCCCTGCAAGATCACGACATCACTCCCAACACCGTCTTTAGCGTGCCGAACTCGGTCGTGGTGGGCGGTCGTTACTTCCACGATGCCGAGAACCATGGGCTCGAGAGCCTGACCGCCACCCAGATTCTCGCCCAGTCCTCCAACATCGGAACATACGAAATCGGTGAGCGGGTCGGCGAGTCCGGCCTCTTAGCCCAAGTCCAACGACTGGGCTTTGGCCAGACCACCGACATCAGTTTCCCCGACGAGACGCCGGGACTCCTTATTAATGCGCAGGACTGGTACGCGAGCGACCAGGTGGCGCTGCCCATCGGTCAGGTCGACGCCGTTCCCGCGATTCAGGTCCTCGACGCCTACAATGCGATCGCCAACGGGGGAGTGTTCGTCGAACCCAAGCTGGTGCGCGCCTACGTCACTCCCGGTGGCGCCATGACGGCGACGCCCAAGAGCGCCACGCGAGTGGCCCTCTCACCGAGCGTGGACGCCACGATGGTCAAGATGCTCGAGCAGGTCGTGCTCGACGGTACCGGCACCGAAGCGATTATCCCGGGATATGAGGTCGCGGGTAAGACCGGGACGGCGACGATTCCCTACCCCGGCAAGGACCAATTGACCGATAACTACAACGCGACCTTCGTCGGGTTCGCGCCAGCGAACAACCCCATACTCTCAATGATCGTCGTGATTCAACGCCCCCTCAACAACATCTACGGCGGCTCGGTGTCGGCTCCGGTCTTCCAGCAGGTCATGTCCTACGCGCTGCACCACTACGGCATTCCCTCAACTGGCGCCAACCAAAAGCCCGTCACGGGCGCGGCCGCGATCTCATCGGACGTCACCTAATGCAACTCGGCGACATCTTGGAGGACGTCTCCCTCGACGTCGTGACGAGCAGTCTCGAGATCGATCGCGTGGAGGTGGACTCACGCGTCTGTGGACCGGGTGCCCTCTTCTTCGCGATGCCGGGCGCGAAGCAGCACGGGGTCGCTTACGCCCGACAGGCGGTCGCTCTGGGTGCTGAGTGCGTGGTGGGCGACGTCGCCGTGACCCTGGACGCGCCAGTCGTGGTGGTGCCGGCCTCCCAGTTACCGGGGTTGCTCTCGCACGTCAGTGCCACGATCACCGGACACCCCGAAACGCAAACCACGTTGGTGGGGGTCACCGGCACCAACGGCAAGACCAGCGTGACGACGATTCTCGCGTCGCTCGCCAGATCTCTTGAGTGGAACGCGTCGAGCATTGGCACGCTGACCAACGAACGCACGACGCCCGCGCCGCCCGAACTCTTTCGCACGCTCGCGAGTGCGGTGGGCGGATTTGATTCCGCGCTCGTGCACTCACTGGTCGCCTTGGAAGTGTCCAGCCACGCCCTCGATCAGCACCGCGTCGACGGACTTCGATTTTGCGTGGCCGCCTTCACGAACCTCAGTCACGATCACCTCGACTACCACGGAACGATGGAGAAGTACTTCGAAACCAAGGCGTCCCTCTTTACGAGTGAGTACGCCAAGCGCGCGGTGATTTGGACCGATGACGTCTACGGCGCTCGCCTGGCCGAGTCGACGTCACTGCCGGTGGTGCGGGTGGCGCGAGGTGACGCCCACGATGTCGTGAGCTCGCTGCGCGGGTCAACGTTCTTCTGGCGCGGTCACCTCGTGAACTCACCGCTGGTGGGCGACTACAACGTGGACAACGCGCTGATGGCGATGTCCATCATGAGCGCTCTGGGCGAGGAGGACGCTGCGATTGCGGCGGCAATGGGTGACGTGAACGCCGTGCCGGGACGCTTTGACGTGATCTACGGCCGAGGCGTGACGGTCGTGGTCGACTACGCCCACACCCCCGACGGCCTCGATCGACTACTGCGTGACGTGCGCGCTCTGCAACCCGAGGGTCGGGTCATCACGGTCTTCGGCGCCGGGGGAGACCGGGACCGCGACAAGCGCCCCGAGATGGGTCGCATCGCGACCCGGGGTTCGGATTTAACAATCGTGACCTCCGATAACCCGAGGTCCGAGGAGCCAGATGCCATCATTGATGCTGTGGTGTCGGGATTCGAGGCGGGCGCGCGGGTGATTCGCCTCAGCGATCGGCGTACCGCCATCGCCCAGGCCCTGGGTGTCGCTCAAGCGGGCGACGTAGTCGTGATTGCGGGCAAGGGCCATGAGGCAACCCAGACGGTGGGCGACCTCGTGATCCCCTTTGACGATCGTGCGGTGGCGCGCGAGCTTCTAGGAGTCAGTGCGTCGTGCTGAGTCTGATGGAGTCCGGCGGCGTGGCGTTTCTCTTCGCGATCTTCGTCACGCCCTTGTGGATACGGTTCTTAAAGGCTCGCTCACTGTTTCAGCACATCCGCGAAGACGGCCCGACCCACCAGCACAAGGTGGGCACCCCCACCATGGGCGGGGCCATCATCGTCGTGGCCGCGCTGCTGGGCTACGGCATGGGCCATATCGGGACGTCGGTCGTCTTTACCCGGTCGGGGATTCTCACCATTCTGGCCATCGTGGCCGCTGGAGTACTCGGCTTCGTCGACGACTACCTCGGAATACGCAATATGCGGAACTTGGGTCTCAACAAGCGCGGAAAATTAGTCGGCCAAGTCGTCATCGCCGCCGTCTTCTCGCTCCTGGCCCTCACCTGGGTGCACACGTCGACGCAGTTGTCGTTCACTCGGATTTCTCTGCCCGGGTGGCAACTGACGTCGGTGGGGTGGTTCTTCCTTGCGGCCTTCGTCATCATCGCGACGTCCAACGCCGTCAACCTGACCGACGGACTCGACGGTCTCGCCGCCGGATCGGCCACCTTCTCCTTTGGCGTTCTCGCCGTTATGGGGTACTGGCAGTTTCGCCACTTCGATATCTACCGCTTGCACGCGTCGCTCGATCTCGGTCTCGTCGCGGTGGCATTGGTGGGCGCGTGCCTCGGCTTTCTGTGGTGGAACGCCGCGCCGGCGAAAATCTTTATGGGCGACACCGGGTCCCTCGCCGTCGGGACGGGACTCGCCGCGCTCTGTCTCTTGATGAACCTCGATCTGTTGCTGCCCATCATCGGGGGCCTCTTTGTGGCCGTGACACTCTCGGTGATCATCCAGGTCATCAGTTTTCGCGGATTCGGGCGTCGGGTATTTCGCATCACGCCGATACAGCACCACTTTGAACAGATATGGCCCGAGACGACGGTGACCATCCGATTCTGGATTATGGCGGGGCTGCTCGCGATGCTCGGACTCGGCATCTTTTACGGGGACTTTCTCAAGATCGCAAAGGTGGTCTAGTGGCCATTCGCACTGATCGCACGTCACGCCCCCAGGCGCGCCCCGCGCCTCGCCCGATCGAGTCGCGTGAGACGGCGCGCTACCCCGAGCGCGGATTCTTTCAGTCGATGCCCCACGGCGATAACACCGCACGCATGCTCGTGCTGGTTACAACTGCTCTGGTGATCTTCGGCACGATCTTCGTCGCCTCGGCTAGCGAAGGCCAGTCCGCAGCCAACGGAGGCTCGGCGTTTTCCATCACCATTCACGACATTGCGTACCTGATCCTGGGCATCTTCGCGTTCTACCTGGCGGCGCGGGCTCGACTCGAACGACTCGTAAAGAGTGCGCCGCTGTTCATGGGCGTGGGCTTAATTCTCTTGGTGGCCGTCAAGGCCGTGGGCGTGGAAGCCAACGGCGGCAAGCGCTGGCTGAACCTGCACCTGATCGACCTGCAGCCCTCGGAGATCTTCAAGCTCTGCACCGTCGTGTTCATCGGGTGGCTGATTCTTCAGCACCACGATGAGTTGAACGACTGGAAGCAGTTGGCCATCAGGACGCTGCCGATCTGGTTGGGCTGCGGACTGATCGTCTTGGAGCCAGACCTCGGGACCGCCTCGGTGGTACTCGTGATCGCCGTGGTGATGATGGCGGTCGCGGGACTCTCGCGACGACTGCTCGTGGGATCTTTGATCGCTCTGGGCGCGGCGGTGGGCATCTATATGATCTCCGACCCGTATTCGGCCCGGCGCTTCCTTTCGTTCCTGCATCCGAACACGAATCTGGCCACGAGCGGGTACCAGTTGCTCCAGTCTCGCATCGGGCTCGGCGCGGGGGGTATCAGTGGGCTCGGCCTCGGACACAGCCGCGAGATCTGGGGACTGCTACCCAACCCCCAGACCGACTTCATCTTTTCCATCATCGGTGAGGAGCTCGGGGTCATCGGGACTTTTGCCGTGATCGCGCTGTTCATCGCGTTCCTCTTCGTCGCGGTCCGCATTGCACGCCAGTGCACCAATCAGGTGTATCGACTGATCGCGGTCGGCATCGCCACGTGGATCATCGTCGAGGCTCTCCTCAACATCGCGTCAGTCGTGGGATGGTGGGCGGTCACCGGCGTGCCCCTGCCCTTCTTCTCCTACGGCGGTACGGCGCTCATTACCGAGCTGGCGGCGATCGGCGTGCTCTACAACATTGCTCATGACCGTTCGCACTCGAGCGATCTCACCATTCCGCTGCAGGTGCACGTAGCGCGCCCCGCTCCGCGC
>JBARLO010000068.1:0-4844 GCA_049801955.1 Acidimicrobiales bacterium
ACACCGTGGCCGGGCTGCGGATCCTGCGGGGCGTGGGTGGCGAGGAAGTGTTCTTTGAGAACTACCGCCGCCAGAGTCAGCGCGTGCGCGCGGCGGGCGTGCGCGTGTCGTCTCCTCAGGCGGGTCTCGAATCGGGTCAGGTCCTACTCCCGGCCATCTTGACGGGCATCGTGACATTCATCGGCGCGCGCGACGTGATGAACGGCACCCTCCAGGCTGGTCAGCTCGTCGCCTTTTTCGGGTACTCGATGTTTCTTACGACCCCACTGCGCACCGCCATCGACTACGTCATACAAGCGACACGCGCCTACGTCGGCGCGGGCAAGGTGCTGCGCGTTCTGGCGATCACGCCCACCGTCATGAGCCCCGAGAACCCCCTCGCCTGGCCCGCACGGATCACTCGTCTCGAGGATCGACGCAGCGGCGTTGTCCTGGCGCGCGGCCAACTCTGCGCCATGGTGAGCGATCTACCCGAGGACGCCGCCTACCAGGCCGATCGCCTGGGACGATTTAACGCCGACGACAGCGACGTCTTCATCAACGGCCTGCCCATCGCGAACTACGCGCTGGACGACGTGCGAAGCCACGTGGTCGTCAGTGAGATCGAACCGCGACTCTTTTCGGGCGAACTGCGCTACGAGCTCATGCCCCACCAGGCGATGGACGACGAACGCATCTACGCGGTGCTGCGGGCCACGAGTTCACTCGACGTGCTCGACGCCCTCGACGATGGCCTCTCCACCACCGTCGAGGAGCGGGGACGCGGTTTTTCGGGCGGCCAGCGTCAGCGCCTGAGTCTGGCACGCGCCATCCTCACCAACGCTGAAGTCCTCGTGCTGGTCGAGCCGACGTCGGCCGTGGACACCCACACCGAGGGCCGCATCGCCGCACGACTTCGCGAGATCCGCGGCGCCCACACCACGCTGCTCGCCACCACGAGCCCCCTCCTGCTCGAACGAATGGATCTCGTCTATCTCCTCGAAAACGGGCGCGTGGCCGATCACGGCACCCACGACGAACTCGTGGCCCGCTCGGCGCGCTATCGCCAGATCGTTCTGCGCCAGGACAACTGATGAGCGACCCGACCCGCGCCCGCTCCAATCAGTTACCCACCGCGACCTCGGGGGTCGTGAGGGCCTACGCGCGCGTACTGATGCGCCAACACCGTCGCCCCCTGGTGCGCATGCTCTCGCTCTACTCACTGGCCGCGATCATGGGCTTGATTCCGGCCTGGGTGATCGGCGAGATCACGGACTTTGCCTCCGACCATCAGCTCACCTCGCACAAGATCTCGCTGTACGTCGGCGTGCTCGTAGTGTCCTCGCTCGCCTACGCGGTGCTCACCTACTTCGCGCGTCGGCGCAGTTACGTCCTGGGTGAGATCGTCTTTGCCCAACTGCGCGAGGAGTTCTTGGCGAGCGTGTTGGCCCTACCCCTCATGGAGGTCGAGCGCGCCGGCACCGGCGACCTGCTGAGTCGCACCACCAACGACATGGAAGCCCTCTCGCGCACGGTGCGCTTTGCCGTGCCCGAGTGGCTGGTCGCGATCCTTCAGGCAATACTCACGCTCGGTGCGATGTTGCTGGTGAGTCCCCTCGCCAGTGTCGCGAGCCTGGTGTCATTACCGGTGCTCTTCTTTTCCACCCGCTGGTACCTGCGCTACGCCACCCCCGGGTACCGACGCGAGCGCATCAGCTACGCCACGTTGTCGGGCACCGTGGCCGAAACCGCCGAGGGTGCTCGCACCATTGACGCCCACCGCTTGGGCGGACGTCAATCCACGCGCATCGAAGACAACGTGCGCGAGTCCTTCTACTCCGAGATGTACACCCTGCTCATGCGCATGGTCTGGTTTCCCGCCGTCGAGGGCGCCTTCGCGGTGGCGGTAGCGGTGACCCTCGCGTGGAGCGGGTGGCTCGCCATTCACCACGTGGTCGCCATCGGCGCCGCGACGACGGTGACGCTCTACGTCGTGCAGATCAACGACCCCCTCGATCGAATTGTGTCCTGGCTGGACGAACTGCAGATCGGCCAAACCTCGCTCGCTCGCCTGGTGGGAGTGTCAGTCGTGCGGGACGATCGTCCCCTCGAAGGACCAGAACCGGCCGACGAGACCATCGTGCTCGATGACGTGTACTACGCCTACCGCCCGGGTCATGACGTGCTGCGAGGTCTCTCGCTCACGGTGCGACCGGGCGAGCGACTCGCCATCGTCGGAGCTTCAGGAGCGGGTAAGTCCACCATCGGACGACTGATCGCGGGCATCGACGCGCCGCGCGCGGGTTCCATTCGCGTGGGTGGCGTGGACGTCGCCGAGATACCACTCGCCAACCTGCGTCGACACATCTCGCTCGTCACCCAAGAACATCACATCTTCATCGGCTCGGTGCGTGACAACCTGGCTCTGGCCCGGCCCGAGTCCAGCGACGACGAGATTAGGGCGGCCCTGGGGGCGGTCGACGCCCTCGACTGGGTGGAGCACCTGCCCGAGGGCATGGCGACCGATCTCGGTACGACGGGCTACCCCATCTCCCCCGCCCAGGCTCAGCAACTGGCTCTGGCACGACTCGTCTTGAGTGATCCCCACACCCTCATCCTCGACGAAGCCACCGCGCTGCTCGATCCAAGAGCGGCGCGTCACTTGGAGCGCTCGCTCAGTGCGGTCCTCGAAGGTCGTACCGTGATCGCCATCGCGCATCGACTGCACACCGCCCACGACGCTGATCGCGTCTGCGTGGTCGTCGACGGTCAGATCGCTGAGCTGGGTACCCACGACGAGCTCGTCGCACTCGGTGGTGAGTACGCCGCTCTGTGGAGTAGCTGGCGAAACGAGAAGCCGACCGCCTCGTAGGCTTGAACGGTGGCCGAGTACTTGCGGAGCGATGAGGTATCCGCCTGCGTCCACCGCGTCGCCCTCTCGCGCGGGGCGCCCTTTGACGTCGAGGTTCTTCCCCCCACACCCGAGATGGAGCGCCGACGCCGCAGTGCTGCCGAGCACCGCCGCGAGGTACTCGACACCCTCGCTCAGCTGCACCCCGATGCACGCCGACCTCACGGCGAGAACGAGACAATGTCCATGCTCGAAGAGGGAGTCCCCCTTCTCCTGCAACCGCGGCTGGCCCCCGATGAGCGCGGTCAGCGCGCCGCGTCGATTCATGCGCTCATTCGCGTCGGGCGCATCGGCGAACGTTTCGCCTACTCCCCGCTGTTGGTAAAGAACCACGAAGTGGTTGAGGCCGCCAGTACCCGGCGCACCCTGCAGGGAACCCTCGAACTCCTACGGCCCACCGAAGCGAACTTCGTCGATGGCGTGGGCACGCGACCCGGCCCGCCCATGACGCGCAGCGGCCTCTCTCTTACCCACGCCACGCGCGTGCTCGGCGCGCTCGGATTCGCCGACCTGAGTTCGCGGGGCGCAATCGTTGATCGCCAGAGTCGCCTGTGGTGGTTCGAGTTGGCGGGACACAGCTATCCCCGGTTCAATCTGGCGACCTACGACCATCTCTACGAAGAGCGCCTCGGCGTCCTTACCGCCCACGACAACTGGGAAGCGTTGGGCGGATCATTTCCCACGACCCCCTACTGGCACCGCGACTGCCCCGACTGTCCTTACGCCGCCTACTGCGAGGACCAGCTCGAGAAGATCGACGACGTGTCCCTTGTGCGATTTACGTCCTTCGATCAACAGCTCCTACTGCGCGAGCACAGGGTGGAAACTCGCGCGGAGCTCGCGCGACTTGATCCCGCGCTCGCCCGGCGGGCTCGTCACACGACCATCAATCCCCTGGAGCCGCATCGGGCCGAAGAGGTCCTGGGGCGCAGCATCGACAAACTCGACGACCTGATATATCGTGCCCGAGCTCGCGAGCGTGGCAGTTCGCTGCGCATCGTCGCTGCGAGCGACATCGGATGCCCGACGGCTGACGTCGAGGTCGACGTCGACATGGAGAGTTACGACGACACCACGTACCTGTGGGGCGCCTTCGTGACCGTGAATCGCCCCACCGAAGGCGTCGTCGCGAGCTATCACCCGTTCGTCGAATGGACCGACTTGTCACCAGACACCGAGACCCGCATCTTCAGCGAGTTCTGGTCGTGGCTGAGCGAGGTTCGCGAACTCTGTCACGCCCAGGGGCGCAGTTTCACCGCGTACTGCTTTTGGGCGGCCGCCGAAGACGGGGCGATGAACCGGGCGGTGGCCAACCCCAGCGCGGACGCTCCGCCCATCGACGAGTTGCTGGCGTTTCGCCGCGCCGAACCTCCCGCCTGGATCGATCTCCACGAGCTCGCCAAACGGCAGATTCAAACCGAGGGACCCCTCGGGCTCAAGCAGCTGGCCATGGCGGCGGGCTTTCACTGGCGCGACGCCAACCCCAGTGGTGAAGCGTCCATGGTCTGGTACGAAGTGGCGTCGAAGAACGACTCACCCGCTGCACTCACCTCACGCGAGCGAATCGTCACCTACAACGAAGACGACTGTCGGGCCACGAAAGCCCTGCGCGACTGGCTCAACGGTCCCGCGCGCTCCCTCGCCCACCGTGACGACGTCCTTTGAGTTTTCGACGAGATCATTAGCATTGCCCGGTGGCGTCCGCTGGTTCTAATTTGACCCCGGAGACATCGCCCAGCGTCGCTCGCGTCCTCGGTGTCTCGTCCAGCGTTCTGTCGTTGGCCCTCGCCGGAGCGGCCGCGCTCTTCCTCAGCGACCTCGTTCACCACCACGTCACCGAGGGAGTTCTGGGCCTCATGGGCGTGGTCGCTCTTCGCTGGCTGAGTACGGGCGCACTCGACGGCTGGGCCGAACACGCGGCAGCCCGAGTGCGCGGCGTGTGGCGCTCCCGCAT
>JBARLO010000069.1:0-11672 GCA_049801955.1 Acidimicrobiales bacterium
GCGGCGATCTTTACGTTGATCCGCGCGATGATCTCGCGAAGCTCACTCTCCGACTCGGCGGACAGAGCAGCGGCGAGTGCAGTCTCAGCCGCTGTCTTGAGCGCGAGCGAGGGCGGCAGGAATGACAGATCCTCACTGCGCAACTTCTGACGAATCCACCAGTTCTCGTCATGCGGTTTGTCCAGATCCGGGATCGGCTTTCCCGTACCGGGCAGATCCTCAAACTCACCACGCTCCATCGCTTCACGGATCTGGCGATCGATCCAACTTTCCCAGCTAGTACCGGTCGGCTTCCTAGTCGTCACGTTGGTGCTCCCATGACCGCGTCCAATCAAGATTCACGGAACACTGTCCAAAATACAACGTCAATCCGTTCGCCACATTGCGCGTTGCGATCGCCTGGTGTGTACGTCAGTCCTCATCGATCAGGAGTTGGTCGCGGCGACGAGTGAGGTAGGCGACTTCGGCCGTGTTGTTGGTGAGTTCAATGGCTCTGTCGTACGCGATGCTGGACGCCTCTCTGCGGCCCAATCGCCGCAATAGATCGGCACGCGCAGCGTGAAACGCGTGATACCCGTTCAACTCGTTGTCGAGTCGGTCAATGATGGCCAGCGCGACGTCCGGGCCGTCAAGTTCGCCCACTGCGATGGCTCGATTGAGAGAGACGATCGCTGAAGGATCGAGCTGGACCAGCTGGTCGTAGAGCGCGACGATCTGGGACCAGTCGGTGTCGCGCGACTGGCGAGCTGATGTGTGTACGGCGTTGATCGCCGCCAGCAACTGATAGCGACCGGGAGGGTCGTTCGTGGCCAATCGCTCCCGCACGAGTTGATGTCCTTCCGTAATCAGTGCGACGTCCCACGTTGCACGTTGCTGCTCGACGAGGGTGATGAGTTCACCGCCGATCGAGACGCGCGCGTCGCGACGAGCATCGATGAGCAGCATGAGCGCCAGCAACCCGGCAGCCTCGCCGTTATCGGGCATCAGAGCGCGCAGCAACCGCGTGAGGCGGATTGCTTCGGCGGTGAGCTCGTGGCGCAGGGGAGTGGCGTCCGCACTCGTCGCGAGGTAGCCCTCGTTAAAGACGAGGAAGAGGACGGTTAAGACGCCATCCACGCGTGACGGCAGATCCTCCGAGGCGGGCACTCGATAGGGAATGCGGGCGGCCTTGATCTTGGCTTTAGCTCGGGTGATGCGCTGCTCCATCGCGGAATCCTGAACGAAGAAGGCGTGGGCGATTTCAGAAACGTTGAGACCACCAACCATGCGCAGGGTGAGCGCCACTCGGGTCTGCATCGCGAGGGCTGGATGACAGCACGTGAAGATGAGACGGAGTCGCTCGTCATCGAGAGCGCCTAACGGCTCGGATGGTTCGTCGCTAAATGTCACGTGCGCCTCCTTTTGCTTGCCGTCACGTTTGCGCTCACGCCGTATGCGGTCGATCGCTTTTCGATTGGCGGTGGTGGTGATCCACGCGCCGGGATTGGGGGGGACGCCGTCAGCGGGCCACTTCGCCGCCGCGATCGAAAACGCCTCGGCGGCGGCTTCTTCGGCGATGTCCAGATCACCGAATCGCCTCGTGAGGGAGGCGACGACTCGCGCCCACTCGTCGTCGTGGGCCCGAGCGATCGCCTCGCGCGCCTCCGTCGTCACTGGAACGGACGCACCTCAACTTTGCGGTTGCAGCACTGTGACGCTTCGGTGGCGAGTTTCAGCGCGACGTTCAGATCGGGGGCGTCGATGATCCAAAATCCCCCGAGGAACTCTTTGGACTCGGTGAACGGACCGTCGGTCACAATGGCCTGCGCACCACGGTTGTCGATGACGGTGGCATTGTGGGGCGACGTTAGGCCCCCGGCGAACACCCACTGGCCCGCCGCCATCATCCGTTCGTTCAACGCGCTAACTGCTTCTCTCTCCTCGGACGAGGCGGTACCCGTCTCGAGCTCGGCGTCGGTGCGTACCGACATGTCGTCAATCACAGAAATGAGGAACTGCATGGTGGATCTTCTCCTGTTCTGAGGGCGTTGGGCCTCTTCACTCATATCTACGAACACCGACGACCCGAACCGACTCCGGATCACAGAATTATTGGCGCCGCCCAACTGTATTTGGGTCGGGGACCCAAGAACCGTGGGACGGTACAGTCCTGGCACGAGGCGTGAGTAAGGAGGATCCATGGAGTTGAACGAGCCGACGATTGAGCAACGCGACGAGCAGCCCTACGTGGCGATGAGCGCGAGCGTCACGATGCACGGCTTCGGCGTCCTGGACGGACTTTACGCCGAAGTCTTTGGGTGGCTGGGCGAGCGGGGGATCGCCGCTGTCGGTCCCCCCTTCGTTCGCTATCTCGTCATTGACATGGAGAATCTTCTCGAGATCGAGGCGGCGGTACCCGTGAGCTCAGAGGTCGCGGTCGATGACGGGATGGTCAGTGACGCCCTTCCGGCGGGCTCGTATGTCACGCTCGCCTACGTCGCCAAGACCGGCGAGGAGCACATCGCGGCCAACGCCTACCTCCAACAATGGGCGCACGATCATGGTCTGGAGTGGAAGAACAGCGTGCGAGACGGTATCGAGCAGTGGGGCGGGCGAATTGAAATCTCGGCTGCCGAGGAGACCGACGCGGGCCGCGACACGGTGGCGGCGTATCTGATGAAGGACTAAGGGCCACGTTCGCTGTCGCGCAACGGACGATTACGTCGGAAAGACCAGCGCACCCTTGGGCGTAAACCAGTTCATCGCGTCCACGATGAACCGACCCGCGTGTACGGCGGGATCGGACTCCGCGAGGCGGCGTGCCTCGCTAAGCGATCCGACTTGGTAGAAGCAGATACCCCGCCAACTGTCGTCGGGTTGTTCGCTCAGCGGTCCGGCAACTTTGAGATAACCGGCGTCCTTCATCGCGGCGAAGTGACCGAGGTGCTGTCGTTGGAGGAGGTCCTCGGCGGCGTCGTCCAGTGCGGGTGCATTGGGTGGGCGGCGCAGCACGATCAGTTCATAGACGTCGAATTCGTCGGGCGGCTCGGCGGTGCGGGGCTCGTTGCCCTCAGCCATCGGCGAGGGCTTGGAGTTGTTCGAGGTGACCCGAGAGGTGAAGGTTCACGTGCGTCTGAAGTAAGGCGCCCAGAGGAATCGGCTGGTCAACCACGACCACCCCGTTGTCCACCAGCATGACTGTAATGGGGGTGTCGCGTTGGCCGTCGTCCAGCGCAGCAGCGACGGCGGCCAGTTCACGCGCCGATCCGTCCAACGTGTCGGCCAGTGCGCCGACTCCACCGTGGGCCTCGATGTACTCGCGTAGTTCGCCTTCGTTCACGTCGTCGCGATTATCGAAGGCGGGAGTTTCGCCCGCCAGGACCTGGTCGACGAGGGCGGCCATGTGGTCGGTCGCCCGGGCGATGTGTGCTCCGATGAGTTCCGCGCTCCATCCGTCCGCGGGCGCGGAGAACTGGCCGTTGCGCAGTAGCGCCACGAAGGGGTCATAGGGCTCGTATAGAGACAGGTCACTCATCGACGATCATCCTCTGGTTGGATCAGGACCCCGATTCTGACAATCGCGACGGTCTCTGTCAACGCGCACCCCTTTGCTCTGGGAGCGTCCGATAAGGTGCGATGAAACCTTCAGATATCAAGGAGCGCACTGTGCTGGGTGACAAGGAAGAACACTTCGTCGGCAAGGGGACTGACCTGTCGGCCCTGGCGACTCACATCGAGGAGTACCTCAAGACCAACGGCTACACCGTGCAGTCGGCGCCGCCGAGCGACGCGGGCAACGTGATTCAGGCGCATAAGGGCGGTTTTTGGCGCACGGCCGTGGCGGCCGATCGGGCGCTGACGATCACCATTCAGGGGAACTCGGGCGACTACACCGTGAAGTTCGGTATCGGCAAGTGGCTTGAGCACCTGGGCATCGCCGCGGTCGAGACTCTCCTCTTGAGCGACCTCTTCTTGGTGGTCGACGTCGCGGACTCTCTGTGGAGCGTTGAAGTCGAAGACAAGCTCATTACCAACGTGAAGGCGTTTATCGGCTAGTCGCCCCGCGCGGTTCTATTGAAACCCCACAACGCCGTGGGGTCGGTACTTCTCTTCCAGCGTGGCGACCTCGTCGTCGCTTAAAACCAGATCCACCGCGGCGACGGCGTCGCTCAGGTGCTCGGGCTTGGTGGCGCCCACAATCGGACTCGCGACGGCGGGATTCTTGAGCACCCAGGCGAGGGCGATCTGTGCGGGCGACACGCCACGCTGAGCGGACAGGGCGAGCACGGCGTCGACAATGGGCTTATCGGCGTCGCTCACGAGTGAGCGGCCGAACTCATCCTTCTCTGATCGATTGGTCGACGCGTCCCAGCCACGCGTGAGACGACCGCGCGCGAGTGGACTCCAGGGAATAGCCCCGACTCCCTGGTCGAGCAGGAGCGGGAACATCTCTCGCTCCTCTTCGCGGTACAGCAAGTTGTAGTAGTCCTGCATGCTCACAAAGCGCGTCCACCCGTTGAGATCGGCGGTGTAGAGGGCCTGGGCGAACTGCCAGGCGTACATCGATGACGCCCCGATGTAGCGAGCCTTACCGGCCTGGACGACGTCGTGCAGGGCCTCCATGGTCTCGGCGATGGGCGTGTGATAGTCCCAGCGATGGATCTGGTATAGGTCGACGTAGTCGGTGCCGAGTCGTCGCAGACTGTGGTCGATCTCGCTCAAGATGGCCTTGCGCGATAGACCCTGACCGTTCGGGCCCGGTCGCATCCGGCCGTTGACCTTGGTGGCGATGACGACCTCGTCACGCGAGGTGAGTGACAGAAGAGTCGATCCGGTGATCTCTTCGCTGCTGCCGGCCGAGTAGACGTTGGCGGTATCAAAGAAGTTGATGCCCGCGTCGAGTGCCTGACGAAAGAACGGTTGGGCCGCGTCGCGCTCGAGCGACCAGGGCTGGTTGCCGCGGTCGGGCTCGCCGTAACTCATGCAACCCAAGCAGATTCGCGAGACCTCCAGACCAGTGTCGCCGAGCGTGACGTACTCCATGAACATCCTCCAAATCTGATGTGACGTGCGACTTCCGTTCTAGTGCGAGCGAGGCACGACTCGTTCGCCCGTGGTGAGACGACGATCAGAATCCGGGCGTGCTAGGAACGTGACATCGCTCGCGCCTTCGTTGATATTGAACCCACCTCGGCGTGGGATGAGGTGTATTCCGCCCCGGGCGTCCCGCGGGCGGCCTACCGCAAGATCATTGACGTGCTCCACGACTTGGGACCGGCTGATCTGCGCTCGCGCTTTGACCAGTTGGCTGCCACCTTCACCGACCGCGGGGTCACCTTCGCCTTTGGCGGCGAAGAACGGCCCTTTCCTTTGGACCTCATACCGCGCGTCATTGCGGCTGCTGAGTGGGAGCAGTTGGCCGCCGGCGTGCGTCAACGAGTCCTCGCCCTTGAAGCGTTCTTGGACGACGTCTATGGCGAAGGTCACTGTTTTCGCGATGGGGTGATCCCGCGCCGTCTCGTTCTCACGAGTCCCCATTTTCACCGTGAGGCCGTGGGGATCACCCAGGAGCGCGGTGCGCGCATCACCGTGTCGGGCATCGACATCGTGCGCGACGAGCGCGGGACACTGTGCGTGCTCGAAGACAACGTGCGCATCCCCTCGGGCGTGTCCTACGTGATCGAGAATCGTCGCGCGATGACCCAGAGCTTTCGCTCGCTGTTCTCGCGCTATCGCGTTCATCCGGTCGATGAGTACCCGAGTCGACTGCTGCGCGCGCTGCGTCGGGCGGCGCCCGACGGGGTGCACGACCCCACCGTGGTCGTCCTCACGCCCGGCGTGCACAACGCGGCGTACTTTGAGCACGTCTTGTTGGCGCGACTGATGGGCGTGCAGTTGGTCGAGGGCAGCGACCTGGTGGTCGTGGGCAACAACGTCTTCGTACGCACCACCCGGGGCGAGCGCCCCGTTCACGTGATCTACCGGCGCGTGGACGATGAGTGGATCGATCCGCTGCACTTTCGCCCGGACTCCGTTGTGGGCGTCGCCGGACTGGTCAACGCCGCTCGCGCCAAGACCGTCGCTCTGGCCAACGGCATCGGTAACGGGGTGGCCGACGACAAGTTGATCTACACCTACGTGCCCGAGTTCATTCGTTACTACCTCGGCGCCGAGCCCTTGCTGGACAACGTCGAGTCGTACCGACTCGAAGACCCCGAGTGCCTCTTTGAGGTGACGAGTCACCTGGAGCGCTACGTGATCAAACCGGTCGACGGTTCGGGCGGCAAGGGCATCGTCATCGGCCCCCAGAGCGACCCCAGGACGCTGCGCGCCCTGGGTACGGCCATCTTGGCGAACCCGCGGGGCTACGTCGCTCAGCGTCCCGTGGCGCTGTCGACCGTGACGACGTTCGTCGACGACGAGATGTCGCCGCGCCACGTGGATCTGCGTCCCTTCGCCATCCACGACGGCGATGACGTGTGGGTGCTGCCCGGAGGGCTGACGCGCGTCGCGTTGGGCGAGGGGGCGCTCGTCGTGAACTCGAGTCAGGGCGGTGGATCGAAGGACACGTGGGTGCTCGCGGACGTCGAACGTCCGCCACGGGCTGTGGACGTGAGTGTGGCGCTACCGCTGGCTCACCTTGAGGGGACCGAGCGTCAAGCGGGGCCGTCGACGGTGGGGGCGAACCAGTGACGCGTCCCATGCTCTCTCGCCTGGCCGAGCTCATCTACTGGACTGGTCGTTACGTCGAGCGCGCCGATGACACGTCGCGCATCGTCGACGCCTACGTCCATCGCATCGCCGAGGACCCGTTCGGGGACCCCGATCTCGCCTGTCGCTCGCTGTTCGCCATCTTGGGTATGGAGATCGACGAACCCGTCGTGAGCGAATCGATGGTGCTCGAGCACCTCGTCTACGACCCGCTCAATCACTCGGCCATCACGGGCAGCCTGCTCGCGGCCTACGAGAACGCCCGGCGGGCCCGCGAGGTGATCTCCTCAGAGATGTGGGTCTGTCTCAACGCCACGCGCAACGAACTGCCCGCCGAGCGCCGACGGGCTCGCCGCGTGGGGGCGGCGAACTATATGGCGTACGTACGAGAGCGCACCGCGCTCTTTGCGGGACTGGCCGACGCCACCATCAGCCACGACGAGACCTGGTGGTACTTGTTGCTCGGTCGCAGTCTCGAGCGCATCGACATGTCGGCGCGATTGCTCGAGGGCCGGTTGCTCGCCGGGGACGACACGCCCGACTGGTTGACGCTGCTGCGCGCCGCGGGAGCGATGGAGTCGTACCTGCGCTCGTCGGTCCAGGTCTCCAGCCCCGAGGAGATCGCCTCCTTCCTCCTGCTCGACCGGGACTTTCCCCGGTCCGCCTACTACTCACTCGCCGTGGCCGACCAGTGCCTGGACGAACTCTCCCGGGTCGGTCCGGTGGACCGGGACGTGAATCAGGCTCGACTGACCATTCGACTGACCCAGACCCGTCTGGAGTACATGGATCCTCGTGCGGCGTTGAGCGAACTGGCCGAGATCCTCGACCTGCTCGAACAGACCAGTGCGACCGCGAACGATCAGATCACCCAGCGCTACTTTCGACACGTCGTGGCGATCAACTGGGCCAGCGGGCAGGGCGCGTGAGCGACTCGATGCGCCTTCGCGTTCGACACGTGACGGGCTTCTCCTACGACGGTGCGGCGGACTCGTCCTACAACGAGGTGCGCATGACGCCGCTTGCGCTCGCGCGTCAGCGCGTCGAGTTCTCGTCGTTATCGATCACGCCGTACGCCTTGCAGTCGACGTACCGCGACTACTTCGACACCATCGTCACTACCTTTGACCTCCACGAGGGCCACGAGCGCTTGGAGGTGGTCGCCGACGCGACGGTCGAGACTTTGCGCGACAGTGAAGTCACAACCGAGGTCGACCTCTCGACGCTTCTCGAAGTGTCGTGGAGTGATCGGTACGTGGAGTACCTCGCACCAACTCCCCATACGACGCTGTCCACCAATGTCCTCGAGGAGTTCCGAGAGACGACGACGTCCTCGCGCGATGTGCGATCGATCGTCGAGGCCGCACTCGCCACGGTGGTCGAGCGTCTGGAGTACGTGCGCGGCGCCACCGAGGTGACGACGACGGCCCAAGATGCGTGGAATGAAGGAAAGGGCGTGTGCCAAGACCTCACGCACGTCATGCTCGCTCTCGTGCGCAGCGTCGGAGTACCGGCTCGGTACGTGTCGGGCTACCTACACCCCGATCCCGAGGCGGCTCTCGGCGAGACGATGGTGGGGGAGAGCCACGCGTGGGTCGAGTACTTCGCCGGCGAGTGGCGCGGCGTTGATCCCACGAACGCGGGCGAGGTGGGACTGGGACACGTCACGGTCGCGAGGGGCCGCGAGTACAGCGACGTGCCTCCTCTGAAGGGGATCTACCACGGGGGTCCGGCCAGTTCGCTCGGCGTGACTGTTGAAGTGACGCGTCTGAGCTAGCTAGTCGTTGTCGGGACACTCTCTAGTGTGTTCGGTGAACACACGAAGGAGTTGTCATGTCTCGGCCCACGATTGTTGTCTGCGAAGGTGATCAGACCGGTCAGGAACTCTTAGAGGAGTCGTTGCGGGTGCTCGATCCCTCCGTGCTCGGCGCCGAGGTCGAACTGGTGCGCTTCGATCTCTCACTTCGCGCGCGCGAAGAGACCGATAACGGCGTCGTTCGTGAGGCCGCCATGGCGATGCTCGAAACCGGGCTCGGTCTTAAGGCGGCCACGGTCACCCCGCCCGAGCGCGGTGGGGTGGGTTCGCCCAATCAGATACTGCGCAAGGGCATCAACGGCAAGGTCATCGTACGTACCGGTCGTCGGATCCCCGGCGTGACGCCGATCGTCGCGCTTAGCCATCCCGTCGTCGTGGTGCGGATGGCCGTGGGTGACGCGTACGGCGCGATCGAGGGCCGTGACGGCGAGCCGGGATCGCGCGCCGAAGAGGCCTGGCGCACGGAGCGCATCGAGCGTTCGGTGTGCCAGTCGGTCGCCGAGTTCTCCTTTCGATCGGCGGAGTCTCTGGGCGGGCTCGTCTACGGCGGCCCCAAGTGGACGGTCTCGGCGACCTACGAGGGCATGCTCAAAGAAGAAATGGACGCCGCGGCCGAGCGCCACCCCGACGTGGTGTACCGGCCCATGTTGATTGACGCGACCTACGCCGGACTCATGACCGAAGGTTGGAACGCCCCGGTCGTGATTCCCGCCCTCAATCGAGACGGCGACTGCCTGAGTGACCTGGTGCTCGCGATGTTCGGTTCGATCGCCGGGGCGGAGTCGGTTCTGTTGTCGCTCGATGAGAATCTGGAGCCGACCGTCGCCATGGCCGAAGCCCCCCACGGCACCGCGCCCTCGCTCGAGGGCAAGAACGTCGCCAACCCCATGGCCATGCTGCTCGCGTGTGCCGCGGTGCTCGAGCACGCGGGCTACCGCGGACACCCCGACTGTGCGGCCGGTGCGGTGGCGGTACGTGAGGCCACGTTGTCGACGGCCAGTGACGGCATCCGCACCTTCGACCTGGGCGGTGACGCGTCGTCCAGCGATGTCGTGGACGAGGTCATCGCTCGCGTGCGCGCGGCTCGCGTCGGGTAGCTCTCCGGGCTCGCGGGGGGCGCGCGACTTAGTGTGGGGACACCTCGCCCTAAAGGAGTCCTCATGGAGAACCGCCAGATTCTGCTCGCCGAACGTCCCCACGGCGACCTGAGCGAGTCGACGACCACACTCGTGACGACCCCTCGGCCGGAGTGCGGCGAGGGCGAAGCGCTCATCAAAGTGGCCATGTTGAGCATCGATCCGACAATTCGCACGTGGATGGACGACGCGCCGGGCTACCTGCCCCCGATTCAACTGGGTGACGTCATCCGCGGCAGCGGCGTCGGCGTCGTCGTTGAGTCGAAGAACGACCATTACAAGGTGGGCGACTTCGTCTTTGGCATGACCGGCTGGCAAGAGTGGGTACTCGCGACGAACGAGAGCCGGTTTTCGGTAATCCCCTCGGGCCTGGGCCTGGGCCTGGACCTGGCAACGGTGATGAACGTGCTGGGCGTGACGGGTATTACCGGGTACTTCGGCATGACCGACGTCGGCCAGGTGAAAGACGGCGACGTCGTGGTCGTCTCGGGGGCCGCGGGGGCGACCGGGTCGGTCGCGGGTCAGATCGCCAAGGCCAGGGGTGCTCGCGTGATCGGCATCGCCGGGGGAGCGCAGAAGTGCGCGGAGGTCGTCGACGCGTACGGCTTCGATGAGTGCCTGGACTACCGCGAGGATCACCTTCGCACGCGGTTGCGCGAGACGTGTCTGAAGGGCGTGGACCTCTACTTCGACAACGTGGGCGGAGAGATCCTGGACGCGGTCCTCACGAATCTCGCGCTGCACGCGCGGGTGGTGCTGTGTGGCGCGATCTCGCAGTACAACGTCAAGGGTCCTCGCCGCGGCATCGAAAACACGTCCATGCTCATCGTGCGCCGGGCGCGCATGGAGGGCTTCTTGGTTCTCGACTACGAGAAGCGCTTCGCGGAGGCCCAAGGTGCGCTCGCCACGATGGTGCTCTCGGGCGAGCTGAAGCACCACGAGCACGTGGTGCTGGGACTAGAGCGCGCGCCCGAAGCACTGGGCCTGCTCTTTAGCGGAGGCAACCACGGCAAGACCCTGGTTGCCGTAGACGAGACGTTGCAACTTGGCTGACTCGCTCGTCGCCATGGTGCGTCGAAATTGGCAGCCCGTGACGATCTCTCTCTTTCTGGTCGCACTGGTCGCGGGCTTCGCGCCCTTCGGCGCCGTCGCCTCGCTCGATAAGGTCGCGGGCTACTTCGGGCACCACAGCTCGACCAAGACCCTCCAAAGTGTGGTGGGCCTCTCGGGTTCGCAATTAGGCATTGGTTTGGCGATCCTGCGATTCGCCTCGCTCGGCGCGCTGCCCCTCGCGTCGCTGGCGGACCGTTGGGGGCGCGTGAGCATGGTGCGCCGCACGCTGCTGGTCGGGCTGTTCATCACGGCGTGCGCCGCGCTCAGCCCCTCGTACTGGTTCTTCGTGGCCTGCTTCGCCCTGGCGCGGCCGCTGTTGACCTCGACGTCGACGCTGGTCCAAGTCATCACCGTGGAACTCTCCAACACCCGTTCGCGCATCGATCGCCTCGTCATCGTGTCGGCGGGCGCGGGAGTCGGGGCGGGACTCGCCGCGATTATTTCGGGACTCATCAAGGGGCCCGATTCGTTTCGCTATCTCTTTGCGATCGCGCTCATTCCGATGTTGTTTCTTCGTCCGCTACTGCGGCCCATACCGGAACCGGAGTATCGGGGCGCGGGTGGTCCACTGGCGCGCCTCGGGGCGGTGCCCCAGGGACTTCGCGCGCGAGTGGCGATCGTGGGGGTCATCATCTTCGTCGTTGGGGTGATCTCGGGCCCGGCGGGCGGGTTCACCTTCGTCTACGGCGAAAGCGTGCTCAAGATCTCTCCCGAGGTGGTCTCTCTCGTCGTGGCGCTCAGCGCCCTCACGGGTCTCGGCGGACTTATTCTCAGCCGGTACTGCGCGGTCGCGCTCGGACGTCGCGGCACCATCATTATCGGCACCGTGGCGACGGCCGTCATGGCCGCGATTGCCTACGGCGGTGGCAAGGTCGCCTTCGTCGTGGGCTACATGGGCGGCGTGGCCGCCGGGGGCC
>JBARLO010000070.1:0-26575 GCA_049801955.1 Acidimicrobiales bacterium
GGCCTTGCGCGATGCCGTGCGCGCGGGGTACGCCGCGCGGCGCGCAGGGCGCATTCCCACGCGTTTGCACGCCGAAGCCTCCTCGCCAGCCCTGGGCCGGCCAGATTTGTTTGCGATCTAGCGCCGCCATAACTACACTCGTGTAGTCCTTCGCGGTAGTCTGAATGGGCCTCGGTCGGGAGGGTGTGCGTATGACGGTAACTACAACAACATTCGGATATAGCGGACCGACGGTCTGTCGCCTGACAGGGGTGACGTACCGTCAGTTGGACTACTGGGCCCGCACGGAGTTGATCACGCCATCGATCACCCCGGCCTCCGGTAGCGGATCCAAGCGTTCCTACTCCTACGGCGACGTCCTCCAGGTAAAGGTCATCAAATCACTTCTTAATTCGGGTGTGTCATTGGCGCGCGCTCGCCAGGCGGTGGAGTGTCTGCGCGACGCACTCGGTGAAGACCTCGCAGCGAGCAGTCTGGTGCTCTCTGATTCGGGTTCCGTGCTCGCGGCGAGCGACGGCGACCTCGTCGACCTCCTGCGCGGTGGCCAAGGCGTCTTTAACATCGTTCCCCTCGCCAACGTGGTCGCCGAGCTGCGGACCATGATGAGCCAAGCAGAACTCACAAAGTCGGAGAAGGGGGCCGCCACGGCGTGACGTCTCCGACGAGGAGCGACGACACCCGTCGTCGCCACCCGAGCCTGGTATCCAGCGTTCCTCAATCATTCGCTCACCCGAGCGAGCGACTCTTTTCCCAACTCCTCACCCTCTACGGCCTGGAGTGGACGTACGAACCCATCGAGTTCCCCCTGGAGTGGGACGAGCGCGGTACGCCCACACGGGGTTTCCGGCCCGATTTCTACCTGCCCGCCCGGCGGCTCTTCATTGAACTCACCGTTCTCGAGCAGCGCCTGGTGACCAAGAAGAATCGAAAAATTCGTCGCTTCCGTCACCTGTACCCCGAGATCGAGTTGCTGGTTGTCTATCAGCGCGACTTTCACCAACTGCTCCGCTCGCACGATCTGCGTATCGTGGATGGTCGAGCCGCCTAAGGAGCACCGTTGGATCGCCGTCCCTATCTGTACGACCTGCACGTGGAGTTGGGCGCCAAAATCGTCCCCTTCGGCGGCTGGGAGATGCCCCTGCAGTACGCCACCGGCACGGTCGCCGAGCATCTGGCCTGTCGTCACGACGCCGTGGTCTTTGACGTCAGTCACTTGGGCACCGTGCGCTGTGATGGACCCGAGATGTTCGAGGCCCTGCAATCGACCCTGACCAATGACCTCAACAGGGTCGACCCGGGACGAGCGCAGTATACGCACTTGTTGAACGACGACGGCTTCGTCGTTGACGACATCATCGTGTGGTGGGTCGGCACCAACGAGTTTGACGTGATGCCCAACGCGTCGAACACTCAAGGCGTGACGTCCGCGCTGCCCGGTGGGCGCGACGTCACCGCGGAGCGCTGCGTGCTCGCCATTCAGGGTCCGAACGCGCGGGCGAAGGCCGCCACGGTTGATCCGCGCTTCGGCGACGTGGGACGGTTTCGTGTCGAACGCTTTGGGTTCAACGGGGTAGACGTTCGCGTGGCGGGCACGGGCTACACGGGTGAACCGGGGCTCGAGATCGCAGCACCGAACGACGTGGCCGAAGAGATCTTTCGTTCGCTGGTCGGAGCCGACATCCTCCCCGCGGGTCTGGGCGCACGCGACACGCTGCGACTCGAAGCGGCCCTGCCTCTCTACGGACACGAACTCACGGACAGCTCGACCACCCTGGAGGCCGGTCTGGGCTGGGTCCTGGGTTGGAAGAAAGAGACGTTCCGTGGTCGGGGGGCAGTGGAGCGCGAGCGCGAGCGAGGTGTCGCGCGACTCCTCACCGGGGTCGCCACGTCCGATCGCCAACCGCTACGTGATGGTGGTGAGGTATCCGTCGAGGGCGACGTGGTCGGCACCCTGTCGTCGGGGAACTTCTCGCCGGTCCTCGGCCACGGGATCGGGATGGGTTTACTCCAACCGGGCCTCGCGCCCGGCCAACCCGTCACGGTGCGCCTGCGCGGGCGTGAGATCGAGGCCGAGGTCGTTTCCCTGCCCTTCGTCCCCAAGGAGTCGTAGTGGCCGATTACCTGCCGCACACCAAAGACGACGTCGACTCGATGCTGGAGTTCCTCGGCATGGACTCACTCGACGATCTCTTTGCTCATATCCCCACCGCGATTCGCCTCTCGGGTGGTCTCGACATCGAGCCGGGCTTAAGCGAGCCGGACGTCGCGGCGATCTTTGCGACGTATTCGGCGTCCAACCAGGCTCGTGCGACGAACCTGACCTGCTACGCGGGCGGGGGAGCGTACGATCACGAAGTGCCTGCGGTGGTCAGGGCCCTGGCGAGTCGGTCGGAGTTCGTCACCGCGTACACGCCGTATCAACCAGAGGTGGCCCAAGGCGTGCTGCAGGCCATCTTCGAGTATCAGACGTTAATTGCGCGCCTGAGCGGGCTACCCATCTCGAACGCCTCGCTCTATGACGGCGCGACGTCGCTCGTCGAAGCGCTCAACATGGCCCACGGCGCGACCGGTCGTCAGAGGATGGTGATCTCATCGGGCATTCACCCGCACTGGCGCCAAGTGGCGCGCACGTTCGCCCACGGCACCGGGCACGAGATCATCGAAGTCCCGTTGCGCAACGGGATAACGGACTGGTCGAGCGTGGACGTGAGCGAAGCGGCCGCCGTGGTCGCGGCGTATCCGAACTACTTAGGAGTGCTCGAAGACCTCTCGATCGCCAAGGAGCTGGCCACGCGCGAAGGAGCCCTCTTCATTGTGGGCGCCGACCCGGTGGCGGCGGGCGTTCTCAAGTCCGCGGGCCAGTGGGGCGCGGACGTCTTTGTGGGCGAGGGCCAGGCCTTCGGCACTGCCCTATCTTTCGGTGGACCCTACCTCGGACTTTTTGCTTGCAGCGACGCCCAGGTGCGACGCTTGCCCGGTCGCATCGTGGGCGAGACGGTCGACTCCAGTGACCGTCGGGCATTCGTCACGACCCTTCGCGCTCGTGAGCAAGACATCCGGCGCGAAAAAGCGACGTCGAACGTCTGTACCAATCAGACGCTCATGGCCGTGACCTCGGCAGTCCAACTGGGTTGGCTGGGGACGTATGGACTGCGCGAGATTGCGACGCGCTGTGCTCAGGGCGCGCACCACCTTTTCGATCAACTCTTCGCCCTCGATGGCGTTCACGCCGTCAGCGACCAGCCGTTCTTTCGAGAGTTCGCCCTGCGGCTGTCACGACCAGCCAAAGAGGTGGTTGAGCGCATGGCCGATCACGGAGTGCTGGCGGGCCTGGCGGCCAGCGAACTCTGTCACGGACGCGATCCTTCCATCGAGGGTGAGAACGACGACGTGCTGCTCGTAGCGGTCACGGAACGGCGCACGAAGGACGAACTCGATCGCTACGTGAGTGCCCTGAAGGAGGTGCTCGCATGAGCACGGTCGCCCCCGGAGGCCGGGCAGCGTCCGCACCCCTCATGGGTCACGAGACCGAACCCACCCTCTTTGAAATGTCCGTGCCCGGGCGCTCCGCCTATCAACTGCGTACCACCGGCGTGCCAGCGCTCGCCCTTGACGAGATGGTGCCCGTCGCGCACCTCAACGACGAAGTGGTGGGTGTCGCCGAAGTCTCCGAACGAGACCTCGTGGGCCACTTCACTCGTCTCTCGCACCGCCAGTACTCGGTCGATCTGGGCATGTACCCGCTCGGTTCGTGCACGATGAAGTACAACCCGAAGTTTTGTGACGCCGTCGCGGGCGACCCGGGTCTGAGCGCGGTGCATCCCGGAGCTCCAGCGTCACTGAGCCAGGGTTGGCTCGAGATCATGGCGACCCTGGAAGAGAAGCTCTGTGCGATCACGGGCATGAGTGCAGCGACGCTGCAACCTGCGGCGGGGGCGGCGGGCGAGCTGACCGGCTTGTTGTTGATGCGCGCATTCCACGAAGCCAACGGCGAGGAGCGCCAGCGAGTCATCATTCCCGACTCGGCGCACGGCACGAATCCGGCGTCGGTGACCCTGGGCGGCTACGAGGTGACGACCGTCCCCACCAATGAGCGCGGTCTGGTGGACTTAGACGCGCTCAAGTCGGTCCTCGGACCCGACGTGGCGGGCATCATGCTGACGAACCCCAACACGGTGGGTCTCTTTGAGGAGGAGATCATCGAGATCGCGCTCGCGGTGCATGACGTGGGGGGACTGCTCTACTACGACGGAGCGAATCTGAACGCCATCTTGGGCGCGGTGCGACCCGGTGACATGGGCTTTGACATCGTGCACATGAACCTGCACAAGACCTTTGCGACTCCGCACGGCGGCGGGGGACCGGGCGCGGGGCCCGTGGCGGTCGCCTCACGTCTGGCGGAGTTCCTGCCCGGACCCAAGCCCACCAAACAGTCCAACGGTTCGTTCGAGTGGGTCATGCCTGCGCGCACTATTGGGCGGGTGCACGGTTGGCACGGCAACGCGCTCGTTCTCGCCCGGGCCCTCGCCTACATCGATGTGCACGGAGGCGACGGCTTGTCGCGCGTGGCCCAGCACGCCGTGCTGAATGCCAACTGGCTACGTCAGCGCCTGCGCGCCATCTTGCCCGCCGCCTACGACCGCGTGTGCATGCACGAATGCACCCTTCAGGCCACCGACCTCAAGTCCAGGTTTGGGGTGCGGGGGCTCGATGTCGCCAAGGCCCTCCTCGACGAGGGTTTTCACGCGCCCACTGTCTACTTCCCGCTCATCGTCGACGAAGCGCTCATGTTTGAACCAACCGAAACCGAGAGCGTGCAAACCCTCGAAGCACTGGCTCAGGCCATCGAGCGAATCGCGCAGCGCGCCGCGAGCGACCCGGACTCGTTGCATCGGGCGCCTCAGAACACGCCGGTGTCGCGAGTGGACGAAGCGCGCGCCGCCCGCCACCTCATTGCTACGGCCGATGCTGAACGGTGAGCGGCGGGTTCGAGAGTTCGAGCGGAGCTGACGTCGCGCGGGACGTCAGCGTACGCGTGAACGCGCCGAACCGGAAGCATCACGTATGAGCACGCCTGGCGATCGCGCCATTCGCCTGCGCATACTCGCATCGGGCATCGGCGCTCGACGGGGTGCGGCCATCATGTTGTTCATCGTCGCGGTCATCGCGGTGACGGCCGCCGCCATCGGTCCCATGTTCCTCCAGAGTGCCGACACGTCGGTCCTGACGAGCACGGCGAGGGCCACGCCCATCGGCCAGACCGACTTGCTGATGAACGAGGCGGGAAGCACACGCGAACTGGCCAAGATGAAGGCAGCGTCACGCCGAGCGCAAAGCCTCGCTCCCGGGTTGTTGGCGCCCGCGATCTTCACGGTCGATGACGCGGGGCACTTCGCCTTCGAGAACTCGTCCTTTCAAGCAGACATATTGGCGCGCACGGGACTCTGCTCTCATCTGCACTTCATCGACGGCAGTTGCCCCACGGCGCCGTACGACGTGGCCCTCAGCGAGAGGAGTGCGAAGACGGCCCACGCCAGCGTGGGGACGGTCTTTCGCATCGGCGAACCCACCACGACCCGCACGCAGGTGGTAACGGTTAGCGCGATCTATATTCAGCCGTCCTCGGTCAATACCAACTACTGGAAGGAGTACAACTACTTCACGTTCGGCTCCGGAACGGCCAGCAACATCATTCTGGATCCGCTCGTGACGTCGTTTCGCACCGCGCTCAAGATGGACTCGATCACCGAACCAGAACTGTCCGCGGATCTCGCGTGGCGGCCCTCGTCCACGCTGATTGGCCCGACGGCGCTCGCCTCGCGCGCCCGCCTTATTGAGTCGACGCTCTTGCACCGCTACGACCTGCCCGTGACGTCGGGCCTATCGAGCGTCGTGAGTTCCGTGCAGCGCGATGATCGTCTGATGAGTACCGTCGTGCTCGCCATCGTGTTGCAGCTGATGTTGCTATCGCTCCTCATCGTCTATTCGCTCGGACGATCGATCGTCCTGGATCGTCGTTCTGAGTCCGAGTTCGCCCGACGGCACGGATTTCCACGCGCGGCCCTCATCGCCCTCGCGGTGGGCGAGCCGGCCGCACTGATACTGGCCGCACTGCCGATCGGGCTGTTGCTGGCCTGGGGAACGCTGGGTGTCATTTCGCACACGCTGTTCGAGTCCGGCACCCCCGTGCGCTTTCCCGTGTCGTCGATTCTGACGGCGGTGGGGGCGAGTGTGGCCGGCGTGATCGCGATGACGCTCGCCTCACTCGATCTGTGGCGTTCGCGCGCCGTGGGCGCTCGTCAGGCTCGACGCTTCTCTCTGGCGATCGATGCCGTGGCTCTTTTTCTCACGGTCACCGGGGTGGTCTTATTGAGCTCGAAGGACTCACTCAGCGCGTCCCACGGCAGTGCTCTCACGCTCGCCGCGCCGGGGATCCTGACGCTGGGGGCCTCGCTGCTCGGACTCCGCCTGATCGCTCTGGCGATCAACGTTCTCATTGCGCGCACCGCCGAGTCGAGTCGGGTGGCCTGGTTTCTTGCTCTGCGCCAGATTGGGCGTCGTCCCATCTCGATGCGACGTCTCTTGCCCCTCACCGCCGCGACGGCGGTTCTGCTGTTCGCCGTCAGCAGTTTCTTTTTGGCGTCGTCCAATCGCACTTTGGTGGCCCACTTCGACGGGGGAGCCGCCGAGGTCGTAAACGTCACCCCGCCCGCCAGAGTGAACTTCGAAGATGCCGTACGTCGCGCCGATCCGAGCGGCCGCCAGGCGATGGCGGTGGCGAACTACAGCTCGTCCACGGGCGACCTCATGGCGGTCGATAGCTCGCGACTTGCCCGCGTCGCCTACTGGGAGACGTCGCTGTCGCGGCTCTCGCTCGCCCAACTCGCGCGCAAGATCTCTCCCTCGATTCCCAACGGCGTCGTCTTTAACGGCACGAAGCTTCGTCTGACTCTCGATGTCGCGGCGGGAACGCCGGATATCGAGCTCGGCGTCAACCTCTACGACCAGACGTATCAGGCCAGCCCGTCGACCTACATCGGTCCCATCACGAGCGGAACGCACACCTACACTCTCTCGCTGAGCGGGTGTGCGGACGTCTGTCGTCTGATCAGTCTTGCGCCCAACTGGAAAAACTCCAACACGAGCTATTCCCCGAGCGTGTCCTTTGCTCTGACCGGCGTGTCGGTCGAAAACAATGGCGCGTGGCGCGCCGTACCCTTTGGTGCGGGAAAGAAGGGCGCGTGGAGCGCCGAACCATCTTCGGTGCAGATCGCGTCACCCGCTGCCACGGCCGTCACCTTCGACATTCCAGGCGCCCAACTCGCGCTCCAGGGACTCCTGCTCAATGTCGTCGACCTACCCCCGGCACTGCCGGCCATCGTCACCGGGGGCGCCGCCAGTTCCGACGCGCCACCGTCACCGTCGGCGAACGGCGACATTGATATCGACCTCGGTGGGGGGCTATTGCCCGCGCACCCGGTCGCGATCGTGTCCACCTTGCCGCTGCTCGGCAGCAATGGCGTCATCGCTGACTACGCTTTGGCCGAGCGGGCGGCAACGAGCAGTGAGGATATTCGCACGTTCCAGGTGTGGCTCACGCCCGGTGCAAGTCCCGCTATTTTGCAGCGACTCCAAAGAGACGGCGTGATGATCGGTACGATCACGACGACCGCGTCGCGCCTGAACGTTCTCAATCACGCGGGCGTCGCGCTGGCGTATGCCGTAGCGCTCTTGGTCACTCCCATCGCCGGA
Source organism: Acidimicrobiales bacterium (assembly GCA_049801955.1). Lineage (GTDB taxonomy): Bacteria > Actinomycetota > Acidimicrobiia > Acidimicrobiales > RAAP-2 > RAAP-2. The sequence goes on from JBARLO010000070.1 coordinate 7,753, forward strand.
GTCCTCGCGATCTGCACGGTGGCCTTCATCATCATCACCGACGGGCGTCGGCGCCGCCGCGAGCGCGCCGCCCTCTGGATGGCGGGCGTGCCGATTCGCGAAGTGCGCCGCGCCCAGACCCTGGAGAGCCTGGTGACGCTGTCGACATCACTGGTCTTAGGTACCGTGATCGGACTTCTGGTCGACGAGTTGGCCCTGGCGAAGCTGCCACAGTTCGTGAATGGTTCGGGGGGTCTTCAGATCTCGCACTCGGTGCCGTTTGGCCCCTTCTTTGGCTCCGTAGGTCTCTTCGCGGGGCTGCTCGTGATCGCCGTCGCGGTCTCCTCACGGCTCGTGATGCATCGCGCCAAGAGCCGACACGAGAGCGAGGTGTTGGAGTGAGCGTGAGTGAGACGATGCGAAACGCGGAGGTGACGGGAGCAGAGGTTCATCTCTCGGGCGTGGTGCACCTGTATTCGTCCTCCGAGGGCGAAGTCGTGGCGCTGCGCGGGATCGATCTGGACATCCCGGCGGGGGAGTCGGTGGCCCTGCTCGGGCCGTCGGGTGCGGGAAAGTCAACGGTACTCGGACTGCTGGCCGGAGAGTTTCCGCCCTCGGCGGGCACGGTGCGCATCGGCGAGCACGACTTCAGTTCGCTCAGTCCCGACGCCCTCTCACGACTACGTTCTCAGGACATTTCACTCGTGGTCCAGGGTGCGGCGGCCAACCTCTTGCCCTACGCCACGGCGCGCGAGAATGTGTGGTTCGCCCAGCACGGCGCGCGTCGCCGCGGGCGCCAGCCCACCCGCAGTGCGTCAGAGTTGCTCGAGCAGTTTGGGGCGAGCGACCTGGCTGATCGTCGGGTCTCGGACATGTCGATGGGTGAGCGTCAGCGCGTCGCGCTCGTCGCGGGCGTGGCGGTCATGCCGCGACTTCTGCTCATCGACGAACCCACGAGCCAACTCGCGAGTGAGGAGCGAGACCTGGTCATTGACACGGTGTTGCGCATCCACCGCGAGATCGAACTCACGGTCGTCGTCGTGACGCACGACGTGGACGTGGCCAATCGCTTCGGGCGCACCGTGACGATCCGTGACGGCAGGGTGGGCGCCGAGGGCCGCTTGGGCGTGGAGTACGCGGTCATCGGCCGCGACGGCAGCCTGCATCTACCGCCCGACGTGCTCGATCTCTTACCCCCCGACAGTCTGGTGCGAGTCATTCGGCTCGATCACGGGGTGGAGCTGCGCCGAGCCGACGAGGACGATTCATCGTGAGCGACGTGGGCCTTAACGCAACGCAACTTGGTGTGGACGTCGAGGGTCGGACCTTGCTCGACAACGTGACCTTGTCGGTCGCCCCAGGAGAGATCCTCGCCATCACGGGAGTCTCGGGCTCGGGCAAGACCGTGCTCGCCCATACATTGGCCGGAGTTCGTCCGCCCGATCGCGGAGAGGTTCGCGTGGGTGACACCGTGTTGGACGCGGGCACCGAGTTCGTACAGCGACCGGCTCTGGTGACCCAGGACTTCGGGCTAGTGGCGGTGCTGACCGCCACGGAGACCGTCGGCCTGCCTCTTCAGTCACTGTCACTGACCAAAGACGAGATCCGCCAACGAACCGGGCACTGGCTCGAGCAACTGGGACTGGAGTCGTGTGCCAAACGGCCCGTCGCGGATCTGTCGGGGGGTCAGCGACAGCGCGTCGCCATTGCTCGGGCCCTCGCCAAGGGGGCCGACGTTGTGGTGATGGACGAACCCACGGCGGAACTGGACCCGGTAAATCGCGCCTTACTCCTGAGGTTGCTCGACGAAGAGTGCGCGCGCGGCGTCGCCATAGTGGTGGTGTCTCACGAAAGCGACCTGGTGGAACGCGCCGACACCGTCTTTGAAGTGACCAAGCTGTAAAGGTTCTCGACAGTCCATCCTCGCGTCAGTCAGCGCCAGAAGACGCTGAGCTGACCGACAAGAGTCCTGGCCTGGTGGTAGCCGGCGTGCGCCGCGGGTGGTCGCCTGGCCGGATCCATCATGTTGTCGCCAAACGCCTCGCGAGAGTCGTGATCCGGAAAGATGGTTTCCACCCAGCTGCCGCGCGCGCGTAGTTCGTCGACCTGTGCGGCGAGGTGCATTCCCCACTCCAACGGCATTCGAGTCCTGCCACCGAATGGTGACAGCACCAACACTCGTTCGTAGCCGGTGGCCAGATCGGCGTTCTCACTGCGCCGGTACCCGCCGTCGATGTATCGGCTATCGCCGATGGTGTAGGGAGGGACACCGAAGCCATTGGCGCAGCTCGCAGCAACGGCGTCCACGAGGTCGACGCCGCTGTGGCGATCGAACACCACCGGTTCACCGGTATGGGCATTAACGGCCACGATGAGGACCGGTTGCTGCGGCCAATGCTCGCTGGGTAGGCGAGCGGCAACGGTAGCGCGCCACTGCGACTGGGCGGAGTTGTCCGCAGCGGTATCCATCTCGAGCGCCGCTGCGCCCAATTTGCGGCGCATGTCGCCAGGATCCTCAGCGGCACCGATGATCGCGTTCGTCCTCGCCATATGGTCGGCTACCGGTACGTTCACAACGCGTCCGCGGTCAGTTCGAGGTGAACCAGAGCGTGAATGGGGCCCCGCGGCCAGGATGGTGGCGAGCAGTTCGGGCGGTTCGATGCCGCTCGTTATCTGGGCCGCGACCGTCGAGCCGGCGGATGTCCCGATGATCACGTCGGCCCCAGTCACATCCAATCCGCCATCAAACAGGCCGGCAATGACGCCGATCTCCCACGCATTGCCCGCCGAGCCGCCGCCGTGGAGGACCAACGCTCGCTCGTTCGCGGGCGGCCTGATGGTGTCGCACTGCGCCTCGGCCTCGTCAGGAGGCGTCGTCGTAGAGATGTGCTGAGGTGAGGGAGTTCTGGTGTTCACTGGGAGTTGCCTTTCGCGAAGTGCGTTGAGGGCGCTCCCGGCGGCGACTAACTCAGTCGCGCGATCTTGGATTACGAGGAGCACCCACTGGGGTTACTGCGTTCATTGGGCTCACCTCCTCGGGATGGCTGACGATCGCAGAGAACGCTAGCACGCACGTCGCTGCACGTACGTCGGTGATGCGTCACGTCAAGTGTGGAGATCCGTCTGACTCGTCTGTGTCGCTAATGGTCTGTAAGACGAGACGGAGCAGTCGCGCGAGTTCTTGTTGATCACCCGCACTAAGGGCGCTCACGGCTAGCGTCTCGTGTCCGTTGAACTCGGGGAAGACTCGCTCGATGAGGCGCTGGCCCGCTTTGGACAGTCCGATGGAGACGCGGCGTCGGTCGTCGCGATGGGGGATGCGGCGAATGAGCTTTCGCGCCTGCAGGGTCTTCATGACCCCGGTCAACGTGCCCTTGGTGATACCGGCTTCGGCCGCGACGTGACCGGTCTCCTGTTCGCCCCATATCCAAAGCACCCACAGAACGGTAAAGGCGACCCAACTGAGGTCGTAGTCCCCCAGCACCTCGCGCTCCATGTGATTACGCACGGCCGAGCCCGTTCGATAGATATTCGACACGGCACTCATCGCCGAAAAGTCGAGTTCGTGATCACTCAAGCGCGCGCGGATATCACGCTCGGCCTGCAGGACGACGCTGTCGTGGGAGCTAGCGATGCGTCGCGACACGTTCAGTCCTCAAGGGTCACGCCACCATCGAAGGTGGTGCCAACGGAGCGGAAGTACCCGCCGAGAATCTCGCGCGGAGCAAGCGAGTTGAGTTCCTCGCTCGGTGAGTCGAAGAGCTCCAATGTGGCCGAGCCGGCGTAGGCGGGTCCGAGGTCGACGTTGACCCCCGACATCGTGACCACTTCTTCAATCGAGTCGCGTCCGTCGAGTTCGATACGTGGGAACCAGCGGTGATGCAGCATCGGGTGTGCGTTGACGAATCCATTCGCGGCGCTCTCGCCAGCCAACGTCACGGTCGCTTGGGCGAGGCGACGGTCGTTGGCGGCGAGGGTCATACCAAAGGCGGCGCCGGCACCAAGGCGCGGGCCGGCTTGACCCCGGGTGATCGGTCGCGTCTGGTGAATGGAGCCGAGCTTCTTGGGGTACCCCTGGAGGTACCCGCGTACGAGGGCGAAGTCCTTGTCGACCCAGATGAACACGCAGCGACTAAAGAGTTGGTCGCGGTAGCGACAGCGCACCACTACAAAGGCTTCCTTGTACTGGGAGCGAACGGGATCGAGGAGTTCGGCGCCGTCGTCGCCGCAGCTCTGCCAGTCGGCCCAGATAAAGGCGACCGCCCCGGGGTCCTCGTCGTCGTGGGCGAGGCTGACCCCCTCGGGCAGGAGCGCCGCGATCGCGGAGGGGTCGGTGCGGTACTCAACGGTGAGCAGGTCGCCCGAGTAGTGCCACGGAAGGGGCGGCAACAGCGACGCCTGTCCGGTCGCGGTGCGAGGAAAGGGGAGTCCGCGTAACGTCATGCGCCCACCCACCCGTTCTCGGGACGGTCGAACCACATGTGGACTTGCCCGGTGCCGATGGCGTTCTCGTAAGCCGAGAACAGTCGTCCCGGCGCAACACAGTCCCGTCCGCCCAGGGCCGCCACCATCATCTGGTAGTGAGCGAAGTGCCCTTCGGGTCTGACCCTCATGAACTCGTCAATGTTGTCGACCACACTGGCGTGGTCGCCCCGGCCCCAGGCGTCGATGACTCCGTGGTCAGCCCGGCGCGCTTGTTCCGAAAAGATGTGTTCTTCACCGGCCGCCTCGTGGCGTCGCAACGTGCGCAGGGAGTGGAAAGTGTGACTGAGAGCGCCCGAGGCGATGAGGATGACGCGCCGGTCGATGCGCTCCACGGCGGAGGCGATCACTCGGCCGACCGCGGCGAAGTCGTCGGGCTGGGCCGTCTGGCAGGTACTCACCGAGACCCAGGCCTCGTCGCCTTGGAGAAACGGAAAGAAGTTCGTCGTGGCGTACTGGATCGGCAAGTGCTCATTGTCTATTGGAGTAATCCAGCACTCGGGGGTGGCGTCGGCGATGGCCCCCACCAAGGCAGCGAAGGCAGGGTCACCCTTGGCGTCGTAGGGCACGCTCGACATCCCGCGGGGCAACTCTTCGGAAGTGTAAAAGCCCAGTCGACGGGGTGAGGACGTGATGACGAACTCGACGGTGGTGAACCAGTGACTGTCAAAGACGATGACAAGGTCGGGCTTAAGTACATCGAAGACGTCGTGACGCAGTTGGTGCAGACCGGTGTACAGGGTGCTCTCGCGGCCTTCGTTCAGGGCGCGCCGCTCCTGGTCGGGCAGCACGATGGTTGGGACGTGGGCGAGGAAGCCGGCCCCCACAATTTCACCCATGCGTGGTCTCCTCCTTTACCTGGTAGGTCTTGAGGTCACTGTAGAAGTCGAGGGCGTAGTCGCCCCCTTCGCGACCTACCCCACTGATTCCGATACCGCCAAAGGGTGCGGTGAGATCACGTACCAAAAAGCAGTTCACCCAGATCGTGCCCGCGCGTACGCCGAGCCCGAAGCGATCGGCCTTCTTCTCGTCGGCCGTAAAGACCATCGCGGAGAGTCCGTAGGCGGTGGAGTTGGCGAGGGCAATCGCCTCGTCTTCGCCGCTAAAGGTCTGGAACGTGAGGATGGGACCGAAGACCTCGTTCTGGACGATCTCGGCTTCGTTCGATCTCGGCTCAATGAGGGTTGGTTCGTACCACAGGCCGTCAGCCGTGGTGCGCTCACCGCCGAAGATGAGCGTGTCGCCCGCAGCCACCGATCGATTCACGAAGCCTTCGACGCGAGCCAAATGCTCGGGGTGGATGAGGGGCGAGACGGTCGTCGACGGGTCGCGACTGTCACCCAAGACGTGCATCTCGGCCTGGCTCGTGAAGCGCTCGAGGAACTCATCACGAATGCTCTCTTCGACCAGCAGGCGCGTGCCCGCGAGGCAGACCTGTCCGGCGTCGTCGTACATGAGGGCGGCCTTTTCGGCCGCGAGGTCTAGGTTCGCGTCGGCGTAGACCACGAAGGGTCCCTTGCCGCCCAGTTCGCCGGTAAAGGGCACGAGGTTACGGGCTGCGATAGTGCCGATTTTGCGACCCGTCTCGGGCGAGCCGGTAAAAGAGATCCGCCGTACCCGCGAGTCGGCCACTAGGGCTGCTCCCACTTCTTCACCGACGCCTTGGACCAGGTTGAACACGCCCGGTGGAAAGTCAGCTTCGAGGACTAGGTCCATGAGGAGCGAGCAACTCAGTGGCGACCACTCGGCCGGTTTGAGAACGACCGTGTTGCCCGCGGCGAGCGCCGGGGCGCACTTCCACGTTGAGAGCATGAAGGGGGCGTTCCAGGGGGTGATCACGACAGTCGGGCCAGCCGGCATGCGCAGCACGGTGTTGTGCGTGCCGTTCGACGCCCAGCGCCGCGGTTCGTAGTGCTCCGCGAGGTCGGCGTACGCCCGGAAGTTTCGAGCCCCACGACCAATAACGCGTAGGCGCAAGCTCTCTTCGAGCATGGCCATGTCGAGGACCTCTACGGCCGCAATGCGTTCGACGTTGTCGTCGATGAGGTCAGCCAATCGGCGTAAGTACTTGGCGCGCTCGTGCACGCCGAGGGCGGCCCAGGCGGGAAAGGCGGCACTCGCGGCCGCCAGGGCCCGGTCGGCGTCGTCGGCCGATCCACGAGCAACGTCGGCCAACTTGAGCGACCAGTCAAGCGGTGAGCGGTCCTCAAAAGTTCGTGGCGACGCCACGCGCTCGTTGTTGATGAAGTGGCCAGTCGCGACGAGAACGTCGCCCACCAAGACGCGCTCTTCGGTCATGACTCGTACCTTGGATGGACCCGGGGAAAGGGGAGATCGTCTCGCGACGTGGGGTTGGGGCGACGTTGTCCACGGAACTCCCAGTCTCCGCCCATCGCGGTGGAGAGCACTTCTTCGCTCGCGGTCGGCTGGGCGCCCACTTCGTCACTGACCGGCGCGGGTGAGGCGACAACGTGGTTGGACAGTTCACCGAGTCCTTCGACCTCTACGGTCACGACGTCACTCGGTTCGACTGGTCGTGACATCGCGGGCGTACCGGACAAGATGACGTCGCCGGGAACGAGAGTGATGAGCCGGGCGATGTCGGTGACGAGATACCACATGTCCCAGGCCATCTCGTCGGTGCTGCCGTCTTGACGAACGACTCCGTTGACGCTGGTGCGCATCCATTTGGAGCGGAAATCCCAGTCCGTGACGATCCCGGGGCCGATGGGGCAGAGCGTGTCAGCACCCTTCACGCGCAACATCGAGCCGGCGTCGGTGTCGCGAAAATCGTGGAGGCCAAAGTCGTTGGCGATGGTGTAGCCCGCGATGTAGTGCGGGGCGTCGGCCAGAGCGATGTTGCGGGCCGTACGTCCGATGACGATGGCGATCTCACCTTCGTAGTTGAGGTAGTGGCAGTTGGCCGGGCGCACCACAGCCCCGCCATGAGAGTTCAGTGCGGAGACCGGCTTTTGGAACCACGTGGGAGCCGGCGGAAGTGAGATCTGGAACTCGCGCACGCGCGACACGTGATTCAGGTGACAACAGAGGATCTTGGACGGCGTCGTGGGCGCTAAGTGGACCGCGCTCGATGCCTCGACGCGCCGCCCGTCGGGTGCGACCAGGGTGTCGCCATCGCGAACGACTTCAACGACGTTGCCGTCGAGCAGAATTCGTCGATATTCCACGCGACCTCCGAAAGTCGTTTGTAGGCAAATGAATACCTCACTTTACAAACCCTGAGCCCTCCGTCGTGCTACTTTCGCCAGGGCCGACCCGGGAGGCGATATGACGAGTTCATTTGAGCGTGTACGAGTGCTCTGGCCCGACCATTTGGGCCTTGCGCGGGGTAAATACGTCCCGGCCAGCCTCGCGGAACACGGGGCGCGACACTGCACGGGGACCTGGGCGCTGGGTTACGACCGCGAAATGACGCCCGAGACCACGGGCAGCTATTGGAGTGAGGGCCTGCCGGACTTTGAGGCGCTCTACGACATGGCCGATCTTCGACCGGGCTGGGAGCCCAGCACCCAGGTCGTCGTGGCGCATCTCGAACGTCTAGGTTCTCCCCTTTCGGTCTCACCGCGCGCGGCCTTGGTGCGTGCAATCAACGATTGGCACGATCGAGGTCTCGAGCCCCTGGTGGGCATCGAACTTGAGGCCTACGTGTTCGTGCCCGATGGCAACGGCTGGAAGCCAATGGATACGCCCGGCGCTTTCGTCTACGGCACGGGCAGCGCCGTCGATCCCTACGGTCTGATCGACGCGATTTGGAACGCGTGTGCGCAAGCGGTGATTCCTCTGGAGTCGGTGAACTCGGAGTATGACACGCCGCAGTTTGAGTTCACGCTGCGCTACAACGACGCCCTGCGCGCGGCCGATGACGTATTCCTCTTTAAGGTTCTCGCGCGCGAGGTCGCACAGCGCATGGGTCTGTTGCTCACCTTCATGGGTAAGCCGCTCAGCGATCGCGGCGGGTCGGGCCTGCACGTCAACTTTTCTTTTCAAACGGACGATGGGACCAACGCCATCAACGACCACGAGGCGAGTGACGGGCTGTCGGCGCTGGCCAAGCACGCCATCGGTGGACTCTTGAGTCACCACCGTGCTCTCGCCGGAATCTGTGCGCCCAACGTCAACGCGTACAAGCGCTTGCGGCCAGCGTCACTGTCGGGTTACTGGGCCAACTGGGGATATGACCACCGCGGCGCAACGATTCGCGTTCCCGGCGAACGCGGAGCCGGGGCTCGACTCGAGCACCGCTTGAGTGACGGCGCGGCGGTGGTACACAGCACGGTGGCCGCGGTGCTCCAAGCCGCCCGACTGGGTGTGGTGCACGAGACCGACCCGGGTAAGCCCGAAGGGGGCAATGGACTGGACACCATCGACGCCACGGTCGGAGTCCCGGCCTCGCTCTTTGACGCGCTGAACGAGCTCGAGGCCGATACCGAACTCGTGGAGGCGATCGGCTCGGACTTGGTCTCAGAGCACTTGTCGGTCAAACGCACCGAGTGGGAACGCTACGCGGCGGCCACCACGGACTGGGAGATACGCGAGTACCTGCCGTTTCTTTAACGGGGCTCGACACGAACCGTTAGCTGCTTGATCCCGCCGATGAAGTTCGAGCGCAGGTGCTCGGGTTCGCCGACTAGCTCGACGTGCTGCCAACGCTTGGCCATCTCTTCGAAGAGGACTCTGATCTCTAGGCGCGCGAGGTGCGCACCGAGGCATAGGTGCGGACTGTGCAAGCCAAAGGCCATGTGGTCGTTGGGGGAGCGATCGGGCTGGAACTCTTCGGGATTCTCGAAGTGGTCCTCGTCATAGTTGGCCGACGTGTACCACAGGACCACTTTGTCGCCCGACTTGAGATGCTTTCCTCGCAGTTCGATGTCGGTGGTGAGCGTGCGGCGAAAGTGCATCGTCACTGTCGTCCAGCGCAGCATCTCTTCGACAAGCTTCTTTCGTTCGTCGAGGGACATGGTGGGAATGGCGTCATAGACCTCTGGACGCTCGATCAGAGCGAGCAGGCCCCCCGTCATGGTGTAGCGAGTCGTGTCGTTGCCCGCCGCCACCATCAACGTGAAGAAGTTCTTGAGCGCCAAATCGTCCAGCGACTCGCCCTCGGCGTTGGGCTCGAGCAGTGCACTGAGAATGTCGTTGGTCGGAGTTAGTCGGCGCTCCTCGAGCGCTTGGGCCGCGTACTCGAAGAGTTCGATGGCAACGGGTGAGCGAAAGGGCAGTAGTCGATAGTCCGAGGTGTCAACCTGGTCGACGACGAAGTCAGTGAAGTCAGGGTCCGAGTTGCCGATCAGTGCGTCACCGCGCCCCACGAGCCACTCGAGGTCCTCGCTGGGTAGCCCCAGAACGCGTCCGAGCATCCTCATGGGAAGCTCGCGCGCCACCCCGCGCACGAAATTGAACTCCTGGGACGTGTCGACGGCGTCGAGTATTTCGGCGGCGAGTTCGCGGACCGCGTCCTCGTATTCGGCGACCGACTTGGGGGCAAACGGGCGACTCACCAGGCGGCGCAGCTTGGTGTGCTCAGGGGAGTCCATCTCCATCATCGTGCGGCGCGCCTCGAGCTCTTCGGCGTCCATGTCTTCGAGTCGGATTCCGGAGCGACTGGAGTAGATGTCGGTGGAACGACTCGCGAGCAGTACGTCGTCGTACTTCGTCAGACTCCAAAATCCGCGTCCGCCGTCCGCCTCTTCCGTCCAATGAACCGGGTCATTCTGACGCAGGTACTGAAACGCGTCGCGCGGAACACCATCGACGTAGGTATCGTGCGACGTGATGTCGACGACTTGCTCTGACATGGAACCTCCAAGAAAGTTCGCTACCAAACAACTTTCTAGTACACCGGTTACGATACCCGGCTCTAAGATGAAGTCGTGAGCCGTCCCCTGATCGGAATCTCTGGTCGTCGTTGGCCCGCCCGCGCACTGGGTTCCAACGTCCCCAAAGCCATGAGTGAACTGGAGTTCGATCTTCACTTCACCGACTATCCGCGCTCCATCGCCCTAGCGGGCGGTCTGCCCGTCGAGCTGACACGCGACGCCGACGCGGTGGAGATGGTGTCGCATCTCGACGCTCTCGTGCTCACTGGTGGGGCCGACGTCGAGCCGTCGCACTACGGTCAAGACCCCGACGACGACCTCGGCGCGATTGAGCCGGATCGCGACGCCTGGGAGATGGCCCTGCTGGCGGCCGCCCGGGAAAAAGGTATACCCGTCCTTGCGATCTGTCGGGGTTTTCAATTGGTAAACGTGGTCTTTGGTGGGACGTTACGCCAGCACGTGAAGCTCGAAGAAGGGGTGGGCCACCCTCAGTGGGACGTGGATGGGCACACCGCGACCCATGAAGTCAACGTCGTCGAGGGAACTCTGACTGCCCACTTCTACGATGGTGAGATCGGTGTGAACTCACTTCACCATCAAGTGGTCGACGAAGTGGGAGAGGGGCTCATCGTCACGGCCAAGGCCACTGACGGCGTCGTCGAGGGACTCGAAACCCCCGACGGTTCGATCGTTGCGGTTCAGTGGCATCCCGAACTCCTCGACAAGCCCGATCCGACCTTCCAGTGGGTCGTGCGCGCCGCAAAGGAAAGACTCGCTCAGGATTGATCCTTGACGGCGGTCGTTTGACCCCATACGGTTAAGCGATCAACACGAGACATCGTCTCGCAGACCCGGGGGAATCACATGGCGAACGAGCAGCGTACGACGCTCGGCGGAAAGCGCAAGCTCACACTGGTCGACACGATTGCTCAGTCGGTCGGGCTTATGGGCCCCGTGTTTTCCATTGCTTTCCTCGTTCCTCTCGTGGTTGGTCTCAGCAGCGCGTCGGGTAACGGCGCGGGCAACGCTGCGCCCCTGGCGGTGGTGATCGCGGGCGTCGGCGTCCTCGGACTGGGGTGGATCATCGCGGAGTACACGCGAAAGATCCAACGAGCCGGCTCACTCTACGACTACGTCTCTGACGGTCTGGGCGGACGAATCGGCAGTGCGGCCGGATGGCTGTACTACGTGGGCATTCTCGCCCTCGGTGCGGGCATCCTGCCCATGATTGGCGGGACCATCCACGACACCGTGTTGGGCGAGTTCAACAAAGCGCCACTGCCGTACTGGGCCTGGGACCTACTCCTGTTTCTCTTGGTCGGAACCGTTATTTACCTGGGCGTCGCGCTGTCGACTCGCGTGCAGCTGACCCTGGCTCTCATCTCGGTGACGGTCGTGCTCGTCTACTCGATCTTCGTCATTGTTCAAAGTGGGGGAATTCACCACGTCGCGACGGGGTTCTCGATCAGTAGCTCACCTTTGCATCTCAAGGGCGTGCTCTTCGGAGTGCTCTATGGCGTACTGCTCTTTACCGGCTTTGAGACGTCCGCCAACCTGGCCGAAGAGACCGATAAGCCCGAACGCAATATTCCTCGCGCGGTGCTGACCTCGGTGCTCGTGATCGGCGTCTTCTACGTCATCGGTTCCTTCGCACAGATTGCGGGCTTTCACTTCAACCTCAAGGCGCTCGGGGGAGCGAATGCGGCGGGCCCCCTCTTCGTGCTCGCCGGTCCGAAGGCGAGCGGCGGTTTCGCCAATGTGGGTATTCGCCGACTGATCGAGTTAGTCGTGATCTTCGACATGATCGCCGTGTTGGTTGGATGCGCGGTGTCTGCGTCACGAGGTTTCTTCGCGCTCGCGCGGGACGGGAAGATGCCCAAGCCGCTCACCAAGATTTCCCGGCGTGGGACACCCCTGGGGTCGAGTGTGTTCGTTTTGTTCGCCTACGCCGTTGTCATCATCCTGGCGGTGTGGAGCACCGCCTTCGCCCTCGGGGGTGGGACTCCGGAGTATGTCTCGATGTTCTCGTGGATGTCCACGTTTGGCGGTTTCGCCATTGCGGCCATCTATCTGTTCATCTCCGTCGGCGCCCTTCGCGGACTGCGTGATCGCGGCAAGGCGTGGGCCCTGTATCTGGCCTGTTTGGTCGGTGGAGTGGTGACTGCGGCGGCGATCTATGGGGCCATCTACAAGGTGACCGCACCCACGGTGTGGGCACCGTACGCAGCAATCGCCATCTTGGTGGTGGGTCTGATCGCAGCGTGGTTCATGCCGAAGGCGCCATCGGGAGTGGCGGACTTCTCCGGCCTAACCGAAGCCGAGCAGGGACCGATAAAGATCTAGCGCGCAACGGTGGTGTCAAGGCTGATCCACACGTCAGGGGGAACGTGTGGTTTGCCCGGTACCGGCCGCTGAGTCTCCAGCCACGTGTCGCCCGCGAGCTCCGTCGCCATCCCGCGCCAAAATCGGGCGGCTCCAACATTGTTTTCCTGAAAGGCCCACTCCCAGCGACCTGGGTGAAGTTCGAATATCCGCAGCGCGGCATCGTGCCCTACGCCAAGTCGGCGAACGGCACGTATCACAAAGAACTCACCAATAGAGAGGGGCGGGCGAGTGAGGCCCTTCAGCATTGCGAATCCCACTGGTCTGTCGTTGCGCATGAAGAGGTATACGAGGCGGTCGGGGTCAGTGAAGTAGATTGCTCGGCGCTCTCCCATCGCGTAGTGACCGTCGGGACGGGGCAACGTCCCGCGAAACTCCGAAAGGTCGTGCAGGTAGAGAGGAAGAAGGTTCTCAACAGCGCTTCGCAGCGAGCCGTCCACGCGGATGACGGTAACCGGCGCAATCTCATCGAGTTCGGACATTGGGTCATCGTAAGTTCTACGAGAGAGACCGAGTTCGACCAGGTCGCCAAAGGATGGCATGGTTAGCATCTGAAGATCGGGTTCGGACCGAGCCCGGTTGCGTCGTGCGAGGGGGTCGCTGATGGATCGCGTGAGCTCACAATTCTGCCGAGGATTTCGGCGACTGGTGGCGGGCGCGACGCTTGTCGCTTTGGTGGCGGGGCCGGTGCTACCCATGGTCGCCGGTGCAACTGTTGCTGTTCGCTCGAGTTCAGGCGCGTTGGCAACGTTGGGTGCTCGAACAGCCGTGGCGTGCGGGTCCGAGACAATCCAATTTTCTCCCTGCAACCAGGTTCTGTACAACCAGATCCACGCGACCGACGTGAGTTGCGCCATTGCCAAGGAAGTGGTGCGTCTGGGCGGGCGGCACGACGGCGCACCTCCGAAAGGCTGGTTGTGGCTTGGATCGCGAGTCGTTGGAAGTAACTGTGCGTTCTCATGGCACGACGGCAAGAAGGTAGTGACCGGCTTCACTGTGGACGACGCCGGGTGCTAAGTCGATAATCGACATGTGCAGATAGAGAGCACGGGTACGTACCGGCAGGTTCGTGACTGGTATGACATTCAGTGGGTTGCCTGAGTCGGCCCGGTGAGGTCCAGAACCGTTTCGCCGGTCAGTGAGCCAGCGCCATCCCCAGGGCGAAAAGTCCCGCGCAGGTAAGCGGGGTTGTGAGAACAAGCGTCAGAGAGTAACCCCAGTGATGCTCGCGCTGCAGGATGGCAGGGATGGCGAACGCTGACGAGAAGGTCGTTAGTCCGCCACAGAACCCGGTGATCACGACGTCTCGCACGTGAGCGTCAGTGGCGCCCAGAAAGTGATACGTCACAAATCCCGCGATGCCACAGCCGATGGCGTTAGCGGCCACCGTGGCCCAGGGCCGATCGGTGGGGTGGTGACGCCGCACGGAGTACTCCGCCAGGTAGCGCACGGCACAGCCGATGGCACCGAAGATCGAGATTAGGAAGAGCGTCATCGCCGGTGCCTCACCAGGCCCAGTCCGGCGGCCGCGACACCACTCACAAGCGCGCCACAAGCGACCAAGATGCATCCACCAACACAGACGTGCCAGATTGCCGCCAGATCGACGTAGAGGCCGGAGTACGAGGTGAGGCCACCAAAGAAGCCGGTGATCACGAGTATTCGAGCGAGGTCATTGGGATCTCGATGACGCAACGGGCCCCGCAGTAATCGTGTGGCGATAAAGACGCCGACGACATTGATGATGAGGAGCACCCAAGGAATCTCCTGTGGCCACGTCACCGCGCCATTTGGATTCGGCAGGTGTTCGAGACCGGTCAACCACGCCCGAAGCAGCGTGCCGACGAACCCGCCGACCACGGTCGATGACACTGCCAACGCGAGTTGACGCGGCGGGAGCGAGAGGTTCGGCATAAGGGGGTCTCTAAAAAGTTACTGAATCGACCGGGAACGACGGGTACTCGAGGCAGCGCCAGACCAGTCGTGGCGAGATCTAGGGGCTCGATGTCGCGGTATCTCGGCGCCAGTCTCGGACTTCGGGCTGGGCGTGGAAGCCAGCGGAGGTGTAGGTGGCGATGGCTGCACGGTTGTCGCTCCCGGTACAGACGATCGCACTGGAGGAGCCGAGATCTTGGAGGGCCGCCGCCGCCGCGAGCGTGATGGCTCGGCCGTATCCGTGCCCGCGGTGTTCATTATGGACTCCCATGGGCTCGAGCAGCCCGGGTCTGCCGGGGCCGGCCGACCAGACGGTGACTGTCGCGACCGCGTTGTTGTCCGCGTCGAAGGCGAGTAGGCACCGCGCGTCCTCGTAGGCGGTACCCGATGCCATTGTCCGCCAGCGATCGTCGCTAAACGTTGAGTTACTGAAGGCCGCGCGCTGCACGGCCACCCGAGCTGGCACGAGATCCACGTTCACGACCTCAATTCGAACGCCCGGGGCCTCTACGGGCCCGGAGAGGCCCCGGGATAGGGGAGTCCACGGCTGGTCCTCGCTCCACCCCGCGTCGCGCAGCATGGCTGGTACCAACTCGCCACACCGCGCTTCGACGTACACCGCTCCTACGGGCAGAACGCCTCGCTCGGGCTCGGTCACGTCGGCCACGAGCCGTTGGGCCAGCCCCTCGTCGGTGTAGGCCTCGGGAGCGAGCGCCAGGCGCAGAAGGTCGGGACTGTCCAGAAAGCCGATAGCGAATATCTGCTCGCCTCGGGTCCAAACCCGAAGCGCCGCGGCGAGCGCGACGGGACCAAATCGCCAAGACCATCCCAAGTCGCCCGGATGCAACTGCATGGGTGCACTGTCGTACTGCCACTCACGTAAAAGTTGTATGACTTTTTTCAGCTCGTCGGCTCGGGGCTCTTCCAATACAATTGGCATCATTCCAGTCAAACACGGGCGATTGGGTCTCCAGAACTCAAAATATCTAACTTTACATAACGGACATTATCGGCGAATCAAATAGGGGACTCTGCTACCATTTATGCCATGCGCAGGGTACTTTTGGCCGCCTTCATTGTGGCAGCCGGCTTCGGAATATACGTGCTGCCATCGGGGGCAGACAGCGGAATATTCACGAACGTGGTCCTCTCCTTTGACTTCAGTGATAATTCCGGGCCCGCGACGGCTAATTACGGAAACGCTGCCGGCTCAGCCTGTGTCACGGTTGGTCCGAACGCGCCCTCCGCCACGAGTGCAGTTTGCACGAATGCTTTTAACGTTGTCTCGGATGTGTTACCGGAAAATACCGGTGGCTTTGTCCGGATGGTTGCGATCGCGCCCGCTAGTTCCACCGCCAATAACATCGTGTGCCCCTTCCAGCCTGTTCTGCAGGGCCAGGTGGAGTGCGGCTTTAATTTCAGTGCGAATGGTGTGTGGGAGATCAAGTCCCAATACAGCATTGACACCGTCTCGGGTGTGTCCTCTGTCTCTGTGACGAGCCTGCGCGTTACCAATTAACAGTCTGTAAGTCGGTTATTCGGCGCTCGAGGCGCCGAGTTGGGTCGCGTACACTTCGCCAATGACTTCGCTCTTTGACGTCTCCGGAAAGACCGTCCTCGTGACCGGTGGTACCAGTGGGATCGGCGAGATGATCGCTCGTGGGTTCCTTGACGCCGGCGCCACTGTCGTCGCCGCATCGCGCAAGGTTGATGTGGGTGAGGCAATGGCGGCAGAGCTTTCAGGGACCGGACGGTTCACCTTTGTCCAGGCCAACTTGTCCACAGAGGACGAGTGTCGACGGCTAGCGAAGGTCGTTGCATCTGTAACCGATCACCTGGACGTTCTCGTCAACAACGCGGGCGCGACCTGGGGCGCGCCCATGGACGACTACGACGAGAAGGCCTTTGAGCGTGTCATGTCACTCAATGTCAAGGCGGTCTTTCACCTCACCAAGTTTCTGCGGCCGCTCCTAGAGGCGCAGGCAACGGCCGAGAACCCCTCACGGGTCATCAACATTGGATCGATCGATGGTCTGCGGGCTCCGGCGATGGAAACGTACGCCTATTCGGCCTCCAAGGCTGCGGTACACCAACTCACTCGACACTTGGCTAAGTTCCTCGCGCCCACGGTCACGGTAAACGCCATTGCGCCCGGCCCCTTCGAGTCGCGAATGATGCACGCGACGATCGCGGCGTTCGGTGACGACATCGTTCGCGCGGCTCCCCTGAAGCGCCTAGGCCGCGACGACGACATGGCCGGAACGGCGATTTTTCTCGCGTCGCCCGCGGCGAGCTACATCACTGGAGCCGTGATACCGGTCGACGGAGGAATCGCCACCCTGGCTTAGCTCGACGGAGCCTTGCCGAGCGTGACGTTGATCACGATGTGCTTCGTTCCACGCACGATGTGCAGCGCAATCTGCTGGCCCGGATGTAGTGACGAGATCACCGATGTCACGTCCTGAGCGCTCTCGATCTTCGTACTATTGATGCCCACGATGATGTCGCCTTGCTCGACGCCGGCCTTGGCCGCGCCGGTTCCGGCGATCACGCTCATGACGACCGCGCCCTGGGACACGCTGAATCCGTACTGCTGCTGAAGCGAGGGCGTGAGCGATTCGATTTCGATGCCGATGAAGGCGCCGTGCGTCACGACACTCTCCCCGGCCATCAGGGTAGATAGCAACGATTGGATGGTAGCGTCCGGGATGGCGAAGCCGATGTTCTGGGTGTTCTCACCGTCGGAGAGGGTCCCCGCGACCGCCGTGTTCATACCGATGACGTCGCCTTCGGCGTCCAGCAACGGTCCCCCTGAGTTGCCCGGGTTGATGGCCGCGTCAGTTTGAATCATGTTGTTGAGCGTCTCTGTCGAGGTATCGGTGCCCGCGGTCACGGTACGGCCCAGAGCCGAGACGATGCCGGAGGTGACCGTCGGCGTACCCGCGGCGAGCCCGAGAGCGTTACCGATCGCCACGACGGAGTCGCCAACCTCGAGGTCGTTCGAGTTACCAAAAGTCACCGCGGGCAGGTTGGACACGTTATTGATGCGAAGGAGCGCGACGTCATCGACGGGATTCGTGCCGATGAGGGTGGCGCGCTCGCTCTTGGTGGTGCCACTGCGCGTGACGGTAATGGTGCCACCATTCACGGCCGCGCTGATCACGTGATTGTTGGTGATGACGAGGCCCTTTGTGGAGATGATCATGCCCGTACCCTGGTCTTCGGTTCCGTCGCCATTCACTTTGATGCTGACGATGGAGGGCAGTACCTTCTGGACGAGCTTGGGAATATCCATTCCACCCGATGCGGAGCCCGATCCGGGCTTGTTCGTAACCTCGTTGATCGTCACTTGCCCGCCGCGCGAGGATGGACTGGTAGACGCGAAGTGGCCAGCCAGACCTCCGACGAGCGCGGCGACAAGCAGAAGCGACACACGCGTTGACCACAGGTTTGATTTCTTCTGATCCCGGGCAATGGGAGGTTGCCCCACATCAAAGGAACCCGACGACGCGGGATCGCGCAGTGTTTCAAGTGCGGTGACGCTGTCGTCCATGTCCGGTTGCGTCGGTGCGACATTTTCTGCGGACGGCGTCGAGATATCCTCAACCTCGGACCTGGGTGTCGGAACCGACTCGTTGACTTCGTTGTTCGGCGTGTCACTCACCCCGACATGCTATGCAGATGAAAATAAGGTTGGACTAAATGCGGCCGATTTCTATGGTTAGACCTGACCTAGTAGATTAGAAACCTATGTCTCGACGTATTGAGATCGAAATTACGAGTGTGAGCGGCGATCTCGCCACGTGGCGCGCCGCGGGAGCGAAGCTTCCCAAAGGTGTCTTGGCGGTCTCGCTCGTCCCCGGTGGACCCGAGGTGGGTCACGTCTATCGTGCGGATATTGAGCAGTACATGGAGGGCATCGAGGTGCTCTCCGTCACCGCTCCGAAGACGGCGTCGCCGCTCGACCCGCGCAACGAACGTCTCGAGATGATTCAAGAAGCGAAGAAAGGCCCCGACGTCGTCGTGACGTACGCGGGCAAGGGTCGCGGACCACGCCGCGATGGTGACGAGCGCGACGGCGCTCGCCGGCCATCCACCAAGCGCCCCACTGCCCGCCGTGACAACAAGGACGGTGCTCCCAGCGAACGCCCTTCGCGCGGTCCTCGAAACGACCGACCCGCCCGTGAGGCCACGGGTGAAAAGGACTC
>JBARLO010000071.1:0-98309 GCA_049801955.1 Acidimicrobiales bacterium
TGCCACTGACTCATTCGCTCGGGGGCAAGGACTCGAACCCTGAATAACTGGACCAGAACCAGTTGTGTTGCCAATTACACCACCCCCGAAGGGCTCGGCAATCTTATCGGACCCGACTTCTCAACCGCCAGACGATGGGCGTGTCACAACGGGCGTTGTCGTCCACTCGCTGAGCAAGTGGTATCCGATGATGCGCCCGACGCCCACCTCCAGGGTCTCCTTCAAATAGAAGCGCCAGAGTTCGTATTTGATCGTGGGCGAATTACGAACGGGCGAAGGATACGGCACAAGCCCCTGGGCCGAGGAGATGGCCATCGCTCGATATTCGTGGAATGGGTCAGTCACCGTGATGACGGTTCTGATGTGATGTCGCTTGAGTGCGCCGAGCACGGTCGCCACGTTCTGCCAGGTGTCTGATCCCGCGCCCGTCAAGATGCGCGAGGCGGGCACGCCGTGGTCTTCTAAGTACGTGGCCGACACGCCCGCTTCGGTGTAGACGTCACCGGGCCGTCGGCCTCCCGTCACCGCGACCCAAGGAGCGCGTCCGAGATCGTAGAGATGAAGAGCCTGGTCGAGGCGGGCGGTGAGTTCGGGTGAGGGCACCCCGTTGTCTTCGGTCGTGCCGAACACCAGAATCGCCTGGGCCGATCTGGTCGTGTGCTCGTGTCCGCGCAGCCAGATCTGGACAAACGTGACGCCGAAGTACAGAAACAGGATGAGAGCGATAAGACCACAGGTTTTTGCGACAACCTTTATGACGCGACGGATCAAGCGGACCTCGTGAGCGCGAGGCGCAGTCGCGCCAACGTCGTCGCTCGACCGAGATAGTGGAGTGACTCAAACAAGGGCGGTCCAACGAGGCTGCCCGTGATGGCACAGCGAATCGGCGCCTGGGCCTTGCGCAGGGCGAGTCCCTGTTCGTCGCCGAGTTGTTGGACCACGTCGTGCAGCGCGCTCGCTGTCCAGTCTTCAAGGACCTCGTAGCGCGCAACGGCACCTTCGAGAATCGCCCCGCCCACCGGGTCGTTCGTGATGACCTTGGCGAAGGCCACTTCGTCGTAGCGCGGTTCGTCGAGAAAGAAGAACTCGACCATGCCGGGAATCTCGCTGAGCACGGCGACCCGCTCTTGGACGAGTGGGGCCACATCGGCGAAGAGCGCGGATGAAAACTGGTCTTCTCGCCAGGACGGCTCGCGATCGCTGGGCTGCCAGTTAGTGTGCCAGGGATCGACCCAGGGTGCACTCGCGGTGAGAAACTCCTCGGCACTGAGTGCGCGCACGTACTCGCCATTCATGTGGCGCAGTTTCTTCACGTCGAAGAAGGCCGGTGAGTGCGAGACGTCCTCTAAGCGGAACTGCTCGATCAGCGTCGAGAGTGGAACAATCTCCTCGTCTCCCCGCGGACTCCAGCCGAGCAGGGCGAGATAGTTCACGAAGGCACTCGAGAGGTACCCCTCATTGCGGTAGAGCTCGGTCGAGACCGGATCGCGTCGCTTGGAGAGCTTCTTGCGCTGTTCGTTGACGAGCAACGGTAGGTGGGCGTACGCGGGGACGGGCACCTCGTCGACGCTCGACTCGTTCAGCGCCCCCCAGAGCATGATCTGCTTGGGCGCGTTGGCGAGGTGCTCTTCGCCGCGTACGACGTGGGTGACGCGGTCGTTGCGGTCATCGGTCGCATTGGCGAGCGCGTAGAGCACCCCGCCCGAAGAGCGCACCACCACGAAGTCATCGATCAGGTTGTTCGCGAACTCGACGTCGCCCCGGATGAGGTCGTGAACAATCGTGATCCCCTCGCGCGGCGTGCGAAAGCGCAGGGCCGTTTTCTCCGAGCGAACGAGTCCCCGGTCACGGCAATATCCGTCGTACCCGGGAGGTGAACCGGGAGCCTTGCGCGCGTCGATCTCCGCCGGGGTGCAGTCGCAGTAGTAGAGGAATCCGTGCTGAAGCAAGGCGGCGGCCGCCACCTGGTGAGCGGCGAAGTTGTCGCTTTGACGGGTGGGTCCTTCGTCGGGCGATAGACCGAGCCAGGCCATCGCCGCATAGATGACTTCGACGTACTCTTCGCGGTCACGCGTCTCGTCGGTGTCTTCGACGCGCAGGATGAACACACCGTCGCGCTGGCGGGCAAAGAGCCAGTTGAACAGGGCGGTGCGCGCAGAGCCCACATGAAAGAACCCCGTGGGCGACGGGCAAAATCGGACGCGAGGTCCGCTCACGACTTACTCCTCAAGTGAAATGGCGCCGTTGGGACAGCCGTCGACGCAGTGCTGAAGGCGCTCGTCGAACTCCGGGCCCGGATTTTCGTTGAGCACGTACATAAAGCCGTCATCGCGGACCTCGAAGATCTCGGGTGCGATGCCCATGCAGACGGCGTTCGACGTGCACAGGTCGTAGTCAACGTGTACTCGCATCGGGGCCTCCTCGTCGCGACCATCGTAGTGGAGTGCCTTTCATGGTCTGAAGGTGAAGGGGCGTGCCTAATCTCGTAGGGACGAAGGAGGAATATGAACACGCGGACGATTGGATCCCTGCGGGTATCTGAAGTGGGAGTGGGCTGTAACAACTTCGGTTCGCGCCTGTCCCAAGAACAGGCCAGTGCGGTCATAGACGCCGCCATTGAGTCGGGCGTGAACTTCTTTGACACGGCCGACACCTACGGCGCCACGCAGTCCGAGGTCTTCTTGGGGCACGCGCTCAGTGGTCGGCGCGACCAGGTGGTCGTCGCGACCAAGTTCGGCATGCCCATCGACGACACGCACTTTGGCGGCAAGCCGGACTATGTGCGTTCGGCCTGTGAGAACTCGCTGCGGCGACTCAATACCGACTACATCGACCTCTACCAACTCCACTATCCCGACGACACCACGCCCATCGCCGAGACCCTCGGCGCGCTCGATGAGCTCGTGGCGGCGGGCAAGGTGCGCGAGATCGGCTGCTCGAACTTCAGCGCCGAGCAGTTGCGCGCGGCCAAAGCCGCGGCCGGGACGGGTGCGGCCTTTGTCTCGGTGCAGAATCAGTACTCGTTGCTCGAGCGCACGCCGGAATCCGACGGGGTGCTACTCACCTGCGACGAACTCGGGATCGGGTTTCTCCCCTTTTATCCGCTGGCCAACGGACTCCTCACCGGCAAGGTGCGCCCGGGAGAGCCGATTCCCGAAGGCACGCGCCTCGCCAACATGCCCCCCGAGCGCAGTGCGCACTGGTTGAGCGAACAGTTGCGCGTGCGGGTGAACTCGCTGCTGGAGTACGCCGACGCCACCAATACGTCGATCCTGACGTTCGCCTTTTCGTGGCTGCTGCGCCACCCCGAGGTCGCCTCGGTGATCGCGGGCGCGAGTTCACCCGATCAGGTGCGCGCGAACGCTCACGCGTCTTCAGGTATCAGCGACAATCAGTTCAACGAACTCAACCGACTCAGCGACGCCGAGACCTAAGAAGCTTTCACCACGGCGACGACTTTGGTGAGGGTGTCCTTCGCGTCGCCAAAGACCAACAACGTCTTGGGGTTATAGAGCAACTCGTTATCGATGCCCGCGAAACCCGGTCGCATGGAGCGCTTGAGAAACACGACGTTCTCGGCCAAGTCCGCGTGGATGATCGGCATGCCGTAGATCGGTGAGCTCGGATCGTCGGTCGCGGCCGGGTTAACGGTGTCGTTCGCACCGACCACGATCGCGACGTCGGCCGTCGCCAGTTCGGAGTTCGCTTCGTCCATCTCGAGTAAGTCCTCGTAGGGCACATTCGCCTCGGCGAGCAGTACGTTCATGTGCCCGGGCATGCGACCGGCCACCGGGTGGATTGCGTACTTCACCTCGATGCCCTTGGCCTCTAACTGTTCAGCGAGTTCACGCAGGACGTGCTGGCCCTGGGCGACCGCGAGGCCGTAGCCGGGGATGATGATGACCTTGCTCGCGAAGCTGAGCAACACGCCCACGTCCTCGGGAGAGCCCGAGCGCACGCTGCGGCCCTCCGTGCTCGCGCTGCCCGCGGTCACGACGGACCCGAACGCTGAGAACAAGACGTTGGACAAACTACGGCCCATGGCCTTGCTCATGAGGCGCGTGAGCAAGATGCCCGACGCGCCCACCAAGGTTCCGGCCACGATTAGGAGGTTCGAGCCCAGCGTGAAGCCCGACGCCGCCACCGCCAGGCCCGTAAAGGCGTTGAGCAGTGAGATCAGCACGGGTACGTCGGCTCCCCCGATGGGTAGCACGAAGGCGATGCCCAGCACGAAGGCGAGCGCGAGCAGAATCCAGAGCAGTGTCGACGAACCACTCACCAGGATCGCCACGATTAGCGCGAGGGCACCCACACCGAGGATCGCGTTCAGGAACTGTTGGCCGGCGTAGGTGACCGGACGCCCCGTCATGAGCTCTTGAAGCTTGGCGAAGGCAATGGCCGACCCCGAGAACGACACCGTGCCGATGAGTACACCCAGCAGCACCTCCAGGGTGACGTACGTCGCGGGACTGGACGACTTGATGTGGACGAACTCAGTGATCGACACCAGCGCCGCTGCCCCACCGCCCACGCCATTGAAGATGGCGACGAGTTGCGGCATGGCGGTCATCTTGACGAAACGCGCCGTGGGCACCGCGATGATGACCCCGATCAACATCGCGAGCAGGATCAGTCCGACGTGGTGCAATGGATGGCCGTCGACGTACTTAAAGAACGTCGCTACCACGGCGACCAACATGCCAAACGCCGCGAGCATGTTGCCGTAGCGCGCACGCTTCGGACTGCCGAGACCCTTCAGGGCAAGGATGAAGGTGGTCGCCGAGAACAGGTACAGCAGGTCAATGAGAGTTTCGCGACTCATTTGGTGTCGTCAGGTTTGCTCGGCGTCTGGGCACGACGGGGCTTGAACATCTCGAGCATGCGGTCGGTCACGACGAAGCCGCCCACCACGTTGAGCGTGGCGAGGATGACCGCAAGGAATCCGAGCACCTGTTGAAGGTTGGTGTTGGCCGCTCCGAGGATGAGCATCGAGCCCACGAGAATCACGCCATGAATGGCGTTCGAGCCGCTCATGAGGGGCGTGTGCAGGATGCTCGGTACGCGCGCGATGATCTCGATGCCCACGAAGGCGGTCAAAATGAAGACGGTCAAATACTGCAAGAGTTCGTTGCTCATTCGACTTCCTTTGCCGGTGACGTGATCGCCACGTACTCGAGGCCCAGGGCTTCGGCGGTGGGCGCGTGTCGCAGATGTCCCTCGGAGGCGACCGTCACGCCCACGACGATCTCGTCGCTCCAGTCCGGAGCCAACTCGCCCTTCGCGCCGAAGAGCGCGAGCAACTTGAGCACGTTGTTGGCGTACATGAAACTCGCGTGCGTGCCCATCTCGGCTGGGGGATTCGTGAGACCGACAATGCGCACGCCACGGTGATCGATGACTTCACCCGCCTGAGTCAGATCAACGTTGCCGCCGCCATCAGCGGCCATGTCGATGATGATCGAACCCTCGCCCATCGCTTCCACCATCTCGGTGGTGACCAGAATCGGGGCCTTGCGACCCGGCACGGCGGCTGTGGTGATGATGACGTCGGAGTTCGCGACCTCGTGTACGAGGGCAGCTTGGAGTTGATTACGCTCATCGTCGCTGAGTTCGCGGGCGTACCCACCCGCACCGTCGGCGGTAACGCCGAGTTGCACGAAGGTGGCTCCGGCCGACTCGGCCTCTTCCTTGGCGGCCGTGCGCACGTCGTACGCGCGCACCTTGGCGCCCAGTCGCTTGGCCGTGGCGATCGCTTGCAGACCCGCGACACCTACACCCATCACCAGCACGCGGGCCGGGCGAATCGTCCCGGCGGCCGTGCTGAGTTGGGGAAAGAAGCGGTCCAAGTACTCGGCCCCGGCGAGGGCCGCGCGATAGCCCGACACCGTCGACTGCGAACTCAAGGCGTCCATGTACTGGGCTCGCGAGATGCGCGGCAAGAGATCGAAGGAGAGCACCGTCACGTGGCGCTCGTTGAGAGCACGCACCACGTCGAGTGCCAACAACGGTGAGAGAAAGGAGAGGTGCAGTGAACCTTCCTTCAGACGCTCGGCCTCCTCAAGCGTGGGAGGGTTCACGCGAATCGTGACGTCACCGAGTGGAGCGTCAGCGATCGTCGCTCCGGCGGCGACGTAACTCTCGTCGCTGAAGTGCGCGAGGCGTCCGGCGTCGCGCTCGACCTCGACCTGCCAGCCATCGGCCACCAAGGTCTTGACCGCGTCGGGCGTCAAGGCCACCCGAGTTTCGCCCGCGCGCGACTCCTTGGCGAGGGCGATTTTCATCCCTTGTTTTTAGCAGTCGCGGGCGGGAGGCTCAGAACTTAGGACGGGTCGGCGAAGAAATCGACCAGGGCCGCGCTCAACTCACTGGGCGCTTCGAGCGGAATCCAGTGCCCGAAAGATTCAAGTCGTAAGTAGGTGAACCCGTTGTCACAGAACAACCCCGATTCGGTCATCTGTCGTTCGCCGAGGGCGAAGTCGCCGCTCGACCACACCCCCATCGTGGGCGATTGGATGCGCGGGAGATCAGGCGGCGGCGTCAC
This sequence comes from Acidimicrobiales bacterium, assembly GCA_049801955.1. Taxonomy (GTDB): domain Bacteria; phylum Actinomycetota; class Acidimicrobiia; order Acidimicrobiales; family RAAP-2; genus RAAP-2. The sequence continues at coordinate 6,542 of JBARLO010000071.1, forward strand.
GAAGATATCGGGGCGAACGTTGGCGCGATACCACATCAGGTGGGTGCGCATCTGGCCGTCGCGTTCGAGTTCGGCGATGATCTCCTCGGTGCGCGGGTGTCGCACCCAGCGCCACATCGCGTCGTAGTCGTTCTGACGCAAGAATGCCTCGCCCAGTCCGTCGAAATGGAACAGCAACATGTACCAGCTCTTCACCTGCTGGTCGAGTCCGCCAGCGCAAAAGGCCGTGGGGTGTCCCACCGAGATCGGCACCAGCCGGTCCACCAGGTCACCGCGGAAGGAGGCGATCTCCCAGGCCAGGTTGGCGCCCCAGTCGTGACCCACCAGATGCACGCGTTCAACGCCGAGTGAGTCGATGATCGCGACCACGTCGCCGATCAGGTGATGGGTCCGATAGGCGTCGACGTCATCAGGCTTGTCGCTGCGGCCGCAACCGCGGAGGTCCGGCACGGCCACGCGGTATCCCGCCCGCACCAAGTTGGGCGCGACCTCGCCCCACAACGCTCCCGTGTCCGGCCAGCCGTGCAGCAATAGCACCGTGGGCCCTTCGCCATCGACCTCGAGGTACAGCGTCGCGTCAGCGTTTTCGACGAGGCGGCTCTCCATCGCCGCGACGATACACCCGGCAAGTAGAACAGACCTATGGAACACTTCGTGATCAACGTTGACTCTCCTCTCGGACCCTGGGGCGTCGAGGGGAACACCAAAGAGATCACTGCGATCTATCAACCTCACGAACATCGCCGTGACTCGCTCGGCGCCCCACCGCGCGTGGTGGCTTCCGCGGCCCGTCAACTGGAGCAGTACTTCGCGGGCAAGAGAAGGTCCTTCACCGTTCCCCTCGCGAGTATTACCTCGACCGACTTTCAACGAGATGTCTGGGCGGCGCTGATCGAGATTCCGTACGGTGAAGTTCGCACCTACGGCGAGGTCGCCCTCAGCGTGAATCGACCCCGGGCGTCACGAGCGGTGGGCAACGCCAATCACGTCAACCCGTATCCGATCATGGTGCCGTGTCATCGCGTGGTCGCGAGCACCGGCATTGGTGGGTACGGCGGAGGCGGCGAGCGAGTGAAGAGTTTCCTCCTCGATCTCGAGGGCGCGACCTACTAGCGATCGCTCTCGGGTCGCACGATCATCTCGGGCTCATGGGCTTGGAGGGATGCCGTGCGCGTCAAGGGCAACTCGTGCAACCGGGTGGACCGCAGATCCAAGCCCGCGTGCGACTCGAGAAAGCGAACCACGGCGCGGTACGCCACCCAGAGAAGGGCCAAAGCAGAGGGCACCTCCAGGCACACCGCCAATACGATGCTCTGATCGATGTCACCGTGATGAGCGGTCGTCACATCGAACCACGCGTCGAGGAGAAATAGTGTGGCCCCGGCGACCGTAAACAGGATGATGAGGGCCCGCTGACGCCACGCCGCCCAGGCGGAGGCGAAGAGCATGGCGATCTCCGCGACGTCGAGACCAATCCAAGCCAGGGCCCAGTGATCGGCCACGTAGTGGGGCGGCAAGACGACACCCAAGTAGATACACCAGGCAATCTCGGCAAACGCGCCAATGAGCAGCGCGACCATGATTCGGTCGCGCCGTGTCTGGGGCACGAACCGAGCCACGATTTACCTCGCGAGCGGATCCGGGTCGCGCAATGCGGCGAACATCGCATTCGCTCCCTCGACCAGGGCGACACGCTGCTCGTCGCTGAGCACGTCAAGCGCCGAGGCCATCGCGGCGTTGGTCAGTTCCTCGGCTTGGGTTTTTTGAGCGCGCAGGTCGTCACTCACATCGGGCACGTCGGTCTCTTTGTACCCGTGCAGTGCAAAGACTTCCGGTCCTTGGAGGTAACACGCCGCCACCACATCGAGGTGGGTGTCGCGCACCGCAACAATGTGCAACCCGCCGCGCAACTCACGCAGCAAAATCACGCCGAGGTACGCACCGTGTATTGGGTCGCTCGGCCAGGGATACTGGCGATATCCATCGACCAAGGCGCACACCCCGTAGGGTAACGCCTCACTCACCAGACGCGCCGCACCGCTAAAGCGTGCGAGGAGATCCGTGTCCAGGTCCGCGAAGGTCCTGTCGGCAAAGGCGTAGGCCGCCTCGACGTGCGAGGCCGCGACCGTTGCCGGATCGGCCTTCACCTTGGCCTGGGTCCAGAAGTAGTCAATGAGTGAGGGGTCGAAGAACGTAAAGGCATCGACAACAGTTTGGGTATCGACATCGCCCAGCACCCCGGCGCGACCGAGGCCGTAGAACTCCACGACGTTGATGCCGTGGGCTCGACCGTGCTCTTTGGTGAGGGGGTCGAAGTAGAACTTCATGCCCAACACCTGAATGGGATCGGCGAGCAGGGTGGCGGTCTCGGAGGCGTCCATGGGCTCGACTCTAGATCCGGCTCGCGTAGTACCGAGGGCCGGCACGATGCACGCGCAGTTCGATCCGCGAGCCGCACTCGACCTCGACGAAGCGCGCCGATCCACCGTGTCGTAGCGCGATCTCGGTCACGATGGCCAGTCCTAGACCCGTGCCGCCGGAGCGGCGCGAGCGAGCGGAGTCCGCGCGCGTAAAGCGTTCAAAGAACCGAGCACTGTCGGCGACATCGATCCCCTCGCCGTCGTCGCTCACCCAGATCACGACCTCGTCGCCCTCGTAGTGAGAGTTGAATCGCAGCTCTTTTTGCGCATATCTCATGGCGTTATCCACGACGTTGCGGATCATGCGCCGCAGCATCGTGAGGTCGCCCAACACGCGCGTGGGGGCAACGGCCGAGGTGTCCACGCTCAACTCGCTCATCGATCGAACCCGCGAGGCCTCTTCGTACAAGAGGTCGTCGAAGTCAACCTCGCTGATCTCCACGTCCAAGTGATTCTCGTCGTGTCGCGCCAGCCAGAAGAGGTCGCCAATGATGCTGTCGAGGCGGCGACCCTCGCGCACCACCACCTCAGCGACCTCGGCCCAGTTGGTGTGTTCGGGATCGCCCGTCGCTCGTTCGGTGGTCGCGAGCAGAGTCGTAAGGGGACTGCGCAGTTCGTGGCTGGCGTTGGAGACGAACTCTTGTTGAAAGCGCGACGCCGACTCCAGGCGGTCCAACATCTCATTGACCGTGCGAGCCATTCGCGCAATCTCGTCGTCGCCCCCCGTCACCGGCACGCGCTGGGTCAGGTCCTCGGCGGCGATGGCGTCCACCCGTCGACGAATGTCCTCGACCGGCGCGAGCGCTAAGCCAATACCGAGCCAGATGAGGCCCCCCGACATCAACAACAGCAACGGGAACGACACCAACAAACTCGCGAGCAGCACCTTGACGCTGTGCTGGATCGGCCCGCCGTAGACGAATCCGAAGATGAGACCCGCCCCGCGCTTGGTCGTGATCGTCGATACCTCACCCGAACTGAGTTCCGAGATCGTGGCCTTGGCCCCGGTGGAGCGCTCATACTTCACGCCGAGTCCGGTGCCGGACGAGAAGTCCTCGACCGCCTTGGCCAGCACCGGAGCGTTGGCGATCGCCGAACTAGCGGCCCACACTTTCGTGCCGTCGGCGTTGGTGACCTGGACCACCACGTCACCCTGCATGGCCAGGGTCTCTTCGTGGGTCACGGCCTTGGGGGCGTTGGCAAATCCCATCTGAGTCTGTTCCATCACCGCGTCGATCTGATTGGCGGCCTCGCTGAGCAGCGAGCGGTGTACCAGGTTCACGAGGGCGAGACCCGTAAAGGTCAAGATGACCGCGATAGCCAACACGAATATGAGGGTCAGACGTGCGCGAATCGAGAGCTCGCGACGTGGCGCCATTAGGTGTCGCGGGCGCTGTACCCGAATCCGCGCACGGTGCGAATCACCGAGGGCTCGTCGGCCAGGTCGATCTTCTTGCGCAGGTACCCGACGTACACCTCGACAATGTTCTGATCGCCGTCAAAGTCACTCCCCCACACGACCGAAAGGATCTCGGTCTTGGACAGCGTGGTGTTGGCGTGGCTCATCAGATACTCGAGTAACGAGAACTCTCGGGGCGTGAGCGTCACGGTGCGCGCGTAGGCGCTCACGTGTCGGGTCACCGGATCCAGGGTCACCGCGCCCACACTGAGTGGCTGAGGACGCCCGCGCTCTTGTCGGCGCAACAGTGCGTGCAGGCGCGCCATCAATACCGACTTCTCGAAGGGCTTGCGCAAGAAGTCGTCGGCCCCCACGTCGAGGCCCTCCACTTCATCCCACTCGCCCTCTTTGGCCGTCAGCATCAATAGTGGTGTCTGCACCCCCGCGGCGCGCAACTCCTGGCAGACGCGAAAGCCGCTGCGCTTGGGCATCATGATGTCCAGCACGATGACGTCGTAGTCGCCGTGCAGGGCCGCTTCGAGGCCGGTGTCACCGTCGAAGGCCTGGTCCACGACGTACCCCTCGTCGACCAGCAGCCCCGCTACGGCGCTCGCGAGGTCGTGGTCGTCCTCGACGAAGAGGACCCTTCGAGGTTCGTCAGTCATTGCAGGTAGAGGTTACCGTTGGTCCCTTCGATGACTTTCAACTTCTTGAGGCCATGGGGCGCGGGTCCGACGATGACGTGGCCGTTGCTCACCTCGAACTCTGAGCCGTGGCACGGACAGACGATGATCTTCTGGGAACTCGAGTACCCCACCGTGCACCCCATGTGCGGACAGACCGCGTTATAGGCGACAAAGTCCCCGGCGAGGTCGTGAATCACGATGCCCGGCTCGCCGTTCGAGGGGATCGTGAAGGCCGCCGCCGAGTTCTCGGGCACCTCTGAGGCCGCGCCGAGCAACTTGCCCGCCGGCGCCGGGGTCGTGGTCGTGGTCGTGTCACCCCCCGTCCCCGAGCCCTGGGGCGTCGTCGTGGTGGTGGTCGCGATCGTGAGTTGCTTTTGCTTGGTGGGAGGGCGCGCGTTGTTGATCAACTTGCCCACGTCGGCGGCCGCCCCACCCAAGATCAAGACTCCCGCCGCCGCGCCCGCTGCGACCGCTCCGCCCACCACGACCGAACGCCGGTCGATGAGGTCGAGGTGCTGGCGGTTCACGAGTGTGCCGCGGCCCCCGAGCAGGACCGGACACACCGCCTGATCACAGGCCAGTCCCCCGCGCGCGCTGCAGTGTGCGTCGTCGTAGTTGCCACAGATCGCCTGCACCGTTGAAAAGGGAATGGCGACGAGTTCGGGTGAGGGTTGGACGGCTTTCGCCGCGACGCGTCGAGCGATGTAGGCGTCGGCGCTGAGTCGCGTGCCGCCGCCCGAGACGATAAAGGGCATCCACGCGAAGAAGAACACAATGTCAGAACCAGTGAAGTACGGCGAGGAATGAAAGCTCACGGTCAAAAAGAGCACGAAGGAGATGCACAGGCCCCCAATGGCGGCGATTCGCGTCCACAGACCAAAGAGCGTGCCCAGTCCGACCGCGATCTCGCCTAGGGCGATGACGATCCCGATCGGCTTGGCAATACCGAGCAGATGAACGAGGAGGCCCGAGATGGGGCTCGTGTGGGTGGCGGCAAGCAACTGGGACTGGATCGAGATGGGGCTAGCGGCCTTAAAGAAGTTGGGATTGGCCAATTTCTGGAGTCCGGCGAAGGTGAAGGTGGCCCCCAGAAACAGCCGTAGGGGCACGAGGGCCCACTCGCTCAGGGCCCAGGCACGAACGGGCGCATGAAAGGGGAGCCGACGCTCGGGCCCGCGGGACTCCGAGTCGGAATTACTGGACGACACGTGTCTATCGTGCCACAGGACTTTGCAAGGGTTTCCCGCACCGGATAAGTCTTAGTAATCCCTTATCCACCACAATGAATGGCATGAACGCCTCAATCGTCTCGTTTCTCCTCGCCAAGATCCAGGACCTCCCCTCGGGCTTGGTCTATGGACTCGTCGCGCTCCTGGTCTTTGGCGAAGCGGCCCTCTTCATTGGCTTCGTACTGCCCGGCGAGACGGCCGTCATCGTCGCGGGTGTGGTCGCGGCGCGCGGACACGTGAACATCGTGGTGCTCTGCGTGATCGTCGTGATCGCAGCCATCGCGGGCGACTCGGTGGGCTACTTCGTGGGAGAGCGCTACGGCAAGAAGCTTTTCCACCTGCCCATCCTGCGCTCGCGGCGCGAAGCTATTGATCGCGCCCTTGACGCTCTGTCGCGCCGAGGGGTGACCTACGTGTTCGTTGGCCGCTTCACCGCGTTCCTGCGCGCCATCATTCCCGGCCTCGCCGGAATGAGCCGACTGCACTACCGTCGGTTCCTCGCCGCCAACGCCGCGGGCGGACTCCTCTGGGGCGTGCTCTATTCGCTCCTGGGCTACTACGCGGGACACGCCCTCGACTCGATCGAGAAGTACTCGGGGTGGGGGGCCTCGGGACTCCTGGTCCTCGTGATACTCGTCTTCCTCGCTCTGCACCTACGACGTCGTCGCCGCGACGCCAACGACCACGCCCAGTGGCTGCGTGATCACCCCGGTGACTTAACCCAGAACCCGGAGTAGCTCCTCGGGCGCATTAACGCGCCAGTGGCCGGCGTGCTGGGCGAGCAGGCCCTCGCTCACGGCGGTGGGCCCCGAGCCTCGCAACAGCGAGCGCACGTAGATCTCGGCGACGTCCATAGTCTCGCGCGCTTTTTTGAGGTCCTCGGGCGCGAGGTCGAGGGTCGCGACCGCACTCGACGTCACGATGAGGGGTCCGACCACGTCGTCGTCGCGCAGCAGATCAGTGATGTGCTCGATCTGAGCGTGTGCGAAGCCCGCACTGGAGAGAGCGCTACGCCGCCACGGCGGGGCACTCGCCTTGAGATATCCCATCGTCACCAGCTCCTGGGGTTGAGTGAAGACGAGCACCCCAGTGATCTCATCACCGAGATACTCGACCACCCGACGCGCGTGGTCCGTTGCGTAGGGCACCACCCAGGGCAACAGCCACGCCTCCTGCCCGAGCCACGCGGGCCACACGGCGTCCACCAGCGCGATCGTGACCCCCAGGCCGATCGAGCGGGCGTGACCCACGACCTGGCGGTAGCGCGCGAGCGCCGCGTCATCGACCTCGTGGGCGCGCGGTTCGATACGCGTCCACTCGAGTGTGAGCCGCAGGCCGTCAAAGCCCATCTCGGGGACAAAATCGAGCACCGTTTCGTACTGGTGCCAGAGGTCGTCGGCCGCACCCGGCCCGCTGTGGCGCTGGAGCGCGATGGTGGGCGAGTAGCACGTAGCCGGTTGACCGGGACCGTCGAAGCCCCCTTCGACGGCGTACCCCTCTAGGGTCACGAACACTCGAGCGCGCTCACTCACGCGGCCAGTTTCGCACGACTCCTGATCTCATCGGTCCAGTAGCGTTCGAGCGAGCCCGACGGTACGGCGACGAGGAGGAGGTCCCATGGCCGATGAACTATTGCGCGAGCGACGCGGACACGTTGAACTGCTCACGATCAATCGTCCCGACGCGCGTAATGCCATCAACCTGGCAACGGCTACAGCTCTGGACGTGGCCCTGAACGCGGCCGAAGAGGACGACGAGGTCTGGGTCGTCGTTCTCACCGCCGCCGGGGACAAGGCCTTTAGCGCCGGCATGGATCTCAAGGCCTTCGCCGCGGGCGAGTTTCCGGTCACGCCGCACGGCTTCGGTGGCATCACCCAGCGCGAGTTCGCCAAACCGCTCATCTGCGCGGCGAACGGCTCCGCGCTGGCGGGGGGTTTTGAGATCATGATCAGCTGCGACATGGTCGTCGCCGCCGATCACGCGAAGTTCGGTATCCCCGAAGCGGCCCGAGGCCTGATTGCGGGGGGCGGCGGGTTGATCCGTCTCGCCAAGCGCATCCCGCTCGCGGTCGCCTACGAGATGGCCCTGACGGCTGAACCCATTGACGCGGCCCGCGCCCTCGCGCTCGGTCTGGTGAATCGCGTCGTACCAGGCGACCAAGTGCTCGAGTCCGCACTGGACCTCGCCGAGCGGGTCGCGAAGAACGCCCCACTCGCGGTGCGTACATCCAAGGACGTCATGCGGCGTTCGCTCGAGATGACCGAAGACGAGGCGTGGACCCTCAACGGCGAGGCCTTTGGGGCAATTGGACGAAGCGCGGACGCCCTCGAGGGGGCGATCGCCTTCGCCGAAAAGCGCTCGCCGAACTGGCGGGGCCAGTAGCTCAGTGCAGGTGGTAGACGAGGGCTGAGGTCGCGGCCGCTCCCACCACTACCACGGGAAAGGGCGCGCGAGCCATCAGCAGGGCTGCCGCGACCCCGAGGCCCGCGAGTCGGTGGTCGATGACCACGTGGGTCTTAGTGACCAGACCTTCGGCCATCACCAACGCACTCAACAGCGCGATCGGGATGAGCGCGTTGATGCGCTGTAGGCGCGGGTGGGCGAGCCAGTTCTCGGGGATGACGTAGCCGAGCAGCTTCACCAAGAAGCACAGAGCGCTCGTCGCTCCGAGCACGATCCACGACGCTGTCGCGCTCACCGCTCGGCCCACCCAAAGACCACGGCGACCAACGCACTCGCGATGATGGGAATGCCCGCGGGGAGCCAGGGCGTGACCACGAGCGCAAAGGCCATCGAGGTGAGGGCCACCACACGAAGAAAGGGTGTCGTGAGGCGCGGCCACAAGAGACCGAGAAACGCCGCCGGCACGGCGGCGTCGAGTCCCCACGAGGCGGGGTTGCCCAACGCTTGGGCGCCCAGCGCTCCGACCAGCGTGAAGATGTTCCAAAAGATAAACACGCCCACGCCCGTCCACCAAAAACCCGCGCGCATCGCGTCCACACCTCGGGGTGCCTGAGTGAGGGCGACGTTGGTGGACTCATCGATCGTGACCTGGGCGGCCGCGATGCGCTTCACGCCGGTGGCGCGCACCACCGGGGACATCTGCACCCCGTAGAGGGTGTTGCGGGTTGAGACCAGGGTGGCCGTCGCCACCGCGCTCGCTACCCCGCCCCCCGCGGCCATGACGCCCACCGCCGCGAACTGGCTGGCCCCAGTAAAAGTCAGGAGAGAGAACAGGCAGGTCTGCAGGAGAGAAAACCCGCCCGCGATCCCCGCCGCACCGAAGGCGACGCCATACGTGCCCACGGTGATCGCCACGCTCAGTGCATCGCGGTACGTCTCTCGTGGCGCCGCCCTCATCTGGTAATTCTTGCCGAACCTGATGAGGGACTCCGCCGACGACCCTGTGCAAAAGGGCACTACTGTGGAATAAGCGCGTCAAAGGAGAAGTCCGTGTTATTTGGAGACGTATTAGGTCCGGACCTCATCGTTGTCATCGTTGTCGTCGCGGTACTGCTCTTTGGTGGAGCCGCCATTCCCAAACTGGCCCGCAATCTGGGCAGCGCCAAAACTGAGTTTGAAAAAGGTCTCAAGGACGGCAAGGGTTCCCAGCAGACCAACACTTCGGACTCAACAGAAACAAAGGCCCCGGACACCGACAAGTAGTCCACCGTGGACATTGTTGACTTGTCCGAGCGCCTGTGGCGCGGTGAGGACCTCGGACAAAAGACGAATCCCCTGTTTGGCGCGATCGCTCACATCGCCGAGATCACTCCTTCGGTCGCCTTCCTCCCCAACTTTGCCAACTGCACGGCGATCTCGACCGACGACGGTCTGGTCATGGTCGACACCGGTTCGCCACTTACTGCCCAGAGTGTGCACGAGGAGATTCGAACCTGGAGCTCGCTCCCCCTGAACAGCGCCATCTACTCCCACGGTCACATCGACCACGTTTTTGGCGTCGGCCAATTCGAGGAAGAAGCAACGGAAGAGGGATGGCCCGCTCCAAGGGTGCTAGCCCACGCCCACCTGCCGCGGCGTTTCGACCGCTATATCCTCACCGCGGGCTACAACGAAATCATTAACCAGCGCCAGTTTGCCGCGCCCAACCTGCGCTGGCCTCGCGAGTACCGCTACCCCGACGAGACGTACGAACGCGAGTTGGATCTCGTCGTCGGCTCCACGCGAATTCACCTGCGCCACGAAAGGGGCGAGACGGACGACGCCACCGTGACGTGGATTCCCGACGAGAAGGTCCTGTGCTCGGGCGACTTGTTCATCTGGAACAGCCCCAACGCGGGCAATCCCCAGAAGGTTCAGCGCTACCCCCTCGAGTGGGCCCAGGCGCTGCGGCGCATGTGTGAGTTGGGCGCAGAGTACTTGCTGCCGGGACACGGCCTTCCCATATTCGGGCGCGACCGAATCCACCAGGCACTGAGCGAGACTGCGGAGTACTTAGAGAGCCTGGTCGAACAGACCCTCGCTCTCATGAACGAAGGCGCACGGCTGGCCGACGTGCTCGCGAGCGTCGTCGTGCCCGCTCACCTCTCAGGACGGCCGTACCTCCAGCCCTACTACGACGAGCCCGAGTTCATCGTGCGCAACATCTGGCGCCTGTACGGCGGATGGTGGGACGGCAACCCCGCGAACTTGCGCCCGGCGCACGAACGAGCCCTCGCCGAAGAGCTGGTCAACTTGACTGGTGGCACACGCGTCGTGTGCGACCGTGCGGAGACCCTCCTAGAAGTGGGATCTGATGAGGGACTTCGACTGGCCGGTCACCTCGCGGAGATGGCCTGGCTCACGTCACCTGACGACCCGAACGTTCAAGCGCTGCGACAGCGAGTCTTTGGTCAACTCGCGCAGAACGCGACCTCGACAATGTCGCGCGGCGTCTTTCGATGGGCAGAGCGCGAGACGACACACGAGCACTAAGAGCGCTCTTTTCACGCTCTTGACGGGGGAATCCTGAGCGCGCTGAGAATCAAGTGGCCATAAATAATGAGTAAGGTTTTCACGTGGAATCACCAGCCCTGCCCCCTCAGGGAGACCCGGCCCCCGCGCGCCGTTGGCGACGCCTGCGCCGTCTCGCTGTGCTGCCCGTCGCCGCCCTAGCCCTGGCTGGATGCGGCGACATTCCTACAAAATACGGAATTCCTACCTTCGGTGCGCACCCGGGCGCGACGACCAGTTCGCACTCCGTCTTCAACCTCTGGCAAGGCTTCAGCGTCGGAGCAATCATCATCGGATTTCTGGTGACGTTCCTCATCATCTGGTCGGTCATCCGTTATCGGCGCAAGGGCGATCGCATCCCCAAGCAGACTCAGTACCACTTGCCACTGGAGTTCGCGTACACGATTGTGCCGATCTTGATCGTGCTTGGTCTCTTTGCCGCGACGCTGGTGGTCGAGAACAAGGAAGTAGCCAACCCCAAAACCAGCGTCGTCATTGACGTGAACGCCTTCCAGTGGGGCTGGAAGTTCACCTACCCCGGCCACAACGTGGTCGTCGTGGGCCAGACGACCCAGAATCCCGAGATGGTCATGCCCGTCAATGAGAACGTGCACATCAACCTCACCTCGTCCGATGTCATCCACGGTTTCTACGTGCGTGCCTTTAACTTCTCTCGCTACGCGCTGCCTGGGGTGCTCAACCAGTTCACGTTCCGGGCGGTCGACACCGGGACCTACGACGGCCAATGCACGCAACTTTGCGGTCTTTATCACTCCCTGATGTGGTTCCGGGTGAAGGTCGTCTCCGATAGCGCCTACGCGACGTGGTTGAGGACCAACGCCAACTCGACCGCGGCGGCCGCCGCCAGTGCAGCGACGAACCAGCAGACCTCCTCTATCGTTCCCACCAAGCCGACCGTAGGAAACAGCTAATGACCGACGTTCTCGACCCTCCCGCCCCAGCGGTAGAGCACCACCACGAGGAGCACCACGACGGCCCGACGGGCATCCTCAAGTGGCTGACCTCCACCGACCACAAGGTCATCGGCCTGTCCTACACCGTGACCTCGGTCGTCATGATGGTGATTGGCGGTTGCTTCGCCGAACTGATTCGCGCCCAGCTCTGGACGCCCAACGGCCACCTGGTGTCGCTCGCTCAGTTCAACGAACTCTTCACCATGCACGGCTCGGTCATGATCTACCTCTTCGTGGGGCCCTTCGCCTTTGGGGCGTTGGCCAACATCATCGTGCCGATTCAGATCGGTGCGCCCGATATGGCCTTCCCGCGCCTCAACGCACTGAGTTATTGGCTGTACCTGATGGGTTCGATCACCTTGCTCTCGGGATTCTTCGTCGCCGGTGGAGCGGCCAACTTCGGCTGGGTGGGCTATGCGCCGCTGTCGAACTCAGTGAACACGCCGGGAGCCGGCGCGGACCTGTGGATCGCCGGTCTGCTCCTAACCGGATTCTCGGCCATCTTCACCGGCGTCAATCTGACGGCCACGATCTTCTACCTGCGTGCGCCCGGCATGACGCTCTTTCGCATGCCTATCTTTACGTGGAACCTGCTCATCACGGCGATCCTGATCCTGCTGGCCTTCCCGGTGCTCACCGCGGGCCTCATCATGCTCTACTGCGACCGACACTTCGGGACCCATATATTCTCGGTCGCGGGAGGTGGGGTGCCCGTGTTGTGGCAGAACATCTTCTGGTTCTGGGGCCATCCGGAGGTCTACATCTTGGCCTTACCGATGTTCGGCATGGTGACCGAGATCATCGCCGTCTTCTCGAAGAAGCCCGTGTTCGGGTACAAGGGAATGATCTTTGCCACGATCACCATCGGGGCCCTCTCACTGGGCGTGTGGGCGCACCACATGTTCACGACTGGCACCGTCTTGTTGCCGTTCTTTTCGATCATGAGCCTGCTCATCGCGGTACCCACCGGCATCAAGATGTTCAACTGGATCGGCACCATGTGGCGAGGGGAAGTCTGGTTTAGTACCGCCATGTTGATGGCCATCGGCTTTCTCTTCACGTTCCTCGTGGGCGGCATTACGGGCATCTACCTCGCGAGCCCGCCGCTCGACTTCTTTACCCACGACACCTACTTCGTCGTCGCGCACTTCCACTCGGTGGTGCTCGCGCTGCTCATGGGCGCGATGGGTGGCCTCTACTACTGGGGCCCCAAGATCACCGGGTACTTGCTCAACGAAAGAATCGGCAAGGCCCAGTTCTGGTTCCTCTTCCTCGGAGCGCAGGTCTTTACGTTCCCGATGTACATCCTCGGTCTGTGGGGCATGCCGCGACGCGTCGCCATCTACCCCAACCACCCGACCTGGCAGACGCTCAACGACGTCGCCACCATTGGCGCGATCATGATGGGCATCTCGACGATCCTGTTCTTCGTGAACGTCGTCTACAGCTGGAAGAAGTACCCGGCCGGAGACAATCCCTGGGACGGACACACGCTCGAGTGGTTCACGACCTCGCCTCCGCCGCACCACAACTTCTACCGACTACCCCAGATCCGCTCCGAGCGTCCGACGTGGGACTACAACCACCCCGGACACCAGGCGGCGGCCCACGGGCACGCGGGTGAAGCCCTCATTGAAAAGGAACCCGTCGCATGAGGGTAGAAGCGCGTCTCCTCTTGGGCCTCGGCACGTTCTTTGGCATCATGATGGTCGTCTACTGGTTCTGGAGTCACGAAAACGCCGGCAGCGTGATGATGTTCGCCGGCATGTTGCTGTGCTTCTTGCCGGGCAGCTACTACTACTACTGGAGCCGTCGCATGAAGCCGCGCGCCGAAGACGACCCCCACGCCACCCAGGCGTCGGGCGCCGGCGTCGTCGGCACATTTCCCGGCACCTCGATTTGGCCCTTCACACTCGGTATGGGCGCCTTCTTCGTCGCGCTGGCGCTCGTTTTTGGTATTTGGTTGTTAGTGCCTGGACTCGGTCTCGTGTTCTGGGCAGTGGTCGGGGGGACGGCAGAAGGTCGTCGGGGTGGTCACCACTAGCGCTCGACGGTCTGTGCCGATCAACGACCTCGATGTGAGAGACGCACCTCATCTATTGATGCTCGTCAGCGCTCGTAAACTACATGTGCTGTGCGCAGTAACGCCACGATGAGGGAGGAGTGCCGGTGACGGTCCTAGAGAGTTCGACCAAGGTTCAACTCGGAGGAACTCGCGGAGGACCGAACACTCCCACCGGTCGCCAAGACCGCTGGTGGATACAGCCCGTGGTGACTGTCTCGGTTCTCACGGCCTTCGTGATCTACTCGACGTGGGCGGCCTTCCAGAACAAGAACTACTTCGTCGGCGCCAACCTCAACCGCGATCTGATCAGCCCCTTCTACTCGCCCTGCCTCGGGGGCAGTTGCGTACCCGGAGCGAAGTTCGCCTTCACGTGGAACGCCTGGACGATCTCGCCCGCCATTTTGATCCTGATCTTCCCGTTGGGTTTTCGCCTCACCTGCTACTACTACCGGCGCAGTTACTACCGCGCGTTCTGGTGGTCGCCACCCGCGTGTTCTGTGGCTGACGCGCACGGTTCCTACTCGGGCGAGACGCGCTTTCCGCTCATCATGCAAAACGCGCACCGTTACTTCTTCTACTTCGGTCTGATCTTTAACGGACTGCTCACTTACGACGCGGTCCTCGCCTTCCATCAGCCGGGCATCGGCTGGGGCGTCACCGTGGGCACGATCGTGCTCGTGGTGAACGCCACGCTGCTCTGGCTCTACTCGCTCTCCTGTCACGCGTGTCGCCACTTATGCGGTGGTCAGGTGAAGAGCTTCAAGAAGCACCCCCTGCGGTACCGGTTCTGGAAGCTCGTCACGCCGCTGAACGCCAAGCACATGAACTTCGCCTGGGCGTCGCTGGTCTTTGTGGCCGGCACCGACATCTACGTTCGTCTGGTCGCATCGGGCGCGATCACCGACTACCGACTCTTCTAAGGACGAACCGTGAGCGACTACGAACACCACGAGTACGACGTGTTGATCATTGGCGCGGGTGGCGCGGGACTGCGCGCGGCCATCGAGGCCCAGCAGCGCGGCCTGTCGGTTGGCATTGTTACCAAGTCTCTCTTAGGCAAGGCCCACACGGTCATGGCCGAAGGTGGCATGGCCGCCGCCATGGGCAACGTGTATCCCGAGGACAACTGGATGGTGCACTTTCGTGACACCATGCGCGGGGGTAAGTACCTCAACAACTACCGCATGGCCGAGCTCCACGCCAAGGAAGCGCCCGAGCGCGTCTGGGAGCTCGAGCAGTGGGGCGCGCTCTTTGATCGCACCAAGGACGGCAAGATCCTCCAGCGCGACTTCGGGGGTCACCGCTACGCCCGCCTGGCCCACGTCGGTGACCGCACGGGCTTGGAGCTCATTCGCACGCTGCAGCAAAAAGTCGTCTCGATGGGCACCGACGTCTTCATGGAGTGCAAAGTGCTGCGCCTCATCCACGACGACCAGGGTCGCATCGCGGGATGCGTGGGCTACTGGCGCGCGAGTGGTGAGTTCGTGACCTTCCAGGCAAAGACCGTCATCCTGGCGACGGGTGGCGCGGGCAAGTCCTGGAAGTTCACCTCGAACTCCTGGGAGTCCACCGGCGATGGACACGCGATGGCGCTGTGGGCCGGCGCGAACCTCATCGACATGGAGTGCATCCAGTTCCACCCCACCGGCATGGTCTGGCCGCTCAGTGTGCGCGGACTGCTGGTCACCGAAAGCGTGCGCGGTGACGGGGGCGTGCTGCGCAACTCCGACGGCGAGCGCTTCATGTTCAACTACGTGCCCGAGATGTTCCGAGCCGAAACGGCCGAGACTGAAGAAGAGGGCGACCGCTGGTACGACGACCACAGCGCCGGTCGTCGCCCCCCCGAACTGTTGCCGCGCGACGAGGTCGCGCGCGCGATCAACTCCGAGGTGAAAGCGGGGCGCGGTAGTCCCCACGGCGGAGTGTTCCTCGACATCGCCTCGCGGCGCACGCCGGAGTTCATTCGCCGCCGTCTGCCTTCGATGTATCACCAGTTCATGGAACTCGCCGGCGTGGACATTACGCGCGAAGCCATGGAGATCGGACCGACCTGCCACTACATCATGGGCGGTGTCCAGGTGAACGCCGACTCCCAGGAGACCGTGGTACCGGGGCTCTTCGCCGCGGGCGAAGTGGGTGGCGGCATGCACGGCGCCAACCGACTGGGCGGCAACTCGCTCTCGGACCTGGTCGTCTTTGGACGCCGGGCGGGCATCGGGGCGGCTGAGTACATCGAGTCGGGACAGGCGGCGACCGCCTTTAATCAGGACGAGGTAGATAGCGCCATCAACGAGGCCCTCGCGCCGTTCTCGCGCGAGGATGGCGAGAATCCCTACACCATCCAGCACGACCTCCAAGAGATGATGCAGGCGAACGTCGGCATCATCCGCACCGCCAGCGAACTCGAGGAGGCGACCAAAGAACTCGACGTGCTGAGTGAGCGCGTGCGCCAGCTCTCGGTCAAGGGAACGCGCGCCTACAACCCGGGCTGGAACCTCGCGACTGATCTGCCGGCCATGATCACGGTGTCGAGGGCGGCGACTCTGGGAGCGATCTTGCGCAAGGAGTCGCGCGGAGGTCACACCCGCTCGGACTTTCCCAACGCTGATCCCGAGTACGGCAAAATCAACTTCGCCCAGTCGACCACCAACGGAGAGTGGGACGGTGCCATCAACGTGGTGGAGTCGCCGATCTTGATCTTGCCCGACGAACTTAAGGCTCTCCTGGAGGAGGCGAAGTAATGGCGCAGATCACGATGCGGGTGTGGCGCGGTAACGCGAGTGGCGGGGACTTTCAGAACTTCACCCTCGAGCAGAACGAGGGTGAAGTTGTTCTCGACGTCATCCACCGCATTCAGGCGACCGACGCGCCCGACCTCGCGTGTCGCTGGAACTGCAAGGCCGGCAAGTGCGGCTCGTGTTCGGCCGAGATCAACGGCAAACCGCGACTCATGTGCATGACCCGCGTCGACGCGTTGCCCGAGGGTCCCATCACCGTCACGCCCATGAAGACGTTTCCCATCATCCGCGACCTGGTCACCGACGTCTCGTTCAACTACGTGCAGGCCGCCAAGGTCCCCGCCCTCTTGCCGCCGCCGATGCCCGATGGCGGATACCGGATGTACCAAGAAGACGTAGAGCGCGGTCAAGAGTTCCGTAAGTGCATCGAGTGCTTCATGTGCCAGGACGTCTGTCACGTCATCCGCGATCACGAGGAGAACAAGACCAACTACGCCGGGCCGCGCTTCTTCATCCGTTACGCAGAGCTGGAGATGCACCCGCTCGACACCAACGACCGGCGCGACCTGATTCGCGAGGACATGGGTCTGGGGTACTGCAACATCACCAAGTGCTGCACCGAGGTCTGCCCCGAGCACATCAAGATCACCGACAACGCAATTATCCCGCTCAAGGAACGCATCGTGGATGCGCACTACGACCCCATCGCGTGGCTGGGACGCACGATTCGCCGCAAGCCCAAGAAGACGGCCGCACAGGCCGACGTGCAACCCGCGCCCTAGTGAGCGAGTTTCTCTCCGAAGGTTGGTTTGCCTCATTGAGCGACACGCTCAGAGCGGCCGGGCCTCCGCCGGCGGACGACGCCGTAGAGGGTCTGCGCTACGTCGTCGAGCTCATCGACGGACCCTCATCTCTGCCCCAAGCGCTCACCTTCGCGGTCGATCCCGACGGCATCACCGTACGCGCGGGCGCACGCGAAGACGCCGACGCCCTGATTGCGATCGACTTCGATGACGCCAAGGCGCTCGCGAACGGGTCGCTCACTGCGGCGCACGCCGTGCGCGACGGACGACTCAAGATTCGCGGCGACGTCCACGGACTTGTGCCGCTACTCGAGTGGCTGCTCGGCGCTCGCGCCGAAGGCTAGCCACCACAACTTTCGATCACAACTCGGTGGTCACCATCGCGGAGTTCGCGAGCCCCTCCGCGAACATCGCGCCGCCCGTCACATTCGACGGGCGGCGCGGTAAATGACTTTCGTCCTTACGCGTCGCGCTTCGTCATCTGCGTGCCCGCGATGGTGAGCAGCACTACGGTGTAGCCCGCCATCACCGCCAAGCCGACCCAGGGCGAAAACACGAACGACGGTTGGGGGCCATGGGACAGCACTTGAATGCCGATGCGCGAGGGAAGAAACCTCTCAATTTCATTGTGAATCGAATTCGGCAGGGCCTGCAGCACTGTCGGGAGCACGAGCAAGACGCCGACGAACGTACTAATTGCGCCCGCCGTGTGTCGAATCAACGTGGCAATGGCGAGTGCGAAGAGGCCAATGAGGAAGAGGAAGATGCCCGTTCCTAGAATCTCGCGCAACGCGCCCGGCGTCGACAAGGTGGCGTGCACCGCGGGGGCCGAGAGCAGAGCCTGTCCCACGAAGAACGACAGGAAAGCCGTCATCATCGAAACGACGAGCGCCACCAGACCAAAGACGCTGGCCTTCGCAACGAGCACTCCCGATCGACGAGGCGTCGCCGACAGCGTGGCCCGAATCGTTCCGGTGCCGTACTCGGCGCTCATCACGAGGACGCCGAGAACGCCGATGATGAGTTGGGCCACGAACACACCGGTCAGACTCAAACTCGTCGGGTCAAAGCCGAAGTGCGGCGTGGTGTTCCAGTGGGACCGAGTCTCGGCCGCAGCAATGGCGCTGATGCCAATGCCGATCACGACGGTGAGTCCGAGCGTCCAAATTGTCGAACGAACGCTTATCAGCTTCGTCCACTCCGAGCGCATCTGGTCGAGAATCGAGTACCGACCCGGCGGCAGTTGCTTGTGCGGGCCGAGTCCTGTGGGACTGGTCACGGTCGTGCTCATTGTTCCATCTCCTTTAGTGCGTTCGCGATGTTGGCGTTGGAGCCGCGGTATTCGATACTGCTTTCGGTTAGTTCCATGAAGGCCTCCTCGAGGGACTCCGTCTGGGGAGTGAGTTCATAGAGGACCACGGAAAGACGAGAGGCGAGTTCGCCAATTTCTTTGTGGTCCCTTCCCCGCACCGTCAATGAGCCATCGTCTTCGACGCTCGTCGACGCACCCTCTCTCTCGAGAGCTCCGCGCAGAGTGGCGATGTCGGGCGACGCGACGCGCACGGACTGGCGCGAACTCTGCGCAAGAAGTTCATCGATGGCCACCTGAACAATGAGTCGACCCTTGCCAATGATGACGACTTCGTCGGCCGTCAGGGCCATCTCACTCATCAGGTGGCTCGAGACGAACACCGTGCGCCCTTCCTTGGCGAGGCTCCGCAGAAACGTGCGCACCCAGCGGATACCGTCGGGGTCCAGACCGTTAACGGGCTCGTCGAAGAGAAGTACCTCGGGATCACCCAACATGGCGGCGGCAATACCGAGTCGCTGACCCATGCCCAATGAAAATTTGCCCGCACGCCGATTCGCGACGTCAGTGAGGCCCACGACTTCCAGCACCTCATCGACGCGGCGACGGTCGATGCGATTCGCCTGGGCCAGCATCAGCAAGTGATTGCGAGCGCTTCGCCCGGGGTGAATGGCCTTGGCTTCGAGCAGTGCGCCGACTTCGTGCATGGGCCAAGGAAGATCGTGGTAATAGCGCCCATTGACGGTCGCGCTGCCAGCATTAGGCAAGTCGAGTCCCATGATCATTCGCATGGTCGTTGACTTGCCCGATCCGTTCGGCCCCAGAAAGCCCGTCACCACTCCGGGTCGCACTTCGAAACTGAGTTGATCGACAGCGAGTTTGTCGCCGTAGTGCTTCGTAAGTCCCTTTGCCTCTATCACAGCGAGTCCCTACCTTTGGTGTCGACATTTTCGACGTGTCCCAGTTTGACGGCCGCGGGACGTGGAAAACGTCGGCTACACGAGGGTTCTTTGTGTACGCATCACGATGTAGGGCACACCTCATAGCACCGCCGACGTACATCTGGCGATGTAGTGCTCCCGCGACTTAAGGGCGACGAATAGAGAACGCGTGGTGGGTAGCGTCGAGTAGGTGACGTCACTGGAACCGGCGCGGGGGAATCTTCGCCCTCCCCTGCTGCACCGCATCACCCCGCACCAGCTCCAAGTGGTCGACTACGTCATCGCCGCCTTGCTCGTCTTCTTATCGGCGGTGCACGGCCGACGCACGACGATCGTCCGGACCCACCTCGGCCACGGAGTGGGCAGTGCGGGCCTTACGACCACCAATCTCGGCGTCGTCATCGGCGTCGCCATCTTTAGTGGCGCGGCCATCGCATTGCGCCGTCGTTACCCGATGTTTGCTCTCTTTCTGCTGACCGCGGCGACAGCCGTGGCCATCGTCACGGGAGAGTCCTTCTTTGCTGAGCCATTCATCGTCTTTCCCATATACCAAGTGGCATCCCAGTACGAGCGGCGTCGCTCACTTAGCGCATTGGTTAGTGCGTGCGTGGTCGTGCTGGTTGCCATGCTGATCTCCGTTGACTATCAGACGACCAATGGGGTCGGATCCCTCGCGATCCTGGCGTCAGTGGCCGCCTGGTTCGTGGGCGACAGCGTGCGTGTTCGACGTACCTACGTCGCGGGTCTCGCCGACCAAGCAGCCCAGCGTCAACGAGAAGTCCTGGAGCGCGCCCAACGCTCCGTCGCCGAAGAGCGTCTTCAGATCGCGCGCGAACTGCACGACGTGGTCGCGCACAGCCTGAGCGTGATCGCCGTGCAGTCAGGCGTCGGTCGTCACGTAATCGACGAGCACCCCGCACAAGCAAAGAAGGCGTTGGCGGCCGTCGAGGAGACCAGTCGAACCGCTCTCGACGAGCTCCGCCGCATGCTCGGCGTGTTGCGCCACGACGACCAGCGACCCGCGACGTTGCGCCCCGCACCCGGCGTGGGCTCACTTGACCAACTCATCGAGCAAGTACGTGCGGCCGGCGTGGACGTGGACCTCGCTATCAACACGGCCTTAGTGTCGGGGCTCTCCGCGACCGCAGACCTCGCGATCTATCGCATCGCCCAAGAGGCGCTCACCAACGTGGTGAAACACACGGGCCACGCATCGGTGCGCGTCGAACTTCGCGACGAGCCCGGCGTCCTCGTCCTCGAAGTCCTCGACGACGGGGGTGACGTCGTCACGTATCCCCAACCACTCGACGACGTCGTCACTCACCACGGCATCGTGGGCATGCGCGAACGCGTAGCGCTCTTTGCTGGATCGTTGGACGCGGCCCCGAGACCTGAGGGCGGGTTCCGAGTCTTGGCGAGGCTGCCCGTCGCCGCTCTCGGGTCCTCATGACGAGCGTCCTCGTCGTCGACGATCAGACCCTGGTTCGCGCGGGGTTCTGTTTCCTGGTTGACGCGTCGCCCGATCTCGAAGTCGTGGGCGAGGCGGCGGACGGTCGCGAGGCGGTCGGGATCGCGCGACAGACTCACCCGGACGTGGTGCTGATGGACATCCGAATGCCCCATCTCGACGGCATTGAAGCCACCCGACAGATCTTGAGCGATCCGGGGGCCGGTCATACTCGCGTCCTGATTCTCACAACCTTCGACCTGGACGAGTACGTCTACGCCGCATTGCGCGTCGGCGCCAGCGGCTTCCTCCTAAAGGACGCGCCGCCCGAAGACTTGCTGGACGCCATTCGGGTCATCGCAGCGGGTAACGCACTTCTCGCGCCCAGTGTGACGAGAACCCTCATTGAAGAGTTCGCGAAACAGGCCGTCCCGAACGTCGTCAACGAGCGCCTGCTCGACCTCATTACCCCGCGCGAACGCGAAGTCCTGTGCAGTATCGCCCGGGGGCGCTCCAATGGTGAGATCGCTGAGGAGCTGCACATGAGTGCCGCCACGGCGAAGACTCACGTGAGTCGGCTCCTCGCCAAACTGGGGGCCAGGGATCGAGCTCAGTTAGTGGTCATCGCCTACGAAACGGGTCTCGCCCAGTCGATGTGACTCTCGTCGAAGAGGGAGCGACTAGATGAGTCCAAGGGAGCGCACCTCGTCGCGCTCGGCGACCAGTTCGTCGGTCGTGATCGCGATGCGCTCCTTGGCGAAGTCGTCGAGCACAAAGCCCTCCTTCACCTTCCACGATCCCGCACCGTCGGAGACAACCGGGAATCCGAAGGTCAGACCCTCGGGCACGCCGTATTCGGCGTGGCTCGTGACGGCAATTGACGCGCAGTCGTCGCCCGGCGTGGGATTCACCAGGCTGCGCACCGTATCGATCGCGGCACTGGCGGCTGAGGCGGCTGAGGAAAGTCCGCGCGCTTCGATGATCGCGGCACCGCGCTTCTGGACAGTCGTGATGAACTCACCCTCCAGCCACTTGTGGTCCCTGATGATCTCGGTGGTCTTCACGCCACCGATGGTCGAGTTGGCGAAGTCGGGAAACTGAGTGGCCGAGTGGTTACCCCAGATGGCCAGATTTTTCACCTCGGCGACCGGACGTCCCGCGCTCTGCGCCAACTGGGCGACGGCCCGGTTCTGGTCGAGACGGGTCATAGCGAACCAGCGGTCCTCGGGTACCTCACTGGCGTTCGATCTCGCGATGAGACAGTTGGTATTGCACGGGTTACCCACGACGAGCACCCGCACGTCACTCGCGGCGCGCCCGGCGATCGCTCGACCCTGGGGCTGGAAGATCCCCCCGTTCACACTGAGCAGGTCACCACGCTCCATGCCGGCCTTGCGGGGAATCGAACCGACGAGCAGGGCCCAGTTCGCTCCATCGAAGGCGTGATTGAGGTCACTGGTCGCTTCAATGCTCGCCAGGAGCGGAAAGGCGCAGTCGTCGAGTTCCATCACCACACCGTGCAGTGCTTTCATGGCCGGTTCGATCTCGAGCAGGCGAAGGGCCACGGGAACGTTCGGTCCGAACAGGTCGCCCGACGCAATGCGAAACAGCAGGCTGTAGCCAATCTGACCGGCGGCGCCGGTCACCGTGACGTTGACGGGGGTGGTCATGGTTCTCCTTTAGGGATTAGAGGCGGTCGACGATGGCGGCGGCGAACTCCGAACACTTGACCTCGGTCGCGCCGTCCATGAGACGCGCAAAGTCATAGGTGACAATCTTGTCGGCGATGGTCGCTTCGAGGGCAGTCACGATGTCGTTGGCGGCGTCCTGCCAACCCAAGTGCTCGAACATCAAGACACCCGAGAGCAAGACCGAGCCGGGATTGACCTTGTCGAGACCGGCGTACTTGGGTGCGGTGCCGTGGGTGGCTTCAAAGATGCCGTGTCCGGTGATGTAGTTGATATTGGCGCCGGGCGCGATGCCAATACCACCCACCTGGGCCGCGAGGGCGTCCGAGAGGTAGTCACCGTTGAGATTCATCGTCGCGATGACGTCGAACTCACTCGCTCGGGTGAGGGCTTGTTGGAACGCGATGTCGGCGATGACATCCTTGACGAGCAGCTTGTCGCCGGGCTTGCCGTCGCAGTCGTCCCAGCCCACGGCGACGTCGGCGAACTCGTCTCTCACCAACTCGTAGCCCCACTTGCGAAACGCCCCCTCAGTGAACTTCTGGATGTTGCCCTTGTGCACGAGAGTCACCGACTTGCGGTCATGAGCGAGGGCGTACTTGAGGGCCGCGCGAATGAGACGTTCCGATCCGAACTTCGAGATCGGCTTGATGCCGATGCCGCTCATTTCGCGGATGTCCCAGCCAAAGGCGTCGTGCAAGTACGTTCGCAGTTGCTCGGCCTGCTCGCTGCCAGCTTCGACTTCGAGACCCGCGTACACGTCTTCGGTGTTCTCGCGGAAGATCACCATGTCGACGAGTTCGGGGTGCAACACCGGTGAGGGAACGCCCTGGAACCAGCGCACGGGACGCAGGCACACGTACAGGTCAAGGATCTGGCGCAACGCCACATTCAAGGAGCGAAACCCTCCACCCACCGGCGTGGTGAGGGGCCCCTTAATGCCGATGAGGTACTCGCGAAAGACGGCAATGGTCTCGTCGGGCAGCCAGTCACCGGTCTCGTCAAAGGCCTTTTGGCCCGCGAGGACTTCCATCCACTCAATGGTCTTGCCGTACTTTTTGGCGGCCGCGTCCAGGACCAACTTCGCGGCGGGCCAGATGTCCACTCCAGTACCGTCGCCCTCAATAAAGGGGATTATGGGGTTGTCCGAGACGTCCAATTGGCCGTCGGCGCTCATCGTTATCTTGTCTGGCATACGACCATCCTATGGACATTTCTCGGGGCCACTTTTGGCGAAAGCGGCGGCTCAGGTGAAGAGAGCCTGGTGAATCTCCTGGGTCGCGGTAGAGCGATTCAAGGTATAAAAGTGCAGCCCCGGCACCCCCGCATCGAGCAGTTCGACGCACAGTTCGGTCGCCGCACGCACGCCTTCAGCGCGCACCGCGCTCGCTCCCCCGCGCGCCTCGGCGCTCTCCAGGCGCGCCACCAGTGTGGACGGCACCGCCGCCCCCATGCTCGCCATACGCTTCACGCCGTGCAGGGTCGTGACGGGCATGATGCCCGGCAGTATCGGCTTCTCTACGCCGAGTTCGCCGAGCTCATCAACTAACTCTGACCATTCACGCGCTTCGAAGAAAAACTGAGTGACAGCGAAGTCGGCTAACTCCAGCTTGCGAGCCAGGTGCCGTCGGTCCGACGCCCGATCGACTGAGCGTGGATGGCCCTGAGGATGGGCGCCCACCCCGATGCAGAACTCCCCGGTCTCGCGAACCAACTCCACCAGGTCCAAGGCGAACTCGAACTCCGAGGAATCACGTGATCCGTCCGTGGGCAGGTCGCCACCCAATGCCATGACGTTCACCACTCCGGCGTCCAGATAATTCTTCAAAAGATCGCGCATTTCGTCGCGACGATGACCCACGCAAATGAGGTGCGCCATCGCCGTGATGCGCCCCGCCGACTGAATCTGAGTCACCAGGTCGTAGGTGCGCTGACGCGATTCGCGACCTCCGCGGTACGTCACCGACACGAAGGAGGGCTCCAGGGTCGCCAGCGCGTTCAAGGTGCGCTCGAGCACCACACTCTCGTCATCCGATTTGGGCGGGAAGAACTCGAACGAGCGGGTCCGGCCCTCGGTCATCAGGTCTGAGACCAATGAGGAACTACTACGCACGACCGAAATCGTCCTCGAGCCGTTCGATGTCGTCTTCACCGAAGTAGGTGCCGGTTTGCACCTCGATGAACACGACCGGCGTCGTCCCTCGATTCTCGCAGCGGTGCGCCTGACCTAAGCCCACGTCGATACTGGCGCCCGCGGGCACCTCGTACTCAACGCCATCCAGAGTCACCGTTGCGGTACCGCTCACCACAAACCAGTGCTCGGCGCGCCTCTGGTGTCGCTGATAGCTGAGACGCTTACCGGGCTCCACGACGAGGCGCTTGACTTTGTGGTCGGGGTAGTCCTCGTCGAGCACAGTGAAGGATCCCCAGGGCCGCTCATCGGTCTCGCGCCCGTGTTCATCTCGAAGAGTCATGATGTCCTTTCGGCTGCCACCACGGCGTTGTGCAACAGCATGGCACGCGTCATCGGGCCCACGCCACCCAGGCGCGGCGTGATCCAGCCCGCGACCTCACTCACGTCATCGGCGATATCGCTGAAGAGCTTTCGTCCTTCGAACGTGGTACCCGCACCCACGACCGCCGCGCCCGGCTTGACCATGTCGCGCGTCACGAGTCCGGCACGCCCGGCCGCCGAGATGACAACGTCGGCGCTACGCACGATCTCGGCGAAGTGTTCCACTCCGGTATGTACCACGCTCACCGCAGCGTTGCAATGTGGACGACGCATCGCTAGCAGCAGCGCCAGAGGTCGACCGATAGTGAGCCCGCGCCCGATCACCACGACGTGTTGGCCTTCCACCGGCACGTTGTAGGCGGCGAGGAGCTCCACGATGCCGTTGGGCGTGCACGGCAGCGGCCCGGGGGCGCCCATGACCAATCGGCCCAGGTTCGTCGGGTGCAAGCCGTCGACGTCCTTATCGGGATTCACCCGCAACAGGACCTCTTCTTCGTTAACGCCATCGGGCAGGGGCAGCTGCACGAGGATCGAGTGAATACGGTCGTCGGCGTTGAAGCGATCGACGATCTCTTCAATCTCATGCTGTGACACGTTGGCGCCCAAGTGCTCGTCGAACGACTGAATGCCGATCTCGGCGCACTCTTCGATCTTCATGGCCACGTAGCGATTGCTCGAGGGGTCGTCGCCCACCAGAATCGTGCCCAGTCCGGGCGTGCGACCCGCACTGAGGAGCCGCTGGACACGCTCGGCAAGTTGCATCTTGATGCGGGCGGCTACGGGCTCACCATCGAGTATCTGTGCTGTCATGTGTCTCCTAGTGTCGAAAGTGCCGCTCGCCGGTGAGCATCATCACGATGCCCGCGCGGTTGGCCGCGTCGATAACGTCCTGGTCGCGCACCGAACCTCCGGGCTGCACCACGGCCATAACGCCCGCGTTCGTCAACGACTCCAGGCCGTCGGCGAAGGGAAAGAAGGCGTCCGACGCCGCGGCGCCCCCCTTGGCCCGTTCTCCGGCCTTCTGCACGGCGATGTCGGAAGCGACGACCCGCGACTGTTGTCCCGCGGCGATGCCGACGGCCACGCCGTCGCGGGCGATCACAATCGCGTTGGACGTCGTGCGCGCACACACTCGCCAGGCCACGGCCAGGTCGTGGAGCTGCTGATCGGTGGGCGTAACGTCGGTGACACAGCGCCATAGGCTGGACGGCACGAGTATCTCGTCGGCGTTCTGCACGAGCGCCATCGCGCCGAACGTTCGTACCGAGAGCCCGAGCGCTTCGGGCGAAGGAGCACTGAGTAGTCGAGTCGCCTTGCGTCGAGCAACCAGGGTCGCCACGGCGTCGTCCGAAAACTCCGAGGCGATGATGACATCGGCCTGAGGACCGGCCGCGATGAGTGTGGCCACGTCGCGGTCGACAAGCCCACCCAGAGCAATCACCCCGCCGAACGCGCTCAACGGGTCGGCCGCCAGGGCAAGTTCGAACGCCTCGCCCAAGGTCGCAGCGAGAGCGGCGCCCGCGGCGTTGGCGTGCTTGATAATGGCCACGACCTCATGCCCGGGCGCGTCGTGATCAAGTTCGTGCACGAGTCGCCACGCCGCGTCGGCGTCAAAGAAGTTGAGATACGAAAGAGCAGTGCCCGCGTGCTTGGTCACGCCGTCCCACCACGACTCGTGACCCTCGAGTCGGTAGCGGGCGGCGACCTGATGAGGGTTCTCTCCATACTTGGTCACCTCGGCGCGTTCGAGCGCGATATGAAGTGTCGAGGGCAGCGCGTCGTTCGATCTCGATTCATCGTCGACGGAACTCGACGCAAACCACTGCGCGATCTGGGCGTCGTAGTGAGCGGTGTGCGCAAAAGCCACTCTGGCCAGATTGTGACGCGTTTCTTCGGTGACCCGGCCGTGCTCGGTCAGTTCAGCGAGCACCATGTGATACTGCGACGGGCTCGTGAGAACCGCGACGTGGCGGTAGTTCTTCGCGGCCGCGCGCACCATCGTCGGTCCACCCACGTCAATGAGCTCGACCGAGGGATTGCTGGAGAAGGGATACAGGTTGCACACCACAAGATCAAAGGGCGTGATCGTGTGTTCCTCCAGGGCCGCGCGGTGCGCGGGTTTGTCGAGGTCCGCCAGAATCGCCGCGTGAATGCGGGGATGCAGCGTCTTGACCCGGCCGTCGAGCATTTCGGGAAAGCCGGTGACCTCCTCGACGTCGAGGTGCACAACGCCCGCCTCGCGCAAAGCCTCGGACGTGCCCCCCGAGGCGACCAGGTCCACTCCCTCGTCGCGCAACGCGGTGGCAAGCTCGACCAGACCCGTCTTATCCCACACGCTCAATAGTGCGCGCATCTAGCTCTCCTCTTGCGTGGCAACACTCGCGGGCTCGTGACCCTGGGCAAGTGACGCCATCACCCTAGCGATGACTTTGGGGTAAAGCGATCGCTCCACCTCCTTAATGCGCTCGTGCAACGACGCCTCGTCGTCCTCGGAATAAACCGGCACTCGTCGCTGCGCGAGGATCGGTCCGTCGTCGAGTTCTTCGGTCGCGACGTGCACCGTGCATCCCGACTCACTCACCCCCGCGGCCAGTGTGGCGGCGACCGCGTGCCAGCCCTTGAAGTCCGGCAGCAGGCTCGGGTGCGTGTTCAACACGCGACCGGGAAAGGCTCGATGGAACGACCCAGTGACGACGGTGCCGAACCCGGCCATCGCCACGAGATCGATGTCCGCGTCTTGGAGGACACGCGCGAGTGCGACGCTGTACCCCTCGCGGTCAAAGTCCTTGGAAAAGCCGCCAAAGAGGGCGCGATCGACGAGACGCGCGTCGTAGTTAACGTCGATTGCGACTTCGAGTGCCCGACACGGTCGGTCCGACACCACGAGGGCGATGTCGAGCCCCTCGCGCATCATCGCTTCAAGGATGGTGCCCGAACCCGACACCAGAACACCGAGGCGAACTGAGACCAACTAAAGCGCCTTGACGATCTCGACCATCTGGAGACCTGCTTCAGTGGGGTTTGCGCACACGTACACCCCGGCGTCGGCGAGCGCGTCCATCTTGGCCTGGGCCGTGCCCTTGGATCCCGAGATGATGGCGCCGGCGTGACCCATCTTGCGCCCCGGGGGCGCCGTGACGCCGGCGATGTACGCGACGACGGGCTTGGTCATGTTGAGTTTGATCCATTCTGCGGCGCGCTCTTCTTCTGAGCCACCGATCTCGCCGATCATCATCACGGCCTTGGTCTCGGGGTCGTCCTGGAACGCGGCCAGGCAGTCGATGAAGTTCGTGCCCGGTACTGGGTCGCCGCCAATGCCCACGCAAGTCGTTTGGCCGATGCCCTGTTGACTGAGTTCGTGCAGCGCCTGATAGGTCAACGTGCCCGAGCGCGACACAATGCCGACCGGACCACCGGGCAGCGCGATGTCACCGGAAGTGATGCCAATGTTGCACTTGCCGGGGCTGATGATGCCCGGACAGTTCGGTCCGAGCAAGCGAACGCCGGGAAAGTCTTCCACGAGACGGTTATAGGTCACGGCCTCGTCGTGGGCGGGAATGCCTTCGGTAATGCAGACAATGAAGGTCACCCCACCCTCGGCGGCTTCGATGATGGCGTCGGAGGCGAACTTGGGTGGCACGACCACGAAGGACGCGGTGGCGCCAGTCGCGGCGACGGCCTCTTTGACCGTGTCGTAGACCGCGATGCCCTCAACGTCGCTCCCGCCCTTGCCGGGGGTTACTCCGGCTACGACCTTCGTGCCGTAGTCGCGATTGCGCAGGCCGTGAAAGCGGCCCTGGCCCCCGGTGAGGCCCTGAACGATGACCTTGGTGTTTTCGTCAACAAAGATGCTCACGGTTCCTACTTCGCTAGGGCCACGGCGCGGCGCGCGGCGTCGATCATGGTGGGCTCGGTGATGAGGTGATCGTTGAGGTGATCGGCCAAGATCGCGCGACCCTCGACGGCGTTTGTGCCGTCGAGGCGCAGCACGATGGGTGAGGTGATCGTCACGCGCTGGAGGGCTTCGAGCACGCCCTTGGCAACCTCATCGACGCGAGTGATGCCACCAAAGATGTTGACGAAGATGGACTTCACTTTGGGGTCGGCGTTGATGACCTCGAGGGCGGCGGCCATCACGTCGGCGTTCGCACCGCCGCCAATGTCGAGGAAGTTCGCCGCCGTTCCGCCGACTTGGTTCACCACGTCGAGCGTCGACATGGCGAGTCCCGCACCGTTGGCGATGATGCCCACCGTGCCGTCGAGACCGATGTAGTTGAGTCCCCGTTCTTTGGCCATCTTCTCGCGCGGGTCTTCGAATTCGGTCGCGCGAAACTCCTCCCACTCGGGGTGACGGTAGGCGGCGTTCTCGTCCAGCGTCACTTTGGCGTCCAGGGCGTGGACGTTGCCTTCGGGAGTGAGGATGAGCGGATTGATCTCGGCCAGGTCACAGTCACCGCGCGTGTAGCAGTCGTAGAGCTGGACCAAGAGATCGGCCGTCTGCTCGCGCGCGGCTGCGTCGAGTTGGGCCTCGGCGACCCAGCGGCGAGCGGTCTCGAGGTCGAGGCCTCGCACGGGATCGATCGAAATCATCGCAATCGCGTCCGGGTTCTCCTCGGCGACGACCTCGATCTCGACACCGCCCTGAGCGCTCAGCATCCCCAGATGCGTCTTATTGGGTCGATCCAGCGTGAACGAGGCGTAGTACTCCTTGTCGATGTCGCTCGCGTGTTCGACCCATAAGCGGTGCACCACATGGCCCTTGATGTCCAGTCCCAAGATGTTGCCGGCGTGGAGTCGCACGTCGTCAACGTTCGAAGCCAGTTTGACCCCGCCGGCCTTGCCCCGACCCCCGACTTTGACCTGGGCCTTGACGACCACGGGGTACCCCACGCGCTCGGCCACGGCGACGGCCTCCTCGACGGTGTCGGCCACCCCTCCGGGCGACACGGCGATGCCGTAGCGCGCAAAGTACTGCTTGCCTTGGTACTCAAAGAGGTCCATTCACGTCTACTTTCATTGAATTCAGGGGGGTCAGATCGAGTGTCGGCGCGCCGGGCGGCCAGCGTCTAGCCAGGAACTAGTCTCGAACGATTCGTATCGCGGGGCGAAAGTACGCGCGCCAGTCGCTTCATCACCTCTCAGCATAGAGGGCGCGGCGCCAGTGACTTTTAGGTCCACCTGTTAGGAAAGGGACGTGGAATCGCGCGCCCCCTTCCAGAGCGTGGTCGTGCTCGCCGGCAGTTCGCACATCGCGCGAGCCATCACCAAGAAGCTCTGTCTGGCCGGTACCCACACCGTCGTGCTCGCGGGACGTAACGCCACTCTCCTCGACCAGGCGGCTGTCGAAGCCCAGGAGTACGGCGCGACCACGACCGACACCGTGCTCTTTGACGCCGAAGAACCCGCCCGCGCCGCCACCACCATCACTGAAGCCTTCGAGAAGTCGGGGGGGCCGGTGGACCTGGTGGTGCTGGCGGTGGGCACGGCGGGCAACCAATCGGACGACGAGAACGACGCGGCGGCCTCGGCCCGGATGATCACGGTGAACGAAACGTGGCCGGTGGCGGCGCTGGCTGAGGTGCGCCGGCGCCTCGTCGCCCAAGGGCACGGACGAATCCTGGTTCTTTCCTCCAGCGCTGCGGTGCGCGTGCGGCGGGTGAGCTACCTGTACTCGGGTGCCAAAGCGGGACTGGATCGTCTCTGCGTGGGCCTCGCCGAGTCCCTCGAGGGCACCGGGGTTCGACTCCAACTCCTACGCCCCGCCGCGGTGCGAACGCGCATGTCGCTCGGCCTCGCGCCCACGCCCTTTACGACGGGTGCCAACGAGGTTGCCGATAACGCGCTGCGCGGACTGGGGACCAACCAATTGGTGATCTGGAGCCCGCCGATCCTGCGCTACATATTCGTCCTCGTGAGACTCATGCCGCCCGCACTCTGGCGACGCCTCGCCAACCGCTAGACATAGGAGCCCATGAACGACAGTCGCGAGATACGACTGCCCGGGGGCAGGCTGACCCTGGTGATGCGTATCGGCGACACGGTTCATCGACCTCCTCAACCCTGGAGCGGCGAGGTGCAGCGTCTCCTCGCGCACGTCCGCGAACGAGGCTTCCTGCTGGTTCCCGAGCCGCTCGGGTTCGACGCCCAGGGACGCGAAGTCGTGCGGTATATCGAAGGCGATACCTCGGCGGCGGTGTCAGGGTGGCCCGGTCCGCTCTGGAGCGATGAGTTACTGGTGGAGGTCGGTCGGGCGATGTCTGCCTATCACCGGGCCGTGTCGGACTTCGTCCCGTCGGCGTCGGCATCCTGGCAGTATCGTCCGCGCCCCCTGGAGCCGGGTGAGATTATCTGCCATCACGATTTCGCCCCCTACAACGCGGTCTTTCGAGGCGGTCGCCTGCTCGGAATCGTCGACTGGGAGGGCGCGGGTCCAGGAACCGTGCAAGAAGAGATCGCGTTCCTCGCCTGGCAGTGGGTACCCCTACACCCGCCCGAGCAGCCCCGACGAGACGGCAGCGACCCCCACGTGGATCAGGCGCAGCGTCTCCGTCTTCTCCTGGACAGCTACGGGTACGAACGTCGCGAGGGCCTGATCGATGCCGTCATCTACCGGATCGAGATCTCTCGATCGGGCATCGAAGGTCGCGCCGACCAAGGAGAAGCTCCCTTCGTGGCACTTCGCGACGAGGGATACACACGAGAAATGGCTGAGCTCATCGCCCACCTAGAACGAAATGGCCGAGCCCTCCAGTCATCGATCGAGTAGGTGCCTCACGGACTACGCGCGGTGTAGGGGGGTCATCGCGAGCACCAGGTGCTTGGTGCCGTGTTGGTCAAAATCCACGGTGGCTCGCGAACGGGCCCCGTCTCCCTCGAGGCGCGTCACGACGCCCCCTCCGTAGCGGTCGTGCACGACGCGCTCGCCCACGGTGAGCCCAAGCTTCTCGGCACCCGTCGAGCGAACCGGTGGCGCCGCACCCGTGCCAAAGGCCCGACCCTCGGTGAAGTCCGTTGCGCGACCGACGAATCCGTCGTCGTCGTAGGCAATGTTCGAACGGCGCGTCGGCAGGGACGCCGAGATGTCAGTGATGAGGTCGCTCGGAACCTCCTGGAGGAAGCGACTCGCAATGGATTCGACGCGTTGACCCCACATGGCCCGCGACCAGGCGTGCGTCAGACTCAAGTGGCGCATGGCGCGGGTGACGCCCACGTAGAAGAGTCGACGTTCCTCTTCGAGTTCGTCGTCGTCGACCAACGCGCGACGATGCGGAAACACCGTCTCTTCGAGGCCGGTCACAATGACCGCCGGATACTCCAGACCCTTGGCGACGTGCAGGGTCATCATCGAGATCGCACCTTCGCCGCTGTCGAGTTGATCGGCGTCCGAGACGAGGGACACCCGCTCGACAAACTCGAGTAACGAGTCGTACTGGGCGGCCGCGGACGCGAGTTCGCCCAAGTTCTCCAGGCGCGAGTACGCCTCATCGGTGTTCTCGGCGCGCAGCGCGTCACCGATCCCGGACTCGCGCACAATCGCGTCGATCATCTCGCGCGGGCTGAGGTCGTTCGAGAGGGCGCGCAACTGCTCGAGAATGAAGGCGAACTTGTCAGCACCCGCCAGAGCGCGCCCGCTCAGTCCCACCGCCTTGGCGTGGTGGGCGGCCTCGGCAAAGGAGAGGCCGTGTTCGGCCGCATACGAACCAAGCTTGGCCTGCGCGCCCTCCCCCACGCCCCGCTTGGGTTCATTGATGACCCGCCGTGCGGACGCCTCGTCGCGGCCGTTCACGATCAGCCGCGCGTAAGCCATCGCGTTCTTGACTTCCTTGCGATCGTAGAATCGCATCCCGGAGATCACGCGATAGGGCACGTTCGCGCGCAACATCTCTTCTTCCAACACGCGACTTTGAGCGTTGGTGCGATAGAACACCGCCATCTCATTCCAGTTGAGACCGTGCTCGCTACGCAGGCGTCGCAGTTCACTCGCGACCCAGCGCCCTTCGTCGTACTCGTCGCCCGCGCGATAGAGGCGCAGCTTCTCGCCCTGCTCACCTTCGGTGAAGAGGTTCTTGGCGTGGCGCGACGCGTTCTTCGCGATCACCGCGTTGGCGGCGTCGAGAATTCGCTGCGTCGAACGGAAGTTCTGTTCGAGCACAATCACCTGGGCGTCCGGGAACCGCGCCTCGAACTGGAGGATGTTGCGCACGTCGGCGGCCCGAAAGCGATAGATCGACTGGTCCGAGTCGCCCACGACGCACAAGTTGCGGTGCTCGGCCGCGAGCATCATGACCAACTCGTTTTGCACACCGTTGGTGTCCTGGAACTCATCGACCAGCAGGTAACGGAAGCGATCTTGATAGGAGGAGAGCACGCGCTCATCGGCCCTCATCACCGCAACCGCGTTTACCAAAAGGTCGTCGAAGTCCATGGCGTTGGCGGTGTGCAAGCGCTCAGAGTACAGCTGGTAGATCTCAGCGATCCGTCGGCGCTGGGGATCGTCCCCGTAGGTCTCGGCGTACCGAGCCGGCGACATCATCTCGTTCTTGGCCGCGGAGATCGCGGCTGACACACTGCGCGGGGGCAGTCGCTTGGTGTCAAGGTTCAGGTCCTTCATGATGCGCTCAACCGCCGTCTCGGCGTCCCCGGCGTCGTAGATCGTAAAGCCGCGCTGATAGCCCAACACGTCGGCGTGGGCGCGAAGGATCCGCAAACAGGCCGAGTGAAAGGTCGAGACCCACATGCGATCGGCGTCGGGCCCGACCAATTCGACCACGCGACGTCGCATCTCGTCGGCGGCCTTGTTGGTAAAGGTGATCGCCATGATCTCGTAGGGTCGCGCGTCACCCGTAGCGAGCAAGTGGGCAATGCGCCTCGTGAGAACGCGCGTCTTGCCCGAACCGGCACCCGCCACGACGAGCAAGGGGCCGCCGCGCTGGGTGACGGCCGCGATCTGGGGAGCCGTCAGCCCCTCAAGGAGCGCGTCGGGGTCACGAGGTGACGGCGAATCACTGAAGCCCGCGCCCCAGAGTGACTCATCGGAAAACGAGCGTCGGCTCACTCCCACTCAATGGTGCCCGGCGGCTTACTCGTCACGTCTAGAGCCACGCGGTTGACGCCCTCGACTTCACGAATCAGGCGATTGGCAATGCTCTCGATCACGTCGTAGGGCAGTCGGGCCCAGTCGGCGGTCATCGCGTCGTCGCTCGTCACCGCTCGAATAATGATTGGGTACGCGTAGGTTCGCCCATCCCCCATGACACCCACGGTACGCACCGCCGGTAACACCGCGAAACTCTGCCAGAGTTCGCGATACAGACCCGCCTTCTTAATCTCGTCCACCACGACGTAGTCGGCGTTGCGCAGGATCTCGGCCCGCTCACGCGTCACTTCGCCCACGATGCGCACGCCCAGTCCGGGACCCGGAAAGGGCTGGCGCCAGACAATCTCAGCCGGCAGGCCGAGCTCTTCACCGATATGGCGAACTTCGTCCTTAAACAGCAGGCGAAGGGGTTCGACGAGTTCGAACGACAGGTCCTCGGGCAGTCCTCCGACATTGTGGTGACTCTTGATGTTCGCGGCGTGGCCCGAGCCGGACTCGATGACGTCGGGATAGAGCGTTCCTTGCACCAAAAACTTCGGTCCTTCGTCGCCCTCGGCCAGGTCGCGCGCCACCGTTTCGAACTCACGAATGAACAGTTCGCCGATGATCTTGCGCTTCGCCTCGGGGTCCGTGACGCCTTCGAGCGCTTCGAAGAAGCGATCCTGGGCCTTGACGTGAACGAGATCGACGCCGAACTGGCGCGCGAAGGTCTCTTCAATCTGATCGCCTTCGTTCTTGCGCATCAACCCAGTGTCCACGAAGACGCAAGTCAACTGGGATCCGACCGCCTTGGTGACGAGGGCCGCCGCGACTGCGGAGTCCACGCCGCCCGAGAGGGCGCAGAGAACTTTCTCGTTGCCAACTTGGTTGCGGATGGCCGCCACCTGGTCTTCGATGATCGACGTGTTGGTCCAGGCAGGTGGGATCTCCGCAATGTGATGCAGAAAACTCGACAACAGCTCCTGTCCGCGCTCCGTGTGGGCGACCTCAGGATGAAACTGCGTGGCGTAGAAGCGTCGCTCGACGTCTTCCATTACGGCGACTGGAGCTTCGGGCGACGACGCCGTCACCACAAATCCGTCGGGCGGCGTTGCGATTGCGTCACCGTGGCTCATCCAGGCGGTCGTCTGGGCGGGCCACTCGCTCATGAGCAAGCTCGGCCCTTCACGCCTGAGGGCCGTGCGGCCGTACTCGCCGACACCGGTGTTAGCGACGTCGCCACCGAGTTGTTGGGCCATGAGTTGGGCGCCGTAACAGATGCCCAGAATCGGCACACCCAGGTCGTAGATCTCGGGATCCAGCGACGGGGCGGGCACGGCGTAAACCGACTTCGGTCCGCCGGAGAGGATGATCGCCGCCGGTGCCTTGGCGCGCACGTCATCGGCGGTGATGGTTGAGGGAACGATCTCGGAGTACACGTGCGCTTCGCGCACGCGCCGGGCAATCAGTTGCGCGTACTGTGCGCCAAAGTCGACGACAAGGACGGTCTCGTTCAATGTCCCATGCCCACGCCCTGGGAGCGCTGCATGGCTTTACCTTCAGTCTGCAGCGAGGGCGCCAACATGATCTCGGCCTTCTGGAACTCCTTGAGCGTCTCGTACCCGCAGGTCGCCATCGACGTGCGTAGCGCGCCCATGAGATTGAGTCGACCGTCGTTCTCGTGTGCGGGCCCCAGCAGAATTTCCTTGAGCGTGCCGCGCACCTGGGTGCGCACGCGCGTACCGCGCGGCAGAGTCGGGTGGAAAGTCGCCATGCCCCAGTGGAATCCGTGGGCGGGTGCTTCGATGGCACTCGTCAGAGGAGAGCCGACCATGACCGCATCGGCACCGCAGGTAATGGCCTTGGCGATATCGCCACCCTTACTCATGCCGCCGTCGGCGATGACGTGCACGTAGACACCGGTCTCGTCGAGGTGACGCATGCGCGCTCCCGCGACGTCAGCGATCGCGGTGGCTTGGGGCACACCGATGCCGAGCACACCGCGCGACGTACAGGCGTTGCCCGGGCCCACGCCCACGAGCACGCCGGCAGCACCCGTGCGCATGAGGTGCAAGGCGGCCTGGTAGCTGGCACAGCCGCCCACGATGACTGGCACTTCGAACTCGCGAATGAACTTCTTGAGGTTGAGCGGCTCGGCCGTCTTCGAGACGTGTTCGGCCGAGACGACGGTACCTTGGATCACCAGGATGTCCAGGCCCGAGTCGATGATGGTCTTGGCCATCCACGACGTGCGCTGGGGCGTCACCGACGCCGACGTGACAATCCCCGCGTCCTTCATCTGCTTGATGCGCTCGGCCACCAGTTCCAACTTGACGGGCTCGAGGTACATCTGTTGCATGCGAGCGGTGGCCTTGTCATCTTCGAGTTCGGTGATCTCTTCGAAGAGCGGGGTGGGGTCTTCGTACCGGGTCCACAGGCCTTCGAGGTTGAGCACACCGAGGCCCCCGAGACGGCCAAGTTCGATGGCGGTCAGGGGCGAGATCGCCCCGTCCATAGCCGAACCCAGTACTGGAATCTCGAACTTGTAGGCGTCGATTTGCCAGGAGATGTCGACATCCTCGGGATCGCGAGTTCGCCGCGAGGGAACGATCGCAATGTCGTCAAAGCCGTAGGCCTGACGAGCCGATTTGAAAATGCCGATCTCCACTTCCGCCATGAAGTCCTCCGCGTAAGAGCGCTAAAACGCCAGCGCTTTTCCTCCATTCTACTAGCGAGACGGCGAGGAAGAGCCGCCCCGGTCGCCTTCGGGAACGCCGAGTACGACCGAAAGAAGTTCACTCAGCACGCGAGCCGTCGCACCCCAGATCACGTCGTCGGGAACCCGAAAGAACTGCAGGGGAAAGTAGCCCTCCGGGTCCGAGCCCGCACGCGCCTCGGCTCGACGCCAGCGTTCTTCGAGATAGGCGCCCTCTGCGACCAGGTCCGAGAGCGCCACGCTGAAGGCCCGATCCACCTCGCTGGGTTGGATGACAAATGTGGGACGTTCGGCCACGGTGCCCACGATGGGAAAGATGGCCGAACCCGAGGCGAACGTCGCGAGCGGGTTGAGCCAGCCCAGAGGCGTCACGGCAGAAGGAGAAAGCCCGATCTCCTCGTCTGCCTCACGCAGTGCTGTCTCAACGGGCGTCTCGCCCTCGTGACTTCGCCCTCCGGGAAAGGAGATCTCGCCGCGGTGAGCGCGCATGGTGAACGAGCGGCGCGTGAGCACCACGTGAGTCTCACCTTCCTCCTCGAAGAGAGCGACCAACACCGCGGATCGCTGCGACACCGGGGCGGGCACGTCGTCGGCGACCAACTCAACGGGCCACTGCGGCGCGAGATCCGTCCCCAGGAGTCGATGGGCTTCTCGAAAGCGCGAGGTTACGAGGGTCAGAGTCAGGTTCGTTCGATTGGTCACACCCGCCCAGGGAGGTGGACCCCCGGCGAGAATCTCGCCAGGTTCCGGAATGATCTGGGGGTAGCGATGTCCCTCAAAGCGTGGTGGGCGCGCCTCGGGTGGCGTCATCGACTTCCTCTAGACTTGAAATTTCCGTTGACGTTCTCACCGTAACGCAACCCTCCCAAACCTCAGGAGAAGTTTCGTGCAATCCCTCGCCCGCTTTTGTGTTCGACGGCGCTGGTGGGTGCTCGCTGCCTGGGTCATCGTCTTCTTACTAGTCAACGGGGTCTCTCACGCCGAAGGTTCGGCCTACTCCAACGCCTTCAGCCTGCCCGGCACGAACTCGACCATGGCCCAGAACCTCCTCAAGTCCGGCTTCCCCCAGATCTCCGGTGACGCCGACCAGATTGTCTTTCACTCAACCGGCGGCACCGTCGCTAGTCACGAAGCGTCCATCCAATCGATCCTCACCAAGGTCGCGGGCCTCCCCAAAGTCGCTACCGTCACCTCGCCCTGGTGCACCGGCGCGTTCTTAGTCGACAAAGTCAATGGAACCTGCGTCGGCACCAGCCAGATCTCCAAGAACGGACACATCGCCTACGCCGTCGTGCACTTCACCCAGAACGCCAACATTCTCACCAACCAGCAAGTCCAAGCGGTCGTCACCGAGGCCTCGAAGTTGCGCTCGTCCTCCCTCGAGGTGCAGTTCGGCGGGGACGCCATTGAGAATCTCTCGTCCAAGACCGGTAGTCCGTATGAGTTCGTTGGCATCATCGCCACCGCGGTCGTCCTGGTGCTCGCCTTTGGTTCGATTTTCGCCATGCTCTTGCCCTTGGGGATCGCATTGTTTGCCTTAGGCATATCTCTCGCCGGCGGCGTTCTGCTCAGCCACGTACTCGCGATCGCTAACTTCGCGCCCATCCTGGGCTCCCTCATTGGTTTGGGAGTCGGTATCGACTACGCGTTGTTCATCGTGACCCGATCTCGACAAGAGTTGAAACGTGGCTGTTCGGTGGAAGATGCCGTCGCCACGTCGATCAATACCTCGGGCCGCGCAGTCCTCTTCGCGGGTTCGACCGTCTGTATCGCGCTGTTGGGCATGCTGGTACTCGGTCTGTCGTTCTTGAACGGCGTGGCGGTCACGGCGTCCCTGGCGGTGCTGGTTACGATGCTGGCTTCGGTCACGCTGCTCCCCTCCCTGTTGGGCTTTCAGAAGAGTCGAGTCTTGAGTCGCCGAGAGCGACACTCCCTCGCGGAGCACGGTCCCGGACCGATCGTGGTGTCTGGACCGTGGCAGCGTTGGGCGCACTTCGTCTCGCGCCACCCGAAGGCGCTCACCCTGAGCGCGCTTGCGATCATTGTGCTGATCATCGTGCCGTTCTTCTCGCTCCAACTGGGCAGTTCTGACGCGGGCACCGATCCCACCACCGCCACGACGCGACTCGCCTACGACCTCCTCGCCCAGGGCTTCGGTCCCGGATTTAATGGTCCGCTCGACATCGTGGGGGCCATCAAGAGCCCCGCGGACAAGACGACGATGGAGCACCTGGACACGATGCTCAAGGGCAAGCCCGGGGTGGCCGAGATCGAACCGCTGTTCACCAATCCCAAAGGCACCGTTGGCGTGATCCAGCTCACTCCGACGACGAGTCCCCAAAGCGCGAAGACCACGACCCTGATCGATCAGATCCGCAACACCTACATTCCCCAGGCGACCGCCGCGTCGCACACCAAGATTTATGTGGGCGGAATCACCGCGATCTTCGCCGACTTCGCATCGGTCTTGACGGGCAAACTTCCTCTGTTCGTGGGCGTGATCGTCTTGCTGGGATGCCTCCTGCTCATGGTGGCGTTTCGCAGCATCGTCGTGCCCCTTGTCGCCGCCGTCATGAATCTTCTCGCCGTCGGCGCCTCGTTCGGTCTCGTGGTCGCGGTATTTCAGTGGGGCTGGGGGGCGTCGCTCTTAGGAGCGGGCACCGGTCCGGTCGAGTCCTTCTTACCCATCATCATGATCGCAATCCTGTTCGGGCTCTCGATGGACTATCAGGTCTTCTTGGTCTCTCGCATGCACGAGGAGTGGCTAAACACCAAGGACAACGAAGAGGCCATCATCCGCGGACAGGCCAACACTGGTCGGGTGATCACTGCGGCCGCCCTCGTGATGATCTGTGTCTTCCTCTCCTTTGCCGTGGGCGGAGAGAGGATCATCGCCGAGTTCGGCGTGGGACTCGGGGGGGCGGTCCTCATCGACGCCTTCATCATCCGCACGGTGCTCGTTCCCTCACTGATGCACTTCATCGGCAAGGGCAACTGGTACATGCCCAAGTGGCTCGAACGGGCCGTGCCTCACGTTGCCGTCGAAGCAACGGAGTAGCAGCAACAGAACGTCATCCACTCAACGAGGCCCGTCGGTTCGCAGACGTGAACTCTCGGTGAGTGACTCTAGGAAAGTGGTGGCGAGGCCACGACTGCGTCTGCGAACTTTCTGGCGTCGTACACACATGTCGAACTGACGGTCGTTCCGATCCGACAGGTCATCCACGCGTCAAAGTCGCTGCCCTTCACCGCAAGGACCGTCACGGTAGCAACGCCCCCCGGGCCCGGGGTATATGCCGGCGGTGGAACATTGGCGGGAGTGGTAACCATCACCACCACCGCACTCGAGGTCTCGTTTCCCAGGAAATACGAGACAGAGACCCCCGCAGCACGTTTCGAGGTCGCGGTGCCACACGGGTACACAAGGTGGCGAGGCTCGTACGTCGAGTAGGGACAGATGCCCGCTCCTATTCCGTCACCAACATTCGCCGAGATCGACACATCGATGCCACTTCGCGCACCGTATTTGTCCGGAGGCGACGTCGGCGAAAATATCTCCACGCCCGCGCCCGAGCCGTTTCCGTCTTGGACATCGCACGCCCACCCGGCGGGCGCTTCCAGACTGAGCGAGCGCGACGGAAAGCCACGAACGACGATGTCGTACGTACTGTTTCGATTCGAGGTGTCGAACTGAGCGATGTCACAGGAGTCGTAGGGACGGGCAGCGTGAGCGACTTCGTCGAAGTGACGTGCAGACGCCGCCGACATCGTCGAGGTGCTCGCGAGGAGTACGCCCGACACCGTGGTCGTTGCCAACAGGACAAGTCGACACGACGGCGCTCGCTTCACGGACCGATCTTCTCGCACCTTGGCTGAAAAACACAACAGCCGGGCACGAAGCCCGGCTGTTGTGCGTGTCGAATGACTGACGACTACATCATGCCGCCCATGCCACCCATGCCACCGTCGCCCATGGGAGCCGATGCCGGCTCGGGCTTGTCCGCCACGATGGCCTCGGTGGTGAGTAGCAACGCCGCAATGGAGGCGGCGTTCTGCAGCGCGGAGCGAGTGACCTTGGCGGGGTCAATGACGCCCGCCTTCACGAGGTCCTCCAGCACACCAGTCGCGGCATTGAGGCCGACCGAACCCTTGGCGTCGGCGACTTCGCGCACCTTGACTGCACCCTCAAAGCCGGCGTTGCTGGCGATGTGGCGCAGCGGCGACTCCAGTGAGTTCGCGACGATGCGCGCACCCGTGGCCTCGTCACCGGAAAGGGTTGCAATGAGCGCGTCGACTGACCCACGAGCACGTACGAGAGCAGTACCGCCACCGGCGACGATTCCCTCGTCGATCGCGGCTCGGGTCGCGCTCAGCGCGTCCTCGATGCGGTGCTTCTTCTCCTTGAGCTCGACTTCCGTCGCGGCACCCACCTTGACGACAGCGACGCCGCCCGCCAACTTGGCCAAACGCTCCTGGAGCTTCTCGCGATCCCAGTCCGAATCGGTGTCGTCGATCTCGCGCTTCAGTTGAGCGACGCGACCGGCAACATCTTCCTTCGAACCGTCTCCGTCAACCAGAGTGGTGGCGTCCTTGGTCACGACGATGCGCCGAGCCTTACCCAGGAGGTCAACCGTGGCCGAGTCGAGTTTGAGGCCGATCTCCTCAGAGATGACGGTACCACCCGTGAGGATCGCCATGTCCTGGAGCATCGCCTTGCGACGCTCCCCGAACCCGGGGGCCTTGACGGCGACCGAGGTGAACGTGCCACGAATCTTGTTGACGACCAACGTCGCGAGCGCTTCGCCCTCGACGTCTTCGGCGACAATCAGCAGCGGACGACCGGCCTGCATGACCTTCTCGAGCACGGGCACGAGGTCGTGCACGGCTGAGATCTTGCCACTGGTGAAGAGGATGTACGCGTCTTCTAAGACGGCCTCTTGACGCTCGGCGTCGGTTACGAAGTACGGCGAGAGGTAACCCTTGTCGAACTGCATACCTTCGGTGAGCTCGAGCTCAATACCAAACGTGTTCGACTCTTCGACCGTGACGGTGCCGTCCTTGCCAACCTTGTCGATCGCGTCGGC
The DNA here is from genome assembly GCA_049801955.1 of Acidimicrobiales bacterium. GTDB lineage: Bacteria > Actinomycetota > Acidimicrobiia > Acidimicrobiales > RAAP-2 > RAAP-2. The sequence goes on from JBARLO010000071.1 coordinate 48,585, forward strand.
AATGGTTTCGCCGATCGCGGCGTCGGCGGCCGAGATGGTCGCCACCTGGGCGATTTGGGTCTTGCCCGACACTTCTTGGCTCTGCTCTGCGATGGACGCGACCGCTGCGGCCACGGCCTTTTCGATGCCGCGCTTGAGACCCGAAGGGCTCGCACCGGCCGCCACGTTGCGCAGGCCCTCCTTGATGAGAGCCTGGGCGAGAACGGTCGCGGTCGTGGTGCCGTCACCGGCCACGTCGTTGGTTTTGGTCGCGACTTCCTTGACGAGCTGGGCGCCCATGTTCTCAAACGGGTCCTCCAGCTCAATCTCGCGAGCAATCGACACACCGTCGTTGGTGATGGTCGGCGCGCCGTACTTCTTACCGAGGACGACGTTGCGACCCTTGGGTCCCAGTGTCACCTTGACCGCGTCGGCCAACTTGTCGACACCGGCCTCGAGGCCGCGTCGGGCGTCCTCGTCGAACTTCAATAGCTTTGACATAACAGTTCCTTCGTTTGAATGAGGGGGCGAGTACTCGTCCCGAACTACTTAGAGATGGTCGCCAGTACGTCGCGACCAGAGAGAATCAACAGGTCCTCACCGTCCACGGTGATCTCGGTCCCGCCGTACTTGGAGTAGACGACGGTGTCGCCCACGCTCACGCCCGTGGGAATAACTTCGCCGGTGGAGTCAGCGCGACGGCCCGGGCCAACCGCGAGAACTTCGCCCTGCTGGGGCTTTTCCTTGGCCGTGTCGGGAATCACAAGACCCGACGCCGTCGTGGCCTCGGCGATGTTGGGACGAACCACGATGCGGTCTTCTAGTGGGTGCAACTTCATTTCTTGCCTCCTGAGCAATTAGCACTCGATACTTGCGACTGCCAATCTTAGCAGCCGAGGTTTTCGAGTGCCAACAGACGCTGACCTACGAGGTTCCGCCACGAAGGGCCCCAAAGAGGCCCTTTTTAGGGGGAGAGCCGCTCGCGACGCCAGGAAGAGCCCTCCGCCCGGTACGCCACCCGGTCGTGGAGTCGACTGTCTCGGTGCTGCCAGAACTCAAATCGCGTCGGGGTCAGACGAAACCCGCCCCAATACTCGGGTCGCTCAATCTCGCGACTCGCGAACTCCTCCTCGATCTCGCCCACGCGCTCCTCGAGTTCCTCGCGAGCGCCCAAGACATGGCTCTGCCTCGACGCCCGCGCACCGATCTGACTTTCGCGGGGGCGACGCGAAAAGTAGGCGTCGGAGTCCTCGGAGCTCATCTTTTCCACGATTCCCTCGATACGGATCTGGCGGCCCAGGGACTCGCAGTACCACAGCAGAGCCGCGTGGGGGTTCGCCACGAGTTCCTCTCCCTTGCGCGACTCGTAGTTTGTGTACCAACCAAATGACGTCCCGTCGTGCCAGCGCATTAACACCATGCGCACACTCGGGATCCCGTCGAGAGTGGAGGTGGCGAGAGCGATCGCTTCGGGCTCCACCACTTCGCCCTGGGCGTCAGCGAACCAGCGATCAAATTGCACAAAGGGGTCGGGGTCGGTGGTGGCGACGTCCAGTGAGATCCAACGCTCGCTCACGAGACGTCGGCCAACTGCCAGTTGGGACGGGCCGAAAGCGAGAGCGAACTAGCACCACCCTCCCTCATTCGATAGAGTCCCGCGGCGGCAATCATCGCCGCGTTGTCGGTGCACATGGCCATCGCCGGCAGGTGGGTGACGAGGCCAAACTCCCTCGCCAAGCTGCTCACCCCCTCACGCAGCGCGGAGTTCGCGGCCACTCCCCCCGCCAGGGCTACTCCGGCCACCTCGTAACGCTCCAGCGCTCGGCGCAGTTTTCGCAGCAACTGCTCGCACACCGCCACCTGGAACGAGGCGGCCACGTCGGCGAGGGCGATGTCCTGATTCGACTGCGTCGCGCGAACGACGGCGGTTTTTAGGCCAGAGAAGGAGAGATCGAAGTCCTCACCGATTGACGAGACGGGAAAGGTCATGTTCGTGGTCGAGCCCTCTTTCGCGAGTCGGTCGATCTCGGGTCCGCCCGGATAGCCGAGTCCCAGCCAGCGCGCGACCTTGTCGTACGCCTCTCCCGCGGCGTCGTCGATCGTCTCGCCCAGCACCTCGTGCTCACCCGGCCCGCGCTGGAGGACAATGAGACTGTGCCCGCCTGACACGAGCAACGTGAGCAGTGGCCACTCCAGGTCGCGAGCCTCCAACAGCGGCGCAAAGAGGTGCCCTTCGAGGTGATTCACCCCCACAAAGGGGACGTCCCAGGCGTAGGCCAGCGCCTTGGCGCTCGACAGACCCACGAGCAGCGAACCGATCAACCCTGGTCCACTCGTGACGGCGACGCCGTCGATCGCGGGCGCGCTCGGATCCAGGCCCGCCACTTCCAGCGCCTGGCGCACGACCGGTCCAATGGTGGCGACGTGCGCGCGGCCCGCCAACTCTGGCACCACTCCCCCAAAGGCCCGGTGTTGGTCAATGGACGATTCGACGACCGAGGAGTGCACGCGAAACTCTTCATCGACGAGTGCCGCGGCGGTCTCGTCACAGCTGGTTTCGATGCCCAGGACCAACGTCACCCGACCAGCGTAGGGCTGGGGGTCTCAGTCGAGGTCGGCCCACAGTACGAGGGCGTCTTCGCCGATCCGCTCGTAGTAGTTCTTGCGAATCCCCACGGGACGAAATCCGTATCGGGCGTAGAGAGCCTGCGCACGTTCGTTCGAGGCCGCGACTTCGAGCGTGGCGCGCGCGATGCCGCGCTCGGCGGCGTTGGCCCAGGCGTCGTCCATGAGCGACGTCGCCACACCCTTGCCCTCGTGACCGGGCAGGGTGCCGATGGTGTTGACGTGCAACTCGTCCAGGACGAACATCACGCCCATGTAGCCGATGATCGACGATCCCTCGACCGCCACGCGGTAACGACGGGTCTCGACGTCAGTGATCTCTTCGAGCATCATGGCCCTGGACCACGGCTCGGGGAACTGGGCGATCTCGATCTGCAAGATGTCCGACACGTCGCGACGCTCGGCGGTACGAATGATCCAGTCGCTCATTGCCGTTCGCGCGTCGTAAAGTTCGCTACCGCGTCCGCGTCGCGCAGATACATCGGTGCCACGGATTCTTCGGGGACCCGTGACGCCCCGAGCTCAACGGCCACCAGGGCAGACGGGGTCGCGTAGTCCAGCAGAAGAGTCGCTGGCGCAACCGTCGACAGCTCGGCCTCGTAGCGCCGCACGCCATCGCCCGCTAGGTTCACCAACTCGCCTCGCGCCTCGACCCACGCGGCCAAAGCGGCCGGCGTGGTGACGCTCGGCTCATCCACCGCGACCACCGTGTCACCCAAGGAGAACCTCTGGATAAAGAGTTCACCCCGTCGGCCGTCGAGGGCCGCGACCAACACCCCGCGCACGCCACCGCGATGCGCGTCGCGGGCCAGCACTTCGAGCGACGTTACCGACACGAGGTCGGCGTTCGCTCCGATGCTCAGCCCGATCGCCGTGGCCACTCCCACTCGCAGCCCCGTGTAGAGGCCGGGACCGCGGTCAACGACAATGCGATCGAGCTGCTTCACCCTCAACTCACTCGAAGCGAGAAGATCGGCCACCCCGGGCATCAGTGTCTCGGTGTGATGACGCTCGTCGTCCAGGATGACTTCGACCTCTTCGCCCGTCGATAGACGAAGGCCAATGGCGCACGTGGTCGTCGCCGTCTCGATCGCCAGGACATTCACGAGCGCGACCAACTCTCGATCTCTACGGCCCGGTCCTCGAGCGCACCGTCCACCTCCAGCGTGCGGGCGTCGAAGTCATCGATCGCAAAGGCGACGCTGATCACGTCACGGCCGAACAGAGACGCCGCAGCGTCTCCCCACTCCACGAGGGCGACGGCCGATTCTTCGACCAACTCGCCCAAGGCAAGGTCGTCGACCTCGCTCAGTGAACCCGCGCGATAGATATCGGCGTGATGAAGCGTCGTGATTCCCACATCGTTACTGCACTCGTGTTGGCGGACCATCGTGAAGGTTGGACTCGTGACCCGATCGCTCACACCCAGTCCCCGCGCCACGCCCTGGGTAAAGGTCGTCTTGCCCGCTCCCAAGATGCCACTTAGGAGCACGACATCACCTGCTCGCAACAGCGAAGCGAACTCTTCGCCCGCGCGCTGCGTCTGCTCCGCGCTCCGGGTGTGACGAAGCCAACTCACGACGCCTCTAGCAGCCGGCGCAGCACGCGCAAGTCGTCGCGCATCACTTCGACCACACTGGGTCCGCCGCGCAACGCGGCGGCCGGGTGATAGGTCGGAATTCCTCGTATCGAGCCGGAGCGAAAGACGTGACCGTGGACCTGTCCGATGCCGGACTGGTAGGCAAAGATGGCTCGACCCGCCGTATTGCCCAGGGTCAAGATGAACGACGGCGCCACGCGATCCAACTGCTCGACGAGCCAGGGTCGACACGCGGCGATCTCTGTCGGTGTCGGGGTTCGATTGGCCGGGGGGCGGCACTTGACGACGTTCGTGACGTAACACTCGGGACGCGTGAGCCCGACCTCTTCTTCGAGAAGTTGGAAGAACAGCTTCCCGCTGCGTCCAATGAAGGGGGCGCCGCCTTCGTCCTCGGTTCGCCCGGGAGCTTCGCCAATGATCATGAGACGAGCGTCGAGCGGACCGGTGCCAATCACCACACGCTGGCGCGTCGCGGCGAGGCCGCAGCGCTCGCACGTGGACATCTGTGAAAAGTCGCTCACGTCAGTCGACGAGTACTCGAGGAACGCGAGCGCCCAGGTTGGTGAGGATCTCCCAGGTGATGGTGCCTCCCCACCGGGCCCACTCATCGGCGCCAAGATACTCGCCGCCTTGATGTCCGAGAAGCACGACGTCGTCGCCGACACTCACGGCGTCGTCACCCACGTCGACCACCAACTGGTCCATGGTCACCACGCCAGCGACCGGATATCTGGTGGCGTTGATGAGGACGTGCGCGCCGCCCTCAAAGAGGTGTCGGGGATAACCATCGGCGTAACCGAAGGGCACCGTGACAATTGTCACGTCGCGCTCTACTGTCCGGCGGCGGCCATAACTCGGTCGCGCGCCCGCGCGCACTCGACGAACCGCCGTCACCCGGGCGCGCAACGTCAAGGCGGGCACTAGATACTGGTTCTTCTCTTCTAAGGTCGCGCCCAACCATGCGCTGGGGAGGTAGCCGTACAACGCGAGACCGACGCGCACCATCGAGTGGTGCGACGTCGGGTATCCCAGGGCGCCCGCCGAGTTCGCGCTGTGCACCACCGGTGGAACGGCGCCGCGCCGGGCGAGATCTGTAACGAGAGAGTTAAAGAGCGCGATCTGCGTCTCGGTGAACCCGCGGTCCGCGTCACTCGTGCCATCGGCCACGCTGAAGTGCGTGTACAGACCCTCGAAGGTGAGGTGGCGTGAGGAGCGCACGATGTCGATGACCTCGTCCAGTTCTTCGGGCACGACACCCATGCGATGCATGCCGGTGTCCACCTTGACGTGGACCGGGTGGGTGCCCCCGAGGGCTTCGGCCCACTTCACGGCCGCTCGCGCGCCCTGCGGTGAACCAATGGTGAGTGTCAGGTTGGCTTCGTAGGCGAAGGGAATGGTGTCTTCAGGCACCTCGCTCATCACCAGGATCGGCGCAGTGACGCCCGCCTCGCGCAGTTCAATTCCCTCATCAACCAGAGCGACGGCCAGTGACTTCGCGCCACCGTCAAGGGCGGCCCGGGCAGCGAAGATCGCCCCGTGTCCGTAACCGTTCGCCTTCACCACGGCGCAAAACGACGCGTCACCAATCACCTCGCGAACCGCGCGAACGTTGTGAGCGATCGCCGAGGCGGAGACTTCCGCCCAGGCGGGTCGATGGACTCCCTCAACCACGAGACTCCTCGGCGCTTCCCACCACGAAGGCGGCAGCCAAGTGGTCGGTGTGGGACAACGAGACGTGCAGGTACCCCACACCCTGGGCGCGGGCGAGCTCTTGGGCGCGATCGTGCAACACGAGACTCGGAGCACCGGACTCGTTCAACCTGACTTCGATTGAACGCCACGGCGCTTCGCCGACGCCCACACCCAGGGTCTTGAGCGTCGCCTCCTTGGCGGCAAAGCGAGCAGCCAGCCGTTCGGGCCGGTCGTGGGCGTCCGCGCGCTCGGCGTCGGTAAAGAGGCGCTCGAGAATGCGGGGCCGACGTTCGAGGAGTCGGCGAAAGCGATCCACGTCGACGAGGTCGATGCCGATTCCGGTCGTCGCCACTACTCCACCGTTACGGTTTTGGCGAGATTGCGCGGCCGATCTACGTTGCGCCCCAGGCCGCGGGCCATGGCGTAGGCGAAGAGTTGCAGCGGCACGACGTCCACCATGGGCGTAAAGAGGGGCTCGGTGGCTGGCACCCGCAACACGTAGTCGGCGATGGCCTCGACGTACTCGTCGTCGTCGGTCGCGACCGCGACGACCGTGGCGCCGCGAGCCTTGACCTCGGCCAAGTTCGAGAGCATCTTTTCGTGCATCGCGCGATCGGTGACAATGGCAACCACGACCACGCCGGGTTCGATCAACGCAAGCGGGCCGTGCTTGAGTTCACCCGCCGGATAGCCCTCGGCGTGCAGGTAGGAGAGCTCCTTGAGTTTGAGGGCCCCTTCGAGCGAGGTTGGAAAACCAACGTGTCGCCCGATGAAGAAGAAGTCGCGCGCGCCTAAGAGTTGCTTGGCTACGTCCTCGACGTCCCTGCGTCGCTCAAGGGCGGTCGCGACCTGCTGGGCCACCGCCTGGATGCCCTGAAAGAGCGCGTCGATGTCGGTCTCGGGGAGGGTCTGGCGCAGTTGCGCGAGGCGCAGCGCCAACACTTCGAGAGCGGCGACCTGGGCGACGAAGGCCTTGGTCGAGGCGACCGATACCTCGAGTCCGGCTCGGGTGTAGATCACGGCGTCCGACTCTCGGGCGAGAGAGGATCCCACAATGTTCGTGACGCCGATGACTCGCGCCCCGCGCCGCTTGGCTTCTCGGATCGCCTGAATGGTGTCGATCGTCTCACCGCTCTGCGAGACGCCGATCACCAGCGTGCCGATCTCGACGATCGGGTCGCGGTAGCGGTACTCGCTCGAAATGTCGACTTCGGTGCTGAGCCGGGCCCAACGTTCGATGGCGTACTTGGCCACCTGCGCGGCGTGATGCGACGTGCCGGCAGCGAGGATCACGACGCGGTTCACCCCGAGGAGCTCCTCATCCGAGACACCCATCTCGTCGAAGGTGATCACGCCGTCGCGACGACGGCGGTCGAGCATCGTGGCTCGCAGCGCCTCGGGCTGCTCGTTGATCTCCTTGGTCATGAAGTCGTCGTGGCCACCCTTCTCGGCGGTCTCGAGATCCCAGTCGATCGAGAGTTGGTGCAGGCGAACGGGCGAACCTTCCAGGTCAATAGCGCGAAAGCCTTCAGGACCCAGGCGCACCACTTCGTCATCGTTGACCGCGTAGAAGGCGGTCGCGCGATCCAAAATCGCGGGGATGTCGCTGGCGAGATACGTCACGCCCGGGGCCGTGCCGACGATGAGAGGCGAAATGCGCCGTGCCGCCACGATCACGTCGGGTTCGGTCGCGTCGACTGCCGCGACCGCAAAGGCGCCGCGCACCACGAGCAGGCTACGACGCACCGCTTCGATCAGTTCGGCACCTTGGCGGCGCTCGTCTTCGATGAGGTGCGCAAGCACCTCAGAGTCGGTGCGCGAGGTGAAGAGGTGGCCCTTGGCCTCGAGTGCTTCTTGCAACTCGGTGTGATTTTCGATGATGCCGTTGTGAATGATGGCGATGTGCCCGGAGCAGTCGAGATGAGGGTGGGCGTTGACCGCTTCGGGTGCGCCGTGCGTGGCCCAGCGGGTGTGCCCGATGCCCGACGTGAAGCCCCGCGGAGCGAGTTCGCACTCTCGTTTGAGGGCCTTGACCGACTCCGTGCCTTCGGCGGTGCGGGCCCGCCAGGTCTCGCCGGCGCGTACCAGAGCGACCCCGGCCGAGTCGTATCCGCGGTATTCCAGGCGCGCCAAGCCTTCAAGCAACGTGTCGAGCGTCTCGCTGGAGCCCGCCACCCCAATGATGCCGCACATGGAGCCAGCCTACTCGGGCGATATTTCGCTCTCTTCGGCCGCCCTAGGAGTACAGCGAGGTGAGTCGTTCGCTAAACACCTCGACGAACTCCGCGTTGAGGGCTTCGATCATGATGCGCACGAGCGGCTCGGTGCCCGAGGGTCGAACCAGGAGGCGCACGTCCGCGCGCTCAACCGCGTAGTCCTCCAAGAGCTCGTTGAAGATCTTTTGGACGTCGTCGTCGCTGAAGTGATCACGGGACACGTTGAACAGCGACTGGGGGACGCGACGCCACGCCCCACCGGCCAACTCCGCCAACGGCCCGCGTCGCACGATCAGCTCGGCCAGGATCAATCCGGTGAGCATCCCGTCGCCGGTGGGCGCGAGTTCTCGGAAGATGACGTGTCCAGACTGCTCGCCGCCCAGAATCCAAGAGCGGTCTTCGAGGGCGAGGAGCACGTTGCGGTCCCCCACGTCGGTCTGCTCGATCTCAATGTGGGCGGCGTCGAGTGCGCGGGTGAGACCAAGATTGCTCATGGAAGTCACCACGACCCCGCCACCGAGGACACCACGTTCCAATCGATCCAGCGCGAACAGCACCATGAGGTCGTCGCCGTCGCGAACCGTCCCTTCGGAATCCACGGCAATCAAGCGGTCGGCGTCGCCGTCGAAGGCGAGACCGAGATCCGCGCCCGCCTCGCACACCGCCGCCACCAGGGCGCCAACGTTCGTCGAGCCGGACTCGACGTTGATGTTGCGCCCGTCGGGCTGGTCGTGAATGAAAGTGAGCGTGGCGCCGGTCCCCGCGAAGAGTTCGTGGGCCACGTGCGAAGCGGCGCCATTCGCGCAGTCCACCACGATCGACAGCGACGAGAGATCGGCGGGCGCCAGTTCGCGTAGGTGGCGCACGTAGTCGTGTTGAGCGGTCCCATCAATCTCACGCGACTCGAACACACTGATCGACGGGCTTTCGGCCACGTTTAGCGCGCTCTCCACAGCGGCTTCGGTCGCGTGGTCTAACTTCCCACCCCTCACGCCCAGGACTTTGAGTCCGTTGTCGTAGTAGGGGTTGTGCGACGCGGAGACGACGATGCCGGCCCCGCCGCGCTGTTGAGCAATAACGGCCACGCCCGGCGTTGTGAAGTACCCGAGGTTGACGCCGCGCGCGCCACCGTCGGCTAGTCCCGCCAGCACGGCCGCCGCCAAGTTGGGCGAGCTCTCACGAGTGTCGTACCCCACGAAGATGGGGACCGAAAAGACGACCGCGACGGCGCGGCCGAGTCGGTACGCGAGGTCCGCAGTGATCTCGTCGCCCGCGCGACCTCGGATGCCATCCGTGCCAAAGCGCACGGGCGTACCCATTAACGCTTGGAGTACTGAGGAGCCTTACGCGCCTTTTTGAGACCGTACTTCTTGGTCTCCTTCTTGCGCGAGTCGCGGGTCAACAGACCGGCCTTCTTGAGCGCCGGTCGAGCACCTTCGTCGATTTCGAGCAGAGAGCGCGAGATCCCCAGGCGCAACGCACCAGCCTGTCCGGCCACGCCGCCGCCTTCAATCGTCGCGTCGATGTCGTAGGTCGTTTGTGTGTCAAGCAGACGCAACGGCTCCATCACCATCTGGCGGTGGGTGGCCGACGTGAAGTAGTTGTCGAAGGCACGCGAGTTGATCGTGATCGTGCCCGTGCCGGGGCGCAAACGCACGCGCGCGACGGCTTCCTTTCGTCGGCCGGTGGTCTGGGTGAGAGGTGTAGTCAACGTTGCTCCTTAACCGCGGCGAATCGCCGAGGTGTCAAAACTCTTGGGCTGCTGGGCCACGTGGGGGTGCTCGGAGCCGGCGTAGACGAACAGCTTGTCCATCTGCGCTCGTCCGAGGCGGTTCTTCGGGATCATGCCGCGAACGGCGTCACTGACCAACTTTTCGGGGTCGGTGTCCATCAGGGTCTGCCAGGAAGTGGCGCGCAGCCCACCGGGATACCCGGAGTGGCGGTAGTGGAAGTTCGACGCCGCCTTGTTGGCCGTGACGACGACCTTGTCGGCGTTGACGATGATGACGTAGTCGCCGGTGTCCACGTGGGGGGCAAAGAACGTGCGGTGCTTACCGCGGAGCAGAGAGGCGGCCACCGTGGCGACGCGGCCGAGCACGAGTCCCTCGGCGTCAATGACCAACCAGTCGCGCGTCAGTTCCGCGGGCTTGGGTGAGTACGTCTTCACAGTTCTTCCTTCAGCGAATTCAAACGAAATGACCCCCAACAGGGTCGAGGGGACCCTCCATCCTACGAAATCTGGCCCCTACAGGGCAAGTTTCGCAAAATCGTGAGCCAAATACGCCCCCCGAGGGGAGCCCATCTAGCCTACTCGGGCGCCTCTTCCAGGCGCTCGTCGTCGCTCGGAGCCTCGTCAGAGCCAAAGGCCATCCACTGGCGCCCGTCAAAGAGTTCGCGCACACGCTCGACGCTCGCCATCACCATATCGAGACCCGCTGTTCGGGCCCGAGCCACAGGGCGTCGCCTTCGGCGACGTCAAAGGCCTCGTAGAACTCGTCAATATTGCGTACCACCTGGTTGCAGCGGAACTCGGGCGGCGAGTGCGGATCGATTGCGAGGCGACGCTCAACCTCTTCAGTCCGTGCCTTGTACTGCCAACACAGAGCCCAGGACAGCAGAAAGCGCTGCGCTGCGCTGAGTCCATCGATGACCGGTGGCGCCTTCCCGTCGAGTGCGATGAGGTAGGCCTGCCAGGCGATCCCGAGACCGCCGAGGTCACCGATGTTCTCACCGATCGTGAGTGCGCCGTTCACGTGCTGTCCCGGCGTCTCGGCGGGTGAGAGAGCGTTGTACTGGTCGATGAGCGCCTTCGTTCGCGCCTCAAACGCGTCGCGATCGGCCGGCTCCCACCAGTCGAAGAGTTTGCCCGTGCCGTCGAACTTCGAACCTTGGTCGTCGAAGCCATGTCCGATCTCGTGACCGATCACCGCGCCAATTCCGCCGTAGTTCGCGGCGTCGTCGCGATCGGCGACAAAGAACGGCCACTGCAGGATCGCCGCGGGAAAGACAATCTCGTTGAAGCCCGGGTTGTAGTACGCGTTGACTGTCTGGGGCGTCATGAACCACTCGTCCCGGTCGATGGGCGCGCCGATCTTGGCCAGTTCACGCTGAAACTCAAAGGCGTTCGCGCTGCGGACGTTCGCGATCAAGCTTTCGGGGCTGATCTCGAGCGACGAGTAGTCGCGCCACTTGACCGGGTAGCCGATCTTGGGCGTAAAGGCCGCGAGCTTTTCCAGGGCGCGCTCGCGGGTGGCGGGGGTCATCCACTCCAGGGTCGAGATGCTTTGGCGATACGCCTCAATCAGATTGGCGACCAACTCATCCATGCGCGTCTTGGCGAGCGGCGGAAAGTGGCGCTCGACGTAGATCTGACCCACCGCTTCGCCCAGCGCGCCTTCCACAATCGACACACCGCGCTTCCAGCGCGCGCGCAACTCTTGCGCGCCCGTCAGCGTGCGGCCGTAGAAGTCGAACTGTTCGTCGACGAACGCTCGCGACAGGTACGGGGCGTAACCGCGCACGACTCGCCAGGCCAGCCAATCACGCCATGCGTCTAGACGCGACTCGTCAAAAAGTTCGCCAAGGTCGCGAAAGAAACTCGGCTCGCGAACGACCACTTCATCAAGGGCGTGCGCGGGCGCGCCAAAGCTGGCGACCCAGGCGTCGAGGGTGACGTCATTGACATTGGGTAGACCAGCGGCAAAGAGATCGCGCACGCTGTCCCACTCCATGGGGTTATATGTCTTTTCACTGTCGCGCGTGGCGACGTTGTCCCAGTGACGCCGCGCAATATCCGTCTCGAGGTCGAACACACGCTGAGCGCGGGTCGCTGCGTCGTCGATGCCAGCCAGTGCGAACATCTTTTGGATGTGCACGACATAGGCCTCGCGCACCGAGGCGAACTGCTCTTCACGGTAGTAGTTCTCGTTGGGTAGCGAGATGCCGCCTTGCTCGAGAAACACCAGGTACCGCTCGGGATTCCCGGGATCAGTGTCGACAAAGACGCCAAAGAAACCCGACAGACCGGCGCGCTGGAGTTGTCCCACCGCGTGCACCAACTCTTCGAGCGACGTCACGGAGCCCGCCACCGCTAGATCGTCCATGAGTGGCTGGGAACCCAGAGTCTCTACGCGCTCTTCGTCCATGAAACTGGAGTAGAGGTCGGCGACCTTCTGTGCGTTCGCGTTGTCACTCAGCGCACCGGCCGCCTCCACAATCTCTCGAATCGCGGCCTCGGACTCTTCACGGAGCTGCTCGAACGCTCCGAACCCGGACTTGTCCGCGGGTATCGGTGTGCTGGTCATCCACCTCTCGTTCACGTAGCGATAGAGGTCGTCCTGGGGGCGAATCTCACTGCTGAGATCCTCAACATTGATTCCTGCGGGCTGTAGTTCAGACATGGGTTCAGCCTATCGACGGGCCCGCGGACTCACCTTTCGATCAGGGATCGGCACCGCTCCTCCACCCCACTGACGCGGCGTACCTACCGCCCGTGAGAGAGCGCCTCGGCCTTGTCGTCGAAGCCCACAATGTCAATGATCCGATCATCGCGAACCGTGAGTACCTGATACCGCTGGGCCGCGCTGCCGCGCTCACGAGCACTCTCGCTACCCCGTACGAGCAAGCTGACTAGCAGGTGGTCGCCAATCACCTCGACGTCGACCACCTCGCCGTGAATGCCCGACTCTTGGGCTCGCCGGTACCAATCAAGCACCTGATTTCGGTTCTTGCAGGTCGGGTTACGAGCTCTTGGAGCTCCCCATGTCACGTGTGGGTCCAGCAGAGTGGCGAAGGCCGATATATCCCCTTCCGACAGCGCCATCCTGACTTGTTCGGCCAGCACGTCCAGGGGTCTCTCCACCGCGAATGAGCCTACGCGTGTGCCGCCCCGGGATTAGAGTCGCTCACCTGCTCGCCCGCTCACCACTTCCGATTCTTCGTAGCCCACGCCAATGAGCGCGAGCCCCGCCGCTGGCGCTGGCTGAGGCAACTGGTAGCGATCCCCCGTCACGAGTCGGGCCTCAATCTCGCGGTGATCGAGCTCTCCTCGACCGACCGCGACCATCGTGGACACCAGGCAGCGCACCATGTTGTGACAGAACGACTGACCCCGAATCGTGAAGCGGAGCGCGGGCGAGTGGTGGGGGCTCATCACCCACGTGTCGTCGAGCCGCTCCCAGTGAGCCGAGAGCACTCGGCGAAGGAGGGGCTCTCCCGGCGGGCCGTTCGTCGGACGTCGACAGAACGCTCGAAAGTCGTGGGTCCCCAGCACGGCGGTGCTCGCGCGAGCCATCGCGGCGAGGTCGAGTGGGCCGGTCACCGACCACGCCCAGACGTTGGTGGAGTCCAGTCCCGGCGCGTTGCTCTCTAAGACGAGGTAGCGATACTCACGCCAAGTGGCCGAGAATCGCGCGTGAAAGTCAGGGCTGACCGGCTCGGCGCGCAGAATCTGAATCCGACCTCGCAACTGTTTATTGAGCGCGCTGACAAGTCGTTCGGCGCTGAGGGACCGCACCTTGAGCGCGACGGGCAGGTCGACGTGGACGACCTGGAAGAAGGCGTGCACGCCGGTATCGGTGCGTCCGGCCCCCACGATATGTGGCTCCTCGCTGAGACGAAGGGTCGAGGCCATGGTCGAACGCAACAGCCCCACCACGGTGTCATGATGGGGCTGATAGGCAAAGCCGCTAAATCCCCGCCCGTCGTAGGCGAGGTCCAAACGCCAGCGCTGGGTGGCGCCTAGCGGATCAGACGAACTCAATGCGCGCCATCGGCGCGTTGTCGCCCTGTCGCGGGCCGAGCTTCAAGATGCGCGTGTACCCGCCGGGACGATCTGCGTAGCGCGGGGCAATCTCAGTGAACAGTTTGTGCGTCATGTCCTTGTCGCGGATGAAGGCCACGACACGACGATTCGCGTGGACCGAGCCCTCGGGCGAGTTCTTCGCCGCGGTAACGACCTTTTCGACGATGGGACGCAGGGCCTTGGCCTTGGCCTCGGTCGTGACGATCGACTCGGCCGCGATCATCGAGGCGACGAGGTTGCCCATCATCGCCTTCTGGTGCGCCGAGTTACCGCCGAAGCGCTTGCCCTTCGTAGGGGTACCGCGCATGATTAGTCCTCCGCTCGAAGCGACAGACCACGCTCGTCGAGGCGGTCCGTCACGTCCTTCAGCGACGTCGCGCCGAAGTTGGTGATCGAGGTGAGGTCGCGCTCGGTGGCGTTGACCAGCTGGGCGATCGTGTTGATACCGGCGCGCTTGAGGCAGTTGCGCGAGCGCTCGGTCAGACCAAGCTCCTCGATGCGGATGTCCAGCTCGCTGGCCGCCGCCTGGGCCGATCCCACGTCGCCGAGTTCCAAGGCGGGTGCCTCTTCGTCGAAGCTCGCGATGAGCTCCACGAGCGAGCCAAGCGTCTTGCCGGCCGAGGCCAGAGCCTCGCGCGGAGTGATCGAGCCGTCGGTCTCAATGTCGATGACCAGGCGGTCGAAGTCCTTGCTCTGCTCGACGCGCACGGGCTCGATCTCAAAGCTCACACGGCGCACCGGTGAGAAGATCGCGTCCAGAGGAATCACACCGATGGTCGAGGAACCCTTGTTGCCCTCAGCGCCGACGTAGCCCTTACCGCGCTCGACGGTCAGCTCAAAGGTGAGCACGCTGCGCGCGTTGGTCAGGTACGCGAGGTGCAGGTCCCCATTCAAGATCTCCACGTCGGCCGTAGTGGAGAGGTCCGAGGCCAGGGCCGGGCCCTCGCCGCGCTTGTCGAGGCGCAACGTGACGGGCTCGTCCGAGTGCACGCGCAACAACAGGTCCTTCAGGTTCAAGGTGACGTCCTGGACGTCTTCCTTGACGCCCTCAATGACGCCGAACTCGTGCAGCACCGCGTCGAACTTGACGCGAGTCGCCGCCGCACCCGGAATCGACGAGAGCAACGTGCGACGCAGCGAGTTGCCCAGCGTGTGGCCAAAGCCCGGGTCGAGCGGACCGATGCCAAAGGACTGGCGGTTGTTGACCTCGTCGCCGAGGGCTTCGATGGTGGGTCGTTGGATAATCAACATAAGGGACTCCTAGGGGTATGTACGAAAAAGAATTACTTGGAGTACAGCTCGACGATGAGCTGCTCTTGGATCGACTCGTCGATCTGTTCGCGCTGGGGCACTACGCGCACCGTGACGCTAAAACCGTTCTCGCCCTTTTCGAGCCAGCCCGGGACGCTGCGGTCCAGGACGTCGAGGTTGCGCTTCACGTTGAAGTTCTCGCGCGTGGCGTTCTTCAAGGTGACAACGTCGCCGGGGCGCGCGCGGTACGACGGAATGTCGACGCGCTTGCCGTTCACGTTGACGTGACCGTGGCGAACGAGTTGGCGAGCCTGAGCGCGCGACGCGCCCCACCCGGCGCGGTAGGCCACGTTGTCGAGGCGAGTCTCGAGGAACTGGAGCAGGTTCACACCGGTCATGCCGGGGCGACGGTTGGCCTCTTCGTAGAGGTTGCGAAACTGCTTTTCCAATATGCCGTAAATGCGACGAGCCTTTTGCTTCTCGCGCAACTGGGTCAAGTACTCCGAACCCTGGCGCTGGCGGTCGCGACCGTGCATGCCTGGGGGAAACGCGCGGATGCGACGGTCCGAGTTCTCGGCGACGGGGCACTTGAGCGAAAAGCAGCGCTCGCCCTTGAGGTAGAGCTTGGTGCGCTCACGTCGACAGAGTCGACAGACGGGTCCTGTGTAACGAGCCATAACGTTCCTTAGCCTCGACGCCGCTTCTTGGGGCGACATCCGTTGTGCGGCAGCGGGGTCACGTCCTTGATCGCCACCACTTCAATTCCTGCGGCAGCGATTGAGCGGATCGCAGTCTCGCGACCCGAACCGGGTCCGCGCACCAGCACGTCGACTTTCTTCACGCCGTGCTCCATGGCCGCGCGCGCACACTTCTCCGCGGCCAACTGGGCGGCGTAGGGCGTTGACTTGCGCGAGCCCTTGAAGCCAACTTGGCCCGAGGACGCCCAGGACAACACGTTGCCCTCGGGGTCGGTGATCGAGACGATCGTGTTGTTAAAGGAGCTCTTGATGTGCGCGACGCCAAAGGCGACGTTCTTGCGCTCCTTCTTGCGAACCTTGCGAGCCGTAGTGGGCTTGGCCATTACTTCGTTACCTTCTTCTTGCCGGCGACAGTGCGCTTGGGTCCCTTACGGGTGCGAGCGTTGGTGCGAGTGCGCTGGCCGCGAACGGGCAGCCCCTTGCGGTGGCGAATGCCCTGGAGCGAGTTGATCTCCATCTTGCGTTTGATGTCCTGGGCGACGTCACGGCGCAGGTCACCCTCGACGGTGACGTTCTGGTCGATGTAGGTACGAAGAGCGTTCACCTCGGACTCGGTGAGGTCCTTCACGCGAGTTGATTCATTGACCCCGGTCGCCGCGCAGATCTGCTGAGCAATGGTGGGACCAACACCGAAGATGTACGTGAGCGCAATGACCACGCGCTTGTCGCGCGGAATGTCAACACCAGCAATACGAGCCATCGTGTTTCTCCCTAACCCTGACGCTGCTTGTGGCGCGGGTTTGCTTCACAGATCACGCGAACAACCCCGGCCCGTCGAATGACCTTGCATTTCTCACAGATGGGTTTGACGCTTGCGCGAACTTTCATTTGGTTACTTTCTCGAACTTAAAGAACGTGAGTTATCGGTAGCGATAGGTGATGCGGCCGCGGGTCATGTCGTAGGGCGTGATCTCTACTTGAACCTTGTCGCCGGGAAGAATGCGGATGCGGTGCATGCGCATCTTTCCCGAACTGTGGGCGAGAACGGTGTACCCGTTCTCCAGCTCCACGCGAAACATGGCGTTCGGCAGCGGCTCGACGACGGTCCCCTCAACGGTGAACGCGTCTTCCTTTGGCTTACTCAGGTTCTTTCTCCTTGTTTCTTCACTACGGGGCGTGCGGGAGCAGGGCTCCAACACGGATAGACCCAGGGGGGTCCCGCCCCGAGGTCGGCTTTCTATTCTACCGGATTTTTACAAAAACGCAAAAAACGCAATGCATTGCGGGTGCTCGCCGACGCGAACACCGCCAACGTGCCCATCCAGTCTACGCGCACGTCCCCATGTGCGTATCGCCCCAAGCGCCTTCGGCGCCACGTCGACGGCTGCGCGGCGCCAGGAATGAACGAACCCTTTAGCCCTCATCAAGTAGGAGATCACGAACCCGCGCAATGGTCGTGGGCGCCACCCCCGCGCTCTGGGCCCACGCGACCGCCCCGCCGTAGCGCTCGTCCAGTGCCAACAGGAAGTTGGCCATGGTCTGGGAGCGAGCGCTGAGCAGGCTGGGATCGTCGCCTTCGATCTCTCCGCGCAACTTCGGATCGCGCAGCAGTTTCGCCACGATGTGGACCATGCGTTCGTCGGAAATGGCGTAGTCCTCGATGACGCGAGCTCTTCGTACGCCCAGGCAACTCAAGACGAGGGCGGCCACCACGCCGGTGCGGTCCTTGCCGAGGAAGCAGTTGAACACCAGTGGATAGTTCGCTTCGTTGGCCATCTCGTCGAACACGCTCACGAACGCCCCCGCCCCGAGGTCGAGGTACTGCAGGTAGCGCCTTGTCAGATAGGTCTCGTCGACGACCCCGCGCGACTCGTTTGTCGCGTAGTTCGACAGAACCGGAGCGCTGACGAAACGATGTGGTTCACCTTCGATGATCCCCCGACCCGTGCGCTGCACTTCGGCGGGGCTGCGTAGATCCACGATCGCCGCGATCCCCAGTGCGCGAAACACCTCGAGATCGCTCGTCGTGAGATCGTGCATCGCGTCGCTGCGATAGAGCTGGCCCCAGCGGGTGAGGCGTCCGTCATCGGTCTCATATCCCCCGAGGTCGCGAAAGTTATGGACACCCTCGAAGGGCACCAGGCGTTGGGTCACGAGGGCTAGCGTACCGACGCGGGCCGACGACCGAGAAACCGATCCTGGGACAACTCACCGACGACGGACACGTCGAGTGATCTACGCGAGTGACGCGGGGTCGAACGACACGTCGAAGTCGTTGAGTGATACCACCATGGTGGGGCGAACCAACTGGTGCGACTCTTTGGTTAAGTGCACGACCGTGCCCCACACCGCAAAACCCACCGCGTGGGACGCGAAACTCATCGGTCCTTCGACCAACTTGACCTCAACTACACCGTCGCCCTTGAGCGCTAGAGCATCCTCTTGCATGCGCGTCATCGCCGTCTCGCGTGCGGAGTACATCGCCTCGGTGTAGCTTCGTAACTCCACGTTCTGGGACTGCTGCTGCAAGACCGTCCCGACACTTCGGCGCGGTGCGTAGACGAAACTCGCCCCCGACGCGAGCCCGAGTGGCTGCCAACCGGCCACCATCAACAACGTGAAGTCACGCGCCGAGAGATCGGAGACAAAGACGTGCAGGGCCTCCACCGGTTTTGCGCCCACCGGTCGCACTGCGGTGCCGAGCAACGAGATCTCGACATGTGTGGAGTACACCTCGCGTTCGACGTGCACGCCGACCACGCCGTGACCACCGACCTTGGCCGCATCGTTATTGAGACGAGCGATTGCGTTCTTGAAGGCCAACTGGTGCGCCTCGCTCGCCGCCATGATCTCACCCTGGCCCC
Source organism: Acidimicrobiales bacterium (assembly GCA_049801955.1). GTDB lineage: Bacteria > Actinomycetota > Acidimicrobiia > Acidimicrobiales > RAAP-2 > RAAP-2. The sequence goes on from JBARLO010000071.1 coordinate 67,313, forward strand.
AGTTCCACATGCCAACTGGCACGGAGAACACGGACACACCGCTCACGAGTTCCACCGGCTCCCAGCCGATGGAGTGGAGATTCAATTCTTCATCAATGGAGAGATCGGACGTGCTCGTGCCCGTCGCGGGCGGCGCGTCCGCCAGCGACGCCACTGCTCGGCGCACGTCGGCCTTCACGTCCACGTCGCTCGTAACGGGCTCCAAGCTCACGAGAGTCTCACCGTGGCTTGGGGTACGGGCAGGGGGTCGAAGTCCTTATATCGCCGCACCCGATTGCCACGAAGCACCGCTTGAATCTCGAGATCTCCCTTTTCATATTCGCGCTCGGCGAGCTGCAGGTGGGCGCCGCGCAAGGAGTCGCTGCCTAAACGGGCGCGCGCGTCGGTGCGGGCGAGATAGCGAGCCTCCGACTTAGCGGTGACGACCTGGTCAATCTCCTGGGGACCCGAGCTGTTAGCCCACATTGACGCGCCGGCTCCTTCCATGAGGTACTCGGTCATGCAGTACGCCCACACCCGGATCGACGCGATCGACGCGACGATCGAGATCGGCACGAAGCCAGCTTCAAAGACTTTCGAGAGCCGCTGACCAGCGAGATAGGTGCTCCAGGGCGACGCCACTGGTGGTGGCGCGTCGAGCACCTTGACCGCCGTGCCGCGAAGATGAAACTCCAGCACGTTTGACTCGGTGAGTCGGGTGACGGTGTCGACCACCCCGACGACGCCGTGAGCCCCTAACTCACCCGCTTCTTCGAGCATGCGTGAGTACGAACTGGTGAACCCTTCCATCCAGGCGGTCTCCACCCACGTCTGTTGATAGTTCTGACCCCACATTCGATGTTCGTTCGAGATCATGCCATGAGGACACTGATAGTTCTGGACGTACCCGCCCTGCGATCCCCCGTACGGGGACAGCGAGCGAGACAGGCCGCCGCCCATGGCGAATGAGCCTTGCTGCACGGCACAGAAGCCCTGCACCAAGCCAACGGGCTGCAGTCCCATTTCCAGACAGGCCGCGAAGTCCGAGACACTCAACGCCGACGAGAAGGCGCTCTCCGATAGTCGCCGCTCCGCTGCTTCGGGCAGATCGCTCGGCACCATTAGCCGTCCAGCGTGATAATCGTCACCGGCTTGGCGAGCGTTACTTTTTCGGAGGTCTTGCTCACGGCGGTGCCGAGGGAGAGGAACTCAATAGTGTGCGAACCCCACTGGTGCGACTTCTCCTCGAGACGAACGCCGACGATGCCGGTCGCACCAAGTGCGGTCGCTTCGTCTTGCATTCTGGTCATTGCCAGCTCTCGAGCTTCGTAGAGCGCCTGGGTGAAGTTCGGCAGTTCCACGTTCTGGCCAGTCGTGCCGAGCGTCTGGCCAATACCGCGGTGGGCGATGTGGTACACGCACGTGCCCATGACAAGTCCTTGGGGGAAGTAGCCCGTTTGCAGCAGCGTCCAAAAATCCTGCCCGGAGAGGTCCGAGGTGAAGGGCTTACCCTTCGAGTTGAGACGTGAGACCCCATCTTCGGCTTTGACCGCCGTACCGACGGCGATGAACTCTGCGGCGTCCTTGCCCCAGTCGTAGTAGTTGACCGTGAGGCGCACGCCGACGACCCCGTCGGCGCCGAGTTCGGCGGCCTCTTCTTCCATGCGCGTCATCGCGAGTTCACGCGCGTTGTACATCGCCTCGGTGAGCTTGGTCAACTCCAAACTCTGCCCCCACTTACGAGTCTGGATGCCAGTGTGGTAGATCGAAGAACCCATGACAAAGCCCACGGGATGAAAGCCCACCTCTTTAATGAGAAGGAACTCGTTCACGGAAAGATCCGACGTAAAGAGCCCCTTTTCCAACTCTTCGAGCCGGTGTCCCGTCGCCTGGGGTAAGTCGCTAGTTACGTCACTCACTGATTGCCTCCAATGACAATGTTTTCGAGGGCGAGGCGCGCCGCATCGCTGTGCGCCGCTTCATCGCGAAGCGATTCGAGGAGCTTAAGGATCCAGTCATTCACGCTCAGCGTTTCGCTGCGAATACGAATGCCGCCGGAGACGTGCCCGAGCGTGCACTCGAGATTCGCGCCGTGAAGCGACGCTTCGAAGAGATTGTTGGCCATGGTGATCTGCACCGAAGAGATCTCGTCTGACTTGTGGAACCGGCCGCCGCCGTGTTGGATCTTCAGTCGATCCCCCAAGGTGTCAGAGAGCTCATCGCACAGTGCCTTCACGAGTTGGTGGACGTCGGTGCTGTTCGAGCGCAACGCGGCGGTCGCCATGTTGAGGTCGTACGAATCGTCCATTGAACTCACCAGAGGCCACCTTAGTGTCCTTACTTTGGCTACTTTCGGCCACGGCGGAGTTAGGGAACGAGGACGATCTTGCCGTGCGCGTGAGCGCTTTGTAACTCCTCTAAGGCAGCCGCGGCGTCGGCGAGCGGGTAGCTTCTTTCGACAATGACCTTCAGCGTTCCCGCTTCGACGCGCCGCAGGAGTTCAAAGCGACCGGCACTACGGATCTCGACGCCCGGGTCAGAACCCGGCCCTCCGCCAATGGACGTCGCGCCGAGCGCCTTGGCGTGCCCTGAGGCCACGATGGTGACGACGCGGGTGCGGTCCTTGCCGAGTGCAAACGACACCTCGCCGGCGTCGTCGCTGCCGATCAGATCGAGGGACGCGTCGATGCCGTCTGGAGCGAGCGCGCGTACACGCTCGAGGAGTCCCTCGCCGTACGTCACGGGTTCCGCGCCGAGGTCTCGCAACAGTTCGTGCTGGGCTTCGCTCGCTGTACCAATGACTCGTGCGCCGTCACCCACCGCGAGTTGCACAGCCATGAGCCCGACGCCACCGGCTGCACCATTGATCAGCACGGTGTCACCGACCGTGACACGCACGACCGTTAGCGCGTGTACCGCGGTAACCCCGGTCAGCATCAGACCGCTCGCCTCTTCAAAACTCATGTCGCGGGGTTTTGGAACGACGGTGTCCGCCGCGGCGAGCGCGGCGCTGGCGTACCCCGCGTTCGCGCGATAGACAATCACTTCATCACCGACGGCGATGCGCCCGCCGGGTCCGTCGACGTCTCCTCCGGTGGCGCGAACGACGCCGGCCACCTCAAAGCCCGGCGAGATCGGCAGACTTGATGGATCAGCACCGTAGGTTCCCGCGAAGAGCTTGAAGTCAATCGGGTTCGTACCCGCGGCTCTGACGTCGACGAGCACTTCTCCGGAGCGTGGCTCAGGGAGTTCTGTCTCAACCAGCGTGAGAACTTCGGGCCCCCCAAATTTTGGTGCGATAACGGCGCGTATGTTCATGAGGCGGACTCTATCGGGAGGGGGTGCACTTGGCGACGACGCAAGCGACTTCCGTCATATCACGGGCCACCGCAGCGAGTGCCCGCGCCGTGACTCGATCCGATCGAGCTCTCGACGAGTGGCGCGACGACACACTGACCCCTATCGGGGCAACAGGTACTTCCAGATGTCACTCGACAATGTCGTCACGGTATCCATTCCGTACTCTTCACTGGGATCGCTCTGGGTCATGATGGTCACGAGATAGAAGCGACCCTGGTACTGCACAAAGCCCGTTGTATTGACCTGCCAGCCAGTCGGTATCTCGTCGTACCAACCGTCCTTCATCGCAACGGTGGCGTGCGCCGGAGAGCCCCAGCCGAGGCCAAACTGCTGGCCGCCGATGACATGCTCCATAAGTCCGATCTCGTACTCGCGCGACGCCGTGTCGAGGATTGCATTCGGCAGTGCGATGACTTTGAGCAGTTGTAACTGATCGAGTGGTGTTGTAGAGATGTCACCCCACGACCAACTCGGAATCGTCGACTTGAAACCAATGAGTGAGTTAAAGACGTCAATGGCGTCGCGTCCGCCGATCACGGCCCACAGTTTCGTGGCGGCGGAATCGTCGGACGCTTCGATCATGCTCGTGGCGAGTTGTTGGTCCTTCGCACTCAAGGGCCGTGCGCTGCGTTGGGACTCATAGAGCAGGTCCGCCAAGATATCGACCTTGACGATCGAGGCGGTTCGATCGTGGTAGCCGTTGTGATACGTGAACGTCGCGCCGGTCGCCACGTTGTAGACCGCCGCAGTGATGTTGCCGTCGCGCGTCTTGAGGTACAGCGTGGTCGCGCGACTCGTGAAGGGATTATCGGGGTTGTGCGTCGGTGTCGTGGGAACCGTCGTGGTGGTCGTGGTCGTGGTCGTAGTCGACGTCGTGGCGGTGGGAATGGTGCTCGCGGGTGGGCCGTTGGCCGAGCCGGCGTTCGTCGCGAAGAAGACGAAGCCCGCGACCAGCGTCACCGGGATCACACTGCGGAAACGAAGTGCCACCTCTCCCCCCGTCTCGATGGTACGAGCATTCGCTCGCGTCAGGACTGATGGACTGGCCGCTAGGGTAACGTGGTCGTCGTCGTGGTGGTCGTCGTAGTGGTGGTTGACGTCGGTGCTTCGATCACGAGCAGGGCGGTCGATACGGGCCGTTCACTCGCGCGAGCACTGTAAATCGAGCGACCATTGGCATACATTGACGTGGATGATCCGCCGTCCAGGTCGAGGGCGGTAACGACGTTGAGGGCGCGGAATATCGCGAGAAGCTGATTCCAGGTGGCGCCCGTGCGGCCGTCCGTGCCGCCCACGGTCAGGACCACCGTCTCACCCATCGAGGTCCAGCCCACGATCGTGCGCGGGAGCGGCTCGTTCATAGAGGAGTCCGAGGGACCCACGGTCCCGGTCACGCCGTCATTCAGGATGATCGGGTGTCCCCCGATGTCGTCACAGCCCATCGTCGAGTTCGTGCTGAGCGTCACGATATCGCCGGCCGCGAGGCTGGCGAGCGTCGTGCTATTGGACGCCGAGATATCCACGCGTCCGGCCAGCACGTGAATCGCCCTGGGCGTACGTCCGATGTACTGCAGTTGCGCCGTTGAGTTGATGGTGGTGGGACTCTGGGCCGTGCTGACTTCTTTGAACTGATACGTGAAGCGGCCACTGGCGGTCGGCGTGGCCAGGGCGTAGGCGGACGTGAAGAGCAGCGTGCCACGAAGCGGATCGCTCACGCCCACGTACGACATGGGGAGTTCTTGATTGATCGCGTTCATCGCCACGTTGGTCCCGTTCACACTGAGCGAAGCGTTCCAAGTGAACTGCGTACTCACCGTGCCGTCGTCGAGATTGGCCTGTTGGTGGGAGACCTCGGGCGTGTGCTCGAGAACACATCCCGACACGAGGCCGCCCACCGCATCACCGGCCACGGGCTTGTTGGAGTTGGGGACGGCGAAATAGTCTCCGTTGACCGCGGCCACGCATCCCGCCGTCGCGTGGCACATCGCACTCGGCGTCTCGAGGCCGCCGTCGACTTTGTTATGGGCGAGGCCGACCTCGAGTGAGTACGGGGCACCGTAGAAGGTGACCAGGTGGATCGGTGAGCGAACGCCAAAGGCGGCGCCGTCCATGGGGTAGACGTAGATGCCCGCGGCTGCCGCGGCCGGTCGCACGCGCACGACGCCGATCGGTACCGCCACCAACAGTGCGAGACAGCACAGCGCCACGATGGGGCGCACCCAGAAAACGCGACGACATCGTGGCGCGTCCTGCGACGCGAGGGGAAGGGTCACGCGACGAGCCTACGAGGGTCGTTCTCGGCGCTACCTTCAGGCCGTCGCAGAATCGGGTGAGAACCGCAGTTAGGCGATGGTAAAGACTTCGGGTCCGTTCTCGGTGACGGCAATGGTGTGCTCAAAGTGCGCGGAGAGTTCGCCGTCTTCGGTCATCACGCTCCAGTCGTCGTCGAGCACGTAGGTCTCCCAGGTCCCCACGTTCACCATGGGTTCGACCGCAAAGACCATGCCGGATTTGAGGGTGGGACCGGGCGAACCGGGCCAGTAGTTCGTGACCTGAGGGCTTTCGTGCATCTCGGTACCGATCGCGTGCCCAACGTACTCACGCACCACCGAAAACCCGGCCGCCTCCGCGACGCCTTGGACCGCACGGCCTACCTCGTTGAGGCGACCGCCCACGACGAGTTGATCAATGCCCGCCCAGAGCGAGCGCTCGGTGACGTCCATCAGGCGCGTCGCGAGAGCACTGACTGTGCCCACGGGAGCGGTGTAGGCAGCGTCGCCGTGATATCCCTCGATGATCGCCCCTGCGTCAATCGAGATGATGTCGCCTTCTTCTAACACGTAGTCGCCGGGGATGCCGTGGACGATCATGTCGTTGGGACTCGTGCAGATGACCGCGGGAAAGCCGTTGTAGTTGAGGAAGTTCGAACGAGCGTTGCGCTTCGCAAGAACGTCAGCCGCCAAGGCGTCCAGCTGCCTCGTCGTGACGCCGGGGCGAATCGCCGCGCGCGTCACCTCGTGGATCTCGGCCACGACTTTGCCGGCCTTGCGCATCTTGGCCAGTTCATCCTTGTTGCGAATCACAACAGCCCCCGCTCAATGAGTCGCGCGTCGATGTCGTTCGCCACCGTGTCGACCGGCTGGTCGCCGTCGACGGTGACGAGTAGTTTGCGCGACTCGTAGAAGGACAGTAGCGGAAGCGTTTCACGCTCAAAGGTCTCGAGGCGCTTGGCGATCGCCTCGGGGGTGTCGTCGCTGCGCTGGACCACCGCTCCCCCGCACTTTTCGCACACTCCCGAGACGGCAGAAGTATCGGCGAGCTTGTAGACCGTGCCGCAGACTTGGCACACGCGACGCGACGAGAGGCGCGCGATCACGATCTCGTTGGCCAGTTCGATGTAGATGCACAACTTGATACCGCCCACGCCGACGATGCGTTCTAACGCCTCGGCCTGTTCGGTGTTGCGCGGAAAGCCGTCCAGAACCGCACCTTTGACGGCGTCAGGCTCGCGGAGTCGCACCTCAACCAGGGAGTTCACGAGGTCATCGGAGACCAGTTCTCCGGCGTCGAGAATCGACTTGACCTGACGACCGAGCGGCGTACCTTGGGCGATCGCGGCGCGCAGGATGTCGCCCGTCGAGACGTGCGCCAACTCATAGCGCTGGCACAGCAGGTCGCTCTGGGTTCCCTTACCGGCGCCCTGCTTGCCCAGGACGACAAGATTCAGTTGACGGGACATGACTAGCGCTTCAAGAAGCCTTCGTAGTTGCGCATCATGAGTTGGGCGTCAATCTGTCGCATGGTCTCGAGCGAGACACCCACGGCGATGAGCAAGGTGGTGCCGTAGTACGGAAAGCGGTTAATACTCCACAGCGCCATCAGCACACTGGGCGTGACGGCGACCGACGCCAAGAAGACCGCCCCCACCACCGTCAGGCGAGAGAGCATGCGCGAAAAGTACCGCTCGGTGGGCATGCCCGGACGAATGCCCGGCACGAAGCCGCCTTGCTGGCGCAACATCTCGGCCTGCTGGTGCGGGTCGAAAGCAATGTAGACGTAGAAGAAGGTAAAGGCGAGGATCAACAAGAAGTCGGAGGCGATATAGAAGAAGCTCGTCGGAGAGAGCGAGTTGCGCACGAAGTCCTGAAAGCTCGCCCACGGCACGATGTTGGAGAGCAGCACCGGGATATAGAGCACCGAGGACGCAAAGATAATGGGGATCACGCCCGACTGGTTGACCTTTAGGGGGATGTAGGTCGAGTTCCCGCCCATCTCGCGCCGCCCGACCACGCGCCGCGCGAAGGTGACGGGTATTCGCCGTTGCCCGTTGTCCATAAAGACGATGAGCACCAACAGGGCGAGGGAGACGATGAGGATCACGTAGAACTTGTAAGGACCGCCCTCTTCCCACACCGCGCGCCCGCCCGAGGGCAGACCGGCCACGACGTTGGCGAAAATGAGCAGGGACATGCCCTGGCCGATGCCGCGCTGGGTGATCAACTCGGCCAACCACATCACAAAGGCCGTGCCGGCGGTGAGGATGAGCACCATCATGAGCGCGTACCAGATGTTGAAGCGCGGCACCATCAGGTTGATGTCAAAGCCGAGCAGCGCCTCGTCGTGTCCGTGGAAGGCGTAGATGAGGCCCGTCGACTGCAACAACGCGAGGCCGATGGTGAGGTACCGGGTCGTCTGGGTGATCTTCTTTTGGCCCACCGCCCCCTGATCGCGCCACTCGGCCAACTTGGGGATGACGCCGGTGAGCAACTGGATCACGATGGAACTGGTGATATAGGGCATCACGCCCAGACCAAAGACCGCCAGACGCGTCAGCGCCCCGCCCGAGAAGAGGTTCAAGAAGCCGAGCACGCCCGATGAACTGGCCTGCTTCTGGAGAGACTTGATCGCAGTCCAACTCACCCCCGGAATGGGGACGTTGGCGCCTAACTGGTACAGGCAAATGATGCCGATCGTGAAGAGAACCTTGTTGCGAAGGTCCGGAACACGAAAGATATTCGCCAGGCGCTGCAGCACTGTACGACCTTAACGGTTTTGGTGTTGGTTGCCAGAGGCCGGCGGACGCACCGCGAAGGGCAGCGCCACCACCGTGACCGTGCCGCCGGCAGCTTCGATGGCCGCCTGGGCCGACGCCGAAAAGCCGTGGGCGCTCACGTTCAGGGCACTCGAGACGCCACCGCGTCCCAGGACCTTGACGAAGTCGCTCTTGCGCGCGAGGCCGTGCTCGACGATCGTCTCGAGCGTGATCTCGCTCAGCCCGAGAGCGCCGAGCGCGTCGAGGTTGACCGGCGTGTACTCCACGCGGAAGGGGTTGGTGAATCCCTTCAGCTTGGGGATGCGCTGAAGGAGCGGCAACTGGCCACCCTCGAAGCTGGCGCGAATCTGACGACGCGCCTTTTGTCCCTTGGTGCCGCGACCGGCCGTCTTGCCACCCTTACCGGCGATACCGCGACCGACAATCTTCTTGCGGTGCGTGGAGCCTTCGGGCGAGGTGAGGTCGTGCAACTTCATCTCTAGACCTCTTCTACTTTGATCAGGTGCGGCACTCGAGCGATCATCCCGTGAATCTCGGGACGATCGGGCAGCACATTGGATTGGCCGATGCCACGAAGACCGAGCGCGCGCAACGTGCCGCGGTGCTTGGGCTTGGTGGCAATCGCCGAACGAATCTGGGTCACTTTCAACATGACTAACCCTCCGTCACTTTAAAGAGGTCGCCCTCGCGCTGACGCTCGCGGTACGCGCGCAGCGTGCCAAAGGGCACGACCTCGTCGGGGGCCTTGTCGCGCAGGGCCGCGATCTCTTCGGGGCGGCGCAGCTGCTTGAGGCCTTCGATCGTGGCGTGGGCCACGTTGATGCCATTCGAGGAGCCGAGCGACTTGGCGATGATGTCCTTCACGCCGGCCATCTCGAGGATGGCGCGGGCGGCCCCACCGGCGATGACCCCGGTGCCCGGAGCGGCGGGCTTCATCAGTACGCGGCCCGCACCGGCGGTGCCGATGACGGGATAGACGATGGTCGAACCGGCCAAGGGCACGTCGAAGATGTTCTTGCGAGCTTCTTCAATGCCCTTTTGGACGGCCAGGCCGGCTTCTTTGGCCTTGCCATAGCCCAGGCCCACCTTGCCCTTGCCGTCGCCGATCACCATCAGCGCGGTGAAGGAGAACCGACGACCACCCTTGACGACCTTGGACACTCGGTTCACCTTGATGGTGCGCTCTTCGTACTGTTCTACATCACTCATCTAAAACTCCAGTCCACCGGCGCGCAGCGCGTCGGCGAAAGCCGCCACGCGGCCGTGGTAGTCGAAGCCACCGCGGTCAAAGACCACCATGGCGATATTGGCTTCCTTGGCCCGGCTCGCGAGGAGCTCGGCGACCTTCTTGGCGCCCTCGACGTTGCCGCCGTTGACGTCCTTGAAGGGCGACTCGACCGACGACGCGGCGGCCAGGGTGCGGCCGTTCACGTCGTCGATGATCTGAGCCGAGATGTGTTTGTTGCTGCGGCTCACGGCGACGCGAGGGCGCTCGGGCGTGCCCGAGAGCGTCTTGCGAACGCGAGCGTGACGACGCAGACGAAGTTCACGGGTAGTGCGTGGCATTACTTTGCGGCCTTTCCTGCCTTGCGCGCGACCCTCTCGCCGAGGTAGCGCACACCCTTGCCCTTGTAGGGCTCGGGCTTACGAAGCTTGCGGATGTTGGCGGCGACCTGGCCGACAATCTCCTTGTCGGGTCCCTTGATGATGACCCGGGTGGGGGTCGGCACCTCGAAGGTCACGCCCTCGGGGGCGGTGAACTTGATGGGGTGACTGAAGCCCAGGGCGAGATCCAAGACGCCGGGGGCGCCCGCGGAGGCGCGGTATCCCACGCCGATGATCTCGAGTTCCTTGCTCCAGCCCTGGGTCACGCCCACGACCATGTTGGAAACGAGCGTCCGAGTGAGGCCGTGCAGCGCCTTTTGAGCGGTCTCGTCGCTTTCGCGCGAGACGACCAACGTGTCGCCCTCTTGATCGAGCGTGATGCCCGAGGGTACGGTGCGGCTCATGGTGGCCTGGGGACCCTTGACGGTGATGACGTCGCCCATCACGCTGACCTCGACGTTCGAGGGCACGGTGATGGGGTTACGACCAATGCGGGACATTAGAGAACCTCCTGTACGACGAGGCGACTACCAGACATAACACAGCACCTCGCCACCCAACTTGGCCTTGCGGGCTTCGCGGTCGGTCATGAGACCGTGGCTCGTCGAGACGACGGCCACCCCGACACCGCCCAAGACCTTGGGCATCTGGTCGGACTTCTTGTAGATGCGCAGGCCCGGCTTGGAGACGCGCTTGATCCCGATGATGGTCTTCTTGCGGTCTTCGGAGTACTTGAGGTTGATCTCCAGCAGCGCGCCGGGCTTGTTCTCCAGCTTGGTCACGGTGTAACCCGAGATGAAGCCCTCTTTTTGGAGAACCTTGGCGAGGTTCTCCTTCAACTTCGATGAGGGCATCTTCACGCTGTCGAACATGGCCGCGTTGGCGTTGCGAATGCGCGTGAGCATGTCGGCGATGGGGTCAGTCATTGTCATAGCTGTCCTCCTACCAACTGGCCTTCGTCACGCCCGGAATCTCACCGGCGTGAACCATGAGGCGCAAACAGATGCGACACAGCCCGAACTTGCGATAGACCGAGCGCGGGCGCCCACAGCGCTGACAGCGCGTGTAGGCCCGGGTCGAGAACTTCGGGGTCTTGGCCTGCTTGATGCGAAGAGCTTTTTTCGCCATGCTTATCGATTCTCCTGTCTGAAGGGGAAGCCGTAGGCGCGCAGGAATGCGCGGCCTTGCTCGTCGTTCGCGGCGGTGGTGACAATGGTGATGTCGAACCCACGCGGCGCGTCGATCTTGTCGTAGTCGATCTCGGGGAAGATCAACTGGTCATTCACACCAAAGGTGTAGTTGCCGTGTCCGTCAAAGGACTTAGGCGACAGTCCGCGGAAGTCGCGGATGCGCGGAATCGCGAGGCTGAGCAGGCGGTCGAAGAACTCCCAGGCGCGGTCCCCGCGCAAGGTGACCTTGACGCCAATGGGCTGCTCCTCGCGCAGCTTGAAGCTGGCGATCGACTTTTTCGCACGCGTCACGATTGGCTTTTGCCCGGTGATCTGCTCGAGGTCGCGCTGAGCACCCTCGAGCAGGCTCGCTTGCTGCGTGGCGCGTCCCACGCCCGAGTTGATCACGATCTTCTCGAGGCGGGGAACCTGCATGATGTTGGCGAGGCCCAACTCCTCCTTGAGCGCGGGACGAATCTCTTCGTCGTAGCGGACCTTGAGGCGGGGCCGAGTAGCGGTCGTCATAGAACCTCTCCACACTTGCGACAGACGCGGACCTTCTTGTTGTCCACGACCTCTGAGCCAATGCGCGCCGGTCCCTTGTGCTTGGGGCACCAGACCGCCACGTTCGACGCGCTCATCGGCAGAACCTTGTCGATGATGCCCGCCTGCATGGTCGCGCCGCGCTGCTTGGTGGCGCGCTTGGCGACGTTGAGGTTGTCCAGGATCACCTTGTTCGCCACGGGCAGTGCCTCTTCGACGTTGGCGCGCTCGCCGCGGTACTTGCCCGACAGCACGATCACGTCGTCACCCTTATGAATTTTCATTACAACACCTCCGGGGCCAGAGAGACGATTCGCATGAACTTCTTGTCGCGCAACTCGCGACCGACCGGTCCGAAGATGCGCGTGCCGCGCGGCTGAAGCTGGTCGTTGATCAACACGGCGGCGTTCTCGTCAAATTTGATGTAGGAGCCGTCGGGACGGCGCTTCTCCTTGGCCGTGCGCACGACGACGCAGCGCACGACGTCACCCTTCTTCACCGCGGCGCCCGGAATCGCGTCCTTCACGGTGGCGATGAACACGTCGCCAATCGAGGCGTAGCGGCGCCGCGATCCACCGAGCACGCGGATGCACAGAACTTCCTTGGCCCCCGAGTTGTCGGCGACCTTGAGTCGGCTCTCCTGCTGGATCATCGCGCACGCTCCACGACTTCGGTGAGGCGCCAACGCTTGAGCTTGGAGAGCGGACGGGTCTCTTGGACCCGCACGCGGTCACCGACCTTGGCCTCGTTCTTCTCGTCGTGCACGTAGAGCTTCTTGGTGCGCTGAACGGTCTTGATGTAGCGCGAGTGACTGACGCGCTCGTTGATGGCCACGACCAGGGTCGAGTTCATCTTGTCCGAGATCACGATGCCTTCGCGGACCTTGCGCGGGTTGGCGCGCTTTTCGTTGTCGTTCACGTCACTCATGACTGTGCACTTTCTTCTAGGGCTTCGGCGGCGGCGATCTCGCGCTCGCGCTGGAAGGTCTCGAGACGCGCGATGTCTCTCTTGACCAACGAGATGCGCGAGGAGTTGTCGAGCTGGCCGGTGGCCAACTGGAATCGCAGGTTGAAGAGCTCACGACGGGCCTCGCCCAGGCGGCCCAGCAGCTCGCTGTCGCCCAGTCGGCGTAATTCGGCGCGGTGTTCTGACGTCTTGGCCATTAGATGGTCACCTCCGGCGTGCCGTGCGTTCCGGGACGTACGACGAACTTGGCTTTGATCGGCAACTTCTGGATGGCGCGCTCCATCGCGGCGCGAGCCAGTGTCTCATCGACCCCGCCGAGCTCAAAGAGCATGCGACCGGGCTTGACGACGGCGACCCAGAACTCCGGGTTGCCCTTACCCGAGCCCATGCGCGTTTCGGCCGGCTTCTGGGTGACGGGCTTGTCGGGAAAGATGCGAATCCACACTTTGCCGCCGCGCTTGACGTGACGGGTCATTGCGATACGCGCGGCCTCGATCTGGCGGGCCGTGACCCAACCGGACTCGAGTGCCTGGATACCGAAGTCGCCAAAGTTGAGGTCCACGCCGCCCTTGGCCATACCGCCGCGGCGTCCGCGCATCACCTTGCGGTGCTTGACTTTGCGAGGCATCAACATGGTTACTCCGCGTCCTTTCGAAAGTGCGGCGTGTCGGTGTGATCGGTCGCGGTGCGACGCTCGATCTCTTCTTCGACGCTCAACTGCGCTTCGACCTCAGGGTTCGACGCCAACAGATCCGTCACGGGCACGTCGCTCGAGTCGGCCTCATCGGCGGCGGCTTCGTTGTTCGCCTCGGCGAGCAGCTGGCTCTCGGGAATGCGGGCATCCTCGGCCGCCTTGTCCGAGACGCTCCCCACCATTCCTTGGACTTCGGTGTCGGTGAACTCTTCGTCGGGCTGTACTTCGACGCGACGGCGTCCGCCACCCGCGCGCACCACGCCCTTGGGCGCGGTCGAGGAGGAACCAACGGGCATCGCGTCGCCGGCGGCCATCGCCGCCTCGCGCACGATCTTTTCGTCATTGGTCAACTGGTAGGGCAGGATGTCGCCCTTGTAGATCCACACCTTCACTCCGATGCGACCGGTGGAGGTACGAGCCTCACGGAATCCGTAGTCGATGTCGGCGCGCAGCGTGTGCAAGGGCACGCGGCCTTCGCGGTACGACTCGCGACGCGACATCTCTGCGCCACCGAGGCGGCCCGAGGCCTGAATCCGCACGCCCAAGGCGCCGGCCTTCTGGACGGTCTGGATGCCGCGCTTCATCGCCCGACGAAACGCCACGCGACGAATCAACTGGTCGCAGATGCCTTGGGCGATGAGGGCGGCGTCGAGCTCGGGCTGCTTGATCTCTTGGATGTTGAGCGAGATCTTGTTCTTCTGACCGGTGATCTTTTCGAGGTCCTTCTTCAAACGCTCGGCTTCGGCTCCGCGGCGACCAATGACGATGCCGGGGCGCGCGGTGTGGATGTCGACGCGAATGCGATCGGAGTTGCGCTCAATCTCGATGCGGCTCACGGCCGCGCTCTCGAGCTGCTTGGTGAGGTAGTCGCGAATCTTCCAGTCCTCGATGACGAGGTCCTTGTAGCCGCGCTCCTTGAACCAGCGCGACTTCCAGTCCGTCGTGATGCCGAGACGGAAGCCGTAGGGGTTTACCTTCTGACCCATTAGTTGGTCTCCTCCGTGGTGTCCTCAGACACCGAATCGTCTTCCACGGCGAAATCGCTCGCCGCGTCTTCGTCTTCGGCCTCAATGGCCGCTTCCACGCCCGGGGCCTCGCCCTCGGTGCCCGCCTCGAGGACGGTGTCGGCGAGCACGTCGTCCGGAGTGACCTCAGCGACCACGGCGTTCTCTGCCGCCAGTGCTTCGGCCGCTTCGAGCTCGGCCTGGGCTTCGTGCGCGGCTTCGCGCTTGTTAACACTGGCCGTCTGGTCGGCGCGGCGGCGCGAGGAGGCGACACGGCGCGAACGACTGGCTTGAGCCTGGGCGTTGCGCGCGGTGCGCAGGTGTTCGAGGCGCTCGTCGTCCATGCGCGAGACGATCACCGTGATGTGGGTCGAACGCTTAAAGATCTTGCCGGCGCGTCCCCGCGCGCGGGGGGTAAAGCGCTTCATGGTGATGCCCTCGTCGGCAAAGGCCGCCGAGACATAGAGCTCGTCGGCCTGCATGCCGTCGTTGTTGACCGCATTGGCGACGGCCGACGCGAGGAGCTTGCCGATCACGTCGGCCGCCTCGCGCGTCGTGCCCGCCAGAATCTCACGTGCGGTGGTGACGTCCTCGCCACGCACGATGTTGAGCACGACGCGAGCCTTGCTCGCCGACATCTGATATCCCCGCAGGGTCGCGCGAGTCCCGGGGCGTTCGTTGGTCTTGGCGCCCGTCATTAGCGACGTCCCGTCTTCTCTTGGCCGGCGTGGAACTTAAAGGTGCGCGTGGGTGCGAACTCGCCCAACTTGTGACCGACCATCGACTCGTTCACGAAGACCGGCACGTGGCGTCGTCCGTCGTGCACCGCGAAGGTGTGACCGACCATGTCGGGGATCACCGTCGAACGACGGCTCCAGGTCTTGATGACCTTCTTCTCGTTGGCCGCGTTCATCGCGTCCACCTTCTTTAAGAGGTGGGCATCGATGAAGGGACCCTTTTTCAGACTGCGTGACATAACCTACCTCCGGGCGCCGCGTCCACGACGACGACGAATAATGAGCGAGTCTGACGGCTTGGGCAGACGCGTACGACCTTCGGGCTGACCCCAGGGCGAGACCGGGTGGCGGCCACCGCTGGTCTTGCCTTCGCCACCACCGAGCGGGTGGTCGACCGGGTTCATCGCGACACCGCGGGTCTGGGGGCGAACGCCCTTCCAGCGGTTGCGACCGGCCTTACCGATCTTGATGAGCTCGTGCTCGGAGTTGCCCACTTCGCCCAAGGTGGCGCGACAGTCAATGGGCACGCGGCGCATCTCGGTGGAGGGCAGGCGCAACGTCGCGAACCCGCCGTCCTTGGCAACGAGCTGGACGCTCATGCCTGCGCTGCGGGCCATCTTGCCGCCGCCCCCGGGGCGCAACTCCACGTTGTGCACGGTCGAACCAGTGGGGATGTAGCGCATCGGCAACGAGTTGCCCATGCGGATGTCGGCCTTGGCGCCGGACTCGACGACGTCGCCGACCTTGAGGCCCTGAGGGGCCAAGATGTAGCGCTTCTCGCCGTCCACGTAGTGCAGAAGCGCAATGCGACACGAGCGGTTGGGGTCGTACTCAATCGTGGCGACCTTGGCCGGCACGTGGTCCTTGTTGCGACGAAAGTCCACGACGCGGTACTTCTGCTTGTGACCGCCGCCGCGGTGACGCGAGGTCTTGCGACCGTAGTTGTTGCGGCCACCGGTCTTGGGCTTGGGCTCGAGCAGCGACTTTTCCGGGGTGGACGTCGTCAGGTCGGCGAAGTCCGAGACCGTCTGGAAACGGCGACCGGGACTCGTAGGTTTGCGGTGACGAAGGGCCATGGCTGTCCTTAGTTCTCGAAGAGGTTGATCGTGTCACCGGCCTTGAGGGTGACGATGGCGCGCTTGGTGCCGGGCTTGGATCCGCGTACGCCGGTGCGGCGGTTGCGGGTGTTCTTGCCCTTGCGGTTCAGCGTGTTGACGTTGGTGACCTTCACGTTGAAGGCCTGCTCGACGGCGTTGCGCACGTCGATCTTGGTCGCGCGAGGATCCACGACAAAGACGTAGGTGCCCACTTCCATGGAGGCGTAGGTCTTTTCGGACACGACCGGGCGAATCAGGATGTTCATCGCGTCGCGCATCAGGCACTCTCCTTCGCGGTGGGCAGTGTGGCGTCGGTAAAGACGACCCAGTCACTGTCGAGGATGTCGTAAGTGTTGAGCTCTCCGGCGTCGATGGTCTTGACGTTCATGAGGTTGCGAAACGAGCGACGCGCCGTCTCGTCGTCGCGCGCGAGCACCACGAGGATCTTGCCCTCAAGACCCAGAGTCTCCAGCAGGGTGACCCCGTCTTTGGTCTTGGGTTCGCTCCACGCCGAAAAGCTGTCGAGCAGCACAATCTGCTCAAGCTGCGCGCGGTCCGAGAGGGCCGAGTACAGGGCCAAGCGGATCATCTTCTTGGGCGTCTTTTGCTCGTAGCTACGAGGCTTGGGGCCGAGCGCAATGCCACCACCGGGGTAGTGGGGGGCGCGAATGGTGCCCTGGCGCGCGCCGCCGGTGCCCTTCTGGCGGAAGGGCTTCTTGCCGCCACCACGGACCTCTTTGCGAGTCTTGGTGGACTGGGTGCCCGCGCGCTTGGCGGCGAGCTGGGCCTTAACGACCTGGTGCATCACGGCCACGTTGGGCGCGACGCCAAAGATGGAGGGCTCGAGGGCCACGGTGCCCAGCACCGCGCCGGTCACCGACTTGCGCTCCACGCTGTGCTCCACGTAGGGCACGCGCTCTTTTTTGACGGGACCACGGAGAGTAAAGACGTCGCTCACCGGCTACCTCCAGCCTTCATCGGGTTCTTCACGCTGGTGCGCAGTACCACGACGCCCCCACGCGGGCCGGGAACTGCGCCCTTGACGAGGACGAGGTGGCGCTCGACGTCCACGCCCACGACTTCAAGGTTGGTGGTCGTGACCTGGGTACCACCCATGCGCCCGGCCATCTTGGTGCCGCGAAAGACGCGTCCCGGAGTGGCGCAGGCGCCAATGGAACCGGGTGCGCGGTGGTGCTTGTGGTTACCGTGGGCCGCCCCTTGGCCCGAGAAGTTGTGGCGTTTCATGCCACCGGCAAAGCCCTTACCCTTCGAGACCGCGGTGGCGTCGATCATCTCGCCCTTTTCGAAGGAGTCGGCCAGGATCTCTTGGCCCACGGAGTAGCCGCTCACGTCATCGAGACGGAGCTCCACGAGCTTCTTGCCCGGGGTGACGCCCGCCTTTTCGTAGTGGCCGAGCTCGGGCTTGGTCATGGTCGAGACGCGACGCGTACCCCAGGTCACCTGGAGCGCGGAATACCCCTCTTTTTCAGGAGTTTTGACTTGTACGACGCGAGACGGGCTAACACGAACGACCGTGACCGGGATGGCCCGGTTCTGGTCATCCCAGACTTGGGTCATGCCCACTTTCTCGCCGACGATCGCTTTGGTCGCCACGTTGTCCTCTTCCTCTTGTTTCTCTACGTCGACCAGGGCCGACATACAGACGCTCCGCCGGGCCGTGAAAACCCGAACGGAGCGCTCGACTGGTTCGGTTCAGCGTTCCACGAGTGGCAACTGAACACATCTGTTGTTCGCTCGGTCCTAAAAAACCGGGCTACTCACCCTACACCACCAGGCCCCGCGCACGCAAAGGGCGCGGGACCTCGGGGGTGGGGCTAGTTCTGGCGGATCTTGATCTCGATGTCCACGCCGGCCGGCAGGTCGAGACGCTGGAGCGAGTCGACCGTCTTGGCGGTGTGGTCCACGATGTCGAGCAGGCGCTTGTGCACGCGCATCTCGAAGTGCTCGCGGCTGTCCTTGTGCTTGTGGGGACCGCGCACCACCGTGTAGCGGTGCTTTTCGGTCGGCAGCGGCACGGGACCCTGGACGCGCGCGTTCGTACGCTCGACGGTCTGGACGATTTTGGCGGTGGACTGGTCCAAGACGCCGTGATCGAAGGCCTTCAACCGGATTCGAATCATCTGCTTGTCGGCCATGACCCGACCTACTTCAGGATCTTTGTCACGCGACCCGAACCCACGGTGCGGCCACCCTCGCGGATGGAGAAGGTGAGACCCTCTTCCATGGCGATCGGCTTACCCAGGGTCACGGTCATGTCGGTGTTGTCACCGGGCATCACCATTTCGGTGCCCGAGGGCAACTCGATGGTGCCGGTCACGTCGGTCGTGCGGAAGTAGAACTGGGGACGGTAGTTCGCGAAGAACGGCTTGTGACGCCCACCCTCTTCCTTGGTGAGCACGTAGACGGCCGCCTCGAAGTTGGTGTGGGGCGTGATGGTGCCGGGCTTACACAGCACCTGGCCACGCTCGACCTCTTCCTTCTTGGTCCCGCGCAGCAGTGCACCGAGGTTGTCGCCCGCGCGACCCTCGTCGAGGAGCTTGCGGAACATCTCGATGCCCGTTACGACGGTCTTCTGCGTGGGGCGCAGGCCGACGATCTCGACTTCGTCACCGACCTTGATGACCCCCTGCTCGACCTTTCCGGTCACCACGGTGCCACGGCCGGTAATCGACATGACGTCTTCGATCGACATAAGGAAGGGCTTCTCGGTAGCGCGTACGGGCTCGGGAATCCACGTGTCCACGGCCTCCATGAGCTCCATGATCTTGTCGCCCCAGGCGGTGTCGCCCTCGAGGGCCTTTAACGCGGAGACCTGGATGATCGGCGTGTCATCGCCCGGGAAGTCGTAGCTGGAGAGCAGCTCGCGGACTTCCATCTCAACGAGCTCGAGGAGCTCTTCGTCGTCGACCATGTCGGACTTGTTCAGGGCCACCACGATGTAGGGCACGCCGACCTGGCGAGCGAGCAACACGTGCTCGCGAGTCTGGGGCATGGGACCGTCGGTCGCCGAGACGACCAGGATCGCGCCGTCCACCTGGGCGGCGCCAGTGATCATGTTCTTCACGTAGTCGGCGTGGCCGGGCATGTCGACGTGGGCGTAGTGACGGTTCGCCGTCTCGTACTCCACGTGAGCAATAGAAATGGTGATGCCGCGCTGGCGCTCTTCGGGGGCCTTGTCGATCTGGTCGAACGGCGTAAAGGCGGAACCGCCGATGCGCTCGGAGAGAACCTTGGTAATCGCGGCGGTCAACGTGGTCTTGCCGTGGTCGATGTGACCCATCGTGCCGATGTTGACGTGCGGCTTAGTGCGCTCGAACTTCTGCTTTGCCATTGTCGGGGACTAACTTTCTTCTCGTGACCGTTTCCTAGTGAATCGGTCGTTTTTTCGGCCCTCCCCGACTACGGTTTGGACCTCTTTTTGCTGGTAAACCAGCTCTCTTACGCGCCAGTGGCCTTCGCCACGATCTCTTTCGCGATCGCGTCCGGCACTTCTGCGTACGACTGGAACTGCATGGTGTACGTTGCTCGCCCCTGAGTGCGAGAACGCAGGTCAGTAGCGTAGCCGAACATGTCCGCAAGCGGCACAAGGGCCCTAATGACCTGGTTGTTGCCAACGGCGTCCATGCCCTCGATGCGGCCGCGCCGAGAGGAGAGGTCGCCGATCACATCACCCATGTAGTCCTCGGGGGTGACCACTTCGACACTCATGATGGGCTCGAGCAGCACGGGGCTGGCGAGGCGCGTGGCCTTCTTGATGGCGAGCGAGCCCGCGATTTTGAAGGCCATCTCTGAGGAGTCCACGTCGTGGTAACTACCGAAGGTCAGGCGCACGCGAAGGTCCACCATGGGATAGCCCGCCAGCACCCCCGAAGTGAGGCTCTCGGTGATGCCCTGGTTCACCGGGCCGATGTATTCCTTGGGAATCACGCCACCGCTGATCTCGTCGAGGAACTCGTAGCCCCCGCCGGGCCCGGTGGGCTCGACGGTAATGACGACGTGACCATACTGACCCTTACCACCGGTCTGGCGCACGTACTTCTCTTCGACTTTTTCGACCCTCTTGCGGATCGTCTCGCGGTAGGCCACCTGGGGCTTGCCGACGTTGGCGTCCACCGAGAACTCGCGCAGCATGCGGTCCACGAGCACCTCGAGGTGCAGTTCGCCCATACCCGAGATGACCGTCTGGCCGGTCTCCTGGTCGGTGCGCACGCGAAAGGTCGGGTCCTCTTCGGAGAGTGCGTACAGGGCCTTGCCCAGTTTCTCCTGGTCCGCTTTGGTCTTGGGCTCGACGGCCACGTGGATGACGGGCTCGGGGAACGTCAAGGTCTCGAGTTGGATGGGCTGGCCGGGGTCTGAGAGCGTGTCACCAGTCGTGACCTGCTTGAGGCCCACGGCGGCAACGATGTCGCCGGTGCGGATCGTGTCGAGGTCCTCGCGGTTGTTCGCGTGCATCAACAGCAAGCGACCCAAGCGCTCGCGCTTCGATCCCTTGGTGGTGTTGATCACGGTGTCGCCCTTTTCCAGGGTGCCCGAGTAGACGCGCAGGTACGTGAGCTTGCCCACGTAGGGGTCGGTCATGATCTTGAAGGCGAGAGCACTAAAGGGCTCAGAGTCATCGGCCTTGCGCTCGAGGTGCTCGTCTTCCTTACCGGGCTTGGTGCCCTGGGTCGGCGGCAGGTCAACCGGCGAGGGCAAGAAGTCCACGACGGCGTCGAGCATCGGCTGAACACCCTTGTTCTTAAAGGCCGAACCATTGAGGATCGGCACGCAGAAGTTCTCCAAGGTGCCCCGACGCAGGGCCCGGCGGATGTCGTCGGAACTCACGTCTTCGTCGGCCAGGACCTTTTCCATCAGGTGGTCATCGAAGGTGGTGAGCACGTCGAGCAACTTGCCGTGGTACTCGTTGGCCAAGGCCTGGAACTCCTCGGGGATGTCGACGACGTCGAACTCCTCGCCGAGGTCGTTGTGGTACAGCGTCGCCTTCATCGTGGTGAGGTCGATGATGCCGCGGTAGTTGCCCTCCGACCCGACGGGCAGCTGGATGACGGCGGCCACGCAGTTGAGGCGATCCTCAATCATGTCCACGCAGCGAAAGAAGTCCGCACCCAGGCGGTCCATCTTGTTCACGAAGCAGATGCGCGGAACGTTGTACTTATTGGCCTGGCGCCAGACCGTCTCGGTCTGGGGCTCCACCCCGGCGACGGCGTCAAAGACGGCGACCGCGCCGTCGAGCACCCGCAGCGAGCGCTCGACTTCCACCGTGAAGTCGACGTGGCCCGGCGTGTCGATGATGTTGATGCGATTGCCGTTCCAGTAGCAGGTGGTCGCGGCCGAGGTGATGGTGATGCCGCGCTCTTGCTCCTGGGCCATCCAGTCCATGGTGGCCGCACCCTCGTGGACCTCACCGATCTTGTAGTTCTTGCCCGTGTAGAACAAGATGCGCTCGGTCGTGGTCGTCTTGCCCGCGTCGATGTGGGCCATGATGCCAATGTTGCGAACTTTGTCCAGGGGGTATTCGCGTGTAGTCATTTCTTGGGCAAACTCTCTTTACTTACCAGCGATAGTGGGCAAAAGCCTTGTTGGACTCGGCCATCTTGGCCACGTCCTCGCGACGCTTCACCGCCGCACCCACGCCGTTGCTGGCGTCAATAATCTCATTGGCCAAACGGTCGGCCATCGTCTTTTCGCGACGCTTTTTCGCGAAGTCGGTCAACCATCTTATAGCCAACGTCGTCGAACGACGCGGCCTCACTTCGACGGGCACCTGGTAGGTCGTGCCACCCACACGCCTCGAGCGCACCTCGAGTTCGGGGCGCACGTTCTCTAAGGCGCGCTTCAACGTGGCGACGGGGTCACTGCCGGTCTTCTGTTCGACCTGCTCCAGGGCGGAGTAGACGATGCGCTCGGCGATGGTGCGCTTGCCGCGCTCCAGAATCTTGTTGGTCACCTGGGTGACCAGAACTGACTTGTAGATGGGGTCGACCGGAATCTCCCGGCGAACGGCGGGACCTTTACGAGGCATTATTTCTCCCTCTTGGCGCCGTAGCGGCTACGGGCCTGCTTGCGGTCGCGCACACCGGAGGTGTCGAGCGCGCCGCGAATGATCTTGTAGCGAACACCGGGAAGGTCCTTCACACGTCCCCCACGCACGAGGACGATCGAGTGCTCTTGGAGGTTGTGCCCCACCCCGGGGATGTAGGCCGTGACCTCGACCCCGGAGGTGAGGCGCACACGGGCCACCTTGCGCAGCGCGGAGTTGGGCTTCTTGGGCGTGACGGTGTGCACGCGGGTGCAAACACCACGGCGCTGCGGGGCCCCCTTGAGGGCCGGAGTCTTCGTCTTGGAAACCTTGTCCTGTCGGCCCTTTCGGACCAACTGTGCGATTGTGGGCACGCAGAACCTCTCTTGTTGGTACAACTCATGGCCCGCCGCTGTTAGCCAGCGGGCGGACTGTCAATCTTACGACACAATCCTCTTTGACGGCAAGCCCAGCGCCGCGAGCGGCGCGGAGCCCGAGTCGTCTTTAGAGCGCCTGACCACCTAGTTGATCCTCGGGGTTGACGACGTCGTTCTCCGGCAGGGCCGACTCGTCGTACGTGGCCGTTCCGATGTTCTGGAAGGCCGACAGGTCGGCACTGAAGGAGTCGTCGCTACTGAGCTCGCCGAGCAGGCTCGCCAAGTCCAGGTCGTCGTCGCTGACCTGAGCCCAGGCGGGCAGCAGTTCGGCGTCGGGCATGTCGAGTCGCAGTTCGCGCTTGTTGTAGTACTCCAAGCCCGATCCGGCGGGGATCAACTTACCGATGATGATGTTTTCCTTCAGGCCCACGAGGTTGTCGCGCTTGCCCTCAATGGCGGCCTCCGTGAGCACGCGCGTCGTCTCCTGGAAGGAGGCGGCCGAGAGCCACGAGTCCGTGGCGAGCGAGGCCTTGGTGATGCCCATGAGCTGGGCACGACCGTCCGCACCTTCGCGGCCCTGGGCCTCGATGTCGTCGTTGGTGTCGTTAAAGAGCTTCACGTCCACCAGCGCGCCGGGCAGCCAGTGGCTGTCCCCCGCGTCGACGATCTGGACGCGACGCGTCATCTGGCGCACGATCAACTCGATGTGCTTGTCGTGAATCGACACACCCTGGTCGCGGTAGACGTTCTGGACCTCTTCGACGAGGTACTGCTGGGTCTCGCGCGTACCGCGGAACTTCATCATGAGCTTGGGATCGAGGGGACCGTCGTGCAACGGCGTGCCGACTTCGACCTCTTGGCCGTCCTCAACGAGCAGGTGGCGGGCGATCGAGATCGACTCTTCCTGCACTTGGCCCTCGTCACCGATGATGGTGACCTTGCGCTCACGACCGATCAGTTCCACGCGCACCGAGCCCGAGAACTCCGCCACCGCGGCGGCACCCTTGGGGGTGCGGGCTTCGAAGAGCTCGACCACGCGGGGCAGACCGTGGGTGATGTCACTCTCGGTCACACCACCGGAGTGGAAGGTCCGCATGGTGAGCTGGGTTCCCGGCTCGCCGATGGACTGGGCCGCAATGACGCCGACCGCTTCGCCCAACTCCACCAATTGGTGGGTCGCGAGCGAGAGACCGTAACAGGCGGCACACACGCCCTGAATCGCGTCACAGGTGAGGGTCGTGCGCACGCGCACGCGCGTCACACTGGCGTCGTCGCGAAGTCTCTCGACGTCGTCCATGAGCAACATCGTGCCCGAGGCGATGACCGAGCCGTCACTGAGTGACACGTCTTCAGCCACGACGCGACCCCAGAGCTTGGTCTCGAGGTGCGCGCGCTGAGCACGAGTGTCGGGAGCGACGTGCTCGATCCACATGCCGCGGGTCGTGCCGCAGTCGAACTCCTTGACGATGAGTTCCTGGGCGACGTCCACGAGACGACGGGTCAAGTAACCCGAGTCCGCCGTGCGTAGCGCGGTGTCGCCCAAGCCCTTGCGGGTGCCGTGGGTCGAGATGAAGTACTCCAGCACCGAGAGGCCCTCGCGGAACGAGGACTTGATCGGTCGAGGAATCATCTCACCACGCGGGTTGGACACGAGGCCCTTCATGGCGGCGATCTGACGGATCTGCTGGGAGTTACCACGCGCGCCCGAGTCGACCATTTGGCGAATCGGGTTGTCGGCGATGGCGTTCATCGCGCGGTCGGTGGCGTCACCGACCTCCTTGTTGGCGTTCGTCCAGATCTCGATCTCCTGCTGGCGGCGCTCGTCGTCGACGATCACCCCGCGGCGGTAGTTGGTCTCGACCTTGGCGGCCTGCTCTTCGTACTTCTCGAGGATCGCGGCCTTCTCGGGCGTCGTGATGACATCCTCGATGGAGATCGTGAGGCCCGACTTTGTAGCAAAGCGAAAGCCCAACGACTTAATTGCGTCCAAAGACTCGGCCACTTCCTGGCGCGAGTAGCTGGCCGAGATCTCTTCGACGATCGCGCCAATCGGCATGGCGTTCTTACCGATGAGCTCATTGACGTAGCGGAACCCAAAGGGCAGCGCCTCGTTAAAGAGCACTCGTCCGGGCGTGGTCACGAGAGAACGACTGGCGCCTTCGATCTCGATGCCCGCCGACTCCAAGCGCGTGTCCAACGAGGAGTCCGCCAAGGGGCGAATCTCGATGGGCGTGCGCAGTCCGACCATCTTGTCGGCAACGGCGTTTTCGATCTCGTAGACGTGGCGGAAGACCTTGGGGTTCTCCACCTTCTCGTCGGCGTTCAGCGTCAGGTAGTAGGCGCCATAGACCATGTCCTGGGCCGGCTCGGTAATAGGCCGACCGGTCGCGGGCGTGAAGATGTTGTTGGTCGAGAGCATCAAGATGCGCGCCTCGGCCTGGGACTCAGCTGAGAGCGGCACGTGCACGGCCATCTGGTCACCGTCGAAGTCCGCGTTGAACGCCTTGCACACGAGCGGGTGAATCTGGATGGCCTTGCCGTCCACGAGTACCGGCTCGAAGGCCTGAATACCGAGACGGTGCAACGTGGGTGCGCGGTTCAACAGAACCGGGTGCTCACGAATGACCTCTTCGAGGACGTCCCACACGACGGTCTTGCGACGCTCGACCATGCGCTTGGCGCTCTTGATGTTCTGGGCGACCTGGGTCTCGATGAGACGCTTCATGACGAAGGGCTTAAAGAGCTCCAGGGCCATCATCTTGGGCAGACCGCACTGGTGCAACTTGAGCTGCGGGCCGACCACGATGACCGAACGGCCCGAGTAGTCCACGCGCTTACCGAGCAGGTTCTGGCGGAACCGACCCTGCTTGCCCTTCAACATGTCCGAGAGGCTCTTTAAGGGACGACCACTCTGGCCGGCCACGGGACGACCACGTCGACCGTTGTCGAAGAGTGCGTCGACCGCTTCTTGGAGCATGCGCTTTTCGTTGTTGACGATGATGTCCGGCGCGCCCAAGTCGAGCAGGCGCTTCAGGCGGTTGTTGCGGTTGATCACGCGACGGTACAAGTCGTTGAGGTCCGAGGTCGCAAAGCGACCACCGTCGAGTTGCACCATCGGGCGAAGGTCCGGAGGAATGACCGGCACGGCCTCGAGGATCATGGCGCGCGGGTCGTTCAGGCGATGTCCGTGCTCGTCGCGACGGTTAAAGGACTGCACGATCGCCAGGCGCTTTAAGAACTTGGCGTGACGCTGCGCGGAGAGGGGCTTGCGGCCGTCCTTCGCGTCGATCATCTCGCGCATGGTCTTTTCCTCTTGGTCGAGGTCCATGCGGTCGATCAGTTGGAGGATCGCGTCGGCACCCATGCCGCCTTCGAAGTACTCGCCGTAGCGAAAGTCCATCTCGCGATAGAGCACTTCGTCTTCGATGATCGCACGGCTGTGCAGGGTCTCGAAGGTCTCAAAGGCGCGGTTCGCTAGGTCGCGCTCCTCGCCGAAGCGAGAGCGCACGACGTCGAGTTCCTTTTCGGTGCTGCGCTGCAGCGCGCGAATCTCGGACTCCTTGGCGCCTTCGGACTCGAGCTTGGCCGCTCGGGCCTCAATCTCCTTGAGCTTGTTCTCGACGGCCTTGGCCTCGCGATCGCCAATCTCAATGAGCTCGTCTTGGAGACCGATGCGCAGATCGGACAGGTCGTCGTGACGACGCGTCTCATCGACGTAGGTGACCATGTGGGCGGCGAAGTAGATGACCTTTTCGAGCTGCTTGGCCTTGAGCTCCTCTTTGGGGAGTGTCCCCATGAGCAGGTACGCCAGCCAGCTGCGCGTACCGCGCAGGTACCAGATGTGCACGACCGGAGCCGAGAGCGCGATGTGGCCCATGCGCTCACGGCGCACCTTGTCACTGGTGACTTCGACGCCACAGCGCTCACAGACGATGCCCTTAAAGCGCACGCGCTTGTACTTACCGCACGCACACTCCCAGGCCTTCTGGGGTCCAAAGATCTTCTCGCAGAACAGGCCGTCCTTTTCAGGACGCAGGGTGCGGTAGTTGATCGTTTCGGGCTTCTTCACTTCACCCGAGGACCAACCGCGGATGTTCTGGGCCGTGGCGAGACCAATAGAGATCTCGTCGAACTGGTTTACGTCGAGGGGACTCATGACAACTTCCTTTCGGCGGCGCGTCGAGCGTCCTCTTCGTCACTGCCGCGCTCGGGACGACTGATGTCGATACCGAGTTCGCGCGTGACCGAGAAGAAGTCCTCTTCGGTGTCCGCCAGGTCCACGTGGGCGCCGACCTTGTCGCGCACTTCCACGTTCAAACAGAGCGACTGCATTTCCTTAATAAGCACCTTGAACGACTCGGGGATTCCCGGCTCGGGCAGGTTCTGACCCTTGACGATCGACTCGTAGGCGCGTTCGCGACCCTTCATGTCGTCGGACTTGACCGTGAGGAGCTCTTGGAGCGCGTAGGCCGCGCCATAGGCCTCCAGGGCCCACACTTCCATCTCACCGAAGCGCTGGCCACCGAACTGGGCCTTACCACCTAGGGGCTGGGCCGTGATCATCGAGTACGGGCCGGTCGAGCGGGCGTGAATCTTGTCATCGACCATGTGGGCGAGCTTCAAGATGTAGGCATAGCCCACCGAGATCGGGTTGTCGTAGGCCTCGCCGGTGCGTCCGTTAAAGAGCGTGACCTTGCCGTCGTTGTCCCCGGCCAGCATGCGCTTGCCGTTTTGACCGTCGACGTTGAGCGTCTCGAAGGTCTGTTGGATCGTGGGCTTGTCCTTGGCGCGGTCGGTCTCGTCCCAGTGCGCGCCGTCAAAGGACGGGGTCGCAATGTAGATCGCCGGCTCGGTGCGCGGACGGGTCTTGCGATAGGGACGTGACGACGGGTCCTGCTGGTCGTTGTGACCCGACGTGCCCACCGAGGGCGAGACGTCAATGCCGGCCCATCCGTGACGCGCGGCGTATCCCAAGTGACTTTCTAAGACCTGGCCGACATTCATGCGGCTCGGCACGCCGAGCGGGCTCAAGATGATGTCAATGGGCGTGCCGTCTTCGAGGAACGGCATGTCCTCTTCGGGCAGGATCTTGGAGATAACGCCCTTGTTGCCGTGACGACCCGCGAGCTTGTCGCCCTCGGAGATCTTGCGCTTCTGAGCGACGTAGACCTTGACCAACTGATTGACGCCGGGCTGCATCTCGTGGTCCTCGTCGCGGCTGTAGACCTTGACGTCGATGACCTTGCCGGACTCACCGTGGGGCACCTTGAGTGAGGTGTCGCGCACTTCGCGCGCCTTCTCACCAAAGATCGCGCGCAGGAGGCGCTCTTCGGGGCTCTGCTCGGTCTCGCCCTTGGGAGTGACCTTGCCGACCAGGATGTCGCCGGGCTCCACTTCGGCGCCGATGCGCACGATGCCGAGGTCGTCGAGGTCCGCCAGGATGTCGTCGGGCAGGTTGGGAATGTCGCGCGTGATCTCTTCGGCGCCGAGCTTGGTGTCGCGCGCATCGATCTCGTACTCCTTCACGTGGATCGACGTCAAGACGTCGTCACGCACCAGACGCTCATTCAAGATGATCGCATCTTCGTAGTTGTAGCCCTCCCAGGGCATGTACGCCACGAGCAAGTTCTTGCCCAGGGCCAACTCACCATTGCTGGTGCTCGTACCGTCGGCCAACAGGTCGCCGGCCACCACCGTCTCGCCACCGAAGACCAAGGGCTTCTGGTTGATCGAGGTGTCCTGGTTCGAACGACGGAACTTGTTCAGGTTGTAGGTCTTGCGACCGAAGGCCTTGCCGTAGCGGTCCACGGCGTCCTTCTCGTACTCGACCACGATGCGGTCACCCGAGACGGACTTCACGACGCCACTGCCTTCGGCGATCAACACGTCACCCGAGTCGAGCGCGGCGCGACCTTCCATACCCGTACCCACGAAGGGGGCCTCGGGCATAACGAGCGGCACGGCCTGCTTTTGCATGTTGGCCCCCATGAGGGCGCGCTGAGCGTCGTCGTGCTCGACGAAGGGAATGAGTGACGTGGCGACCGAGATGATCTGCTTGGTCGAGACGTCCATCAACTCGACCTCTTCGGGTCGCACGAAGTCGATCTCGGAGGTCGTCGAGGACGACTTGTTCGATGAGCCCACGCGCAGGCCCGTACCCACGGGCCCACGGCGTACGAGCACGCGCTCGGAGTTGATCCGACCGTTCTCGTCCACTTCGGTGTTGGCCTGGGCGATGACGTAGCGCTCTTCTTCGTCGGCCGTGAAGTACTTGACCTCACCGGTGACGGTGCCACCGGTGACGACGCGGTACGGCGTCTCGATGAAGCCGTACTCGTTGATGCGCGCGTACGTCGCGAGGTACCCAATGAGGCCAACGTTCGGGCCTTCGGGTGTCTCGATGGGACACATGCGTCCGTAGTGCGAGGAGTGCACGTCGCGCACCTCAAGGCCGGCACGCTCACGCGAGAGACCACCCGGCCCGAGTGCGGATAGGCGGCGCTTGTGGGTGAGGCCCGAGAGCGGGTTGTTCTGGTCCATGAACTGGCTCAGCTGGGAGGTCGCGAAGAACTCCTTGATGGCCGACATCACCGGACGGATGTTGATGAGCGTCTGGGGCGCAATGGCTTCGACGTCCTGGGTGTTCATGCGCTCGCGCACGACGCGCTCCATACGTGAAAGACCCGTCCGCAGCGCGTTTTGGATCAGTTCGCCCACGCTGCGAATGCGGCGATTGGCGAAGTGGTCCTGGTCGTCGATGTGGTACGTCGTCTCCTTGGCGGTGCGATCGCGCGCCAGGTTCAACAGGTAGGTGGCGGTCGCCAGCACTTCGGCCTTACTGAGCACGTGCAGCGACGGGTTCGGCAGTTCGAGCAGGTCACCGAAGAGTTCGACGTTCTTCTTTACTTCGTCACCTAGCTTGCGGTCGAGTTTGTAGCGGCCCACGCGGCTGAGGTCGTAGCGCTTCTCAGAGAAGAATGCGCCTTCGAAATACTGACGCGCGGCTTCGACGGTCTGGACTTCGCCCGGACGCGCGCGACGGTAGATTTCGAGCCACGCGGTCTCCTGGGACGCGCGCAAGAAGTTCTCGGGGGTGTCCTCGATGTTGAACTTCTCCATGTGCTTGGCGATCTCGACGTGCGCCTTCTTCCAGTCCACGTGGAACTGGTCTTCGAGGAAGTCGAAGTGCGCGACGAACTTCTCGAAGAACTTCTCGTCCATCGAGGTGTCGAGCGCGCGCAGCAGCGTGAAGATCGAGATGCGCCGCTTACGCGCGATGCGCGCACCGGCGTTGGCCGACTTGTTCTTCTTTTCTTCGAGGTCGACCTGAAGCCACTCACCGCGGCTCGGGTGGATTGTGCCCTCAAAGGCAACCTTCTCGTCCTTGCCGGGCTGAAAGAGCACGCCGGGTGAACGCACCAACTGGCTCACCACGACACGCTCGGTGCCGTTGATGATGAAGGTGCCCTGTTCGGTCATAATCGGGAAGTCGCCCATGAAGACGGTCTGTTCCTTGATCTCACCGGTTTCGGAGTTAAGGAAGCGCGCACGCACGAAGATGGGCTGGGAGTACGTGGTGGCGCGCTGACGGCACTCTTCCACGGTGAACTTGGGCGGACTCTTTAAGTCCGCGTCGTCGGGGTCGAACTCAAGTTCGAGCGACAGCCGACCGGTGAAGTCGGTGATGGGTGAGATTGCCTCGAAAGCCTCGCGCAGACCCTGCTTCATAAAGAGATCGAAGCTGTCGCGCTGAATTTCAAGGAGGTTGGGCAATGGGTAGGCCTCACCCAGGGCCGAAAAGTTAAAGCGTTCCGGGCTAATGGACCGAGACGTCAACGGTCATCCTCCGTGTTGAGTGGGTGGCTAGAACTACGCGCCGGGTCAGAGCACAAAACAGCGTCAAGAGATGACGAAGCACAGGGCAGGAACACGGTCTTACTACTCTAGTGGTTCTGCCAAAGAATGCGCAACTGGCGCTCCTCCTGGAGAAACGCGGCCGCCTTAGCGGTTGCGCTTACGTTAGGCAGATTTGGCGCCGAGGTCAAGTACTGGCCCGGGCCAGGGTATTCCCGGCCGGTCTTCCGGCCGGGAACCCTTGAAAATACTGGCTACTTGAGCTCGACGGTGGCGCCGGCGCCCTCGAGGGCGGCCTTGGCCTTGTCGGCGTCGGCCTTGGACACGTTCTCCAGCACCGGCTTGGGCGCGCCATCAACGAGGTCCTTGGCTTCTTTGAGGCCGAGGCTGGTCAGTGCGCGAACTTCCTTGATCACCTGAATCTTCTTGTCGCCGCCGCTGGTGAGGATGACGTCGAAGCTGCTCTTCTCTTCGGGCGCCTCCGCCGCGTCGCCGCCACCGGCCGCAGGGGCCGCAGCC
>JBARLO010000072.1:0-7042 GCA_049801955.1 Acidimicrobiales bacterium
ACAAAGTCCCGACCGTCAGAGGAACGAGCCAGAAAGACGGCGTCGCGCGATTCGTGCGCCAACTCGTCGGCCATGCGCCAGGCCATCTCCTGGCAGCGTCCGCCCTCGCCCGGGCCGTCGATGCGCACGGTCACTTCGCCAACTCCCAGCACCGCGCTTCGCGGTCCCGCGTTGTGCAGCGTGCGGCCCCACTCCTGTACGACGGCTTCAACGTCGCCCGTAATGTGAGACCCCATGTCGACCGCCTGATAGCCCCGCAGTGACGCCTCGGCAAGAGCCCACTCGAGCATCATGGCGGGATCAGCCAGAACGACGTTGCGGTGTTGGGTCACGAGTTCTCGCTCCATGAGGGTGCGACGTTGCGCGAAGGCGGCGCTCATGCGTGAACGAAGCGGCTCGTCCATGGCGATCGCCTTCCACAGGTCGTCGACCTCTTGAGATGTGGGCTCGTAGTCGTACGTCATCGCCGAGGCCACCCACCGCGCACCCGAGACCACGTTGTCGACGAGGATGAGGCTGGTTGAATTCGATGCGCGTACGTGTCGCAGTAGCGCCCCACCCCCGATCAGCGAAGTCGAGGCTCGGATTTGGTTGAGGGTGGTGATGTCCACGCCCGCGCGCAGCGCAGCGTGCCAGAGCTCGCCGAGATCCTCGACGGCGAGCGGCGGCGCGGGGACAACGCAGAGGCTCGAGGCGCCACCTGACAACAGCAGCAGGGCGTTCGCGGCATGGTCGGGCGACTCGAGAAAACTCACGAGGGCCTCGCCCGCGCGGAGACTATTCGCTCCGGAGATCGGATGTTCGCCCACAATGACGATGCTCTTGGGGGTGAAGACTTCACCTCCCTCGTCACTCACCACCAGCTGTCGATGCACTCGCGAGCCGAGGATGTGACGGGTCGCCTTGGCCATCTCTCGCGACGCCTTACCGATCGCAACCACGTCGACGGGCTCATCGCCACTCGGCGCATCAGCGAGCCGCTGTCCGATCAGGACGCCAAGATCCATCTCTCTCGACCACCTCGTGGATATCGCGAACGCGTCTTCAAGCAGAGCAGTGTCAGCCACGGTGGATCCGCCCGAGTCAGTGAGCTAGTTCGTCCACTCCGCGGTATCGAGGTAGCTCGCAGAGAGTGAGAACGACATGCTTTGGACGGTCACGCTGGTGGGAAGTTCGAAGACCACGCAGCCCGAGGCGCTGGCTCCGGCGTGCAGGTCAATGATCCCCGCACCCGAGTAGAAGTTGGAGCACTCCGACACGATCCCGAAGTCGGCACTGTACGTCTTGCCGTCACTCCCCGTCACGGTCAGAGCATCGTTGGCGTCGCCATCGACTTCTTGGCTGCTCGTGTTGTCGACGGTGAGATCAACTGCGACGAACCGGTAGCCGGAGTCCGGCAGTCCTGAACCCGTACCGGCCGTCGCGGGATCGATGACTTGGGTGACCGAGACCGCGAGAGGGTCGCCGTAGAAATCGTGCACGGTCTCTGAGTTTCCAAGAACGCTCGTCGACGGTGAGGACGTGATGGGCGCGTCGATCTGCTGGGGCAGCTTGAGGTTCGAGAGGACTCTGGTCTCCTTGATGAGTTCACTGTCCGTGGCGTTATAGAGGGTCGCGTACGCCTCGGCCGAGTTGGTCGACAGGGCCGCGACGGTGTCCTTACCGAGAGCGTGGAAGACGGAGACGTAGACCGCCATACTTTTTTTCACCCCGGCCGGCCACTTTTCGAGAGAAAGTGATGTCGTGTACTGGCTGAACGCAACACTCAACTTCCTTAAATAGGCGGTGTTCGCTTTGGTCGTGCTGGCGTTGAAGTTGCTCACCAACGCGTCGATCTTGTTGCCGTCTCGCTTCGAGGTTGACGAGAAGTACACCCTTGCAGAGTCAACGCGCACTCGATTCGAGACCCTTGATGTGGCACTCGGACCCCGCGCACCCCGCGCGACGACCGTGAAGTCGTAAGTCTTTCCCAGACGCAAGCCCTTCACGACGCACGTTGTTCTGATCGTGGAGCACATGTGGTGCGAAGGATGCGACGTGACCAGAAAGCTCCTCGCGCCCACTGGTCGCGCCCAACTCACCGAAATCGACGTCGCCGTGCCCGAGGCGCGCACCCGCGTAGGAGATGGGGTGGCCGCTCCCGCCACGCTCGCCGTCATAGTGAGCGCCAGACCTAAGAGGGCCGCCGAGCCAATCATCGCCCAGCGGCAAAGGGAACTACTTCGATTCATGCGATCCGACTCCTCGTCCCTTTTAGGTTAGACACCCTCGATCTATGAGATGGTCAAGTGGATGTCGATTTTGATCGGTAGATAGGCTCGTCGTATGAGCGGCCCCATTGACGAAGAACACTGGCAAACCAACCCCGATCGGCACGATTTTCCGGCCGCGCGCACCTATCTCTCACTCCTCGCCGACCCCGCTGTCATCGACAAGATCATCAAGGCCCTCGAAAAGGCGCCGACCACGACCTACGAAGTCAAGGACATTCTGCGCGCGAGCCGTCTGCCACTACTGGAAAAAGACAACCAGCACGTGGCGGAGGATCTCGACAAGGTGAGCAAGGGCGAAAAGCTCTCTCCCATTCTGCTCGTGCGCGGGCGCTTTGTGAAGAACCGCGATCTCGTGGTGGCTGACGGGTACCACCGCGTCTGTGCCAGTTACTGGCTGGGTGAGAACACGCCGATTCCCTGCCGCATCGTCGACGCGACGGAGTAGCCAACAGCGCTCGTCCGTCGTTCGGTTTTACACTTGAGCGGTGCAAAGGATTCCCTACCTCCTGCTCAGCGTGCTCCTGGTCCTCACTGGGGCCTTCGCGGTCCTTTCCATTGTGCAGTCGAACTCCTCCGGCGCGACAGTCCACGTTTTTACGGGTTGTAACGACGGTTTCAGCGTCAAGCCCTCCACCTACGTGGTGTCGTGCGCCGACGCGAACTCCGAGTTCACCGACTTGCACTGGTACGGATGGGGAAACGCCACGGCCTACGCGACCGGCGAGGCGCGCTGGAACGACTGTTCGCCCACGTGCGTCGCCGGCCACTGGCGAAAAGAGGCGGTGACCATCTGGGTGTGGGACATTCGCAGCGAAGACCAGTTGACCGAGTACACCAAGCTCCAGACCAACTCGGACCTTCTCATCCTCTGGGGTACCAATGGTGGAGGGTCCTTTGGATCCGCGTCGTCCAGTTAAGAATCGTCTAAAGCGACTCTCGTTGAGCCAGGGCGCATTCCTTATAATTGGTCACGCACTGCGCCGCGTCGCCAGTTGGTCGTTGCGAGTGAGTGTCCGGTGACACTGACGCCTTCGATCTGGGAGTACGAACGATGAAGTATTTGCGCCGGACTGCCCTCATCGCCGCGGCGTCTCTCGCCTTTGCCCTTCCCGCGGCCGCCGTGACCCCCGCCACTTGGACCGTGGCGCAGCGGATGTCGCTACCGGCCCAGGGAGCCGACATCCCCGACGGATTCATCTCTTCACTCAGTTGCCTTAGCGCCAACAGTTGTGTCGCCGCCGGGGCTTATGCCAACGCACAGGGAAACATCCTTGGTCTCATCGAAACCGAGCGCAACGGAACCTGGCTGAGTCCCAAGAGTCTCACCGCACCCGCCGGAGCGGCGAGCGACCCCGGGGTCACGCTCTACCAAGTGTCGTGCGGCGCTGCTGGATACTGCGTCGCGGCGGGAAGCTACGACACCAACTCGAGCACGCTGCCGCTACTCGTCGAAGAGCGCGGCGGCCACTGGTCGGTAGGCCGCGCGCTATCCCTGCCGGCCAACGCGCTCGTCAAAGGACAGGACGCAACCATTCACGCTGTGTCGTGCAAGCGCTCCACCTCGTGCAGCGCGATCGGCACCTATCAGGACAACAACCCAGTGGGCTCGCGCGGCGAGGGCTTCGTCGCCAACGAGGTAGGCGGAGTGTGGCGACGCGCGACCGAGATCGCACTGCCCAAGAGCAACTTCGATCCCTTTGTGTCGCTCAATCAACTGTCGTGTCCCTCCGCGGGCAACTGCGTGGCCGTCGGCTCGTTTATCGATGCCAACGACGTGACCCAAGCGCTCGTCGTCACCGAGACCAACGGCGTGTGGCGTCGAGGCGAGGCGATCGCTCCGCCCCTTGACGCCAGTCGTTTCGCCGGGGCCTCGTGGAGCGAGCTCACGTGTTTAAGTGACAGTTCGTGTGCTGCCCTGGGTACGTTCAACACTTCGACCGGCGCCATCGAGGCCATGGTTGCCAATGAGACGGGCGGCTCGTGGGGTGCCGCCACGCAGGTGACCCTGCCACCGAGTGCGGCCGCGAACCCGCACGTCACGCTCTTTGGTTTCGGCGGAATCGCGTGTGCGAGCGCGCAGTACTGCAGTCTCGGCGGCCAGTACGAGGACGCGGCAGGAAAGTACCAGGGTTTTCTCGCCAACGAAGACGCCGGCACCTGGTCACCGGCCCAAGACGTGGACCTACCCACGGGCGGCGCATCCGGGGGGGCGAACGGGGGCATCGTGGCGGTGAGTTGCCCACGCAACGACAACTGCGAGGCCAGTGGTTCGTACCTCGATGCGAGTGGGAACTATCAGGCCCTGGTCGTGAACGAAGTGAATGGTGTGTGGCAACGCGCCAGCGAAGTGACCTTGCCGGACGGAGCGAGCACCGTGGGGGTCGATGGCGGCGTGTACGCCATCGACTGTTGGTCCAGTGCGTCGTGCGTGGGAATTGGCAGTTACCTCAAGGGATCGATCACCTACGAAGGTTTCACGATCAGTGGGTAGGTGCCCTCGCGGGCAAGGTTTCATCTGCTTTCTACCTAGGAGTCTCGCGCCATTCACTTTGCGGTAACCCTGGGTTTTTACGGTGGGCTTGTGGCACGCGATCGAATTCTCCTCCCCCTTGATGAAGATGGGCGTGCCGCACTTCGCACCGTGTCGGGAGTCCTATCGTGAGCGCAGCCATTGACCTGGCCGGACACAACACCATTCTCGTCGTCGAAGACGAGGAGAGTTATCAGGACGCCTTGAACGTGGGACTCAGCGTCGAGGGCTTCGTCGTGGTGGGCGCGACCAACATCGCCGAGGCTCGTTCGGTCCTCGCCACCTCTAAGCCCGACCTCGTGCTACTGGACGTCATGCTGCCCGACGGCTCCGGCATTGACTACTGCCGCGAGCTCCACGACACCACGCGCATCCCGGTCATCATGGTCACCGCGCGCACCAGTGAAGTCGACGTCGTCCTCGGACTCGAGATCGGCGCAGCCGACTATGTGACCAAGCCCTACCGCCTACGCGAACTCGTCGCGCGCATACGCGCCGTGCTGCGCCGACCCACCACCACCGACGGCGAGGTCATCACGTTCGGTGACCTGCGCATCGACTTCACGCGACGCACGGTCACCCGCCAAACCCGCGAGGTCGAGCTCTCTCGCAAGGAGTTCGACCTGCTCGCCCTCTTTGCCACGCGACTCGGTCAAGTCGTCACGCGCGAGGTCTGCCTCGACACATTGTGGTGGGGCCTGGAACT
The DNA here is from genome assembly GCA_049801955.1 of Acidimicrobiales bacterium. GTDB lineage: Bacteria > Actinomycetota > Acidimicrobiia > Acidimicrobiales > RAAP-2 > RAAP-2. The sequence continues at coordinate 5,510 of JBARLO010000072.1, forward strand.
CTCCGACACGCGCACCCTCGACACCCACGTCAAGCGGCTTCGCCAAAAGATCGAAGACGATCCGGCGAATCCCCGACACCTCATTACGATCCGCGGCGTTGGTTTCCGACTCGACGCCTAGCCTTACGGCTGTGCGTGCGCACGACCTCGCCTACGACTTCACTCTTCGCGACCAAGACGGGACGAACCGCACCCTGTCGAGCATGGTGAAGGACGGTCCCGTGGTCCTCTTCTTCTATCCGGCCGCGCTCAGTCCGGCCTGCACCAAAGAGACCTGTCACTTCCGCGATCTGGCCGCGGAGTTTCGCGCGCTGGGCGCCCAACCCGTGGGCATTTCGATGGACCCCGAAGATCGCCAAGCGCAGTTCGCCAAGAAGAATGGCTTCGACTTTCCCTTGTTGGCCGACATCGACGGCGACGTCGCGCGCCACTATGGCGTCAAGCGGGCCCTCAACCTGCTCAAGGTGAAGCGCGCCACGTTCATCATCGATCCCGACATGCACGTTCGCGACGTGATCATGGGCGAGGTCAGCATGAACTCGCACGCGGATCACGCCCTCGAGGCGCTACGGGCTTAGCCCGCGATCAGCGCGCCCGCGGGATCGCCCAGGTAGTTGGCCACGTGGCCGAGAACGCGTGAGGCGAGTGCGCCGTCGACCTGTCGGTGGTCGAAGGACATCGCAATTTCGCACACGTAACGAACAACCACTGCGTCGTCCACCACCCACGGCGCTTTGGCGATCTGGCCGACGGCGAGAATCGCACCGGTGCCCGGCGGAAGAATCGGCATCGCGGCATCGACGCCAAAGGGTCCGACGTTCGTAATGGTGAGCGTGGTGCCGATCATCTCGTTGGGAGTCGTGGTGCCGTTGCGCGCTTTGTCCACGAGCACGCTGAGCGCTTGGGCCATTGAGACCAGGTCGAGGGTGTCCGCGCCCTTGATGTTGGGAACAATCAAGCCTCGAGGCGTGTCGGCGGCGATGCCCAAGTTCACGCTGCGTCGAACGATGACTTCGCCCGCGGCGGCGTCAAAGCTCGAGTTGACGCCCGGGTAGTTCCGAGCGGCGTCGCACAGGGCCATGGCCACGATGGCCAGGGGGGAGAGGCGAACGTTGGCCAGGCTCGGCTGCTTCTTCAGTGACGCCAGCAGTTCCATGGTCTTGGTGGCATCAAAGCGCACCCAGACTGAGGCGTGCGGCGCGTTCGTTGAACTCTGAACCATGGCGTCGGCCATGGCGCGAAGGACGCCCTTAACTGGAATGCGTTCTTCTTTCGGACCGGTCGTCCAGGACTCAATGTCGCGACCTACGAAGTGCGAGGGCGTCGTCGGGCCGGTTGGTGCCGGTCCGCGGGACGCCACCGGCGCTGTCGCGCCGTTCAACGCCTGGTCAACGTCGCCGCGCGTGATGAGTCCGTCGCGGCCCGTGCCACGCAGCGTCGTGAGATCGACGCCGTGCTGTTTGGCGTAGAGGCGAACGGGAGGGGTGCAACGCGGAACCACGCTCGGCGTGCCGATCGTGGCCGGCGTGGCGG
>JBARLO010000073.1:0-3898 GCA_049801955.1 Acidimicrobiales bacterium
GGCCCTGGTCGTGGTCGCGACCCTCGGCCTGTGGCTGTACGTGTCGCCGAGCAGCGACGTGGTGGTCCACGCTCGCCCCGCCATCTCGAGGCCCGGCCCGCCGATGCCCGCGTCGTCGCTCGCGCGCATTGAGACATCGACGACGCCCCGTGACTAGTGAGAGGACGTCGCCACGCTGCGTGATGTTCGAGCCGTCCGCGTCGTGGTCAACCAGTTGTGCACGGCGAAGTCGAGCGACAGTCGACCCGTTCCCATAAGGGCCACGACAGCGGCGAGCCCCGCGAGGGCCACATTGAGCTGATAGCCGATGTCGCCGGGGACTGCGGTGTTGCCCACGAGCCCTTGGGCAAAGGTCACCGTGATCATGGCCATGACCATGTCGCCGACTAGTGCGGCGCCGGCCAGACGACCAAGAACACCCAGTCCGATCGCGGAACCACCAAAGCACTCGATGGTCCCGCCTAACAAGGCGAAGAACGTGCCCGGGTGTAAGTGGGCCACGGTCGAATAGAAGACGGCTTCGTTGTGCAGTCCTGCTCCTCCGAAGGCGCCAAAGAGCGTGCCCGCCCCGTGGTACACGAAGATCCACGCGAGACAGAACCGCACGACCAGCAACGCGAGGTCGCGCGCGGCGAGTGAGTGCGCGCTGGCGCGCAACTGGTCGTAGCGTTCGCTCGCTCGACTGGTCATGCTCGTGGCCATCAGCCGTCCGTCTTTGCGTGCACGCTGAAGGGCTGCGCGAGTTGCGCCAAGACGACCTTGGGCATGGCGAGGACCGATCCGGACTGCTCGACCGGCACGGGCCGACCATAGATTCCCGTCGCGACTGGTGTGCCGGTGGGAAACGCCGCGCGGTGGATGAGTTGATCCCAACACACCAGCACGAAGCCGAAGTTCACCGTGCCGCGATCGTCAATGAACGACGCCGCGTGATGCAGGCGGTGATACGCCGGACTCACGAACACGCGACCCAGTGGACCAAACGTCCAGCGCAGGTTGGCATGCGGCAGGGTCACGAGGCAGCTGTAAGCAACGATCGCCACCACGGGCACCGTTCCGCTCGCTCCCAGAATGAGCGCGGGAAAGAGCGACGGGAGATATGACGCGTGCACGAGGGGGTGGGTGCGAAACGTCGTCAGCACGGTCAAGTCCTCTTGAGAGTGGTGCAGCGCGTGCAGTCGCCACAACGTGAGTGAGCGATGATTCGCCACGTGGGCGGCCCAGTTCATCGCATCGATGCCGATCAAGATCAGTCCCGAAACGATCACTTGGGGCCCGAGCGACAGTCGGCCGAGCATGAGGAAGCTCGCGTGCTGACTGATCTCCTGGGCGAAGCCGGTCTCGACCAACGTGAGCAGCGGCAGCACCACGATCGCAAATATCGCCAAATACGTGGCGTCGACCACTTGCGCTCGCGAGAACATGGGCCGTGGCACCGCGGGCCAGAAGCGTTCGGCGATCAAGATCACCGCGATGAAGACGATGAGCGCGGGTCCGACCGTTCGCCCGCGCGCCGACGACAGTGCGGCCGCGACGCTGCCCTCACTCGCGAGCACGCCGTATCCCACCACACCCAGCCAGGTGCTCACCCCTCCCAGAAAGAGCACGCCGTACCAGGCCTTGGTGGCACCGGCCTCCTTCAAGAGGATGAATCGTGCGAGCGAGCGAAGGCGCTCGGCGGCATCCTTTTGCGTGACGTCCGGCGACGAACGTCCGCTGCTGCCTTGAAAGGCGTAGTTCGCCTTGATCTCCGTCACGGCTAGTACGCGATTGGTGAGGTCGTGGTGGAACCGCTACCCGACTTCTTCTTGGGAGGCGTCAAGGGACTCTTGGGATTGATCGACCACCACTGGCCCCAGCCATCCTTGATGTTGCCGCTCACGTCACCAGCCTTTTCGTCACCGGCAAAGCGGTACAGCGGAATGCCTTCGTAGGTGACTTGCTTGGCGCCGCCGCTTCGCGTGAAGGAACCGAGGTGACTCACGCCCACCCCGACGGGCGCGGACTGACCAGCGGCCAGTACGACCGGTATCCAGGTCTTGGCGCACTGACCGGTGCACACGCTCTTGTCCTTCGAGTCTTTGGTGAGTCGGTACAGAGTGTCGCCGTCCTTGAGCGTGAGGGTCGCTCCCCACGTCTTGTTCTGCGACACGGTGATGGTGATGGGTGAGGACGATGCGCCACTGGCGAGGGGCAGGACCGCAACTCCGATGAGAGTCGTGGCGCCAAGGGCGACGGCCATGAGCTTCGATGCGTGTTTCATTTCGATGTGCCTCTTCTCTGCGTGGCTCGGGGATGTGGCGCACGACTTATCTAGGAATACCCACGGGAGACCGATTTGTTCACGGGTTCGCCAGAACTTTTTCCGAGTTCTCGTGAACATCGTGGTGAACCTCGAGGTATACGTCAGTGCGATCCCACTTCACGCTCGCACTCACACAGGAGATCAACCCCATGAATCCTTCGCTCGAATCACGTACGTACCGAAAAAGCTCGCGATCGCGCCTCGCGCTCGTTGCCCTCGCGGCAACTGCGCTGGGTGTCACTACGGTGACGGCCCTCGCCAGTGCCGCGGCGCCGAGCGTCGAGTCAGCGAACGTGCCCCACTTCGCGGGGGCCCTCGTGAATCAGTCCTCGCACTCGCTCTACGTCTTGAGCAGTGAACGAGGTGGGGCCCTTCGGTGCACTGGCTCGTGCCTTTCATCGTGGCTCCCCCTCGAGGTCTCGACGTCGACCACGACGGTGTCGCTCGGCGCGGGCGTGAAGGGCAAGGTCGGATTTGTCGCTCGAGGAAAGTCGAAGAAGCAGGTAACTTTCAACACCTATCCGCTGTACACCTTCGTGGGCGACAGCGGGGCGCGCCAATCCCACGGCGAGGGCATCAAGGCGCTTGGTGGAACGTGGACCCTCGTACGGTCCACGGCCACCACCGCCGCGGCCACGCCCTTCTCGGCCAGTGCCCCTCCGACCACGACCCCCACGAACCCACCGCCCTCCACGACGACCACCTCGCCGGGGGGCGGAGGCGGCATCGCCTACTAATGGTGCGCTCACCGCATTCACGAATTACCGGCCAATCACGGGTTCTGTCGTGAATGGCGCCTCTCGTAACGACAGTGGTCAAATGAGTTCGATGCAATCGCGCGCCGACAACGACACCGAAGCCGCTGACGAGGCGGGACTTCGTGAGGCGTTCCTCGCCCACGGAGGCGAACTCTTCGGATTTGCCCGGCGATCACTCAACTCCACCGAGTACGCCGAAGACGCCGTCCAAGAGACCTTCTCTCGCGCGTGGCGGTCACGATCTCGATTCGACCCCACTCTGGGATCACTTCGCACGTGGCTGTTCGCCATCGAGCGCACAGTGATCCTCGACCTCAGCGCCAAGCGGATGAAGAGCGCGACCTTTCCTCTCGACCTGGCTCAGGAACCCCTCAGTGACGATCACGTGGAACGCGCCATGATGGGCTGGCAGATGGAGTCCGCGCTTGAACGCCTCGATCCCGAGCACCGTATGGTCGTCACCGAGCTGTACTTCAATGGTCGCAGCGGCCGAGAGGTGGCCGAACTCTTCGGGCTGCCCGAAGGCACCGTGCGAAGTCGCGCGTTCTACGCCCTGCGAATGCTGCGCCTCCTCCTAGAAGAGTCGGGGTGGGACCAGTGAGCGATACCACCTGCGAACAGTGGCGAGAGGCTCTCGCCATGCACCTCTTGGGTGACCAGCCAGTTGATGAGATGACGGGGCTCTTGGCCCACCTCGACGGGTGCGCCGAGTGTCAGGCCATCGCGAGTGAGATGACCGAGACGGTGGCCATGTTGAAGTACGTCGACCCCGCGTCGATCGAACCCACCGCGTCGGTCCCCCCTGATCTCACCGCACGGGTGCTCGGCGATCTGC
>JBARLO010000074.1:0-73194 GCA_049801955.1 Acidimicrobiales bacterium
AGAAGCGTTATCGGTGCCCCTTCACTCACACAAACGCCGGTCGGCGCGCCCCTCGGGTGTCCGAAAACCCCGGAATGGGTGTCCGGATTCAATCGGAACGGGTGTCCGGAAACCTCCGGAATCCGCATCTGGAGCATCAGGACTCTCGTTAGAGGTGGATCATTTCAAGGGGACCAGGCCACAACCTGCCCTTCTCCGAGTGGGGCAAGGTCATCACGGATGCCCGGTTGGTCGCGGCGATCATTGATCGGCTGACCTTCAACGCACACATCATCGAGACCGGCTCGGAGAGCTATCGGCTCAAGTCCACGCAGGCCCGACGGGCGAAGAAGAGTTAGGGAGTCTGCTGGAGACGGGCATTGATCTCGGCCAGGTCGCAACGCGAGAAGTCATAGTTGCCGCCGCTCCACTCCACGTAGTTCTCGTGCTCTTCGTCGCTCGGATCCGCCAGCGCATCGAGGAACTGGCGAAAACCGCCAGTGCCGCCGACGTCTTCGGGGGGCGCCGCGAACTGGCCGTCACAGCACACAGGGTGCTTCAGGGCGAACTGCACTGCGAAGGCGGCCTCGACTTCTATGAGCAGCCTCCAGTTATCGCCGAAGTCATAGGAGTACTCCAGTGAGCACCCGACCGCGACGAGCTGAGCGAGCTTCACACCCCGCTCGTTGCGCCAGTTGAAATCGTCATCCTCGTCAAGTTCGGGTTGGCCAAATTGCACGTCCCCAATTTCAAAGGTGTGCAGGTGGTAGTTCCACCACAGCATCAGCTGTTGCATTACGCGATGCAGCTTGGGCAGAGCGATGGTGTCCGGGACGAGTACTCGGCGCCAGACGACCGGCTCGAAATCCGTCAAACTCACGCGCAACTGGAGAACGTTGGCTACCGGCGGTCCATAGGGATCCCACTCACTCACCCCGACAGATTAGAAGACGCCATTTCTTCCTGGGTGGGGCCAACTTAAATGCGCACGGTGGGGCCAAATTGACTTGACATTCTCAAGTTCCTCGCTGACGTATTCAAAGTCAGTCGTGCCTTCCCATTCTGACGTGCGACGTCGGCGCAATAACTCATAAGGATCTGGCCCACCCCTTTGCGTCGCGCTTCCGGCGCTACTCCGAGAACCCGAACATGTCCCTCATCGGGCAGAAGCGGAGTTGAATGCTCTTCATCGCCGATGTGTTCATTTATCTCAAGCGTCACCGATCCAAGGATGCGGTCATCCTCAGTTGCAATGAAGACCATCGCAACAGCGTCGCGACCAGCAACATCTGCGACACGTGCTCGAAACGAAGACCACTCTTGGTCTTCCTGGGATCCCTTCAGTCCCCACGCTGATGCAGTCACCTCTCCTGCATCGTCGTACTCTTCGGGACGGACTCTTCGTACTTCGATCACAGATTTGATCCTTCTCGGCGTGACATCCGTACGACAACAGAACTTTTAATTTGGGCTTCATTCATTTCTGCACCTATTGTCTCACGACCCGTAATTTTCTCAAATGACCGTCTTCTCAATGGCGATCGCTACAGTTGGGCACCCATGTTTCTCAGCATCGCCAGAGTGTCGATGCATGGGACTCCAAACGCATCACAAATGTTGGGAATCTTGATCTTCTTGGAACCGGCTCCCGTCGCGACCTCTTGAGATACCACAGTTGCCTTCAGCACAGATGCCGCAGCAATAATCCATGGATCGGCGCCGTCAAGAAACTTGGCAATATGTTCGGGCCCGAAATTCTGCGACAGCACCCAGTCAACTACCTCTTGGTATTTTTCCTGGATGGTCAGCTCGCTGACGTCGAGAAAGAATCCTTCCGCAACGCGTTCTTTGGCCCATGCCACAAGTTCCGGCGGGTAGTCAATCTCGTCCTTCACCATCGATGCACTTCTTATGGTTCCAGCCTTGCTTTGATCAGCTAACCAACTCCAGAAACCTGGAACCAGGCTAAAACTGTAATAGCGATTTGCGGCTTCAAACATCACGTTTGCATCGATTATGTGAAGGTCAACCGCTGCCATGGAGCTCCCGAGCTATCCGCGACAACTGGCCTGGCTTAGCATCAAGGATTCCGGCGGCATCACGGACCAAGACACTTTGACTATTCACGGCGGATACGACGCCTTCCGTCAGAGCATGTCCATTCCGAGAAATCAGCGTTCGATAAAAGTCACCCCCCGAGCTCGACGATGCTCGGAAGGAGTCTGAGCGATATTCGTCCAGCAAAGTGTCGAGCAACGTCCTAGAAATCAGGCCACTTTCGAATGCTCTTATCGCAATTACGTACCTACTCATATGAAAGTAACGAGACGAAAGTTGTATTGCGTCTCTAGGGGGCAGGTCTGTCGACCACTCTCTAACGAAATCTGTCGGTGGCACTAGTACGTCAGCTGCAACCCGGTTACACAAAGTTTCGACCGCAAGAGATCCCTGCGATATGCCACCTGAAATACCGGTGTCACCTCGAAAAATGTGGGCTAATTCGTGGATAAGTGTAAAAGCCTGTGCTTGCCGAGCATCAACGGAATTAATGAAGATGAATGGCGCATACTGGTCGCTAAGCGCGAATCCCCGAAATTCTTCGACCTTTAACTTTCGAGATGTGTTGTTGCCCACGACGCCGCTACGAAGCACATTTACGCCAACGGTTTCGACGCGCGCTACTAGGTCTCTCAGAAACGCATCGGCTCCTGAAGCTGGTCGATACGAGCTAGTCAAATTCAACCGTTGACGAATGTCATCTGATATTCGGTCGCTTGAGTTTGATTGTCGAAATTTTCCGACAATTTCAATGGGCTCGGCTCCGCTTTCTTGACGTTCTTCGGACAGCCAGGACTGCTTCCTCATGACCGCTAGAAGCACGTCTCGAAGATCGAGGCTTATCGGTCCGATGGCGTGACCATCAAGAGTCCTAAAGTCAGGAATCGGCAAATCGTCAGGAGGCGGCTGCGAAAGGAAAAGGAAGCCGAATGGTATACGAAGCCGACTCGCCAAGGAACGGGCTTGCGTAAAGCTTGGCTTGCTCGTTCCGTCGACCCAACCTTGTACTGAGTCGGGGTTCACACCCAGCCCATTGGCGATGTCGACAACTGTCTTGTCCGCTCGATGCAAAGCCCAACTCACGACGGACGGCGTAACGGACGCTGAATTCGCGTGCATCACCACTTAAAGTCTCCATCGAAATGTCTTGGAAAGATGGTCATTGATGCGATTATCCTCCAAAATTCCGAGACTGTCGAGCATGGTGGGTTGTAACTCCGAGTGTTGCTCAATTTCTGGATCCTGTTCGATGATCGAGGGGTACCGAACACGCACCGCTTTTTACGCAAAGCGGGTCAAGCTAGGGATGGCAATTACACAGCAGATCGACCGACCGAAGCGATGCCAGCCGTAATGAGTCCAGCGCCAAAAACAATTAGAAGGAATTTTCCGGCAGCCTGTGTGCCTTGCTTCTGCTGGATCTGCGCTGCAAGCTTCAGGCCGTTAACTGCGAGCTCGTACTCGGGAGTGGAGGCGGGAGCGATCACCATTCCCACGGCTTCTTCGATGATCTCTCCATTGGTAGTACCGAGCCACGTTCCGAGTTGGAGCGAACGAAACTCGGCATCCTGCACTAGCGCGGCGGCGAAGTTTTCAACTGCAGGAAGTTCGACAGGGACGAATTCATTCCATCCCCGTAACTGCCTCCTCGGCGAGGGAAGGAAAGTCAGGCGGCGTCCAAGGAAATCCGCAATTTGTCCACTTCGCTCACTCGTAACTTGCTTCACTGGAGATAACCTTTCGTCTAAATAGTTCCTCGGCAGCAACGCCTAGAGCCACCCCGATGGCGATGGCAAGAAGGACCTTGGGTTCGCTTAGACCCTTTTCGACATTGACAATGGTTTGTCGACTCACGCCCACTTCACGGGCCAGAGCCTCCTGGGACATTCCAGCGCTTTGTCTTAATTCGCGAACACTTGATTCAAGAGCTGCCATTATCCGAACGCTAGTTTCCGGCTGGCCGATTGTCAAGAGGACTTTACAAAGCAAACTTTACATGCGCACGCTGAAAAGCCTTACTTGAAAGGAGTTTGCCTGGTCGCCTTCAAAAACTCGCTCAAGCGAATGGATCACCGTTTCGGAAATTGCGAAGCTGAGATCGCCCGCAACTTCGCATGAGTATGCGTCGCTGAGCGCCGACGCGTTTGGCCAGTCCCACCCAAGAATCGGGGTAAGTTCTGAATTCTCCAGGTTCAAACTTCGATGGTCTGCTAAGTCAAGGTCGAAGGTGAAGACGGGCCAAAAGCCCCCTTCGCCAGTCACTAGAACCTCAACGTAACTGGCTGGCGTCTCGTTCGATGAAATTTTCAGAATCCACTCGCATCCATTCGAACTCATGTATTCGAGGAGAACGGGAAGACGCTCCCGAAGATGTTCAAATGAACAGGAGAGCGACCAGTTCAATTGATAACAGGACGTTGACTTCATGCCCGCCGAACACGAGATCTCTGGACCATTGTCGTCCGACCGTACCTCCACACTGAGACTCAATTGTCCGTGAGTAGTGCAGTCAAGGCTGTTAATAGCCTCGAATTCTCGCACACGCTCGATTCTCGGTCGCTTACGTCGCTGATGGCAGCGGAGACTCCCACGCATTCGCGATCGATCAAACTTGATCATCAAGTCTTGTCGACGCCTGCTTGTGCTTTACGTCTTGTCCGGACATTCTTGAGTTCGGACTTACAGAGCTCTTTAACTGAGATCCCGGCACTCGCGAGCTCGGCGTCAAATGCCTTGTAGTCAGAATCAACGGAGTTCGCGACAGTAGCTCCCGTTGCATTGGCCAAAGCAATCCAAATTCGGTCGTTCTTGTGAAACTTTTCGAGATCCGGGCGGTCGGGAAACTCCTCAAAGTCGCGTGTCGCGTGACCCGTTAATGTCACGACGCGGTGGAGAATTAGGTTATTGAATGCCCAAATGAAGAACTGGTCACCGGTGCGAAGATCGCCTCCCCATAGAGCATGTTTCGCGTACTTCGTGAACGTTAATGATTGACTGTCTATAACGAGTGCACCGTTCTTCTTAACAGTTTCGAGGAATTCAATACAAGCCAGTTGACAAGTCTCTGATCCCTGGGACCCGTTTCGACCGTTGGCAACAACGAGAACGTTCTCGTCAATAACAAACGGGTCACTTGACTTACTGCGCTTCATACGCAATTTTTCTCTTACGCTTAATTCCCGCTTTCACGATTGACGCCGTTTCTTTCAGTGGATCTCCAAAGAAATCAGTTGGCCAGTTGCTTATCTCACCGAATAGATTCAGCTGAAGTGCTTCAATTGTCGATTCTCCGGTGGAAGCATCACAGAAATAAAGTGAGATGTCGCCCGGTCGAATCGTTTCTTCCGCCGTCCGAAGTTGCAGACGTCGGAGGAGATGCTCGCTGTGGCTCTCAACAATCACCTGAACTCGACGGTGGATCGCGGTTTCGATGATGATGTCTGCGAGACCTGATTGAACCGAGGGGTGAAGATGAATCTCGGGTTGCTCAAGGAGTACGGTCGCTCCCTCTGGCGCCGATGCGAGCAAAACCAACACTGGGAGCACTTGGGATACCCCGAAACCGACATCGGTAAGAAACACTTCAGGGGAATGCGGAGTCCTGCGCACCGAAACGCGATAAATATCGGAATCCAGCGACAACTGCCTCACATCAAAGTTCGATACCAGCTCCAGTTCTTGAAGCCACTGAGCAACATGTACTTCTAACGAGATCAATTTGCTCTTCTTGCCTGTCTTCCCTCGGGTCCGAAAATTGCTTTTAGGTTCGTCTCGAGAGGCTAACAAGACTTCGACTGCTTTCTCTCCTGTCACTCCGACATCCTGGGGATGCGTTCCCTTCCAACGGTATTCTCGTTCGGGGTCACTCCGGAGCGGCCCGAGATAGAAAACTCTTCCCGTGAACTGCCGATCAAGCTCTAGCTCGAGGTCCTTTACAAAACCGGCATTTTGAAAATATGCAATCGCCTCTTCGGGAAATCCATAGCATTTGATTGGAGGCGGCAATGGCCACGATCGGCCAACAACCCTCTTGAGGTAATTCTGCCCAGCGACATGCGCGGTCATATCGTACTCAGATGTCTTTCGACTAGTCGCCTGGCTAGACCTCGATATTTCAACTGCTGAGTTTCCAGAATTCGTGTAACTGAGTCGTCTGACTTCGAGCGTTTTCCCAGTTCCTTGAGCTACCTCGGCCCAGAACGTAAGAGTTTTCGAATCGGCGAGGAACTCTGACTCTAGTAATGGCTCTTTTGGCTTCAGCTGGTCGTCAAGTTCCCAAGAGAATCCAAAATCTATTTCAGCGTTACCAATGTGATCGAACACCAAGTCGTTGAAGGACCCAAGATCGATGGCCGTGCGTTCATCGCCCAGATTCAAAACCTGTGAACGGTCAGCAGACTCCGCCGTTTGTTTCACGAGCAGGAGAATCTGGAGGATGCTTGTCTTTCCGGAACTGTTAGTCCCAAACAACGCCGTAACAGGAGCAAGATCGATCGGCCCGAGACTTCTCCATGATTTGAAATTCTCCGCCCAAAGCTTCGTAAACAATGTGAGCGCTCCTCTACGAACATGATCCGAACTACCAACAATACGTACGTCAAAATACGTCTATTCAACCGAATGCCTCGCGCCGATAGTAGGTCCATTTTCCGGGCAAATCGCGTGTCACGAAATCGATTATGACGCTCGAACTCCGATTTGGCGATTATCGGATGCTTCGAAGTCGCATTAAGCCAGGAAACTGTCACACTACGTCGTCGAACTGGGCTCTCAATTTCTCTTCGAGCGTGTTCCAAATCAGACGGTGAGGCGAATCAAGAGTTATGGCATGCTCGGCCAGTTCATCAGCCAACTCACTTCTGAGCGCCGAGTCAGATTGAAGATTTCCGTCAAATGACGCCTCTATCGCTCGCCCAAGCGACCAGCTCAATTGCTAAGAGGGCGAAGTTTGCATGCGAGCCGAGCACAGGTTCTCTGGACCATCGTGGGCTACAGTACAGCTATAACGATGCTCAATTAACAGGATTCTCCCGTCGGACCTTGTGCCTGTCCTCTGAATCGGAACTGCCCATAATGGCGGCACTTGGTGTCTCTGGCGGTTCACCTAGCTACAGGGACCCAGTTCGTAATTTGTCGGCTCCAGGCACTTCGACTCGTCGCATCGGACAGGGAACGACCCGTCTTTTTGTAAAACTTGAACTCGCAAACTTCGTCGGGTATGTCGTTCAAGTATGCGTGTGGTGCCTGACTTCCCCTTGATTTTGCGCTCGTGATCAGGTGAAGCGAGCTCCGAGCTCGAGTAAGTGCGACAAAGAAGGCCAGTCTCGACGTGTAGTTGAGGTTGACGTCATCACACCCGAGAATGATCACGTGCTGCGCGGACAAACCCTTCGAACCGACGAGGGTCAGCATCTCAATCGCTGCAGATGACCCTGCCGTCTCAATAACCTCTTCCGCTTCATCCTCGACAGCGAAGATTCCACCAGTGATTGGAGTCGTCTCCAACTCGGCTACGAGTGGTTCCGGATGAAGAATGCTGGTTAACTGACCTATTTCTTGAACTTTGTCGGAAGTCTCTAAGTCCTCACGGTCAATGACCGTTGACACAGCAGCACACTTTGCAAGGGCATTTGTTATCAATTCATCTTCGACGTCGGCGAGGCTGCTCTTATCTTGAAGCGCTTTCTCCAACAGTGGATGGACTTGAGCACTTGTGAGGCCCTCGTAGTGAAGAACTCTCCGCAACACATAGTTATCCGCTTGCACGCCCGCGGCCGAACAATATGCCAGGATTCGTTTGTAGTCATCTGAATGACCAGTGGTGACTACTGACCATTGCTTCAGCCATTCGCGAAGCAACACGTCTGCTCCGCCCGTTTTAAGGAGTTTTAGTTTCTTGTCCGGAGTAAGTATCAAGAGGAATGGGTCCGTCTCCTCTCCGGCTTCCATTTTCGCGACGTGAGCATCTAGCTCGCCTTGATGATCACTGACAAATTTCTGGACGTAATCGACCTCCGAGAGGGGTGTGGGTGTCGCGACCAATTGAACCTTTGGCGCTGAGGCATCAACTACTAACGGCAGGTAAATTTTCTCGATTGCACCGTCGGGACGGCCTGCGGCGATAAAGGCTGAGGCCGCCAGGCATACCCAGTAGCTGCATCGACTACAAAAGGGCAGCATCGCATTTGCATACTCGTCGCCCTCGTAATAGGAGATGATTGTCTCCGGGAGACTCTGCTTCAAGCATTGATACAGAGCTTGCTCGTCATCGCCCGCGATCAGTACACCATCGGCGCCTGATGTTAATGCGCTGATCAGGTGATTTTCTGCGGTGTTGAAGTCTTGGAATTCATCGATGATCCAGTGTGAGTGAAGAATCAAAGATGGTTTCTCGTCTACAGCCTTCCTTGCCACGACAATCATGTCGGCGAATCCAACAGAATTGTAGAACGAAGAAACTAATTCGTAAGTAGTCAACAGTTCGGGCCATTCGCCCGACGAATCAAACTCCTCTGTGTTGAACATCCTGATGAACTTGGCATTCGTGTAGGCACTGGCTAGTCCGGGATAAAAGGCTTGCACATCGTTCCACACGACCTTCATCCAGTCCTCGGAGACGACATTCGTGTGGAGTCCCCGACGATGTTCGGAAGAACCGTGACTTCGCTCAAGGATGCTTCGCGCCAATCCGTGAAGTGTTGAAACCGTAACTTTTTTGGCATCTTCTTCATCTAACTTGTGAGTGACGTCGCTTTGTAGGTCCTTAACCAATTTGCGAACAAAGCTGGAAACGTAAATTGTTGCCTCGTCGTCGACCTCGAGCCAATATCCAATTCGCTGAAGAAAAAGGAAGCTCTTTCCGGATCCTGGACCTGCCACGACAAGAATGCGAGGAGCCGCATGCGATGCTACGAACCCCGAATTCCTGTCTCGATATGTCTTCCGATCACTGTTGTCGAGTTGCTCAAAGGCACTAAAAAGGGTATCGAGTTCTGCTCCAAAGGTATTGCCTTCTTCGTTGAAAAGTTCGCGTGGAAGGGGCGATGGGGAATCGGTTTCGCTCACCGCTACTCTTTCCACCTTTCGTGAGCTAACGGCGCACCGTTTAGTGAATCGCGTCGGGCGCGCCAGTCTGGGAGATGGGTGTCCATTAGAGCCACAAATTGCTCACCATGGCCGCGCTCCAGAAAGTGGACGAGCTCGTGAATGATGATGTACTCAAGGGACCTTGGGTCTTTCTTCGCAAGCTCTGGATTGAGCCAGATCGTGTGTGAGTGAGATACGCAGGTGCCCCACTTAGTTTTCATGCGCCGCACGACGAACTTAGGCGCTTCAACTCCAATGATCGGTGCCCAGAAGGTCAACAGTTCTGGCACGACAGCCTTGAGTTGGCGTCGGTACCAACGATCGAGAGTCCCAAAGCGAGCCGCCGGGTCAGACCCCTCGGGAGTGATGACCAGCAAACTATTACCGCTGATCTCGACCCCGTAGTGTCCGCTAATTTTCGAGACATCGAGCCGATATCGCTTTCCCCAGACAAAATGCGATTCACCAGAGATCATTTGGCGTTCGGTTTGGCGATCTGCCCTTATGAGTCGCTCTCGTTGGCGCTTGATCCATGGCAATCGCTGCACGATGGCTAATCGAACATTCTCTTCTTCCATTCTCTCGGGCGCTGCCACACGAACACGACCCATCGGTGGGTAGACCGAGATGTGCAGGTTCTTGATGTCCTTGTAGACGACGTCGATCCCAAGACCTGCCACGGTGAGGTTGGTACTACCGGTATTCATCATGTTCCTTCAGGAATGCGACGAGAGTATTGAGGTCGTCGGGACTTATGGTCTCAGGCAGGGCTCCTCGGAGGGCTCGGACAAGTGCTCGCTCTTTGATTCCGGACGGGTCATCTGCCCAGCCGTGGTCTTTGCTCTGCTGAATTACTGCGTCAAGATACTGCGGGTCGATTTCTGAATCGGGGTCAGCAGGTGAGAAAAATGCAACCAACGCTCTCTGGGCGCGCGTCGTGGCCCATTCGGGAAACTTGGTTTCGGACTCTCCCTTTCCTACCTGCGCCGCAAGATCGAGCAGTTTTTTGAGGTACGCCTTGTAATCGTCGGCGGCGCTGTTTCGCTCGACGATGAGGGCGTCGAGAAGCGATGACATTGAGTTGTAGTACTTCGGATTGAGCGCTCTCTCGTCAACGATGGTTTTGCGAATATTGTTGATGATGGTTTCCGCAACAGCCTGAGGACTCGCTTTGACGTTGGGTGGAAGCGTGTCTATCGCGCCTGCACCGCGCTCGACAATTAGCTGAACTAGTCCTTTGTCGAAACTGGCAACCTTCTCGACCGGGTCGGCCTGGATGTAGGTGTCGAGAAGCGACCGCATTCCAGCCTCGAATTGCTTCATGTCCAGGTTTTCACCTGCTCCGAGCTCAACTTCGTCGCGAACGTCAACCCAGAACTTCACTTCCTTTTTGATGATCACGGCTTCGTTGTCGCTGTATCCAGCTGCCTCCATCTCGTTGGCGATTGCCGAGTACCGACGGACGAGTACGGCCGTCAACTTATATAGATCGATTCGCTTCGATTCGTTGAATTTGATCGCTTCGGAATCGCCTGGCACAGCGGAAACGAAGTAGTGCTGGAATTCGATAATGCCTTTGGGTGGGGCAACTGGCTCACAAAGTGCCCGGATTTGTTCGAGGGAATCGTCAAGGTCAGTCTTCGCGGTTTCTAGTCGATCTTTGAGAAGACCATTGATATCTTCCTTCTCATATCCGTCGAGCGCCACAGACGTGTAGTCCTTGATGGCGGACTCCATTGACTTGAAGAGATCTCGGTAGTCGATGACGTAGCCATAGGTTTTGTCGTCGCCATCCAGTCTGTTGACTCGACAGATGGCTTGGAACAGGTTGTGATCCCGCATCTTCTTGTCGATGTAGAGGTACGTGGCGCTAGGTGCATCGAAACCCGTTAAGAGTTTGTCAACCACAATGAGAAGGCGCATCTGGCCCGGCTCTTCCACGAACTTTTTCTTAACGTCGTTCTCGAACTCCTCGATGCGGGTGACGGCATCATCCGCCGTTTGGTTGAAATAGTCAGCCAGCATTTGACGATAGATGTCGTACTTCCGGATCTCTTCGTTATCGCCATCACCAGCGTCTTCTTTTGAGATCCCTCCCGCGTATGGGACGTAGCTGGTAATGATGGCAACCTTGCCCCCGAATCCGGCCTGATCGAATAATTCGTAGAACTTGCACGCCTGATAGACGCTGTCGCTGATGAGCATGGCGTTTCCTCTTCCACTCACCAATCGGGGCTCTCGCTCAAAGTCCATCAAGATGTCGTGCACAATCATTTCGGCGCGGGACTTCGCTGACACGACCTTTTGCATCGTGCCCCAGCGTCTCTTAAGTCGCGCCTTGCTTAAATCGGTGAGCCCCTTGGTCTTGGTGTCGAACCACTCATCGACCTGGGCGGCACCCTTAAGTTCCTGGTCAACGTTGCGAGCTTCGTAGCTCAGGTCAAGTACCACCCCGTCTCGGACTGCTTCATCAAACTTGTAGGTGTGAATGAAGGTGCCGAAGATTTGGAGGCTGGTGGCCCTGTCCGATGCTAGGAGGGGGGTTCCAGTGAAACCGATGAACATAGCTCCCGGCAAGAGGGTTTTCATTGCTTCATGTAGTTTGCCGCTTTGGGTGCGGTGGGCCTCATCGACGAAAACAAAGATGTTGCCTTTGGCTACCCAGCCAGCAGGAATGTTCGCTCGAAGTTCTCGAACGAACTCCGTTCCGGTCTCGTCCTCGTTGGCAGCAGAGGTTTCGCTCCGACTCCCAAATTTGTGAATTAGGGAACAGATGAGCGGCGGCTGGCTAGCACCGAGCGTTGCAATTAGATCGGTGTCAGATTCCGTACGGTGAATCGATTCACCCACGCCGGCGAAGACGCCCTGTCTGCCGCCAGCCCTGCGACTCCCACCGATTTGTTCATCGAGTTCTTCTCGATCAGTGATGATAAGAACTCGAGCGTCAGTCTGTGTTTCACGAATCCACCTCGCTAGCCACACCATTGTCAAACTCTTTCCCGAGCCCTGGGTGTGCCAAATGATGCCGCCCTCACGATTCAGGACACGTTCCTTCGCGGCCTGAACTCCGAAATACTGGTTGTGCCGTGCAGCCTTTTTGGTGCCCGCGTCGAAAACGATGAAGTCGTGGATCAACTCCAGTAGCCGTTCTTTGGAGCACATTTGGATGAGTGACGCATCAAGCGGATTAGTCTCGTCGCTCGGCTCCTTCCACGTCAACCAGTACTTCTCCGGTGTCTCGATGACTCCATAACGCAGTCCTTGTACATCATTTCCGGCAAACAGCAACTGCACGGTGGTGAAAAACTGTCGCACGAATGTCTGCTTCTGGTTGCCAATGTTCTGGCGAATGCCTTCGCTGACATCGACTTTGGAGCGCTTGAGCTCGATGACCGCGAGCGCGATTCCATTGACGTAGAGCACGACGTCGGGGCGCTTGGTGTGTTCACCTTTGACAGTGACTTCCTCGGCGACCAAGAAGTGGTTGGATTGCGGGTTAAGCCAGTCGATCAGATGGACGGTTTCCGTCGGATCTGACTGCGTGCGTTTCACTTTTGCTCCGTAACGCAGAAGTTCGTAGGTCCTGCGGTTTGCGTCATAGAGCGATTGTCCTGCGCCAAGGGCAGTGGCAATGCGAAGTTCGTGGAACGCGCGACTTATCAGTTCTTCGTCGTAGCCACGACTCAGAAGGTTCCGACGCAACAGGTCTTCGTCGACATTGGTGTTGTCTTTGTCCTCGAGGTTCCCACCGTCCTCGTAGTCGAGTCGGTCACGAAACAATCGGACCACGCGGTTCTGTGACTCTCGCTCAATCTGCCCAACGGTCATGCGACGGCCTCCTCAACAGGTAGGCGAGTGCGGCCAGTAAGAAGTTCCTGCATCATGCCTTGCTTGATTGCGCGAGCAGATCCGAGGCGACGTTCTAACACCTCGAACTCTTCCTCAGCGTCAGAGAGAACTTGAGCAATAGCGCGCTGCTCCTCAAGATCTGTCGGCACATTTAGCGTTATAGATCGCAGTTGAGTTCCATTCAACGACGGAAGTGCACCTACAGCCACGAGAGAGCTCAGTGGAAAGTTGATAAGCGCGAAGTAGGCAAATGCCGAATCAAGTAACCGGGCATTAGGTAAGAAGGCAGCCATGTTGTTGTCGATGCAACTGGGTTGCGACAGGATTCTTTTGCGCTCTAGGAAAACTGCGGCGCCGACCTTCGCGAAGGTGACGGAGCCCATTGGAAAGGCAGTCGCTCCAAGCGCCGCACGTACTGGCTCAGTGATGTAGTTGTTTGCCGTTTTCATCGAGGTTTCATTGCCGGGCAAGTTCATGTCTGACACTTTGAAGAACGGGTACACGCCTTCACCGACCCCCTGGTACCGAGTCGGAAATCCACTGCCGCCCTTGAACGTTCCAAGTTCGCCCGCTGTCGCTTGTATCCAATCTCCGTTGAAACCAGGAAGCCGCGTACGGCCAGTGAGGAGTTCTTGGATCATGCCCTGCTTTATGTCGCGTAGCTTTGTCAACTGTCGTTCCAATATTTTTATGAGATTGTCGCCATCGCTCAGTACTTCAGAGATCTGCTTTTGTACTTCGACGGAAAGTGGAAACAGAATTGGAATTGATCGGAGTTGCTTTCCGTTCAGCGACGGCAGCGCGCCGACGGCGACCAAGGAGCCGAGTCTAAAATTCGTTAGGGCATAGTAAATGAACCGCGAGTCGACAATGCGCGGATCTACGACGAAGGCAGCCATGTTGTTGTCGATGCAACTGGGTTGCGACAGGATTCTTTTGCGCTCTAGGAACACTGCGGCGCCGACCTTGGCGAACACGATCGCACCCGCCGGAAACGCAGCTGCGCCGATTGAAGTGCGCATCAGTTCTGTTACATAGTTATTGGCTCTCGTCATGAAAATCTCGTTGCCCTTGAGGTTCATATCCGAAACCTTGAAAAACGGGTACTCGCCATTGAGTTGGCCCTGGAAACGAAGAGCGAATCCGGATCCTCCCTTGAAAACACCGAGTTCGCCCGCCGTCGTCGACTTCCACCTTGTAGTTGAAACCTGAGTCATGGAGTGATTCCCATTGCCGCAAGGTGAGCCGTGACTTTTTTGCTCACGTCCTCAACTTCGACTTCAATTGCGCCTACTGTCGATTCGTAGCGGTCGGCCAAAAGTCCAAGCCGTGCGATCAGGACCTGACCAAGCGTGGTAACTTCCTTATTAATTCGACGCTCAATAGCGGCGCCCCACTTGTCGTCGATTACGAGCATTTGAACATCTGAGACCTTAAGTCTTCCGTACTGCCTAAGAGTTTTGACATCAAGATTGACCTGGGCGTCTTTGACGAGCTTCTTTGCCGTTGATTCTGCCTCGAACAGAGCGATTATCCGTTTTAGAGCCTCTATCTCGTCTTTATCGGCACCCTCGTTTTTGGCATCAATCAGTCGCGTTTTGGCACTCTTTGCAGTTACCTTGTCGCCGTCGACGGCGTCCCAGAGCAAGCCCTCTTCAACCGCATTTTCCTCGATACACTCTTCGATCTGTTGTGTGAGCTTTTCGAGTGTAACTGTTAGGGAATCAATCGACTCCTGGTCTTCTGCGAAGAACCGAGCTACCACAAGTCCCGGTGGCACAAGGTCCATCACCCAGCGCTCGGCCTTAGCCCCCGTTCCGAACTGAAGCTGAGCGTCTTCATACTTCGTCTTATTGTTCTTGTCCTTCCAACTGCGCGTCTTGCGAGGTTTGACGGCCTGCTCCCAACCTTCGGTAATGAGCATCGTGACATCATCATGCATGATCTCGTTCCAGTAAGACATCAGCTGTTCGTAGACGCCATACACGTCGATGAGCGGGCGGGTGCGAAAAATTGACAGCAATTCTTCGGACAGGTCTCCAATTATCGCAGCAGGATTCAATTTGACATCAATGGACGTAAGTTGATCTCGGTGCTTGGCCCACCATCCAGTCACTGCCTCATCAGTGCCAGTTCCAAATGTGATGTATTCATCGGAGCTCGTGATGATCGCTTGAATCTCCGCTTTATTTACAGCTAGCTCCGAATAACCCTCACGAATCGACTTGAACAAGGTTGAACGCAGTGTCGGGAAGGCATCCCAGTACGTTTGTAGTGCATCTAGATCCCGGTTTGGTATACCACCCTGCAGGTGGGCGTGAAGATCCTGGATATCTTCAGGTTCAGAGGAATCGATATATCGCGGAATGTTGAGGTTGTAGTTGTTCTTCGCATCGGAGATTTCGCTGAGCGCCACTGCGCGCGAGTAGCGCGGAATCTCTTCGAGTTTCGTAAAAGCATCCACGATCCTGTGCATGTCTCGGGGGCGCAGCCGGTTCTTGGGACCATCCTTGGCGAAGCCCTTAGAAGCATCGATCATGAAGATGCTTGTTCGGGCCTGGGCATCTTTCTTATCGATGACCAATATGCAAGCCGGAATACCAGTGCCGTAAAAGAGGTTCGCGGGCAGGCCGATTATGGCCTTGATGTAGCCACGCTTGACCAGCTCCCTTCGGATGCTCCCCTCGGCGTTGCCACGAAATAGAACGCCGTGAGGAAGGATCACAGCGCCTTTGCCGGTCGATTTGAGCGACTTGATCATATGGAGCAAGAAGGCGTAGTCGCCGCTTTTGTCGGGTGGAGAGTCGAAGCCGTCAAAGCGCCCGTAGTCGTTCTCCACACCGTTCTTCCAAGTTTTCACTGAGAACGGTGGATTTGCGACAAGATAATCGAAGGTATCAATCTTGTCACCGTTTCGGAACTTTGGATCGGCGAGGGTGTTGCCCTGACGAATATCGCTGGTTTCGTTGCCGTGCAAGATCATGTTCATCCGAGCTAGCGCCCAGGTGGCAACATCATTTTCTTGACCGTAGATGGTAAGTCCGTGCGGCGATGCGTCCGCAACCTTGATAAGCAATGACCCTGAACCGCAGGTCGGGTCGTAGACGGTTGCCGACTTGGGTGTGTCCGCCGGAATCTGTAACAACTGCGCCATTACCCGTGACACTTCTGCGGGCGTGTAGAACTGGCCCTTGCTTTTTCCGGATTCGGTCGCGAAATGTCGCATCAGGTACTCGTAGGCATCGCCTAAAAGATCGTCCCCCTCGGCGCGAGAACCTGAAAAGTCAAGGTCCTGGAAGATGCCAATGAGATTTGAAACGCGGTCGACGAGATCGCTTCCGTCTCCCAGTTTGGTGCGATCATCAAAGTCAGCATTCTTTAGAACGTCCACGAGATTGTTCTTCTCGGCCAGTTTGTAAATCGCAATGTTGACCAATTCTCCGACATTCGATTTTCCCTTGGCAGCCACGAGGTCATCGAATGAGCCTCCCTCTGGAATGACAATGAGGCTGTAAGGATCGGCCTTCGCCTTGTCCGAGACGTACTTCACAAATAGCAGCGTCAGGACGTAATCCTTGTACTGGCTGGCATCCATTCCACCGCGCAACTCATCCGCGCTGCTCCACAGCGAGCTGTACAGGTCTGATTTTTTGAGCGCCAATGCCACTACACCTCCTACGCGCGAATCCGCGCCTACGCTTCCTTGTCCTGCGTCCCGAATCTAGCGACGACAGGCCGCACAACTAAGTGCTTTTAGCCGTACTAGGCCGAACTCTGATCTACACCGCCGGAGTAATACTCAACGGCGACGGACCATCTAGCCACAATTGTACGCCAGCAAAGGTTTCTCGACAAGCGACGTGGCTTGGCTCTACCAGTGGCG
The DNA here is from genome assembly GCA_049801955.1 of Acidimicrobiales bacterium. Taxonomy (GTDB): domain Bacteria; phylum Actinomycetota; class Acidimicrobiia; order Acidimicrobiales; family RAAP-2; genus RAAP-2. The sequence continues at coordinate 16,856 of JBARLO010000074.1, forward strand.
CTGGCTCAGAGTTGCCACCGGGATAGGCGCTCAATGGCTTCAGACGTGTACTCCGCCTCGCCCATGGCGATTAATTGGTCTTTGTAAGTGGCCAGGTACTCCTGAACCGACTCTTTGAGGTATGCCTCTTCGCGTAAGGAGGCTTGGCGATGATCCTCTGCCTGAGTCTCGTAACCTTGTTCTTCGACAAGTCTTGCGTACCCGATGAGTTCGGCTCTTAGGCCGAAAAGATGCTGCCAAATGCGCGAGGTGAGCTCTTCTTGGTGGGTCAAATGCTCTGGTCCAAGTCGGGGTGAGTCGCCTGTTAATTCCTCAGCGGTAATTGCGCGCTTTACGCGGTTCCGATACCGCAGCAGGTCGTCGTAGATTACTGCTGCTACGGCGAAGATCAGTTCTTTCTCAATCTCCTTGCGAACAGTGTCAATCTGAACGTGAAAGTTCCTGGCGATACGATCCCGTCTCGCAGTGAGTTTCATTGCTCGCGTTCCGGGAAACAATCCGAACAGAATCTGCACCGATTCGCGAAACTCAGGTTCAGTAACTCGATCTATCCATTTCGGGAACTGCTCGTTGAGTGCTGAGACTCGCGCTAATCGATCGTCGGGAATCACCGAACGCGCGTAGATCGACTTGAGGTTAGGCAAGAGATCGCCGGCTACTTGGTCTGTGGCGGGCAAACCCTTTGACGTAATCGGCTGAATCGCCGCGATCAAATCCTCCATGCTCGCTACTTCGATCGGACCTGGGTTTTCACTCATATCTATCCAGAACTCACCCTCGATTTACCCAGTTTTTGCGATCAGGCTCTTTGAGAAGCCGGAATGACCGGCAGAGATTAGGAGAAATGTTATGTCAGAAAACCTGGTGCCGATCAGCGAAAGCGGTTTTAGTGGCCGTCGATCGCGATACACGGGTCGGGCGCTCGCGATTCTCGATGCCAGAACCGAAGTCGGCCTGGCACAGATTGAATCGCAGGCGGAGCTTCAGGTTGCCCGCGTGATGGCAGTCAACTTCGTTGGCAAGCGAGCGATGCACGAGATCGCAATGATCAGTCAACTCGAGCAGCAGTTGGGTGAACTCGTGCCCAGCGCGGTTCCTCGCCTACGAGCGATTGGTGACATCGTGGCTCTTCAAGCGGCCGATGTAGTGGCGGACACGGTCAGGCGGGTGCAACGATGAGGCCACTCGTTTACATCGTCACCATCGTTGAATTTGCGATCGTGGCAATCCTTGTCGTGGTCGAAAGACTCGTCTCGAAGCTTCAGATGGGCAGACGCGAACGACGTCGTGTCGAACTCGCCACGGTGCGAGCCGAGAGGGAACTTCATCGAATCGCAAGCGACGCATTTATGTCGATGGTGGAAGAAGCCCGAATATCGAGGGGTGACTCAAAGCCCACGTCCACCGTCCAACCGATTGATGAGCAGATTTGACATGCTGAGTTCGAACCGACGTCGTGAACCTCTTCGTGTCGCCTTGTTGCGGTTCTTACAACAGCGGCTACCGAAGGCACCATGAACGCAGCGGACTCGAACTGATCAAGATTGGGGATCGCTCGTATCGGACAGCGATATTGCAACTCTCCATCTTTATTCGTAGGGCAAAAGAGCGGATAACTGTAAGCAGAACCGCGACACATCGCCGGTCCAATACCGAAAGGAGCAAACACTTATGAAGACAACAATTGAACCAATTACACGAAACGCGCCAAAGCGTTACTCGGTGATCATGGCCGACCCACCCTGGGACGTCCACCAAAAGGGTGCGTACGGAGCAGGTCAACACTACAAACTGATGTCACTCGATCGCATCAAGGCGATGCCGGTGGCTGATCTCGCCACGAAGAATGCACACTTGTGGCTGTGGGTAACAAATGCCACGTTGCGAGACGGATACGACGTCATGGAAGCTTGGGGCTTCACGCCCCGGTCGCCACTGACCTGGATTAAGCCACGTATCACTCTCGGTGTCTATCTTCGCAACGCCACTGAACATCTGATTCTAGGAACACGGGGTCGTGCTCCAGTGAAGTACAAGAGCCAACCAACGTGGATGTTCGCCCCTCTGCAGGAGCACTCGCACAAGCCAGAGGAGCAGTACGCAGTTATTGACCGCGTCTCCGGAACTGACGGACCTCGACTTGAACTCTTCGCTCGTCGACGTCAACCGGGATGGGACGTCTGGGGCAATGAAATCGAGTCCGACATAGACATTCCGGGCTATCCGGTACCGACGAAATCAAAGGCGTCAGTTACCGAACGGCCGAGGAGTCGTGATGAACGATGAGCAACGATTCGCCGAACTCCCTTCTTACTCGCGCATGGCGTGGAGCTCTCGCCCTGTTTGGAACCGTCGTCCTCCTGTGGGTGAGCGTCGCGATCATCGCTCGCATCTGGGTGTGGTTCCTCGTCATCGCACTCGCGATGGTCTTCGCGGTAGCTCTGTGGACAGTATTCACGCGGTGGCGCGATCGCAATCTCTGGTAGCTCACGGTGCCCGGCGAGAGGTGAAACGTTATGAGTAGCAGCACTCCAAGCCGTCGTCGAGGGCGACCCGCAAAGTCCACAACGTTTCAACTTGTACCTGTCCGCCTCGCCACGCCTAATCCTCGGAAACTGAGCCGCGCTTTTTTGGCTCTCGCTATTCATCGTGCGGAGTCGCAGGTGGATAGTGAAGATGCTGAAGGAGAGGTCCGCGATGGGACGTCGTAGATCGCCGGAGTGGGTGTGGCGACAAGTTTGGTGGCCGCAAACCTTCACGCCAGAATTCGCGGTGGAGCTTCTCGATCGAGTGGCGGCTGACCGCGAACTTGGAGCGGTGGTCTTCGAAGCACGCGCCCACCATGGACTTATTAACTACTTCGTCGGCGTCCACCCTCACCACGTTCAGTCGCTCTCATTCCTCATTACTTCACATGTGCCAGGTGTTCGTCTTAACGAACCCCGATCAAACGCACGTCCACACCCAAAATTTGCTGGTCGCCTCAAGGTTTCGCACCCGTCACTTGCTCTCAACGTGGATCGAGTGACGGCAACGACCCGAGCCGTTCTTGCCGGCCTCGCTTCGACGACTGATGATGACGAGACCGTAGTTCTACAGATCGTCATGGGCACGCGTCTTTCTCCACGATTTATCTCTCCCGATGCACTAGACCCAACGCAACACTGGTTCGACCTTCTGTTTAACGGCACTCGTACGGTTAACGCCGACACCAGGGCAAGTCTCAAGAATCGGGTTTCGCTGCACGGCTGTAGGACGACGATTCGGATAGGCGCTGCTGCGGACTCAGTCGGGCGCACGAGGACACTCTTCACCTCAGTCCTCGGCGGTCTTCGTGTCGCTCAATCGGCGGGTGTTCGGATCAATGTTGCGCACGACAGTTCGTTACACGTCCAGCATGCGTCATTGCCCTGGCGATGGCCATTGCAGCTGTCGTCCCGCGAGCTTGTGGCACTCATGGGCTGGCCGCTGGACGAAAAGGGCGACGTCACGCTTCCTGGTCGTCCACCCGCTCACCCGAAGCTTGTCGCACCTCCAGTCCGACTGGTGCCCTCAAAGCGACCATTCGCCGAGACATCAGCGCCAGGTGTCGACGTCCAGTTCGGCATAAGCGCACAAGATTCCCTCCAGCACACCGTGTTGCTTGGTCCCACGGCTTCGGGAAAGTCAACGGCCATGTTGGCGCTCATAATGGACGCGATTCAATTAGGTCGTGGCGTGCTGGTTGTCGACCCAAAAACGGATTTAGTCAACGATGTGCTCGCCCGTATCCCGCAGTCACGTGTTGACGACGTCGTGGTGATCGATCCCACTGATCCGCGACCTGTTGGCATCAACCCGCTCCGTCGGTCCGGTAGGCATCTGGCGCTGACGGCTGATTCAATGCTGGCCGTGTTCAAGGAACTGAGCGGTGACTCGTGGGGACCGCGTACTGAAGATGTCCTGCTTAGCGCACTCATGACACTTGCTCGGCACGACGGTGCCACGCTCACCATGTTGCCCGCCCTCCTTACCGACGAGAAGTTCCGAAGGCGCTTGACCCGGAACCTTGACGATCAACTGGGAATCGGCAGTTTCTGGGCGAGCTATGACGCAATGAGTCCCCAGCAGAGAGCTCAGGTAATTGCCCCGACTATGTCACGACTGCGCCAATTTCTCCTGCGACCTCAGTTGCGAGCCATACTCGGTCAGGCCGATCCTGAGTTCGATCTGAGTCAACTCTTCACCCAGCGCAAGATCGTCTTGGTATCTCTGAATCGCGGCCAGATCGGAACAGATAGTGCTCGGTTGCTCGGTTCCCTAATCGTAAGTCAACTCTGGCCACTCATTCTCGCCCGGGCCGGGTTACCGCAGGAGCGTCGGCACGTTGTAAATGTCTTTATAGATGAGGTCCAGGATTTCTTGGCGCTCCCGACGGATCTCGAAGACGCCTTCAGTCAGGCCCGGAGTCTGGGTGTGGGTTTCGCTATCGCACATCAGTATCGACGGCAACTACCCTCAAGTTTGCGCTCGGGCGTTGACGCGAACGCCCGCAACAAGATTGTTTTCGGACTCAATTCCGAGGATGCTGCTGACCTAGCGAAACAGGCTCCTGAACTTGACATGCAGGATTTCATGTACCTACCTCGCTTCGGTATCTACACCAACCTTGTCCAAGACGGTTCCTCGACGGGCTGGTTCTCCGCGCGGACGCTTCCGGCAGACTCACCAACAAGTGACCCAGTGGATATGCGAGCGCGTTCGGCCCAGATTTATGGACGAGACATTCTCGATGTCGAGGCAGAGGTACGCGGTCAAACAGCAGCCGCTTCGGGTAACTCAGCCACAGGTAACCCTGATGGCGCAATCGGGCGACGCCGTGCTAAGAGGTCAGAGTCATGATGGCTACTCAGGTCGCTTGTCAGGTCGGGACGAGTCGGGGCATCCAGCAACCCCCGTACTACCGAGTTTTCTCTCTCGACGCGGAGGAGACTCCGCTGGTCTCTCAGCGAGTGTTGTCCCTTCCGGAAGATGGAGGTCATTCGTGAGGCTGTTTCGTTCAGACGAGTTGGCCGGTCGACTAGGTGAGCGCGACTGGGAGATCATGACGACCGTGAGGTCATTCAAGTACCTCACCACCCGACAGATCTGTCGTCAGCATTTTGGACTGGCGGCTGGTAACGGACCTATTCCTCGTCACGCCAACCATGCCCTGGCTCGACTCCGAGAGTTGGGATTGCTTACCAACTTGGATCGTCGGATCGGTGGGGTTCGCGCCGGATCGGGAGGCCACGTGTGGCAGATAACCGATTTGGCTAGACGCCTGTTGGGCGAACACTTGAACGAGCCAGCATCCGGACGAATCCGCGTCTTCGAGCCAAGCACGACGTTCCTGGAGCACACTTTGGCGGTGGCAGAAGTCGTCATTTCCTTACAGGAAGTGGCCAGCAACTCTGACATCACATTGGCGCACCTACAGGTCGAACCGGAGTGCTGGCGTTCATACCTTGGACCGTCGGGTGAAACGAGATGGCTCAAGCCCGATTTAGCCGTTGTTACCGAGTCCGGTAACTATGAGGACCACTGGTTCATTGAGGTTGATCGAGCGACCGAACCACCAAATCGAATCATTAAGAAGTGTCACCAGTATCAGGAGTATCGCCGTAGCGACCGCGAGCAAGCAAAGATCCAGGTGTTTCCGGCCGTGGTGTGGGTGGTACCGAACGAACGGCGACGCGATCAGCTTCGGGGACGGTTGGCCAACGAGGTCACTAACGAGGATCAGATGTTCACGGTAGTCACGACTCCGGATCTTGGTGCGCTCGTCGCCGCCGGTGCTACCGGCTTCAAGGATTCGAAATCGAGTCGCAAAGAGGGCGCCAAATGAGGCGAATTCCCGAAAACGATGTCACAAATGCACTGGACAATTCGGCGCATCAGAGCGTTAATGGTGAGGACGATATGAAAGGAGCTCAACTCGTGAAACCTGCCGAAATCATGGCACAACCCAACGAAACCAACCTCTTCGCCGAAGCTCTGACCCCCAAGGTGGCGGTCAGCTATTTGCGCGTCTCGACGCGTGACCAAGCGCGGCGAGGTGGCGGCGACGATGAAGGATTCTCTATTCCCGCCCAGCGCGACGCCAACCGAAGAAAGGCCGCAAGCCTGGGAGCGATCATTACCAAGGAGTTCGTCGACCGTGGTGCCTCCGCCAGGTCGGCCAACCGCCCAGAACTCCAGGGGATGCTCGAATATCTAGCCGACCACGATGTTGACTACGTGATCGTTCACAAGCTCGATCGATTGGCTCGAAGTCGAGCAGATGATGTTGAGATTTCGAAGGCACTAGACGAGCTCAACGTTCGACTGGTTTCGACGACTGAGTCCATTGATCAGACACCCTCGGGGATGCTCTTGCACGGCATTATGTCGAGCATCGCTGAGTTCTACTCGCGTAACCTAGCCGCCGAGGTTATGAAGGGAATGACGCAGAAAGCGCGATCAGGTGGAACGGTAGGTCGTGCGCCGCTTGGTTACCGCAACCAGCGAACCGTCGACTCCGAAGGTCGAGAGATTCGCACGGTGATTCTCGATAACGAACGGGCGCCACTCGTTGCTTTGGCTTTCGATCTTTACGCAACCGGCGACTGGACGATCTCAGGCCTCGTGGACCATCTCAATAAAAGGGGTCTTACGACTACTCCCACATCGAGAATGCCCGCACGGGCTATCACCGAAGGACACCTGCATAAGGTTCTTGTCAACCCTTACTACAAGGGCCAGACCAAGTTTCAAGGCGTTCATTATGACGGGCGCCACGAAACACTGGTCGATGAAACCGAGTGGCAGAGAGTACAAGATGTTCTTGCCTCCCACGTCAACGGCGAACGTGTCCGAAAGCACCCGCACTTCCTGAAGAGCACCGTGTACTGCGGGCAATGTGGCGAACGTCTCTTGGTGCAGCACACCACTTCAGCCACCGGGATGAGGTACCCGTACTTCGCTTGCGCGGGGCGTCACTCGAAGCGCACAAACTGCACGTTGCGCTCAGTCTTGATCTACGAAGTTGAGAACAAACTTGAAGAGCATTATCAGCGGATGCAACTCGAACAATCGTTTCGAGCGAATGTCGAGACGATGATTCGGGACGAGTTTCGCAACACCCGTGATCAGGTTGAAGTCGAACAAGGCGACTTAAAGCGCGAGCGCGAGAAACTTGAGCGCGAACGCCAGAAGCTCATGGAGGCCCACTATGCGGGAGCCGTTCCGATTGATCTGCTCGGGCAAGAGCAAGAGCGCATTGCAAAGGCGCTCAAGAAAATCTCTTCTCAACTCGCGGCCACCAGTCTGGAGTTTGTTGCGGTTGAGCGAAACCTTCAGTTAGCGCTGGACCTCACGGTCGATTGTGGCGCGGCGTACCGGGACGCACCTGATGACATCAAGCGCATGTTTAACCAGGCGTTCTTCGAGAAGGTTCTGATTATCCAAGATGACGCGAGCACCGGCGATATTCGGCTTGAGGCAGACTTTCGTGAACCATTCGATACTTTGCTCGGGAACGAATTAAAAACGGCCGAAGCGGCCCTTCTAAAGCCACACATGGCGACCAAGTCGGACGTCAAAGCCCGGAAAGGACGTCGCGGAGTCGACGAGCCCGGCTTTCTTCAGGTCACTAGTTTCAGTAACAGACTTTTGGTGGAGGTAAGGGGATTCGAACCCCTGACCCCTTGCATGCCATCGACCCAAGGCGTGTTCCAGCGAATCTCTTTGAGATCAAAATACAAGAAACGACTGAACTATGTCGCCGCTCAAGTTCGCAAATATTCGGGAAGGTTCAACGAATTTGCTGACTTATTTGCTGACTGTCGCGACCCCACAATTTTTTCGGAGGTGCGTTAAAGCACCACCGACCGTCTCTTGTCAAGCCGAGTGAAGAATTCACTTCATCGCGCTGTACCACGACTTTTTCAACAATTTTCCCCTAATCCCTGAGTTTAGGAATGCGATTCGATCGATCATTTCAAAGGGAAAGCGATCTTCAGGGTCATTGGCTCGAATTTCTTTGAGAAGTTCGAAAACTTCATTCGCGTGCGCGTAGACGTCACGTGGATTTTTGCGGCCAAGGGCACTCATCACAAAGCACTCGAACAATGCAAGGAGTTTGATGACTTCAGGTTGATAAATTTTTTCATCGCGAACTCGTTTGAGAGTCGCAATTGCCGCGAGATAATACGCGACCCCCTCCGATCTTGATTGGTTCAGCCGTACCATTGCCGCTCCAAGTTGCGACTGTATCCATGAGAGATTGAATAGGAGTTCTGGAACGATTGGGAACGCGACAATCGCGTCTTGCAAGACGCCCTCGGACAACGAACGTTCGCGTAGTGACTCAGCCACAAGGCCAAGTTGTTCGAGAACCCGGGCTCGTTCTTGAATTGCCCTTGCAAGGTTGAGTCGAGCTCCATATGACCCACGGAAATTTGCCGAAACTGCTTCGGCGATGGTCAAGGCTGAATTACAAGTATCTAGCGCACCCTTCGAATCTCCGTTTCGTAGTTTCTCCTCACTCTCGCGCAAGTGCATTTCTGATTGTCTCAATTCGTTAGCAAGAAATGTTTCCCCCTCCTCGAAGGTTCCTGGCGCCGCGCTGTAGTCAAGGTCTGGTCCCGGCCACGCACTCAGTAATGGTGAAATGTAGGCGGCGTCAGGATCATCCGATTCGAATATCTGGCGGCGCGCAATTCTGGCATCCGCCAGCATCAACTCAGGGTCGATTTGGGCCGCAGCTTCTACGGCGAGAATCCGTGAAATTATGAACCCTTTAAGCTTCTGAAGCATTTGAACTGACAAGTCACCATCCAGGTGAGTGACTTCAGACATCTTCGACTGGAGCGCAAGGAGGCACTCTCGCTCGTTAATCGACAAGTATTGGCAGCCAAAGATTGCGGCAATTTGGCTCGTCGAATTAACGAAATACCACAACGCATGTCGGTTTGAATTGAACCACTTCTCCGTGATTCCGAGCACCAGTCGATGAACTTCAAGCGGAATCTCAAACATTCCGGCTTTTCTGGCAAGAGTGCCAATTGTCGTGTACCCGTACAACAGGTCGTCGGCATCCACGGACCAATGCTCGTTGCCAAAGACTCCGGCAGCATCTGCGTCGCTCGTCAGGTCGAGCCGCAAATTTTGTAAGAGATCCGCAATTTCGTCGTACTCCCCGGAAACGAAGGATTGCCACACGACGTCGAGTCGTGAATGGATATCAGTTCTATTCACGATCAGTTGTTCACCTTGTCGGAAGGGCTCTCTCCGCAAGGACTTTCAAGGACTCCGCGTCGAAACTCGAGACTGAATCGTCGTCGAAGCTCGGTTGCTCCAACAGAACGATGACGGCCGTCGCGCGCGAAGCTCCAGCCCCTCCGTTTTCGGTGACTTGCGAAACCAATGTTTTTGCATCGGACTCCGACTTGAGATCGGCGGCGTAAATGTCAAAAGAGCCTGTAGTCGACGTTGCGAAGCTGCGCAGGCATCCCGAACTACTGATGAAAGCGCCAGCGACCGCGAGAGGCGAATACTCAATGGCGGACGTGCGGGTGTTAGCCAGGCCGTCAATCGCGTCCGCAATATCTAACGCCATCTGCGCGAGATTGAATGTCGGCGCGTAGGTCGCGTCATCTTTTTCAATCAGCGGGGCGCTAAGCCACCCGCCCGAGGGAACGTCCACCGGTACGGGAAGTTCAATCATTCCCTTTCCGTAAGTGGTTTCTACTTCCACTAGATGGCACTGGGCCAATGATCCACCAGCTCTCAGTGACTTCTGAATCGACTGACAGATCGTTCCCCCCGCGGTTGACGCACCCTCAAAGAGCCTCACTACGTCGGGATCATTCGCGTACTCTCCCAGGAGAAGGGCCGCAACAAACCAGGTTTTCCATGGAATGTCGTCCACCGTCGGGAGAAGCGACAGTGCTGAGAGCGCCTGGTGGAAGTAACTCACATTTGAAGTTCGTTGGCCAAGAGCAACTCGTCGTTTGGCGAACAGATGCAGGTTGTACGTCGCGTCAGACTTCAAAAGTGTTCGCAAGTCCCGTCGCGCCACGTCGTCGTAGAGTTCCGCACCGTGAACCAGCGCTGAAAATTGATCGTCACCGACGTCGGGACGGAAACGAACCAGATCATCTCCCCCCACCGTCGCCGAGGCGAGCGAACTGGCAAGCGGCCTTAGCGTCGGATCATCGCTCACGTGCACAGGATACCGAAGGCAACGATTCCCGCCCTTGCTCCATGTAAAGAAGATATCGACCACAGTTCGTAGTGGTTCAGTTCAGAGTCAGAGTATCTGAACTCAACTGATATCTCTTACTGGCCCGAGGCGCGAAGCGCCGAAGGACCGTCGAAGCGGTAGATCAATCTGATTGTCAGAAAGTTGTTTGACCACCAATGTCCATGGCATACCGCTCGCGACCATAGCTACGCCGGCGTTGAGGTTTCTCAAGAATGATGGCCGAACGCTCGACCAATGGTCTTTGACATCGAACTTGAAGGATGGTTCCAGTGAAGAACAATGGTCGGGACGAACGCTTCCTACGCATGCGGCACCAGGATGACGATGACTGGTACAACGGCACACCCGGCCGAGAACGCTTGTTCGACGAGGCCGCACCCCCTAGAAGCTCGACTGCGGATGCAAATCAGAGTCTTCTGGTAACGGTCGAAGAGGCGGCTCGTTTGCTCGGAGTTGGTCGCACGACAATGTTCGAATTGATTGGCCGTGGTGAAGTCAAGTCGGTTCGACTCGGACGACGTCGGCTTATCGCCAGGAAGAGCCTCGAGTCATTCGTCGAGGAATTATCTGTTCGCTGAGAACTCGGAGGCGGTTCTCCAGCTCTCGAGGCTGATCACTGCCTCACATCGCCATTGCCATCACAACGACAATCGTGATCACGAACGCCGCCACGACGAAAACTCCAAGGGCAGCGCGGATGGACGAGCTTCGGCCCCAACCTCGCTTGTTCTGGCAATACAAAGCCACCCTGATGGGCATGAGAACAGCGATGATGCCGATAAGAATTGCCGCGATCACCGATTTGCTATCAAATACCGTGATCCACGAAATTGCGGCGGCCGCAAGACAAACGTATACAGCGACAGCGATCACAACCCAACGTCGATTGGTGGTGGACGTTGCGTTTGACACGAAGGTCAAGTTCCCCGAAGACTTACGATCACAAGCCTAAGTTAGATGGAGTAGAGGCCGATGAGAATTACTTTCGATCCTCAGTCGGACGCGATGTATCTCACGATTTCGGAGTTCCAGAAAGACAACAACGGTCAGTCCGACGTCAACGATTTTGGCGTCATCATTGATTTTGATGCCTCGGGCAATCCCCGCGGTTACGAATTCCTAAGCGTCAGGTTTCAGGGAGTAATTCTGGACACTTTGCCACAAGAGGTGGTCCGAGCAGTTGGAGTTCATTCAGTCGGGCGCTCTCGATTCAACCGAGTTCGTATCTCAGGACGTCTCGTGAACGCTTGCGGCAGAATCTTTGCCGCGGGTCATCGGCGGAAGATCTTCGAGGCTTGTATATAACCTTCGGCCCAGTTTCTCATACTGCGTCACTCACCCCAAAGCACTTTTGACATCGCCGATGCGGCTTGCTGACGATCCGGGTCGAGGATGTGCCCGTAGACGTCAGCGGTCATGCGAATCGAGGAGTGACCAAGTACTTCGCTTACGACCTGGAGCTTTACCCCGGAAGCCAGCATCAGCGAAGCCGCAGAGTGGCGTAGTTCGTGCGGGTGCCAGTGTCCAAGCCCGGCCCAATCGCAAATCTGAGTGAACTCGCGATAGAGATTCCGTGGGTCGATAGGCGTACCGATCGAAGTCGTGAACACGAAATCTGTTTCGATCCACGCATCGCCCAGGTCGCTCCTCTCCTTCTCTTGCTGGTTCCGACTTATCCTTAGTGCCTCGACGACGGGCCGTGGGAGATTGACGGCCCTTCGACTCTTCAATGTTTTGGTGTCCGCCGTAACTAGTCTGCCGCCTTCGCGTTTCAGATTTCTCCTTACGCGGACGATGCCCGCTTCGAGGTCGACATCTTGCCACGTGAGCCCGAGCGCTTCACCGCGGCGCAGGCCCGTGGAGAGCATGAGAAGATAGAGGGCCTCGTGCGGGTGCCCTTCGAGAGCCTCGAGGAGGCTCTGCGCCTGTTCTTGTGTGAGGGTACGGCCCTCAGCCCTCACCAACTTTGGGGACCTCGAGAGTCGAGCGACATTCGTCGGCAGATCTCCCCATCGCACGCCCTGGTCCAGACATTGCGAGATGAGTGCGCGGATCCGATGGACGGTAGACGGCGAAAGACCTTCGCCTAACTTGGCGGCCAGCAGACTGTCGACGTCGGCGACTTTGATATCGGTCACTCGCCGCTTTCCGAGTGAGGGAAGAATGTGATACTTCACTACCGATCCGTAATTGTCAAACGTGGACCGAGCTATCTCCCTCGAGAGCACGTCCTCAAACCATCGGGTCATGAGTTCAGCCAGTGTCGGGGTCTTGGACGTGGTGACGTGGCCGGCGTCCATCTGGCGGCGGAGTTGCGCCAGCCGTCGCGTGACCTCGGCTCGAGACTTCGCTGTCACCGTCTTGCGCACCATCCGGCCCCGAGTGTCGTAGCCAAGAAGGGCCACTCCGCACCAAAGTCCGTCCGCGGACCGTTGGTAAATCGATCCCTCTTTGTTTCCTCTTCGACCGGTCATTTGCGCCTCCGCATATTTGCTGACGGATTTGCTGACTCAACGGTCGCGGTTCGATGGTGATTCCATTCCCTGCGAGATAAATTACCTCTGACCAGGTAGTTTCTTGGTGGAGGTAAGGGGATTCGAACCCCTGACCCCTTGCATGCCATGCAAGTGCTCTACCAGCTGAGCTATACCCCCAAAGGTCTACCGATGTTAGCAGTCGCTTTTCCGCGCTATTTCTCGACAATCACGATGCGGCGAGGATTAGATCACACAGAGCCGCGGGCGTCGAGAACATGGGGGAGTGGCCACTTTCGAGTGTGGCGAACTCGTCACAGCGAGATGCCATCAACTCTTGAAGGCTGAGGTCAACGGCGTTGTCGAGCGTGCAGCGCACATAGTACGAGGGGACGTCGACATCGAAGGAACCGCGAGGACTTCGAAAACTTGCCAAGGTCTGCGAGCTGAGTTGGGTCACGGCCCAGTCGGCGGTTTCGTCCACACAGTCCTGGTAGAGAGCGATCTTGGCGAGGACCGGTTCCAGGGTGAGATAGTCGCCCTCCACTTGGATCGCCTCGTCGAGAATGGTGCGAGCCTGCACCTCTCGTGAGACCTCGGTCGCGCTCTCACCGAGCAGTGGGACGAGTGCCGCGATATAGACCAGTCGCTGGAGGTGCGTCACGTCTTGTGCCGCCTCGCAGAGGACGGCGCCGCCGTAACTGTGTCCGACCAGGACGACTGGACCTTCGGCGTTGGCGACCGCCGCCACTTCGTGCGCATCGTCGGCGAGGAATGTAGTGGGGTGCGCGCCGTGCGTAGACGACGGAAGGTCGACCGCCGTCCAGGGCACATCGCGACGGGTCAACTCGGCGCCGAGGTCTCGCCAGACCCAACCGCCTCCCCAACCTCCGTGAACGAGTACGTACGTCGGGTCTGTCATCGGACCTCCTCGCGAGAGAGGTTAGAGCGAAATTTCCCTAGAATGTCCTAATGAACCGCCCCTTTGACGTCGTGGCCATTGAAGAGAAGTGGCAGGCGCGCTGGCTGGACGAGGGCACGTACGACGTCGAAAATGACGACCCCCGTGAGCGGTACTACGCGCTGTGCATGTATCCCTATCCCTCGGGATATGCCCACATGGGACATATCAGGAATTACGTCTACGGCGACCTCATCGTGCGCTACCAGACCATGCTGGGCAAGGCGGTGCTCTCGCCCTACGGTTTTGACTCTTTCGGACTCCCGGCCGAGAACGCCGCCATCAAAGCCGGCTCGCACCCGCGTCCGTTCACCGAGGCCCGGATTCACGAATTAAAGACGTCGATACGTCGTGTGGGCGCGGTCTACGACTGGCGACGCGAGGTCTATAGCCACGATCCGGAGTTCATCAAGTGGTCGCAGTTCATCTTCCTCGCCTTCCTCAAGGCCGGCCTAGCCTACCGAGCGGACGGGATCGTTAACTGGTGCCCCGGGTGCCAGACGGTGCTCGCGAATGAGCAGGTGCACGCGGACGGCACGTGTGATCGGTCTGGCGACCTCGTTGAACGCCGAACCCTCGAGCAGTGGTACTTCCGCATCACGGACTACGCGGAAGAGTTGTTGACGAGCCTCGACGATCTTGACTGGCCCGAGCGCGTCAAGTTGCAACAACGCAACTGGATTGGGCGCAGCGAAGGCGTGGAGTTTGACTTGCCCCTCGAGTTCGACGCGACCCAGGCCTTGCGCGTCTTTACGACGCGACCGGACACGGGCTTTGGCGTGACCTACGCGGTGGTCGCTCCCGAGCACCCCATGTTGTCCTTGCTCACGACTGACGACGAGCGCGCGCGCGTCGATGAGATTGTGGAGCGAGCGACGTCGCTGAGCGAAATTGAACGCACCACGACGTCCCAGACTGGGGCGAGCGCCGAGAAGCGGGGTGCCTTTACTGGCAGCTTCGTCGTGAATCCCTTTACCAAGGAGAACGTGCCCGTCTACGTGGCTGACTACGTCTTGGGCAACTACGGCACCGGCGCGATCATGGCCGTTCCCGGCGAGGACGAGCGCGACTTCGCCTTCGCGACCGAGCATGGTCTGTCGGTGATCGAAACGGTGACGCGACCCGAGGGTTTCGACGGTGACGTGTACAGCGGCGACGGGGCCCACGTGCACTCGGGCTTCTTGAACGGACTCGACGTCGCGGACGCGAAAATAAAGGCGACCGAGTACTTGGTGGAGCACGCCCGTGGGGTGGCCAAGGTCAACTACCGCCTACGCGACTGGCTGGTCTCGCGTCAGCGCTTCTGGGGATGCCCGATTCCCGTTGTCTACTGCGACGACGACGGCATCGTGCCGGTCCCCTTCGAGCAACTGCCCGTTCTCGCCCCCGATGACGTCACCCTCGGCCTCTCGGGCCAGTCGCCTCTCGCGACGCACGAGGGGTTCCTCATGACGACGTGCCCGGTATGTGGCAAGCCGGCCCGTCGCGAGACCGACACCCTCGACACCTTCACCGACTCGTCCTGGTACTTCTTGCGCTTTACCGATCCCTTTACGCCGGGCGCGATGTTCGACCCTGCTCAGGCGGCCAAGTGGATGCCGGTCAATCAGTACATCGGTGGCATCGAGCACGCCATCCTTCATCTCTTATACGCGCGCTTCTACCTCAGGGCCCTCGACGACCTCGGTCTTGCGCCGGGTCTGCCCCGCGAACCGTTCCAGCGGCTCTTCACCCAGGGCATGATCCGCCTCGACGGGTCCAAGATGTCCAAGTCCAAGGGAAATCTCATTGCGCCCGAGGAGTACTACGCCACGGTGGGCGCCGACGGCCTGCGCCTCTTTCACCTCTTTGCCGGGCCCCCGGGTGACGACTTGGACTGGACGGATCAGACCAACGACGCCGTTGACGGATGCGCTCGCTTCATCGATCGCTTCTACCGGCTCTGGAATGGCTACGACGTCACCTTTCGTGAGAAGGACGACGCGACTGACTTAGAGGTACGCCAAGCCACGCACCGCACGATCGCTCGGGTTACCAACGACTTCAATCGCTGGAGCTACAACACAGCGGTCGCCGCGCTGATGGAACTGTTGAACGTGGTGTCCAAGGCCGCGCGCAGCGAGCACGGAATCTCGCGTACCGTGTTTACCGAGTCAACCGACGTCATGGCAGAACTACTCGCGCCCATGGCCCCGCACATCACGGCCGAACTCTGGGAACAGCGGTACCCGGGAGGCGCGAGCGTGCACGCGATGCCCTGGCCCATCGCCAACCCCGAATACGTAGCCGAGGACGAAGTCACGATGGTCATCCAGGTGAACGGCAAGATAAGGGCGCGAGTGCCGATCGCTCCGTCCGCGAGCGAGGAGGCGGCGGCGACTCTCGCGTTGGCGCACCCCGACGTGATTAGCGCTCTTGGGGGGATGGCGCCCAGTCGCGTGGTCTCGCGACCGCCCCGACTGGTGAACATCATCTCCTAATGTCGAAGAGCTCATCGAGCGAGACCCAGGTCACGATTGAGCAGCCGCGCTTCGATCGGCCCGAGGTCGAGATACGGGCCTCGACTCGTCGCAAGAAGACCGGCAACGCCCACTGGTCGGGGAGCCGCATCATCGTCCAGATTCCCGCGCGCGTGCGCGGTCGCGAGCGGCGAGCCTTCGTCGATGAACTGGTGGAGCGCCTGTTGACCCAGCGTCCCCAGAACGCCGGGGGAGACGGAGCGCTAGAAGAACGGGCCCGGGTTCTCGCCGAGTTGTACAACGACGGGATCATGCCCTCATCGGTGCGCTGGGTGACGAACCAACAGGCTCGCTGGGCGTCGTGTTCTCCGGGATCGAAGGAGATTCGAGTGTCGAGTCGACTACGCCAGTGTCCCGAGTGGGTGATCGACGCGGTCCTGGTCCACGAGTTGGCCCACCTCCAAGAGGTCGATCACTCCGCGCGTTTCTACGAACTCGCGGACCGCCATCCCCGTCAGCACGACAGCGCCCTCTACCTTGATGGGTACGCTCTCGGTCTTGGACTTCGCATCGAGAGCGACGTTGAGGCGGGTTCGTAGTCGAGGGATGTCGTAGTCGCGCGTAGCGGGGGGGGCTGTTGGGTGGACAAGGTGATCGCATTCATTCGCGGGCTACCCATCTTGAGCGTGCGCCGGGCGCTTCGGGTCACCCTGGTCGCCGCGGGCACCTTCTCCTCCTTCTTTGAGGTGGCGCACAATCCAGTTGCCGCCTTCTTCGCCACGTTTGGCGCGGTCGTTCTGCTCGTCTACGTCGAGTTTCTGGGTCCGAAACGACAGCGCTTTGAGCAGCACGTGAGCCTGCTCGTCATCACATTGAGCTTTGTCGTACTCGGCACGCTGTGCTCTCAAGTTCTGTGGGTCGCCGTCGCCGCGACCGTCGTGCTGAGCTTCTGTGTGCTGATGACCGGCGTCGTGAGTTCGTCCTTCGCGGGAACGACCAGCGCCATGCTGATCAGCTTTCTCTTGCCCGTGGCCTTCAAGGGCCCGGTGTCCTCGATCCCTGATCGAATGTTGGGTTGGTCGGTCGCCGGTGTGCTCTCGCTCGGCGCCATTGCCCTGATCTTGCCCGCTGCCTCGAGCGAACCGTTCGTGGACGTGACCGCGGGCGCCGTGCGAGAGATATCTCGATACCTGAGCGCGATCGTGGGAATGCGCAAGGGAGGGGCCTCGGATACTGCGCTGCACGAGTACGCGGACGCCGCGTCGGCGACCGAGACCATGCGCACCGCATTTTTCACTGCCTCCTTTCGGCCCGCAGGACTGAGCGCTAGTGCCCGGGGATTGATCAAGGTCATCGAGTGGACGCTCGAACTCGATCTGCTCTTCACGGGGAATGTCTCTCAACTCGACGACTTGGGCGACGAGGTCCGCGCGTTGCTCACGACGTGTTCCAATGTGCTCGCCGAGGTGGCCGCATCGCTCACGTCATCGCGCGCCGACACGGGTGCGCTGGAGGCGTCTTTGCGTGGAATGCGTGAGAAGCGAGCGTTGCTCGAAGATGTGGCCGTCAGGTCGCTGCACCGTTACGACGCCGCGGCCAGCGCGGCCTCGACGGACCACGACGGTGAGTTGTTGGTCTTTTTGGATCAGAGCTTTCGCGCGGATGTCGTGGCCGACACGGTAGAGAACCTGGGCAATGACGCTGTCCAACTTGTCGCGGCACGAGGTCGAAATTGGTGGCAGCAACTCCTTGGGCTCGAGGCGACGGGGAGTGACTCTCGCCTGCGCGCGGCTCGGCGTCGACTGCGCTCTCACTTGTCTCTTCACTCGGTCTGGCTGCACAACAGCGCTCGCGGCGCGCTGGGACTGGGCGTCAGCGTGTTGGTGGCGTACGAGTTCGGCGTGCAGCACGCGTTCTGGGTGGTCTTTGGCACGCTGGCCGTGCTGCGCTCCAATGCACTGAGCACCGGTCAAACCGTCGTCAAAGCACTGACGGGAACCATCGAGGGCATCATCATCGGTTCGATCATCATCGCGTTGCTGGGCACGCACCAGACGGTCTTTTGGATATTGCTGCCCTTTGCCGTGTGCTTCACGGGCTTCGCGCCCTCGGCGATCTCCTTTGCGGCGGGCCAAGCGGCCTTTACCATGACGATCCTGATTGTCTTTAATATCGTCGAGCCGGACGGTTGGCAACTGGGGGTGATTCGTGTCGAAGACGTCGCGCTCGGCTGTGGTGTAAGTCTGGTGGTGGGCCTTTCGCTCTGGCCCCGCGGCGCCACGGGACTGTTGCGACGATCGATTGCCGATGGCGTGAGCGCTGGTGTCACCTATCTCGAAGCCGCCGTCACGTACGGGCTCTCGCGCTGTGACCCGACCGAGCCCGAGGCGACCAATCCGCAAGGCGCGCGTGACGCCGCGCAGGCGGCCGCCCGCCGGCTGGACGACGCCTTTCGCGAGTATCTCTCGGAGCGTGGGGCTAAGTCCGTGTCGCTGGCCGACGTCTCGGTGCTGATCGCGGGGGTCACCGCGATTCGCACCACCGCCGACAACGTCCACGTGTTGTGGGGATCGGCCAGGCGAAAGGGTCCGACTGATCGCGCGGCGATTGAGGGTGCGCTCGGTCAGGCCACCGACTCGGTGTCGCAGTGGTTCAACGATCTCTCGCGCGCGATCGCTTCGGACGACACCAACCTTGGCGAACCGCCGGACTTCAGCGTCTCCCCGCGAGATCTCGTCATCCTGGTGCGTCGCGAGCTGAGCGACGCCGCGGGCAACGGCACCACCGCCGCCTTCAAGATCGTCTGGACCGACGACTACTTGCGCCAGCTTCTCGACCTTGAGCGCCGCATGCTGCCCGTGGTGGAAAAGATCCTGGCCGCTCGAGCCCAGACTGCTGCTTCCACCTCGTGGCGAGCGCACGTGTCGCTTCTCCCTTCGAAGATCGCCTCGGTTTAGGAGCGTCGAAGCGCGGTCGGCTTGAAGTTGATGCTGATCCGCGGTCCACTCGGCGTGGCCTGCTTGGGTACCGAGTGAACCCACTCGACCTGACACCGTCCGCCCATCACGATGAGGTCTCCCGCGCCAGGGTGAAAGGTCATACTCCTTCCTCCCTCAAGGGGGCGGACCAGGAATCGCCGTGACGCGCCGAGGCTGAGTACGGGGACAATGCAGTTCGGCGTCACGCGGCCGATGCGATCACCGTGCCAGGCGGTCGAATCGTGTTGGTCGCGGTAGAGGTTCATCCACAGAGAGCGATAGGCGCTGTGATACCGGTGCGTGAGCGCGGCGGCGATCTCGCGCAGGATGGCCTGGGGCGCCATCGACATGCGGGGGTACTGGGCGGTGAGTCGCGGCTCGAAGACGTCTTGGGTGTACATCCAACGGCTGCGCTGCTCCCAGGGCGCGGTGCGCAGGATGTCGCGGAAGAGTCGGTCGCTGCCGGTGACCCAGGACGGCACGAACTCGATCCACGACCACTGGTCGAGATCGATGCGGTGGGCGTTTCTGAACGTGGGGTCGATGCCGGTGGGTAAGTCGTCGAAGAGTCCAACTTGGGACGTGGCAAGCAGGGCCTCGAGTTCCGCGTGAAGTGTCGACGGGCTCACGGTCGCCACGACTCCTCCTTTAGCGTGCCTCGAAAGCTAAAAGTACTGAAGATCTGTCACACGACCTCGCAGAAAGAGGTCCTGACCAGGGAGGTTATTTGACTGGTGTCTAGGACGATTCGCCGCGCAGGAACCTCTCGAGTTCGGCTGCGAGTTCCTCGCCGCTCGGGAGTTCCTCACCCAGTGACGTGCCCTCGTTCTCATCGGCCGCGGCTTCGAGGCGCTCGACCATCGTCAAGTGATCGGGATTGCTCGTCACGAGTTCATCGACGCGTTGGCGGGCATCGTCGGCGGCGGCACGCAGCGTTCCGGCGTCCAGCGTGAGTCCCGACATGCGCGCGAGTCCGTCGATCAAGGCGGCGGCGGCTTGAGGGTAAGGCATCGAGGCCACGTAGTGCGGCACACGGGCCCAGAGCGTGATCGTGTCCATATCGACCTCGGCGAAACCGAGTTCGAGTGCGGTGCCGATGCCGGCGGGCACTTCCAACTCGCCCGAGACCGAACCGACGGAAGTGAGCAGGTGTGCGCTCTGCGCGGGGGCCGTGCCGATGACGCGAGTCGGTCGCGTGTGGGGGGTCGGGGCGGGGAAGGCGCCGAGTCCGACCACGAGGCGCACGTCGAATCGCCCCGCGGCATCGGTCACGACGTCCACGAAGTCGCTCCAGTGAAAGTCCGGCTCGGGCCCGACGAGAAAGAGCACGTCGGCTCCGTCCCCGTCGCGGCCATAGCGCAGCTGGATCTCGGGCCAGGTGAGTTCGGTGGTGACGCCGTCGACGATGCGGGCCAGGGGGCGTCGGGCTCGCTGGTCAATGAAGTACTCCGTGTCGAAGGTCGCGAGCACTTCGGTCGGAATGGTCTCGAGGAGCGTCGCCACGGCGGTACTCGCGGCAATGCCCGCGTCGATCCACCCTTCTAGTCCGATCACCAGAACCGGCTCATTGAGTTCAGGATCGGCGAGGAAGATAATGCGGTCGTAGATTTCGTCGTCCATTACTTCTCCAAAGTTCGCTTCGCCGTCTCGGCGAGCAACGCAATTAATGCGGGGTAGCCCTCGACGCTGCCCCGGTCACCCGCCGTGGCCCCCGCGCGATATCGCGCAAAGACACCTTGCATGATGCAGGCGAGCTTCCAATATCCGAACGCTTGATAGTAGGCGACATTCGACAAGTCGAGACTCGAGTGACGGGCGTAGGCCTTCAGTACCTCGTCGCGACCGATAAAGCCCTCCGCCGTCGACGGGGCCGATCCCAATAGGAAGTCGGTGGGATCGTTGCGCTCGGACCAGTAACACAGCAACGTGCCCACGTCGGCGACCGGATCGCCCAATGTGCAGATCTCCCAGTCGAGAATGGCGCGCACTTCGCCGCCCTCGTTGAGCACGGTGTTGTCCAGTCGGTAGTCGCCATGCACCACCGAGACGCGCTGTTGGGGTGGAATCGATCGCGCCAGATCGTCGCCGACCTCTTCCACTAGGTTCTCGTGATCGAGGCCCTCGACCTTCATCTGCTCGAACTGGCCACGCCAGCGAGCGATTTGGCGCTCGATGTAGCCCTCGTGGCGCGCCAAAGTCGACAGGCCGGCCGTTTCTATGTCGAGGTCGTGAAGTTGAGCGAGCGTCGTGGCCAGATGATCGCCGATCCGCGCGCGCGTGCCGAGATCAAAAGTCATTTCCGCTTCGCGGCGGTCACGAAGTATGGCGCCCTCGACGAACTCCATGACGTAGAAGGGTCGCTCGTTCACCTCGGGGTCCACGCAGAGCCCGAGCGGACGGGCGAGGGGAATGCGTTGAGGGTAGAGAGCGGTGATGATCGTGTGTTCGCGCACCATGTCGTGAGCTGTGGGCAGGACGTGGCTGATCGGAGGACGCCGTAACGCGAAGTTGGAGCCCGTCGCGTCGGTGACGCGAAAGGTGAGATTGGAGCGGCCTCCGGCAATGAGTTCGAAGGTGAGAGGAGCAATTGCATTGACTTCTTTGCTCATCCACTCGGTGACGTTGGTCTCGTTGATCCCCGTCACCGTCCCCATAGTGGGCGAGGCTAACAGTGTTAGGTGACCCCTCTAAATCGCAATGACGACCGTTAGGCTGGCGCCCATGAAGGATGTCACCGAGGCGACATTTGCGACCGACGTGATCGAGCGATCGAAGACGGTGCCCGTCGTCGTCGACCTCTGGGCGACGTGGTGCGGACCGTGCACCACGCTGTCGCCCATCATCGAAAAGGTGGTCGACGAAACGCTCGGCGCCGTGGAACTCGCCAAGGTCGATGTCGATGCAAATCCTGATATCTCGCGGGCCTTTCAGGTGCAGTCCATTCCCGCGGTGTTCGCGATCAAGGACGGCGCCATCGTGGACTCCTTCGTGGGGGCGCTACCCGAGTCGGCCGTGCGCGAATTCGTCGAACGTCTCGCGCCGGGTGCGTCGATCGTCGACAAACTGGTGGACGCGGGGGACGAAGAGTCTCTGCGCGCCGCACTCGAGCTCGATTCCACGAACGTGGACGCGGTGGTCGCGCTCGGCGACTATCTGCGGCGCGAAGATCGCTACGACGAGGCCGAAGCGTTGCTCACGCCCGTAGCAAACGTGCTGGCCGCTAAGACTGTGCTCGCGCGCCTTCGCCTGCAGCGAAGCGGCGTAAGTCTCGATGGTGACTTGGATCTCACCTTGGACCACCTGTTGGAGCAGTCGACGTCCAATGAGGCCTCGAAAGACCAATTACTCGAGGTACTCGACGCGTTGGGTCCCGAGGACCCGCGCTACGTGTCGTATCGCCGGCGCCTGGCCAGTCGCCTCTACTAGTGGGGGTCTTTTGGCCCGCTGAGCCCTTCGTGCTGTCCCTGGGGGATCGGCGCGTGAACGTGTCACGCCGCGCAGTGGTGATGGGCATCTTGAATCGCACCAGCGACTCGTTCTACTCGCCGGCCGCCACGTACGACCTCGACGAATTCTTTGCGCGCGCTGAGGCACTCGTGCGTGAGGGAGCCGACATCCTCGACGTCGGAGGAGTGAAGGCAGGACCGGGTGACGAAGTGAGTGAGGAGGAGGAACTCGACCGCGTCGTGCCAGCGATCGAAGAACTCGCCAAGCGCTTTGACGTCGCCCTCAGCGTGGACACGTGGCGAGCGGCCGTCGCCAAGGCCAGTTTTGACGCGGGTGCCGTCGTGGGCAACGACATCAGTGGGTTCGCGGACCCTGAGTACTTGAGCGTCGCCGCCGCAGCGAGCGCGACGGTCGTCGCCACCCACATTCGTCTTCGGCCGCGCGTCGCCGATCCCGACCCTTACTACGAGGACGTGACCGCCACCGTGAGTGAGTTTCTCCTCGAGCGGCGTCGCTGGGCCCTCGCGGCGGGGCTGCGCCCCGACCAAGTGGTCTTCGACGCGGGGCTCGATCTCGGAAAGACGCCCGCTCAGTCGTTGCAGTTGCTGCGGGACACACCCGTCCTCGCGGCTCTGGGCTCTCCGTTGCTGCTCTCGGCATCGAACAAGACGTTTCTTGGTGCGTACTTCGGTCTCGAAGTTCACGATCGCGCGAGCGCCTCGACGGCCGCCGTGGCGCTGGGCATCACACAGGGCTGTCGTATCGTTCGGGTTCATGACGTGGCCGGATCAGTTCGCGTGCGCGACGTGTTAGAGCAGATCGCGAGCGCCTCGTGAGTGGCGCCACGCTCTGCGTGGTGGGTACCGACGCGACGATGGTGTACGACGCCTTGCACAACGCCATCGCTGGCGCACTCGGCGATCTTGACCCTTCCTTCGTGCTTCAGGACTTCACGGCCAAGGACGTCACCCTCTCGGGCGAGTCGAGCGTGCCGTCGGTCCTCGAGGCCCTCAACACTCCGCCGTTTCTCGCCGAGCGACGGGTGGTGGTGCTGCGCGACGCTCAGCTACTCGTGGC
Organism: Acidimicrobiales bacterium; assembly: GCA_049801955.1. GTDB lineage: Bacteria > Actinomycetota > Acidimicrobiia > Acidimicrobiales > RAAP-2 > RAAP-2. The sequence goes on from JBARLO010000074.1 coordinate 40,519, forward strand.
CGACGAGGTGGCCCGCCTCAGTGAGTGGATCGCGTCACCCGCACCGGCCACCCACCTGCTGCTCGCCGTCGTCGGCGCGAAAAACAACAAGCTCGTCAAGGCCGCCGACGAGGTCATCGAAGTCAACGTTGGTACCCGGGTGGCGGACCGGGTCGCCTTCATCACCTCCAAGATGGGCGAGTACCGCGTGACGCTCGATCACGGAACCGCTCAGCGCATCGCCGAGCAGGTGGGCGATGACGTCGCGCGCATCGACGCGTTAGCGCGCACGCTGTCTTCGATTTACGGCAGCGCGCCGCTGGACTACCGCCACGTCGAGGCGTATCTCGGCGACGCGGGCGACGTGCCCGTCTGGGACTTGACCGACGCGATCGACGCGGGAGACGCCACCAAGGCGATCGTGGTGGCGCGCCGGATGCTCGAGTCGCGTCGTCGCGCCGGCCTGCAGATCATCGCCTCCCTGCAGCGTCACTTCCTCAACATGAGCGCGCTGGAGGGGTCGGGGGCACGCTCGAAGGAGGACGCGGCCGCGCTGCTGGGTGTGAACGCTTTTCCGGCGGGCAAGGCTCTCGCCATGGCCGAGCGCCTGGGGGCAGCCCGCATCACCACGGCGGTGCACTGGATCACCGAGGCCGACCTGGATCTCAAGGGTGCAGTCAGTTACGGCGGTAAGGATCTCGAAAGCGATATGGACGTGACCGAACTCACGGTCATTGAGGTGTTGGTCGCGCGGCTGGCGCGACTGAGTTTCGGCGCTCGGCGGCGCTAGTTACTCTTCGGTGCGCAGTGCGTTAATGCGCTTCATCAGGCCGCTCTTCTTGTTGGCCGCCTGATTCTTGTGGATGATGCCCTTGGACGCGGCCATGTCGATGCGCTTGACGGCCAGGCGCAATGTAGTGGCCTCGTCGTCGCTGCCCACGGCGGCCACGGCGTTCTTGGTGCGGGTGCGCAGCTCGGACTTGACGGCCTTATTGCGCTCGCGGTCCTCCGCGTTTTGTCGATTGCGCTTGATTTGGCTCTTAATGTTCGCCACGGAAAACAACCTCGTTCTTTTGGCACGGCCACTCGCCGTACGGGCCTATCGATGCTACCAGAGGGGCCCGGAGCCCCTCCACTCTCGCCAATATTCTCCTTGGACCGATAGCCTGAAGTGACCGTGGCCACCTCATTGACGTCCGTCGAATCCACCAAAATCCGGAATCTGAGCATCATCGCTCACATCGACCACGGCAAGTCGACGCTCTCGGATCGGATCTTAGAGATCACCGGCGCGGTCGATCCGCGGCTCATGCGAGCCCAGTACCTCGACTCGATGGACATCGAGCGCGAGCGCGGCATCACCATCAAGGCCCAGAACGTGCGCGTGGGCTATCACGGGCACCTCATCCAACTGATCGACACCCCCGGGCACGTCGACTTTGGCTACGAAGTCTCGCGCTCGCTGGCGGCCTGTGAAGGAGCCGTGCTTTTGGTCGACGCGAGTCAAGGTATTCAGGCCCAAACACTGGCGAACTGCTACCAGGCGCTCGAACACGACCTCGAGATCGTGGCGGTGCTCAACAAGATCGACCTGCCCGCCGCCGACCCCCAGCGCTGCAAGGAGGAGTTAGAGCGGGTGCTGGGTATCGACCCCGGGACGGTGCTCTCGATCTCCGCCAAGACCGGTGAGGGCGTACCGGAGTTGTTGGACGCCATTATCGCGCGCATCCCCGCACCCTCAGGCGACCCCGACGTGCCCCTGCGGGCGCTCATCTTTGACTCCTACTACGACCAGTTTCGCGGCGTGATCTCCTCGGTGCGCATCGTCGAGGGCACGATGGTTGAGGGCACGCGCATCCGCATGATGCGCGCGGGCACCAACCACCCGCTCGAAGAGATCGGTATGCGCACGCCGGAACTGGTGAAGGTGAGTTCACTCGGTCCGGGCGAAGTGGGCTACGTGGTGGCGAGCATCCGCGACGTGGGAGGCGCGCGTTCGGGCGAAACGATCACTGAAGCGTCGCGTCCCGCCGCCGCGCCTCTCGACGGCTACCACGACCCGAAGCCGATGGTCTTTTGTGGGATCTACCCGATTGACGGCGACGACCTGGGGAACCTGCGCGACGCCCTCGACAAGCTCAAGCTCAACGACGCCTCGATCACCTACGAGCCGGAGAGCTCGCACGCACTGGGCTTTGGATTCCGCTGTGGATTCTTGGGACTCCTGCACATGGAGATCGTGCGCGAACGCTTGGAGCGCGAGTTCAACCTGGCCATCATCGCCACCGCCCCCTCGGTCGTGTACCAGGCGTATTTGACCGACGGTTCGATGGTGCTCGTCGACAACCCGACCGACCTGCCCGACCCGAGCCGTCTCGACCACGTCGATGAGCCGATGCTCGATGTCACCATCCTCACGCCGGTCGAGTACTTGGGTGCGGTGATGGACCTCGGCCAATCTCGTCGCGGCGAGATGATCAAGATGGAGTATCTCTCCACCGAGCGCGTCGAACTGCGCTACACGATCCCCTTGGCCGAGGTGGTCATCGACTTCTTCGACTCTCTCAAGAGCCGCACCAAGGGCTATGCCTCGCTGGACTACGAACCGGCCGACTATGTAACGAGCCAGGTGGTGCGCGTGGACGTCTTGATTAACCACGAACCCGTCGACGCGTTTTCGACCATTGTGCACCGCGACAACGCCGACTTCTACGGACGCAAGATGGCCGAACGCCTGAAGGAACTGATCCCGCGCCAGATGTTCGACGTGCCGATCCAGGCAGCCATTGGCGGGCGAGTGATCGCGCGCGAGACCGTCAAGGCTCGTCGCAAGGACGTGCTCGCCAAGTGTTACGGCGGTGACATCACCCGCAAGCGCAAGCTGCTGGAAAAGCAAAAAGAAGGCAAGAAGCGCATGAAGAACCTGGGACGCGTGGAAGTTCCCCAGGAGGCCTTCGTGGCGGCACTTCGACTCGAGGAGTAGAAGCTAGTAGCCGGTGGCACCGTCGATCAGTTCGCGAACGAGGTCGGCGTGACCACAGTGCCGGGCGTACTCCTCGATGAGGTGGATGTAGATCCAGCGCAGGTCGACGTCGCGGTCCCGGCGTGGTCGCGCTCCCATCTCACCCAGGTCGTGTCCGAGGGCCAGTTCGCGCGAGAGCGCACACGCCCGGTCGTAGCGGGCGAACACCTCTTCGACATCATCGGAGTCGAGGTCGGTGAAGTCGAGCTCACGATCGGTGTCGGTCTTGTAAAAGGTGGCGACGTCGCGCCCCGCGAAGCAGCTCTCGAACCAGGCCTGTTCGACGAAGGTGAGGTGTCGCACGAGTCCGAGCAGCGACAGCGTTGAGCTGGCGATGGGACGGGTCTTGAGCTGAGCCTCGCCCAGCCCGTCGCACTTTTGCAGCAGGGTGGCGCGGTAAAAGTCGAGCCACGCGTCGAGTTGGAGCCGCTCGGGCCCGCTAAAGGGGATATGAGGTCGCTGTGCCGCGGAATAGGTGTCCATTTGGCTCATGGTACGCCGATGGCCGGTTGCGCGTTAGCACTCGGTAAAATCGAGTGCTAACAAGGAGAACTATGGCCCGGCGTGTGAACGCTTTACCAAAGACCCCGGATCTCGACGCCCGCAAGGCCACCATTCTGGAGGCCGTGGTGGTCGAGCACATCAACACCGCCCAGCCGGTCGGGTCCTCCTCGGTCGCCCACAGTGCCGACCTGGCGGTCTCGCCGGCCACCGTGCGCAGCGAGATGGTGGCCCTTGAGCGAGAGGGCTACCTGGCCCAACCCCACACCTCGGCCGGTCGGGTGCCCACCGACAAGGGCTATCGCTACTTCGTGGACCATCTGCAGTCGGGCGTCCTCGGCCCGGCCCAGCAGCGTCAGGTGCGCGACTTCTTCGCCCACGTGCGCGGCGAGGTCGAAGACGTGCTCGAACAAACTGCCATGTTGCTCTCTCGACTCACCAGCTACACCTCAGTCGTGGTGGGCGCCGGGCACTCCCACTCGACGATCTTGAGCGTGCAGTTGGTCAACCTGGACGCTCGACACCACCTGCTCGTCACGGTCTACTCCGACGGCACCGTCACCAAGAACAGCGTGCTCGTGGAGTACGAGGCCACGCCCGCCGAAGTCGCCGAGGCGTCGAGGCAACTGAACGCTCTGTTGATCGGCACCACGCTCGACGTGACCGTCCAAGTTCCCAGTCGCGAAGACACCGTCGCCAAACTGGTGCGCGAAGGAGCGGCAGTGCTGCACGCCGAGATGCCCACCACTGATGGCGAGCAGGTCTACATCGGGGGTTCCTCGCACGTGGCCGAAGTCTTCGAGGGAGTCGAGACCGTACGCCAGGTGCTCTCGATTCTCGAACAGGAGCTCCTCGTTGTCTCGCTGGTCGAAGACATCCTTGAAAAGGGCGTGTCGGTTGCGATCGGCTCGGAGAACGGCTACGCGCCGTTGTGGTCGTGTGCGGTGATCGTCGCCCCCGTCGCGTTGGAGGGTGAGACGATCGGTGCGGTTGGTCTGCTCGGCCCCACCCGGATGAAGTACCGCGAAGTCATGGCGGCCGCCGAAGCGGTGTCACGGCACCTCTCCACTCACTTCGAGGGAGCCCCGCGTGCCTAGCACGAACCTGTACGAGATTCTCGAGGTCGACGCCAGCTGCTCACCCGATGAGTTAAAGGCCTCCTATCGCCGTCTCGCGCGCCAGTACCACCCCGACGCCAACACGCACGACCCCATGGCCGAGACCCGCTTCAAGGAAGTGTCCCAGGCCTACGAAATTCTCTCGGACCCCGAACGACGCGCCAACTACGACCGCTTCGGTTCCGACGTGGGTGCGGGGGCGAATCCCTTCGGTGCCGGCTCGGTCCAGGACATCTTTGACATGTTTTTTGGGGGCATGACGGGCGCGAACGCACAGTCGCGCCGAGGCCCTCAGCCCGGACCCGACGCCGAAGTGTCTCTGGACATCTCGTTGGAGGACGCCGCCTTCGGGGCGACCCACGAGGTCACCGTGACGTTGCCCCAGCGCTGTGCAACCTGTGAGGGATCGGGCTGTGCGTCGGGCACGTCGCCCGCGACGTGTGAGGAGTGCCACGGCAGCGGCGAAGTGCGCCGGGTGCGCAACTCCATCCTGGGCCAGATGGTCACTTCGACGATCTGTTCACGGTGCAACGGCATGGGATCGCGCATCGAGTCGCCCTGTGTGGACTGTCGCGGTGATGGACGACGGTCCCAGAGCGTGACGTTGAGCGTGCAGATTCCCGCGGGGGTCGAAGACGGCTCCACGATGCGTCTCGCCGATCGAGGACCGGCCGGGCCGCGCGGCGGTCCGAACGGACGACTCTTCGTCCATCTGCGGGTGGCGGACGATTCGCGCTTCGAGCGACACGGCGACGACCTGCATCACGAAGCCCACATCTCCTTTAGCCAGGCCGCTCTGGGTGCGCTCATCACCGTGCCCACGCTGCGCGAGGTGCACGATCTCGAGGTGGAGCCGGGCAGCCAGAACGGCACCGTGCACCGTCTGCGCCACGAAGGCGTCGAGCATCTGCACGGTCGCGGTCGCGGTGACCTGTTCATTCACCTGGCGGTCGACGTGCCGACGGAGCTGGACGACGAATCCGAAACCATGCTGCGATCCTGGGCCGAGCATCGCGGCGAGGTCGTGAACGAACCGAGTGGCGGGTTCTTTCGACGCCACAAGGCGAAAAAGTGACCCACACCGAGTGGCCACGTCGCGTGGCCGCCCTCGTTCAGTTTCCCGTGGAAGATCCCGCCAGTCCGGTGCTCGAGCGCGCGGACGACCACCACTTGCGAAAGGTACTGCGCGCCCGCGTGGGAGAAGAGGTGGTCGTCACCGACGGACGCGGACGCTGGTCGCTGTGCCGCGTCGCCGAGCACGAGCTCACCCGCGTGAGCGACGTGTACCTCGATGAGCCCGCACCGTCCACGACCTTGTATCTGGCTGGCCTCAAGGGCGACCACGCCAACTGGGCGGTCGCCAAAGCCACCGAAGTGGGCGTGTCGCGCATCGTGCCGCTGGTCACGAGTCGCTCGGCGGTGAAGTTCAACGCGGAGGCGAGCGAAAAGACACTGCTGCGTTGGCGGCGCATCACGCGCGAAGCGCAGGGCCAGTGCCGACGCACCTACGACGTCACGATCGAGGAACCGATGAAGGTGGCCAATGTGCCCGACGAGGTCGCGGTCGCTGACCTCGCGGGGTCCGGTGACTGGCGCGGTGTGCGCTCGGTCGCGGTCGGCCCCGAGGGTGGCTGGGACGAGGGGGAGTGGGACACGACTCGTCGTCGGGTGGGTCTGGGACCGACGGTTCTGCGCGCCGAGACGGCCGGCGTGGTGGCCGCCGCACTCCTGGCCTTTCAGGTCGGAAGTTGGGGATTGACCCTGGACATTCGAGTTATCGGTAATGATGAGGGGACGAGATGACTGACTGCCTTTTTTGCCAGATTGTCGCGGGCCAGATTCCCGCCAAGGTGGCCGCCGAATCCGACGATGCACTCGCCTTTTACGACATCGCCCCCCAAGCGCCGGTTCACGTACTGGTCGTGCCCAAGGCGCACTTCGCCAGCGTGAACGAAGTCACCCTGGAGCACCCGGGAGTCTTTGAGGACCTGCTGCGCTTGGCGCAGGAGGTTGCCGAGCGTGAGGGAATCAAGGACAGCGGCTACCGACTGGTGATCAACGTCGGACGCGACGGCCAACAGACCGTCTCGCATCTCCACGTGCACGTGCTCGGAGGTCGACAGATGACCTGGCCCCCTGGATGACCCCACCCGCGCGGGCCGACGAGGCCCTCACGACCACGACCCACGTGGGCAATACCCACCTCATGGCGGGACTGCTCGGCGCGCGCGATGAGCACCTGCGCGTCATCGAGCGGGCCTTTCCCGACTCCAAGATTCGCGTGCAGGGGAACCAGATCTCGGTGACCGGCCCCGACGCCGCCATGGTGCTGCGTCTCTTCGACGAGTTGATCGTGGTGCTCGAGAGCGGACAGTCGCTCGACCCCACCAAGATCCAACGCACCATCGACATGGTGGCCGAGGATCTCGTGCCGAGTGAGGTGTTGCGTCACGAGGTGGTGCGCGGGGCCAAGGGCAAGTCCATTCGCCCCTCGACGGCGGGCCAGAAGCGCTACACCGACGCCATTGACCAGTCCATCATCACGTTCGGCGTCGGACCGGCCGGCACTGGCAAGAGCTACCTCGCCGTGGCCCAGGCCGTTCAAGCCTTGCACCGGCGCCAAGTGAATCGCATCGTGCTCACCCGACCCGCGGTCGAGGCCGGTGAGAACCTCGGCTTCCTGCCCGGTGATCTCATGGCCAAGGTGGATCCGTATCTGCGTCCTCTCTACGACGCGCTCTACGACATGCTCGGAGCCGACGGTGCTCAACGACTCGTCGCCAACGGCACGATCGAAGTCGCGCCCCTCGCCTTCATGCGTGGACGCACCTTGAACGATTCCTTCATCATCCTGGACGAGGCCCAGAACACGACGCCCGAGCAGATGAAGATGTTCCTCACGCGCATCGGCTCTAACTCCCAAGCCGTCATCACTGCCGACATCACCCAGATCGACCTGAATGGCAAGCGCAGCGGCATGCTGGACATTGAACGCATCCTGAGTGGGGTGGAGGGCATCAGTTTCGTCTTTCTCGGCGCCAAGGATGTCGTGCGCCATCGCATCGTGGCCGACATCGTCGCGGCCTACGATCGCTCCTCATGAGTGTGGACATCTACGCCGCGGACGAACAGCACGATCACGACATCGATCTGGTCCGCTGGGTTGATCTGTGCCGCGGCGCACTCGAAGACGAGGGCGTGCGGGGACTGGCCGAGGTGTCGCTGATCTTTGCCGACGAACCCACCATCGCGGACTTGAACCAGCAGTTCATGGGGCGCGAGGGCCCGACTGACGTGCTGAGCTTTCCCATCGACGCCGACGTGGAGCCCTCGGGTCGCGTTCCCGACGCCGGGGGCAGTGGCCCGGGCGAGCCGCCCGCTCCCGAGATCCCCCAACTGGTGGGAGACGTCATCATCTGTCCCGCCGTGGCGGCGCGCAACGCGGTCGAGCACGAGGTGAGCTTCGACGACGAACTGGCCCTTCTCATCGTGCACGGCGTGTTGCACTTGCGCGGGTGGGACCACGCGCTCGACGAAGAGGCTGAGCGCATGGAGGCGCGCGAGAGAGAGCTGCTCGCTCGGCACTACCGCGCGTCGTCGTCGTGATCGGCGCCGTCTGGCGGGCGAGCGACACCTATCTGTTGCTCGCCGTCGCCGTATTGCTTCTTCTCTCGGGATTCTTTGCGATGGCCGAGACGTCGCTTACGCGAATGAATCGCTCGCGCGCCCGTTCGCTGGCCGAGGAGGGTCGACACGGGTCCAAAGCGCTGGTCTCGCTGACCGAAGCGCCCGAGAAGTTCCTTAACCCTTTGTTGTTGCTCGTGCTCATCTGTCAGTTGGTCTCAGCCACCATGGTCGGCGTGCTGGCCGGCCACCTCTTTGGCGCGGCGGGAATCTTCGTCGCGACGGCGGGTGAAGTCATTGTCATCTTCGTCGCCTTTGAGGCCATCCCCAAGAACTTCGCCATTTCGCATCCCGACGAAGCCGCTCTGGCGAGTGCACCCGTCGTGGGGCGAATCCTGCGCTTCTGGCCGATCCGCTGGATCTCGGTCGTGCTGTTGTCGATCGCCGACGGCGTCATTGGCCTCTTTGGCGGTGACGGCGAAAAGCCCCGCATGACCGAGTCCGAAGTGCTGGCCATGGCGGACGTCGCCCACGAAGACGCGGCCATTGAGTCCGAGGAGCGTAACTTCATTCACTCGGTGATCGAGTTCGGCGACACCATCGTGCGCGAGGTCATGGTGCCGCGCATCGACATGGTCGGCATCGACGCCACATCCAGCGTGGGCGACGCCCTCGACCTCGCCATTGAGAGTGGGAGATCGCGACTGCCCGTCCTTGGCGAGGGGGTCGACGACGTGGTGGGCATCGTGAATCTGCGCCACCTGGCCAGCCTGGTTGCCGACGGCCACCAATCCGAAGCAGTGGCGGTCCACATGGGCGACGCCCACTTTGTCCCGGAGACCAAACGAGTGGCCTCGCTGCTGACCGAGTTCCGCAAGGCCAAGGCGCATCTCTTTATCGTGGTGGACGAGTATGGCGGCACCGCGGGCGTGGTCACCCTGGAAGACGTGCTGGAAGAACTCGTGGGTGAGATTATCGACGAGTCGGACCCCACCGATGAGGACGAGGCACAGCGCAGCGTGGGCGGCGCGATCGAACTCTCGGGTCGCCTCAATATCGACGACGCCAACGAGGAATACGGTCTCGACCTGCCCAAGGACGGCTGGGACACCGTCGGGGGACTGGTCATTGACCTCGCCGGCGGGGTGCCCGCGGTCGGCCAGGCCTTCGTGATCGATCGTCACCGAATTACCGTCACGCGCATGGACGGACGTCGCGTCGAAGAGATTCTTGTTGAACCCCTGATGAGTGGGCTGTGACCAAGGCCGGCTTCGTCGCCGTGCTGGGCCGGCCCAACGTGGGCAAGTCGACCCTCGTGAATGAACTCGTCGGCGCCAAGGTCACCATTACCGCCGCGTCGCCGAACACGACGCGCTACGCCGTGCGCGGCATCGCGACCGAGGGTGACACCCAGGTGATCCTGGTGGACACGCCGGGTCTGCACCGACCGCGAACGACGTTGGGTGGGCGCCTCAACCAGACGGCGCACGCCGCGGCCGACGGCGTCGACGTGATCTGCGCCATCTTTGATGCGACGGCCGCCGTGGGGCCGGGGGATCGCCACGTGATCGAGACGATGCTGAAGCAGGGCCGGGTGCAGGGACCTCCCCAACTGGTGGCGGTGGTGAACAAGATCGACCGACCGGGCCGCGATGCGGTGGCGGGTCAACTCCTCGCCGTCTCGGCCGCCGTCAACGACATCGCCGCAGAGATTCATCGACCAGACGTCGCCGCACGTGTCGAGTACTTCGCGGTGTCGGCCAAGAACGGTCAGGGCACCGACGACCTGCTGGCGTATCTCGCGGCCCAGATGCCCGAGTCGCCGTTCCTCTTTCCCGACGATGAGGTCTCCGACGTCACCGAAGCCGCGTGGATCGCTGAACTCGTGCGCGAACAGTTGGTGCGAAAGACCAAACAAGAGTTGCCGCACTCGATTCACTGTCGGGTCTCGGAGTTCGAGTGGCCCCACGTGACCGTTGAGATCCTCGTGGAACGCGAGAGTCAAAAGGGCATGGTGATTGGCAAGGGCGGTGCCCTGCTCAAGGACGTGGGCATCGCCGCGCGCCGACAGTTGCCCGAGGGCCTCTACTTGGAGTTGCGCGTGCGCGTCGAGCCGGGCTGGCAGAAGCGCGACGACATCTTGGATCGCTTCGGCTACTGATCGCCCGGCGCGTGGCGTGCCAGTTCTCGCAAGAACTCCCAGACCGCCTCGCGATCGCGAGTCCGCTTCATCGGGGGGAGCTTCTTGAACATCTCGGCACGGTAGTTGGCCGTTGCGAGTCGCGTGTCGAGCACCGCCACCACGCCCCGGTCGTCCCTGGTGCGAATGAGCCGGCCCACCCCCTGTGCGAGCAGCATGGTCGCGCGCGGCAGGTCGACCTCGAAGAAGGGCCGCGTCGCTCGTTCGCGCCGAGCCTCGGCCAGTGGGTCGCCGGGCACCGTGAAGGGCAGTCGGTCGATGGTGACCAGGCTGAGCGAGTGGCCGGGCACGTCCACGCCTTGCCAGAAGCTGGTGACGGCAAACAGACTTGCTTCGTGACTCTCGCGAAACGCCTCGATCAACTTCCCGCGCGAGAGCGAACCTTGGACTAACACTTCGGTCGCGAGGCGCGGGGCGACCGCTTCGGCCACCCGATTCATGACCGAGCGATTCGTAAAGAGCGCCAGCGTGCGTCCGCCGGCCGCGGTGATCAGACCCACCAACTCCTCGATAATTGCGGCTTCGGCCGCAGGGTCGTTTCGGCCGGGCAGTCCGGGCGGCACGTAGAGCAAGCCGTGCTCTTGATAGTCAAAGGGGCTGGCGACACGCTCGACCACGACGCCGTCCAGTCCGAGGTTCGCCGCCAACGTGTCGGGGATGGTGGCACTCGTCAGGATTCCGGTCACCTGTGGCCAGAGGTCGTGGCGTAAGCGGGGCCCGACGTCCACCAGGGAGATCGCGACTTCGATCTCGCGATCGGTGCGGGTGAGGTAAAGGAGTTCGGAGTCCTTCACGTTGCCGACGCGATCTAAGTCGTTGGCCAGGTGAACAGCCGGACCGAGCGCGCGAACCTTTCGAAACTCCTCGTCGGGCGCGGTCGTGGGCAGGTCACGAATGCGCTCGACCAACGTCGTGACGTAGAGCGTGGCGAGGGCCAGTTCGCCTCGACCGGGCTCGCCGAGGCCCTTGAGTTCGTTGCGCTCGTACCGGTCGAGCAGCAACGCCGCGAAGCGATCGGCACTGGCCATGAGATGCTCGGCCGCTTCGCGCGCGCTCTCGGGAAGGAGCGAGCGCGACACCGTCGCCAGGGCGCGAAGGCGAGCGGCGCTCAAGGTCGTGCCGAGCAAGTTCGCGAAGATGTCGAGGACTTCGTGCGCTTCGTCGAAGACGACGTACTCGTGAGCGGGCAGCAACATCGAACCCGACGCGAGGTGCGACGCGTAGAGGTGAGCGTTCACGATGACGATCGACGAGTCGCTCGCGCGGTCCCGGGCCAGTTCGGTGAAGCAGTTCTGTCCCTGGGGACACTTGGCCCGGGTGAGGCACTCCTGGGGGGTCACCGAGACCGCGCGGCGCGCACGAGCATCGACCTCGAAGGGCAGTTCGTCTAAGTCGCCCGTCGCCGTGTCGTTGGCCCAGCGCAGAATCCGACGCATCTGGTCGGCCACGCCACGGGGCATATCGCTGCCATCTTCGAAACTGAGTTGGGCGCCCGCGCCCAGGCCTTGTGCCCGATTTCGACACAGGTAGTTCTGTCGGCCCTTTAAGACCGCGACCTTCACCCCCGGCACGTGGGCGGCCACCTGGGGCGCATCCTTGGTGGCCAACTGGTCCTGGAGGTTCTTGGTGGCCGTCGCGACCACGACCCGTTCGCCCGAGAGCACCGCGGGTACGAGGTAGGCGAGTGACTTGCCCACACCCGTACCGGCCTCGATGACGTGAGACTGGCGTCGCGAAATGGCGGAGGCGACGAGGCGCACCATCTCGCGCTGGCCCTCGCGACTCTCGCCACCGCCCGGCAGGTCGTGGGTGATGCGATCGAGTAGCGCGAGGGCCGCGTCAGCGTCGACGGACGTGTCTTGCTCACTCAGTTGCACACCGTCGTCGACGTCGCGCTCGACGTAGGGTGCGTCGTCGTCGGGGTCGAAACTCTTCACCTTGCGACATTAGGGGTCGCGAGGCTGAAAATAGGGGGACCAGGTAGTTTTGAGAGGTGCCCGATCCTCGTCCTACGCCTCTTCCCGCGTCCCTGGGCCGTTCGGGCGTGCCCCGGCACGTGGCGATTGTCATGGACGGCAACGGCCGCTGGGCGCAGCGCCGCGGACTGGCTCGCACCGAAGGACACGCGGCCGGCGAGGCGTCGCTACTGGACACGGTCTACGGCGCGTTGAGCTGCGGGGTGAAGGTTCTGACGGTTTTCGCGTTCTCCTCGGAAAACTGGCGGCGTCCCGTTGATGAGGTGCGTTTCCTCGTGAACTTCAATCGTGACTTGCTCGAGCGGCGCCAGGACGAACTGCACGAGGACGGCGTGCGCATCGTGTTCTCGGGACGGCGGGACTGGCGCGTACCGCGCGGCGTGCTCTCGCGCATGGACAAGGCCGCAGCCCTCACCCAGAACAACAAGGCAATGACGCTCAATATCGCCTTTAACTATGGCGGGCGCGCCGAGATCGTCGACGCGGTACGCGCCTTGATCGATGAGCGAGTTCCCGCGAAGAAGATCGACGATAAGGCAATCAGCGCGCGCATGTACCACCCCGAACTGCCCGATCCCGACCTCATCATCCGCACGTCGGGTGAGTACCGGCTCTCGAACTTTTTGCTCTGGGAGATGGCGTACTCCGAGCTTGTCTTTAGTGACGTCCTGTGGCCCGACTTTCGTCGCGAGCACCTCTTTGGCGCGATCGAAGAGTTCCAGCACCGCGAGCGACGCTTCGGAGGTGTCGAGGAGTGAGAGTCACGCGCGCCACCCTCATCGTGGCCGGGCTGTTGTACGTGACGCTGTGGGTGATCGCCGCCAATGGCGCGAGTGAACTGTACGTACCCCTCGTCATTCCCGCGATCCTGGTGCTCATGATCGTCCTCGGCGTGGCCCTGCAGCGCTACATGGGTATCACGCCGCATCGCTCACGGTTCGACGACCACGAGGACGAGCCAGAGTCGTGAACGAGATCCACGACGACGCCGTGGTGCTGCGGACCTATAAGTCGGGTGAAGCGGACCGCGTGGTCGTTCTGTGGACCCGGCACTTTGGCAAGGTCCGCGTGCTCGCCAAGGGCGTGCGTAAGTCGACGAGTCGCCTGGGGGCCACCCTCGAGACGCTGGCCTACGTCAAAGTTGACCTCGTCAAGACCCGCGGTGAGTTCTACATCGTGCGACACGTCGCGCACCTCGAACACCTGGGCAACTTGCGCTCTTCGTACTCGCGCATCTCGGCGGGGTACGCGGTCGTCGAGGCGATTGACGCAATTCCTTCCGACGGTGTCGCCGATGAGGCGATCTTTGATCTGCTGGTTCGAGTTTTGAGCACATTGGATGACGAGAACTACGACCCCACGCTCGTGCCGGCGTCGTTCTACTTTCGCCTCCTCAGCCTCGACGGCTCCCAGCCCGTGGTCGACGTGTGCGTCAACTGCGGGCGCGAAGAACCGCTGGTGGCCTTTGACGCTGGGGTGGGCGGGACGCTCTGTAGTAACTGCCGATCCGGCGTGGCCCTCTCACCCGACGCACTGGTACTAATTCGTCGCATGCTCGGAGGCGACCTCGGCAACGTACTGCGCAACGAACCACCACCCGGAGCGGGCGAAGTGATGGCCCTCGCCCAGGGGGCGATCGAAAGTCACTTCGGGCGCCGGCTGCGCGCTCCCGGTTCGTCGGCGCCACTGGCGACACCGCGCGCCCCGTAGGGTGGGCTGCGCATGTCTGAGTTTGGTGTCTACGTTCACGTTCCCTTTTGCGCGCATCGTTGCGACTACTGTGCCTTTGCCACTTACGAAGATCGTGACCACCTCATGTCGCGCTACGTGACAGCCGTGCTCCACGAGATCGAATGCGCCAAGGACTCGGGCCTTGCGACCGCAACGTCAGTGTTCTTCGGCGGGGGAACTCCCTCACGATTGACGGCCGAGGACTTGCTGTCGATTCTCGGAGCGATCCCGCGCAGCGTCGACGCGGAGGTCACGGTTGAGTGCAATCCCGAAGACGCCTCGCTCGAGCGACTCATGGCCTACCGCGCCGGGGGCGTGACGCGCATGAGCTTTGGCGTGCAGTCCACACAGCCCGCCGTCCTCGCCGACCTCGGTCGACGCCATGGCACCATGGCGCATCGCGAGGTGTCCGAAACAGTGACCGAGGCCGGCTTTGCGACGTGGAACATGGACTTGATTGTCGGTTCGCGCGCCGAAACGCTCGACGACGTACGCCACACGCTGAGCGACCTCCTCGAACTAAAGAACCCACCGCCCCACCTCAGTTGCTACGCCCTCACGCCCGAGCCGGCGACGTCGCTCGGTCAGGATCCCACTCGTCATCCCGACGAAGACGCCACGGCGGACGCTTACGACCTGGTCGGCGAAGTCCTCGACGACCACGGGTATCTCTGGGAAGAGATCTCGAACTGGGCCAAGCCCGGTCATGAGTGTCGCCACAATCACGTCTACTGGGACCGTGGCAACTACCGGGGGTTCGGCTCGGCCGCGCATTCGCATCAGTGCGGACGGCGATTCTGGAACGTGCGCACTCCCGACCGCTACATCGAACTCATCGAGAAAGGCGACTCCGCGCTCGGAGGAGAGGAGGTCGTGAATGAGTCGAGCCAAGCCTTCGAGCGCGACTCCCTCGCCCTGCGCACCGCACGCGGTGTGCCGATCGAGGCCTTCGACTCACTTGAGGAGATCGCACACCTCGTGCGGGTGAGCGACGGGCGCGTGACGCTCACGCCCAAGGCCCGTCTCGTCGCCAACCAGGTCATCGTTCGACTGAGGAGCGCGGGGTAGGCCTGTAACCTTGGTGGATGTCTGACACCCCCGATCTCGACCCGGATCTGCTGGAAAAAGTGACGAATCTCGCCAAACGGCGCGGATTCATCTTCCAGTCGGCCGAGATTTACGGAGGCTTTCGATCGACCTACGACTACGGTCCGCTCGGCGTCAACATGCTGCGCAACGTCAAGAACGCCTGGTGGTACTCGATGGTCCAAACCCGTCGTGACATCGTCGGCATCGACGCCGCCATTCTCGGTCCGCCGGCCGTCTGGGCGGCTTCGGGCCACCTCGAAACCTTCACTGACCCTCTCGTGGACTGCCTGAACTGCAAGGAGCGCTGGCGCGAGGACAAGATCGACGGCGTCTGTCCGAACTGCGGTTCCACCAAGTTCACCGAGCCCCGCGCCTTCAACCTCATGTTCAAGACCCAGGCCGGCCCCGTCGAGGGGGAGGGCGCGACCGCGTACCTGCGGCCCGAAACCGCCCAGGGCATCTTCACCAACTTCGCCAACGTGCTCGCCACGACCCGAAAGAAGCCGCCCTTTGGCATCGCCCAGGTCGGCAAGTCGTTTCGCAACGAGATCACCCCCCAGAACTTCGTCTTTCGCACCCGAGAGTTTGAGCAGATGGAGATGGAGTACTTCGTTACCCCCGACGAGGCGCCCGAGTGGCACCGGTACTGGATCGACACCCGATTCGCGTGGTACCTCGATTTAGGTATTCCCGAGAACATGCTGCGCAAGTACGAGCACGCTCTGGCCGACCTGTCGCACTACTCCAAGGGCACGACCGACGTCGAGTTCTTCTATCCCTGGGGCTGGGACGAGCTCGAGGGCATCGCCAATCGCGGCGACTACGACCTCACCCAACACACGAAGCACTCGGGCGTCGCGCTCGACTACTTCGATCCCACGACGAATGAGCGCTACACGCCCTACGTGATCGAGCCGGCCGCCGGCGCGACGCGCGCCATGATGGCCTTCTTACTCGCCGCCTACCACGAGGACGTCGTCGAGGGCGAGACCCGCACGGTGCTGCGCCTGGACTGGCGACTTGCGCCCTATCAGGTGGGCGTTCTGCCGCTCTCGAAAAAGCCCGAACTCGAGGGCGTCTCGGCCGAGGTCCTCGAGATCCTCCAGCCGCACTTCATGTGCGACTACGACGTGACCCAGTCGATCGGGCGTCGCTATCGCCGTCAAGACGAGATCGGTACCCCGCTGTGTGTGACGGTGGACTTCGAGACACTCAACGACCGCGCCGTCACCGTGCGCGATCGCGACACGACCGAGCAGGTGCGCGTCGCCCTGACCGACCTCGTTGAGTACATTCACTCGCGCACTCGCAAGGTGGCATGAGCGACGACGGCCGCGGCCAGAAGTTCGGCACGGTCGCCGAACAGTACGACCAGTATCGGCCGGACCCGCCCGACGACGCGATTTCGCTGGCTGGTGACATCACCGGGCTCAACGTACTGGATGTCGGCGCGGGGACTGGCAAGCTGACCCGCTTTCTCTTGCATCACGGAGCGCGGGTGAGCGTGATCGAACCCGATGAGGAGATGCGCAAGGTTCTCGTGCGCCGCAGTCCCCAAGTGACCGTGTTGTTCGGGTCGGCGGAATCGGTGCCCGTCGACGATGCGTCCTTCGACGCCGTCTTTTCGTCCTCGGCGTGGCACTGGTTTCGCCAGCCCGACGCCGCCAACGAGTTCGCCCGGATCCTGCGTGACAACGGGGCGCTGCACGTCTGGTGGAACGGATTCAGTCGCGACGTGCCGTGGATGCGTGAACTGACCGCCCTGCGTGAACGACCCGGGGACGAGGGCCGGCGCCCGCGCGGCTGGAAGGCCGAATTGGACCCGACCGGACTCTTCGTTGACGTGGAGAACTTCGAACTCAACTGGATGTGGCCGCGCACCATTGACGAAGTCGTGCGCAACTTCACGACGTACTCGGGAGCGATCATTCAAGGCGAGGCGGCTCGTCGGGACTTAGAGCGCAGCGCGCGCGCCAAGGTCCTTGAACTCGTGGGCGATGGTCCCTACGAGTTGCCGATGACCCTGCGGGGAACCAACGCCCGCCGAATGCCTCGCTAAGTCAATGTTCGCTTGGCGGAATCGAGTAGGTGACCTGGGCCTTGGCGACCAAGTCGCTCGATCCGCGTGACGTTAGTTCGACGTCCACTACGGCGAGGCGTTGGCCGAGTTTGATGAGTCGAGCGGTTGCGAGGAGGTCGGTAAAGCCAGGCTTGCGCAGAAAGTCGATGTGCAAACTCGTGGTGACGGCCAGGAGAACCGGCCCGATGTGCGCGAGGATCACGAGCCACGCGGCGTTGTCGGCAACAGCCATCATGGTTGGACCCGAGACCGTGCCTCCCGGACGTCCGTTGCGCTCGGTGAGGGGTTGGGCGAGGACGAGGGTGTCGCCATTGATCGACTCAACGACGGGCACGTTCCAGTCGGGAAAGGCGTCGACCGTGATCTGTTGGAGTTCCTCGACGCTGAGGACGGGCTCCAACTACGCGACCTTTCGGTACTTATTCACCGCCAGGGGAGCGAGGACGATGATCGCGCCGAGCGCCCAGGCGAGTGCGATCCAGGTTGAGTTGCCGTGAGGTTGGCCGAGCATGAGTCCGCGAACTGCGATCGCGGTCTGGCTGATCGGCTGGTTGTTAGCAAAGGGTCGTAGCCATCCCGGCATCGACGCCACGGGAACAAATATCGCCGACGCGAAGGTGAGAGGAAATATGACCGGAAAGATCATCGCTTGGGCGGCTTCGGCGTTTGGCGCGGCCAGTCCCACGAAAGCGAAACCCCACGAGAGGCAATAGGCGAAGAGGAGCATCAAGATGCAGGCCTGCAGGTAGGGAATGACTCCGCCCCCGGGGCGGAATGCGACAAGAAAGCCCACGCCCGTGATAATGATGAGAACCAGAATGTTTCGAAAAAGATCGGAGACGGTGCGCCCGGCGAGCACCGCCAGTCTGGCCATTGGAAGGGCCCGAAAGCGCTCGATGAGGCCCTTCTGTAGATCCTCGGCGAGGCCGACGGTGGTGCCCACCGAACCAAAGATGACGGTCTGCACCAAGATGCCCGGAATCAAGTAGTTGACGTAGGGGACTCCAGGAATATTGATGATTCCGCCAAAGACGTAGCGGAACAAGATGACGAACATGATCGGTTGAATGATCATGAAGACGATCGCCACCGGTATTCGAAAGAGAGCGAGCAAGTTGCGTCGAGCCACCGTGAGGACGTCGCTCACCGCCCAGCGAAACGAGGAGTGCGTAGAAACCGATGAGGGCAAAGGCGTCGTGATCATGCGCGACCCATGCTCTTTGCTCGTCGACCGGAAGGAGCGGCTGCATCGACCGGTTCATCCTCGGCTTTGTGACCGGTCAAGTTGAGGAATACGTCATCGAGGCTCGGCTCGCGCAGGGCGAGCCCGCTCAGGGCGATTCCCGCGCCATCGATCCGGCGCAGCGCGTCCGCGGTCACGGAAGGACCATTGTCCACCGTCATCTCCACGACGCTGCCCTCGACATTCGCAGCCTTCGAAGAAAGGTCGGCGACGAGCACGGCCGCGCGTTGCGCGTCGTCGGTGGAAGGAAAGGTGAGTGACAGAACCGTGGTACCAAGTTGGGCTTTCAG
Organism: Acidimicrobiales bacterium; assembly: GCA_049801955.1. Classification (GTDB taxonomy): domain Bacteria; phylum Actinomycetota; class Acidimicrobiia; order Acidimicrobiales; family RAAP-2; genus RAAP-2. The sequence goes on from JBARLO010000074.1 coordinate 59,372, forward strand.
CTGCGCCGACGTGCCTTCCGCGATAATTTTGCCGTGGTCCAAAACGACGAGGTGTTTCGCGAGACGATCGGCTTCTTCTAGATACTGGGTCGTCAGCAACACAGTGGTACCGCCCTCGACGAGATGCTCGATGATGCCCCAAAGGTCCTGGCGGCTCTGAGGGTCCAGGCCCGTCGTCGGCTCGTCCAGAAAGAGAATTGGGGGCTCGGCGACGAGCGCGGCCGCCAGGTCAAGGCGACGTCGCATGCCCCCTGAGTAGGTTTTCGTAATGCGATTCGCCGCCTCACTGAGTCCAAAGCTTTCGAGAAGTTGTCGCGACTTGGCGACCACGTATGGCTTGTTGAGGTGATTGAGAAGTCCCACCATGCGCAGGTTCTCGAAACCCGTGAGGTTTTCGTCGACCGTGGCATTCTGACCAGCGAGCCCGATGTGATGACGAACTTGTTTGGGCTGCTTGACCACGTCAAAACCGGCCACGACCGCGCGGCCGCTTGTCGGGGAGAGGATCGTCGAGAGGATTCGCACCATCGTCGTCTTACCGGAACCGTTGGGGCCCAGGAGTCCAAACACTTGTCCGGTGGGCACCTGGAGGGAGACATCGTCGAGCGCTCGAACGTTCCCGGCGCTAAAAGTGCGCACGATGTTAAAGGCCTCGACGGCGTAATCGGACATTGCGAGCAGTTTACGTAGGCTGATGTGACGCTCGACGCGATCGGAACACGAAACCGGTACTTTCTTGCTATGGCCATATCGGAGAGTGAGATCGCCCAGGTTCGCGCGGCGAGCGACATCGTGGCTCTCATTAGCGAGACGGTGGCCCTCAAGCGGTCGGGACAACGATGGACCGGCCTGTGCCCCTTTCACGGGGAAAAGACCCCCTCGTTCTCGGTCAATGCCGAAGAGGGCCGGTACTACTGCTTCGGTTGTCGCGCCTCGGGCGACCAAATCACCTGGGTACGCGAGACCCAACACCTCGACTTCATCGACGCGCTGCGACAGTTGGCCGAACGTGCGGGCATCGAACTTCACGACGACGCCCAGGCCGGTCCCGCGCGCAAGGAACGCCAAGAAGCGATGGCCGCCATGGACCGGGCCGTCACGTGGTACCACGAACGCCTGCTCTCTTCGCCCGACGCTCGACCCGCGCGTGAATACTTGCGCTCGCGCGGTATCGACGGGGAGCTCGCGCGCCAGTTCAAGTTGGGCTGGGCGCCCGATGAGTGGGACGCCCTCGCCGCGTCTCTGAAGCTCAACGACAAAGTGCTGAGTGCAACGGGGCTCGGTTTCGTGAACAAGCGCGAGCGTCGCCAGGACTCCCTTCGCGCTCGGGTCATCTTTCCCATCTTTGATCCGAGTGGCAAGGCCATCGCGGTGGGTGGGCGCGTCCTGCCCTCCACAACCCCCCGGCCCGATGGTCGAGTCGAGTCGAAGTACAAGAACAGCCCCGAGACGCCGATCTACTCCAAGCGCCGCACCCTCTACGCGCTGAACTTCGCCAAGGACGACGTCATCAAGTCCGGCGAGATCATCGTGTGCGAGGGCTACACCGACGTGATCGCCTTCTTCAGCGCGGGCCTGCCCCGGGCCGTGGCGACGTGTGGGACGGCGCTCGGCGAGGATCACTTTCGACTGATGCGCAACTTCGCCAAGCGCATTGTCCTCGCCTACGACGCCGACGCGGCGGGCCAGAGCGCGGCCGCTTCGGTGTATCAGTGGGAGCGTCAACACGAAGTGGACGTCGCCGTGGCGAAACTGCCCAAAGGCACTGATCCCGCCGATCTGGCGCAACGGGATCCGGGCGCACTGCGCGAGTCCATCGAAAAGGCTGTTCCCTTCTTGCGCTTTCGACTCGATCGCGTGTTGGAAAGCGCCACTCTCACCACGGCCGAGGGTCGCGCGCGGGCCGCGGAGCGAGCGATGGATGTGCTCGCTGAACACCCGAGTGAACTGGTGCGGGACCAGTACATCCAAGAACTCGTGGGTCGACTGGGACTAGACCAAGAGATGTTGCGGGCACGAGTGCGCGAACTAGCCAAGAATCCCCGCGAGCGTGCGGTCCGTGAGATCGCCAACGAGCCGCCGCGTTCGCGGGCGCCGCGCGCAACGCATTCACGCCCGGGTATGGAGGCGTTGCGATTGATCGTTCACGGTCCCACGCAAGTGAAGGAAAGGTTCGTGGCGCCGTATTTCCTGGACGAAGTTCAACGAGACATCTATGACGCGTTGAGCACGGGGGCGAAGAACTCAGAACTTATTGACGAGTTCGAGGGGCGCGGTGATGACGAGCACGCACGAGTTCTCAGCGAATTGGTCGTGGAAGAACTCGACAACACCTACGACGTGACCGCGGTGGTCGCCCAGCTCTTGCGATCGGCGGTGCGGGCGGAACGCAAGAACGTGAACCGCGACATGCTTGAGGGCCGAATACCCCCTGACGTTGCCATCGCGGTCGACCGCGACGTCGAAGAGCGAGTACAACTCCTCGAGACTGATCAGGGCGACACCGCGGAGCGCGACCTTCGTGCATGGCTGCTCGAGCGTGCGTCACTGACGTCCTCGTGAGCAAAGGAACGCACGGCTTCATTGGGGCCATGGCGATGCTGGCGCCACTCGACGTGGACGACGAGCGAGCCCTGTATCCCATCATCCAAGAGGGGAGGCGCGCGAGTGGAGTGCTCGCGACGATGAGCGGATCGGAGAGTTCGCCGGAACGCCTGCGACTCCTGCGCGCGCGTCAAGAGGGGCAGGAGGCCGAGTCCACATTGCTGCGCGCGACCTTCGGTTTGGTGCGGGCCCGAGTACAAGAGCGGGGCTACCACTTTTACAACGAGGACCTGGAAGCCGCAGGAGTTGAGGGACTGGTGAACGCCCTGCAACGGTTCGACCCTCAGAAGGGCAATCGCTTCGCCACCTACGCGAACTACTGGATCACCAAGCTCGTGAATCAAGCCGTCCAGCAGCAGGCTGGTCTAAGCGACGCCGAGATGCGACTCATCCTGCAGTACCAGCGACTCCAGCGCTCTAATCCCACCAAGAACTACTCCAAACGCGACTTGGCGCAAGCTCTCAAAGTCTCACAAGCCAAGGCGCACGAAGTGGTGCAGTTGAGTCGAGAGTTGCAGTCGCGACGCTATGCGTCCATTGAATTGGATGAAGTCGCGGACCCGCGCTCGTCGAGTGATCCGAACGATGCCCCTGCGTGGGTTATCGAGGAACTTCGTCGTCTTACCGGTGAAGATTTCGATGCATTCTGGCAATACACGTTCAAAACCATGCCCATCGAAGAGATCGCCAAGATGTACGGAATCACTCGCCAAGGAATGGCCAAAAGAATTGACCGGAGTCGACGGGCTGTTCGTGACAGTCCCGAAGCTGAGCGATTGCGCCAGTGGTTTGCCCAACAGTGAGGCAACCGTCGGGTGATAACGTAACTAGGCTTTTCGTTGCATTCCCAGATAGCTCAATTGGCAGAGCAAGCGACTGTTAATCGCTAGGTTGCAGGTTCGAGTCCTGCTCTGGGAGCCATTTAGGCGTCTTCCCGTTTGGTGGACCAGTCAATTATGACAATCGCGCCGGGCTAATTGGGCGTAAGTGCATCCAATCGCGCCGAACCTCCGATGTCTTCACATTAAGAGCGCCGAGCAACACCCGAGGCGTGACGCAGTAACGGTTGATCCTTGAAGCTGTGCCCCTCCTCGGCGATATCAGTCGACGCCGAGGAGGGGCACAGCGCTTTAGCCAGGCTGATCGCCTTTGAGGGTCACGCGCTGGATGAGTCGGTGCTGTGTGCCAAAGTCGCCCACGACCGCGTGCTGGGTTGCGCGGTTGTCCCAGAATCCGATGTCGCCGGCGCTCCAGTGATAGCGGACCGTGAACTCCGGACGAACCGAGTGCTCGTAGAGGAACCTCAAGAGGACGTAACTCTCGCGCCGATCAAGTTCGACGATGTGCGAAGTAAAACCCGGATTGACGAAGAGCACGCGCTCACCCGTTTCGGGGTGCGTACGAACGACTGGGTGGGCGACAGGCTCCAGCTCTTGAAACTGCTTGCCCTCCCACTTCGCTTTGCCAAACTGATCCAGCGCGTTCTTGAACGTGTCACGGCCGTCGTGCACTGCGTGCAAGGTCGACAAGTACTCCTGGAGCGACGGGCTGAGATCGCGCAAGGCCGCACCTTGGTCCGACCACATCGTGTCGCCACCCGAAGGAGGGATGACCTTCGCATTCAGGATGGATCCGAGCGGCGGGCGCTTCACGAACGTGACGTCGGTGTGCCAGTCAATACCCTGTCGACGGTTGGTCACGCTGCCGTAGGAGGCGTACAGCTCCCTGGCTTTGGTGTAGTCAATCTCGAAGATATTGGGATACCCGGCAATCCCAGGTATGACCGGATGTCCTTCGGTGGGGGTGCCGAACTGGGCCGCGAATGCGAGATGCGAATCAGGGTCGAGGTATTGACCGGGAAAGAACAGCACCTTTCGCTCCAACCACACCTGTCGAACGGCGGCAACGGTAGCGGGGTCGAGACTGCGAAGGTCCAGTCCGCGAACAACCGCGCCGATCGACCCCGAGAGCAACTCCACATCCAACTTCACTTCTCTATCGATCACGGTCATGATCGACTCCTTTCTCTTGTGCAGCCCGGTGCTGCAGTTTCACTAAGAACCCAAGCGCGACACTCGCGTCGATCAAATGGCGACGTTGTCGCTGAACTGGCAAACAAATTGATTCGCCGGTCGCGCGAGCCCGTAGTGGTCGCGCAGAGTGACTCCCGTATACTCACGCCGAAACAGCCCGCGATCTCTCAGGATCGGCACCACGTGTTCGACAAAGAGTTCGAGGCCCGATGGCAGGAGTGGCGGCATGATGTTAAAGCCGTCGGCCGCACCGTTGGTGAACCACAACTCGATGACGTCCGCCACTTGCTCGGGGGTCCCGGCGAAGGTGAAGTGTCCCCGGCCGCCTCCGAGGCGACCGATGAGCTGGCGAACGGTCAAGTGTTCGCGACGACCGAGTTCGACAATGAGCGAGTACCGACTCTTGAAGTCCTCGATTTCGCTCTCCGGCGGGAGGTCGTCGGGGAGCTGAGAGTCGAGAGGTAGTTGTTCGACAGGCACCCGCAACAGACGTGACAGCATGAGCTGACCGTGTTCGTGGACAATGTGCTCTTCGAGTTCGGCCTCGCGCTCGCGGGCTTCGCCCTCGGTACTGCCGAGCACCGGCACGATGCCCGGCAGAATCTTGATGGTGTTGGGGTCGCGACCCTCGCGGTGCGTTCTTGTCTTGAGATCGCCGTAAAAGGCTTGCGCGTCACTCAGCGTCTGTTGGGCGGTGAAGACCGCTTCGGCGTATCGCGCGGCGAAGTCCTTACCGTCGTCGGAGGATCCCGCTTGTACGAGCAGCGGATACGCCTGGGGTGAGCGTGGGCTGTTGAGAGCGCCCGCCACGGAGAAATACTTGCCCTGATGAGCAGCGGGGTGAACTTTGTCGTTGTTACCCCATACACCGGCACTCTTGTCGGCGACGACGACGTCGTCCTCCCAACTGTCCCAGAGCTTGAGCGTGACATCGACGAACTCAGCCGCCCGGGCGTATCGATCCGCGTGCAAGGGCTGTTCGTCGACACCGAAGTTCCTCGCGGCTTCAATGCCCGCAGTCGTCACGATGTTCCAGCCCGCGCGGCCGTTACTCACGTGGTCGAGCCCCGAAAATCGCCGCGCGAGGTTGTAGGGGGAGTTGTAGGACGTCGACGCCGTCGCAATGAGACCCACGCGTTCGGTCACGAGGGCCAGGGCCGTCAACAGGGTCAATGGTTCGATGACGCCGGCTGGTCGCTGGGCGACGTTACCCATCATGACCGGGCCGTCGGCCAGAAAGAGCGAGTCGAACGTTCCTCGCTCGGCGACCTGGGCTAAATGTTGATAGTGCGTCACGCTCGTCGTCGCGGTGGGATCGCTCTCGGGCAGACGCCACGACGCCTCGTGATGACCTGTCCCCATCAAGAAAGCGTTGAGGTGCAGTTGTCTCGTCATTGAAATATCTCCTTGTTGTCGAAATCGGGTACCACAGAACTGGGACGCACGAGGTGGGGTGGCGACAGCGCGGGTATCGGTGGGGCTTCTTCGACGCCCAACTCGCTGAGGAGTCGGGTGCGCAGTGCGAGAAAGTTCGCGTCACCGCGACTGCGCGGCTTGGCCAGGTCGACATTGGCGTCGAAGGCAATTTCACCGCCCGCCAGGACGACGATGCGGTCGGCGAGCAAAATCGCCTCGTCCACGTCGTGGGTGACGAGTAGGACCGCGGGCTGGTGACGAGCGCAGAGTCGCTGCAACAAAGCGTGCATCTTGATGCGCGTCAGTGCGTCCAGGGCGCCAAAGGGCTCATCCAAGAGCATGAGTTGAGGTTCACGCACCAGCGCGCGGGCTAGTGCCGCGCGCTGTGCCTCGCCGCCCGACAGCGTGAGCGGCCAGTCCCGGGCGTGCTGATCCAGTCCCACTTCGCTCAGTGCCTCGAGCCCACGCGTGCGCAGCGCCGACCGATTCTCGTTGCGTGAGCCGAGTCCGAGCAGGACGTTGGAGAGCACCCGCAGCCACGGCACCAGTCGAGCCTCTTGAAACACCACCGCCCGACGTTCGGGCACCAGCACCTGACCCTCGTAGTCTGAGTCGAGGCCACCGAGTATACGCAGCAGCGTGCTCTTGCCCGTGCCGCTTCGTCCGAGAAGAGCGACGAACTGATCCACCTCTACGGTCAGATTCACGTTGCGTAGGACGTCGCGTCCGTCAAATGTGCGCCGGACATTGCGTGCAACGACCGCCACTCCCGCTGGTGCGTCAAGCGATGAGATCTGTCTCTTTGTCGTCACGATCACGCCCCCGCAAATCCGCGACGCCAGGTCAGAAGTCGGCGTTCTAAGAGACGGACCATGGCGTCCGCGAGGAGCCCCAGGATCGCGTAAATGGCGAGGCCCATCATCATGATGTCGGTCCGGTCAGTCGTCTGGGCTTGCATGATGAGATATCCGAGACCGCTCTGCGCGTTGATCTCTTCGGCGACGATGACGATCAGCCAGCTCCCCACTAGCGCGAGTCGAAGGCCCACGAGGAAATTGGGTAGTGCTCCGGGCAGGATGATCTTGCGTACGAGTCCCCAGCGTGCGAGGCCAAAGGTTTCGCCCGCTTCCACCAATTTGGTGTCGACCCCGCGTATCCCCGCGAAGGTGTTGATGTAAATGGCGAAGGTCGAGCCCAGCGCGATGAGGAAGATCTTGGGCATCTCGCCGACGCCGAACCAAATGATGGCCAGTGGCACGAGCCCGAGGATCGGGACCGCACGTGCGGCCTGCACGACGGGGTCGAGCAGATCTTCACCCAGGCGAAAGAGGCCCGAGAGCACGGCGAGCAGGACGCCGATGGCGACACCAAGGCCGAGTCCTTCGGCGACGCGGCGCAGTGAGATCAGCAAATTGGGCAGCAGCACGCCCTCTGCAGCGAGCTGTCGACCGGCGTCGAATACGGCGATGGGGGACGCCACTTCGTAACTCGTGAACACCCCAGCAGAGCAGACCACCTGCCACAGGAGAATGACCAACAGCGGACCAACGATGCGCCGAACGAGACGCGGCACCCGAGAGCGGCTCGGACGCCGACTCCGAGTGAAGGGTGGCGTGAGAACGATGGTGGGGTTCGCGGCGTCCTCGACGAGGTCGCGCGGTTCGAGCTTTAGTAGAGACATCTCACTACCTTTCTCAACGTAGATGCGATCATCGGATGGCGCGGGCGTCGCGGAAGGCGACGAGGGCCGCTAGCCAACCTGAGCATTGGCCTTCAGAATCGAGTTGTAGCGAGCCGATTCCGCGGGCGAAAAGAGAGACCCGACCGCGAAGCTTTTCGGTATCGCTCCGGCGTTGCTCAAGAGGTCGACGACGTTCTGGAGGGCGTTGGTTTCTGAGCCATTGAGTGGCACGTACTTGTAGGTGCCTCCGGCCTTCAGAATTAGTTGCGCCTCGGCGGTCGTCAAGTGAAACAGATTGACGTAGTAGTCGGTGTTGTACTGAGCCTCGTGAGTCTTGACCCAATTCTCCGCTTTGATCAATCGGACCGTGAAGTCATTGATGGCCGCCAGCTTGGCCTTGTTCTGGAGTGCCGACACGGTGGCCAGCATGTAGTCGTAGCTGGCGGGCTTGACCGTCAGTTCGGTGGCGAGCACTTGGGCCGTGGGATTGGTCTGCTGGTACTCGACCTTCTGCTCAACGCTGACGACCGACGCCACCGCCGAACCCGACTCGAGTGCGGTGCCGAGTTGGTCGAGCGCGACGTTCACCTGGGTCACGTCCTTTTGGCTGAGTCCGGCGGTCGCGAGAGCGCGCAGCGCGAAGGCCTGCTCGGCGGTGCCGGTGGTGTACGCCACGGGCTGACCCTTCAGTTGAGCGATCGACGTGATGCCGGGCTTGGCGAGGAGAAACTCCGACGCCCCGATGGGCAGCATTGCCGCGACCGCCTTTACGGGCAAACCCGACTGCACGGCGAGTGCCGCGGGAAGGTCTCCCATAAAACCGAGATCAATCTGATGAGCGGCGAAGCCGGCGTTCACGAGGGGACCGCTGTCGAACTCGACGAAATTGACCTTGTACGGGGCACCCTTCAAGGCGCCCGAGTCGGTGAGGGCCGTCTGTAAGAACTGTTCTTGGTCGCCGATATTGAGGACGGTGCCCGCAGGAATCTTGTTCGTCGTGGTCGTCGTTGAGGACGCCTGGGCGTTCCCACCCAGCCACACGATGGGGGTGGCGACGAAGGACGCAATGACCAAAGAACCCACGACGCGACGAAGAGCACGAGCGGATGCGAATCTGATTTTCTGGGGGGCAGTTGTCATGGGGTGAGACGATAGATGACTATTTCCATCGTGTCAATAGAAATACTAGGATATTTAAAAAACGCCGAGAGATGGAGGGTCTCGTGACCTCGAACCTGTGGAAGCCGCTTGACGTTGGGGCGCTACGACTGCCGCACCGACTCGTCATGGCTCCGATGACCCGTGCGCGATCCACGCCCGAGGGCGTACCCACGCCGATGAACGCGGAGTACTACGCCCAACGCGCATCGATGGCGCTCATCATCACCGAGGGCACTCAACCGTCCGACGACGGACAGGGGTATCCGAGCACACCCGGCATCTATCGCCCCGATCACGTCGCGGGTTGGCGTCGCGTGACTGAGTCGGTACACGACAACGGAGGACTCATCGTCATCCAGCTCATGCACGTCGGGAGAGTCTCACACCCCGCCAACACGCCTCATGGTCGTCAGTCCGTCGCCCCCTCACGGGTGCGAGCGTCAGGAAAGATCTTCACGAACGACGGCATGCGCGAGATGCCCGAACCGCGCGAACTCTCCGCTCAGGAGATTCTCGTCATCATCGACGAACACCGCCGCGCGGCCGCGGCAGCGATGCAAGCCGGCGCTGATGGCGTTGAGGTTCACGCGGCGAATGGCTACCTTGCTCATCAGTTTCTCTCCAGCAACGTCAACCTGCGCAGTGACGACTACGGTGGCTCAGTCCAGCGTCGCATCCGCTTCACGATCGAACTGGTGGACGCCGTCTCCGAAGAGATCGGCCGCGATCGTACCGGAGTCGTCATCTCTCCAGGCAGCAATCTCAATGACATTGAGGAAGATGACGTCAGAGTGCTTTACGGCGTGTTGGTTCGCGCCCTTTCGTCTCTTCGCCTCGCCTACCTGCATCTCAACTACAAGGGAGTCGACGATCTCGTGGAGTTCATTCGACTTCACTGGCCGGGAGTGTTCTTTCTTAATCGCGGAAACGCTGATCTCGAGACGCGTACTCTGGACGTGGAGACCGGTCTAGCCGACGCGATCACGGTGGGTACTCACGCCCTGGCTAATCCCGACCTCGTAGCCCGGCTTCGGTCCGGATCGTCACTCAACCAGGCAGACCGCTCCACGTTCTACGGCGGCGATGAGAAGGGGTACCTTGACTACCCGACGTTGGAGGACGTGTCGCGATAGGCGGGATCTCATTCAGTTCTCGCTCCGTTGCTGTTCAACCTTTCCCCCCAGAAATTCGACTACGTTTGCCTGCGTCCCGAAAGGAAGCGGCATGACGATAGACGCACAGCAAGATCCTCGACTTGATCCACGACTCAGGACCTTTCTCGCCATGCTTCCTGCGGAGAGCGCGAACGACGTGAAGGATCGAAACGAGATTCTCGAGCAGATGGCCTCGCCCGAAGCCAAAGCCATGGTCGAGATGACTCGAGCAGTCACGGAGAGTTGGGGCAACGAAGAGATCGCGCCCTCCACCGGGCTGCGATTCGAAGCGGTCGACGTGGTGTCGCAGCCCGATGGCAACACGATCAAGCTACAAATCGTGCGTCCCGACAACGACGACACCGTGGCCTGCGTGTACTACATCCACGGCGGAGCGATGGCAACACTGTCGAGCTTCTACGGCAACTACCGGGCGTGGGCTCGCATCATTGCGGCCCACGGGCTCGCGGTCGTGCTCGTGGAGTTTCGTAACTCGGTGGGGGAGAACGCGCTCGACCAGGTTGCGCCGTATCCGGCTGGCCTCAATGACTGCGTCGCTGGGCTGAAGTGGACAATCAATCACGCAGCGGACTACGGAGTCGACACATCACGCGTGGTCGTATCGGGCGAAAGCGGTGGCGGCAATCTGGCGCTGGCCACCACACTTCGCTTCATGCGCGCGGGCGAGGTGAATCTCATCAAGGGCGTCTACGCCCTCTGTCCTTACATCAACGGTGTCTGGCCGGACGACCGGTATCCCTCGACGGTAACGAACAACGGCATCTTCATCAACGTGTACGGAAATTGGGGGCCGATGAGTTACGGAATCGAAGCGATCGAGAATCACGACCCGCTCGCGTGGCCGGGCTTTGCGACCGTCGAGGACGTAACCGGCTTCCCGCCGACGGTGATCAGCGTCAACGAATGCGATCCGTTGCACGACGAGGGCGTGGCGTTCTATCGGCTCTTGTTGTCGGCGGGCGTGGCTGCACGAGGTCGCGACGTTTTGGGCACGATGCACGGTACGGAGTTAACCGTCGCGCTCTGCCCCGAGATAACGCAGGCCACAGCGCGGGACCTGGCGGCATTCGCGAAGGGGTGACGATTCCCTGCGTCTTCCGTGACAGGCACGAAGAACTCCGGCCAGAAGTCATTGGCACTTAGAATTCCCTCGTCGGTGATGGAGATCCCCCCATGATCTTCGCTGGCCGTCGCAGCAAAGGGCCGTAGCTCAGTGGTTAGAGCAGGGGACTCATAATCCCTCGGTCGTGGGTTCGATCCCCACCGGCCCTACTAAATACTGGTTGACTGGAATTTGCAACCTCTCGGCGAGGGGCTGCGAATTTATGCCAATTAGGAGTTCGCCTTGGCGGGAAGTCGACAACTGAAGGTAGGACTACGCGTCGACGATCTCGACGCGTCATGTGCGTTGTACAGGGACATCGGTTTCCGGCAGATCCCACATGATGACCAGCCAAATCTCCGCTACTTGACATTTGGACTTACCTGGCTGATCCTCTCTAGTCGGCTCACCCACCCATATCACAACAGCGAGCGGGAAAAACGCGCTCTCGAAGGACCCCTCGGTAGCGGGTTTGTTCTCGCGATTCCGACGGCGGACCTTGAAGGGATGTACAGACTTTGGAGGGACAGAGGACTCACTATCACCCTTGAACCCCAGGATGTTTTCTGGGCACGAATCTTCTACGGCCTTGACCCCGATGGATATGAGGTCATGTTCGAACAGCACCACGAGCGGCCGCTTAGGTCGTAGTACTTAAAAATGATTGTCGACGTCAATGCGCTACGAAAGGTTTCGGCTGTGGCTGAGCGGCATCTTTAGCAGGCCTCCTCTTGATGCGCACTGCGACATCCTTGCTACTCGAATTTTTGGACGCCGCGGGCACCTACGTACAGCGGCGGAATCTTGTCGAGACAGCAAAGCATCCAAATGGACATAAGGGAAGGCGAAGGACGCTTTACCAGAGCCATAATCCCTCAATCGTGGGTTCGATCCCCACCGGCCCTACTACTTCAAATTTTTTCGAGTGCGTACGTGACTCTTGCTAATTGCGATAGTGAAAGCGCACTTGAAGTATGACCACATCGTCATTTTCAACTAGATAGGCGAGGCGGTGTTCTTCGTCGATTCCGCGGGATCGTACCATCTCGAGAGAGTCCTGCATATTTCGCAACGGTCGCAGATTCTCTTGTTTTGCTACCCCTTGCTACTCCTCTTTTTAAACGAAATGGATGCATCGCCACTCCGTGGACCCTTGAAGGTTCCTCCGTTCCGGGCGGCAGTCCTCTAAGTTTCATTGATGAGCGCTTTCAGCGAGCCCAATTACGGAAGTCTGCCAGTACGGAGATACAACCAGCGCATGGCTCAACGGGTGGCCAGGCGCGCACATGTCAACGAGCAAGGCGTGGCGGTGTGTTTTGCGTTTAACAACCTGCTGACCTCCCTGCTGATTGGTGCGGTGGAGGACGTCGCCCGATACGTACCGACGATTGGTGGCGTGATCGAATTGGCGATCGGCGTCTTGACGTTCTACTTCCATCGCATCGTTCTGGTCACCGATCAGAACGTGTATGTGTATCGGGATTGGCCCTTTCACTTTCCCGGCAAGCAACTGGCTGCTTACCCGCGCCACGCAGGCCTGGTGAAGCTCGGTAGCCCGCACGAAGGCGGTTTCTCTAGGCTCATCCGCCGGGGGCAGCTGACTTTCGAAGACGGTCTAGTCGTGTACCACGGCTTTCTGTGGATTCGCCGCGCGCAGTACATCGTTCAAGAGGGCAACAACCCCGCCGGGAGGTGAGCCCCGCCTGTGAAACGGTGATATCAGCGTTGAATCGATTCGATTACCATCCAGATACTCAATTCGGATAATGCGTCGTCATCGTCGCGATTTGATTACAGCGAGCCCGGAACTGCTACTTCCTCAGTAGGCAAGACGTTCCAGTTGGGCCACTACATCGATCAGTGGAGCAGTTGAATCAATTTCGATCGTTGCCGTTGCTCGAATTCGTGGTTCAACCTCTGAGAGATGGCGGAGGATCTCAAGTCTCTCTTCGTCGCTCTTGCCGTAAGGATTGGTAGCACGATTGATCACCCTCTCGAGAATGATCTCGGCGGGTGCGGAGAGGAGGGCAACGTGGTCAAACCTGGAATAAAACTTGCCCTGATTCGTCTTGCAACCGGCAACGAAAAGTTGACTACGTTCGTACTTGTCGAGAAGAGAAGTAATTGCATCTTCTCTCCAAATCCAGTCGGGGGATTCATCGGACTTCCTCGTCCAAATGCTCCACTCGTTGGTGTCGGTGTCAACAGTGTTGAATCCGCGCGCTCTCAGAATCTCCAAGCAAGCTGACTTTCCCGTCCCGGACATTCCCGTCACCAGCACTTTGGCCATTGGGCAACGATACAGATGGTGACCGCGATCGGAGGCGTCGTTGGCCGTGACCGCGTCGAACCGTGTTATTGCGGACTATTCCCCGGACCGGGATGACGGCTCACGCGGTGTCCAGAGGAATTGGCTGCTACTCCTTTGCCGTTCCATTGGGTGGACGCACGACGCGTGAGCAACACTGCGCGTATCGCTCAGGGTATGCCAACTTCAACTGGATCTGATTCTTGAGCGTGTGACGTGTCGGCAACGCTCGAAAACTGAACACTTTCGACGGTGAAAAGTGAACACCTGAAAATGGAGGGTGATCACTTTGGAAGACTGGGCAATTATTCGAAGGCTGGCGGCCGAGGGAATACCCAACGCT
>JBARLO010000075.1:0-5985 GCA_049801955.1 Acidimicrobiales bacterium
CCCGACCTCGAACCGCCTCGTCCCGTACGTCGCGCGGGATCCACTCCGCTCGTCGTGCTCGCGAGCGAGGCGGAGTTCGCTGACACCCTCGTCCAACTCACGCGGGGCGAGATCGAAGCGGTCGCGCCGGGTCGTGTGGCGGTCATCGTGTCGGCGCGACGCGTGGACGAAATCGTTACCACACTGCGCGACGGAGGGCTCGAAGCGGTGGATCCGAACGACCAAGAGTCCAAGGGACTCGCGGCCGATCTGGTGGTGCTGGCTGCCGAAGGCGCGAACGGATTGGAGTTCGACGCGGTCGTCGTTGTTGAGCCTGGTCAGATTGCCAATCGCGGGGCGTCGAACGAAACCACGTACACCCCACGCGGATTGCGCACGCTCTACGTCGCCCTGACTCGTCCCACCAGGCGACTCGCGGTCATCGCTACGAAGGATCTCCCACCCACACTTGGCTGAGAGCACGCGCCCGCCATCGACAAAGTGGGGTCGCGATTTCTACTAGAAATGATGGCGTGAGTCAGGCAGTTTCCCCCGAAAGCCTGGCGAAGCAAGAGAAGATCGTCCACGATCGACCGCCGATGCTGGCCATCGGCGTGATGATCTGGCTCGGTTCAGAGCTGATGTTCTTCTCGGGACTCTTCGCCGCCCTATTTACCATCCGAGCGCACCTCGCCTCGTGGCCGCCCAAGGGCACGCACCTCGACGTGGTGCAGTCGGGCATCTTCACAATCATCCTCATCGCGTCGTCTTTTACCATCCAGCGCGCCGTGTGGCTCATTGAGCATCGCCGACGTGGCGAGGCCCGCAACTGGGTGATTGCGACCATCATCATGGGTGCGCTCTTCGTGAGCAACCAGGCCTACGAGTGGACGCACCTCACGACGCGTTGGTACACGAACTCCTACGGCTCGATCTTTTTCATCACCACCGGCTTGCACGGTCTGCACGTGTTTCTCGGTCTCGTGGCGATGAGCTTTCTTCTCTATCGCATGCGTGGTCGCGAAGGGGACCCCGGTGAGCTCGCCACGTTCCAAGGCGTGAGTTACTACTGGCACTTCGTGGACGTCGTGTGGATCGGCCTGTACTCGTCCCTCTTCCTGTTGAAGTAGGTGAAGGGCGTGGCGTACACATTCCTTCGGCGAAGCGCCCTGCTGGTGGGGGCCGGACTTTTCGCGGCCGCACCACTGGTGCTCTTCGTGGTTCCGGCGAACGCGAGCAACAACAAGTCGATCCCGTTCCAGACGACGCGCAAGAATGCGGGTACCCCGAACTCGACCAACGTGACCAAGAACTCATCCGGTCAGGTCACAAGTTACGGCAACAAGTACATCACCTACAAGATCCCCTCGAGCTCGTTAGACAAGCTCGGACAGGCGCTCTTCATGGAGAACTGTGCGTCGTGTCACGGCAGCCAAGCCAACGGCGTGCCGACGTCGGCGGTGGGTTCCTACCCCGACCTGGTGGGTTTGGGCCCTGCGACCATTGACTTTTGGATCGACTCGGGACGCATGCCCGACAAGGACCCGACGGCGGTGGAGGCTCTGCGCCGCGAGCCGGCGCTCACCCCCCACCAGGCCGAGGCGATCGCCGCCTGGGTGAACTCGCTCTCGCCGAGCTATCCCGGTATTCCAACCGCCAACCTCAAGAACGCCAACGTCTCGATGGGTCAGGAACTCTTCGCTCTGAACTGTGCGGCCTGCCACACGATCGAGGGGGACGGCGACGCGCTCGCCTTCAGCACCTTCGCCCCTTCGCTGCGCCACATCCCGGCCTTCCAAGTCGTCGAAGCGGTGCGCACCGGCCCGGGCAACATGCCGCGCTTCACCGGCAACCTGAGCGACCAGCAGGTCGACGACATCGTGAAGTACGTCACCACCGAGATTCAGCACCCGCGTAACCCCGGCGGGTTCGGTCTGGGCGGACTCGGACCGGTCGCCGAAGGCTTCATCGCGCTCTTGGTCGGTGTGGGCTTCTTGGCGCTCATCTGTTACTGGATCGGAGATCGTTCGTGAGCGACGAGACCCCCGAACAGGCCACGCCGCGTGAGGCTATGAAAATCGAGATGCACAACGAAGAGTTAGACGAGCGTCGCGTCCACGAGGCCCAGGACCTGATGGACACGCACACACCCGTCGCCATCACGGGCCTGCGCGCGGACGACCCGCACCTCCAGCCCATGGCCAAGAACCCTCAGACGGTGGAACTGGTCATCTCCATCTGCTTCATTCTGGGCATCTTTGCGATGGCGGGATTCGGGGCCGCCTACGTCGTGAACGCGAAGCCGTGGATTATCGCTTCGACGGTAGGAATCGGTCTCTTCCTCTTTGGCGTGGGACTCGTGGCCTGGGGTAAGTACCTGATGCCGCGCGGTCCCTTCGTGGAGGAGCGTCACACCCTCGCCGGCGGTCAGGCCGATCGTGACGCCTTCGCAGCCGCCATCGTCGAGCGTGGCGGCGGGATCGTCAAACGTCGCAAGGTCTTGGCGGGCATCCTCGGCGGGGGACTGGGCATCTTTGGCATCGTGGCGATGTTTCCGCTACTGCGCAGCCTCGGACCGCTGCCCAAGGGCACGCTCTTTCACACCGACTGGCGCAAGGGTTCCTACGCAGTCGACTCCTCGGGTCGGCGCGTGTCGGTGGGCGAGCTCGCCATCGGGTCCATCGTGACCATCTACCCCGAAGGCACCGAGAACACGGATCGCGGCCAGGCCGTCGATCAGACCGTGCTCATTCGTGTCTCCAACGAGGACTTCACGACCGAAAAGGGCCGCGAGACGTGGAGCCCGAAGGGATACGTCGCCTACTCCAAGCTCTGCACGCACCTGGGCTGTCCCGTGGGGCTCTACGAACAACAGCTCCAGTTGCTGGTGTGCCCGTGCCACCAGTCCATGTTCAATGTCACCAACGGCGCGATTCCCCAGTTCGGCCCGGCCCCTCGACCCCTGCCCCAGTTGCCGCTCTACATCGACGCGGACGGGTACATTCGCGCACAGAACGACTATGACCAGCCCGTTGGTCCGGGCTTCTGGGAGCGCACTACCGCATGAGTGACGCCACGATTCCCACCAACCCGCGGGCGCGCAAGCGCGCTAGTGGCCCCTACGGCAAGATCGGCCAGGCGCTCGATGAGCTCGACGACCGTTTAGGCGTCGCCAAGGGTGGGCGCACCTTCATGGACAAGATCTTCCCGGATCACTGGTCTTTCATGTTGGGCGAGATCGCGCTGTACTCCTTCGTGATCCTTCTCGTCACGGGTGTCTTTCTCACGCTGTACTACGTGCCGAGTTCGACACTGGTCATCTACCACGGCCCGTACCTGCCGCTCGATGGCCAGCGCGTCACCCAGGCCTTCGAGTCGACGGTGAACCTGTCGTTCAGCGTGCGCGGCGGTCTGTTGATGCGCCAGATGCACCACTGGGCGTGCGACATCTTCGTGGGCGCGATCGTCGTGCACATGGCGCGGGTCTTCTTTACTGGAGCCTTTCGCAAGCCGCGCGAACTCAACTGGACGATCGGTCTGACGTTGTTGATCCTCACGATGGCCAACGGCTTCCTCGGCTACTCGCTGCCCGACGATCTCGTCTCGGGTACGGGTATCCGCATCGCGTACTCCATCCTGCTCTCGATACCCTTCGTCGGTACGTACCTGGCGTTTTGGGTCTTCGGTGGGAACTTCCCGGGCAGTGCGACGATTCCGCGCTTCTTCATCCTGCACGTGCTCATCATTCCTCTGCTCATCTTGGGGCTGGTGGGTGCCCACCTGTTCTTGCTCGTGCGCCAGAAGCACACGCAGTTCCCGGGCGAAGGCCGCACCGAGAACAACGTGGTGGGCTCTCCCATGTTCCCGGTGTTCATGGCCAAGACCACCGGGTTCTTGTTCATCGTGGGCGGCTTCATCGCGCTGATCTCGGCCTTCTTCCAGATCAACCCGATCTGGCAGTTCGGCCAGTACGAGGCGTCGCGCATCAGTTACGCCGTCCAACCCGACATGTATATGGCCTTCCTCGATGGGGCGTTGCGCATCTTCCCGTCGTGGGAGTTCACGGCCTGGGGTCATACGTGGCCCCTCGAGGTCTTCATCCCGGCCGTGCTCTTTCCGGGCATCCTCTTTAACATCGCGTACGCGTGGCCGTTCATCGAGCGCAAGATCACCGGCGATGACCTGATGCATAACTTGCTCGATCGTCCCCGTGACAGACCCAAGCGCACGGCCTTCGGCGCGGCGGTGCTCGTGCTAGTCGCCATGCTCTTCATCGCCAGTGCGACCGACGTCATCGCCAAGTTCTTCGACATTTCGTTGAATACCGTGCTGTGGGCGATGCGCATCTTGGTGATCGTGACGCCGATCATCGCGTACCCGATCACCTACAAGATCTGTAAAGAACTCCAGGGCGTCAAACGCGCGGGCAAGCGCAAGACCCCCAACGTCGTCACGCGCTCGGACGAGGGCGAATATATCGCGACGGCTACCCCGACGTACGGGGAGGACGCTCACCACGACCTCGAGGCCACGCCGGTTCCGACGTTCATTGAAGAGGACACCGAAGAGACCACGAGCCAAAGCGGCGTCAGGACGGTCGAGCGCTAATCGCCCACGACGGTCGTAACGTCAGCCTCATGGCGTGGTCGTTGCCTAACATGACTGTGTGGCGGTGAGCGATACGAAGTGGCGCCCGGCGTCGTCCCTGATCTTTGATCGGCCCATCAACGTGCGTCGTAACGTCGGGCTGCTCGGCGTCTCCACCTTCAAGACGTCGCTCTCGCCGCGCTCGTCCACCAGCACCCCCTCCGCCATCCGTCACGCCCTGGGCTACTACTCAACCTGGTCGTGGTCGAGTCGGGTGGACTTAGCCGAGTACGTCGCGGTGGTCGATCACGGCGACGTCGATGACCCCGATGGCGACGGCGGTCACGAACGAGTGGCCGAGGCCCTCATGGACATCGAGCAGTCGCCCGTGGTGATCCTGGGCGGCGACAACGCCGTCACGTGGCACGCGATGAGCGCCCTAATGAAGGATCGCGTGAGCGAGTTTGGACTCATTACTTTGGACGCGCACCTCGACATGCGTGACGGCGTCTCTAATGGTTCGCCGGTGCGCCAACTCCTCGAGGAAGGCCTCGACGGGCATCACGTGGTGCAAGTCGGACTCAGCGACTTTGCCAACTCACCCGGCTATGCCCGCGACGCCCAAGCAGCGGGGGTGCGCATCATCGAACGCGACGCCTTTAACCGCGACGACGCGGCCGTCATCGCGCGTCGGGCCCTGGACGTCGCGCGTCAAGGTGGTCGCAAGGTCTACGTGGATATTGACCTCGACGTCGCGGATCGCGTGGCGGTGCCGGGATGTCCCGCGGCGTCCCCAGGCGGTTTGCGCCCCGACGAGATCCGCCGCTTCGTGCGAGCGCTCGCGACGTCGAAGGACGTGCTCGCCATTGACTTCACCGAAGTGGACGTTGAGCGTGACACGCCCGACGAACGCACGGTGCGCTTGGGCGCGCTCTTGGTACTGGAGACGCTCTCGGGCGTGCAAAGGAGACCCTCGTGACCATCGAACTGGGCATCGAGGCGTTGACGCGCGATGAACTCGTGCGCGTCGCGCGACAGTACGAACCACTCACCCTGAGCGCCGCGGTCCTGGAGCGCCTGGCGCGCCAGCGCGACGCCATCGACGCCCTGGTGGATAGCGGTGAAGCGATCTACGGGCTCTCGACCGGGTTCGGATCGCTCGCGACCACTTCGATCTCGCCCGCGCGCCGCCGCGACCTGCAGCGCTCGCTCATTCGCTCGCACGCCGCGGGCGTGGGGCCCGAAGTCGAGGCGGAGGTCGTGCGCGCCATGATGGTCTCGCGCTTGACCAACCTCTGCAGCGGCGTGTCGGGCGTGCGCCCCTCGACGGCTGAGGCGTACGCGGCGCTGATCAACGCCAACATCACCCCGGTGGTGCACGAGTTTGGATCGCTGGGCTGCTCGGGGGACTTAGCGCCC
>JBARLO010000076.1:0-10186 GCA_049801955.1 Acidimicrobiales bacterium
GCGATCCATCGCGGCACCTGTGCGAGAAGCCACGCCGCGAGCAGGGCGATGAGTCCGAGCGCGGGCATGTAGAACCGCACGACGTGAATCGCGATCACGCGTCCGAGCGTTTGGCCGACGGTCCAGGTGTAGGTGGCGTAGAGAGCCCACAGCGCTCCCCACGAGACCGCGAGGACGAGCGCCACGACCGCGTCGGTGCGAGTTCGTGCCGCCAGCACAGTGCCACGCGCGCGCACCAGTCGACACACGATCCAGACCACCGCGCCCTGGGCGAGCGCGATCATGGGTGTCCCCTCCAGCAGGGGCCAGGGCAGTCGCTCGACGTTCGGCGCGACCGCACTCGTGCTGAACGAGACGAGTCCGGGGCTGTACCCGCTGGAGAAGTAGCCGCCGTAGAGATAGTGATTGAGGACAGCGTCACCGAGCGCGTAGAGCGCCACGACGCCGATCCAACTCAGGATCATGCCGCGAGTCAGTGCGCACGCGCGCGCGAGGGCCACGACCGCTACGAGAGCGCAAATGAGTAGCACGACGTCGGTGTAGCGAATAAACGTCGCGCCATCCAGCGCCAGAAACGCGAGCAGACCGAGGACGAGTCGACGAGCCGGGGGACTCTCGCGCGAGAGCAGCGCGCCGAGGAGCAGGCCCGCGGCCGCCGCAATGAGCGACATGTCGGTGAACGTGGGCATGGTCGAACGCCAGGCGAAGATGAGTGCGTCACCGGCGCTGCAGTACAAGACAACGGCGTACGCCCCGCCCCAGGGACCGAGCCAGCGCCGTGCGCCATAGAAGAGGCCCCCGCACGCCAGCGCGCCGTAGAAGAGCGGTGCTGCGCGAAGTGCGTGGAGGAGTTGGAAGAGCACGGCAAAGAAGGGGTAGCCCGGGTTCTTCTGACTGATCCACTTGCCGTTGGCCAGATGCACCCACTGGTAGATACCGGGTTGACCGTGAACACTGAGTTGCGCAAAGAGACGGAGGTACTGGGCGTTCGTTAACAGCAGGTGGCCCTGGGAGAGCGCCACGATGGACGCGCGATAGGCGTAGTCATCGGGCTCGAGCAGTTGCGGTGCTTTCACTGACACCGCCACGCACAACCCGATGAAAGCCGACAGCGCAAGCGCTAACTCGCCTCGGCCCACCTTCGAGGACGTCAACGAATCACTGTGACCTTGCGCAGCGTCCACTGTGGGAGCCTACAAAGACACGGCCCGAGGAGACTGGTTACCTAGAGACTCGGCATCTCCGCCGCCGCGTCCTCACTGAGGCTCACGTGTGCGCGGTCGCGCAAGGGGATCTCCTTGAGGAAGAAGCAGACGATGAACGACGCCACGGCGAAGGGGATCGCCACAATGAAGACGGTCTGGAGGGTGTGACTAAACGCACTGATCACCAACTCGCGCTCATTCAGCGGCAACTTCAGAATCTGCGACGGATTGTCCGAGATGTTGTTGCCACCGATCGCCTTCAAGACGGCGGGACCGGCCACCTTGCGCAGGTTGCTCAGCAGCCCCGTGTTAAAGACCGCGCCCAGGATGGCGACGCCAAAGGCGCCACCGATGGTTCGAAAGAACGTGGCGGTCGCGGTCGCGGTTCCGAGTTGCGAGTGTGGCACCGCGTTCTGGACGGCCACCACGAGGACCTGCATGACCAGTCCGAGTCCGAAGCCCACGACGAACATGTCGATGGCGGCGATGCCGTAGGACGTATGCGGGCCCAGCATGGCCAGGAGGATCAGGCCGAGAGTTGTGATGGCCAGGCCCATGATCGGAAAGATCTTGTAGCGCCCGGTCTTGGACACCAGTCGCCCACTGACGACGAACGTGATCAGCATTCCGCCCACCATCGGGAGTAATTCGAGTCCTGATGAGGTGGGCGTAGCGCCGTGGACAATCTGGAGGTAGAGCGGTAGATACACAATCGATCCGAACATCGTGAAGCCGATCCCGAAGCTCACGCCGGACGCCGCAGAAAATGTCCGGTTCTTGAAGAGGTGCAGCGGAATCATGGGCTCGGCCGCTTTGGTCTCGACATAGACGAAGATCAACAGCGACACGGTGCTCAAGATCATCATGGTGAGGATCGGCGCAGACGCCCACGCCCAGCCGGGCGTGCCGCCCAACGTCGTGGCGAGAATCCAGCCAACGACGCCGGCCGAGAGGAACGTGGTGCCCCACCAGTCAATCTTGTGGTGCTTCTTGCTGACGGGGATGTGCAGGACCGCGGCAATCGTGAACAGCGCGATGATGCCGATCGGTACGTTGATGTAGAAGATCCAGCGCCACGAGAGGTGCTGAGTAAAGAATCCGCCGGCGAGCGGGCCCAGGATGCTGGATAACCCGAAGACTGCCCCGAAGTACCCCATGTAGCGACCACGTTGGCGAGGCGGAATGACGTCGCCAATGATGGCTTGGGACCCGACCATCAGGCCACCGGCGCCCGCGCCCTGAATGGCGCGGAACAAGATGAGTTCGAGCATGCTCTGGGAGATGCCCGAGAGCATGGAACCGATGAGGAAGATCACGACGGCGATCTGGAAGAACTTCTTTCTTCCGTAGAGGTCGCCGTATTTACCCCACAGCGGCAAGGTGATTGTCGAGGTGATCAGGTAGGCGGTTACGACCCAGGAGAGGTGGTTGAGGCCGTGCAGGTCGCCAGCGATCGTCGGCAATGCGGTCGCGACGATGGTCTGGTCCAGGGCGGCCAGGAACATGCCGAGCATCAATGCGCCGAGAATCGCCAGGATACGACGGTGCTCCTCCTTGGTGAACTCGTGCTCTTCGGGGGCGGCGACGACGTCGGCGAGGTCATCAGTCACGGTCATTCTCCATTTCAACGCGTACGGCCTGGGCGAACTTGTCGAGGGACAGCGAGAAGCTCGCTACCTCCTTGTCGCTCCACCCCTCGAAGAGGCGAGCGAAGCGGTGGTTGACCGCCAGCATGATGCGATCGATGGTCTTCTCGCCTGACTTGGTCAGAGTGATGCGCTTGGCGCGCTTGTCGTCGGTGTCGGGCGTGGATTGGACCAAGCCGAGGCGCTCGAGCTGTTGAACCTTGCGGGTGACGGCCGGGGTGTCCACGTCGAGCAACTCCGCGAGGTCGCTCACACGCGTCGATTCGCCCAGCGAGCGCAGTTTGAACAAGAGAGCCGACCCCGCTCGATCCAGGCGCACGCCGGCTTCCTTCATCATGGTCTCGTGCGGTCGCGAGAGGGTAAAAGCGCGCGACAGGATGGACATGCTGGACGCCACGCGCTTCAGTTGCTCCTGGGAAAGGTTCACCACGCGGGGGCTCTCCGTAGAACTTGCTTTCGGCATACAACTAAATTAGCGCATCCCGGCAACGGCGTGACCGGATCGGACCTTCTACCATCAGGAGCGAAGAACATTTGAGGAGGAATTGTTTCGGACATCACTTTTTCCTTCGGTTCCGGCCAGTTGCGCGGCTACCTGGCCATTCCCTCCGGTGACGGGCCGTGGCCGGGCGTCATTGTCATCCACGACGCCTTTGGACTCACTCCCGATCTGCGACATCAGTGCGACTGGCTCGCGGGAGAGGGATTTCTCACGTTGGGACCCGATCTCTACTCACGAACAAACAAGTTCTCCTGCCTTCGCTCGATCATTGTGGACCTTCGCGCTCAGCGCGGACCCACGTTTGACGCGATCGACGCCGCGCGCACCCGCCTCGTCAGTGACGACATGTGCACCGGTCGAGTGGGCGTCAATGGCTACTGCATGGGCGGGGGTTTCTCGCTTCTGTTGGCAGCGAACGATCACTATGAAGTCTCGGCCGTCAACTACGGCGATGTACCCCATGACGCGGCGAGCGTGTTGGCCGGAGCGTGTCCGGTCGTTGCGAGTTACGGAGCCAAGGACCGTCGGCTATCTAAGCACGTGGTTCGATTGGAGCGTGCTCTGGATGACGACCGCGTAGTCCATGACCTCAAGGTGTATCCCAACGCGGGTCACGGATTTCTCAACGAGCACGTCGGTACGCCCGCCGTGCTGATCGCGGTCGTGGGTCGATTGATCGGAGCGCACGCGGACGAAGTGTCTGCGAACGACGCGCGTCGACGCATCGTCGAATTCTTTACTCGATTTCTGAAGGATCGCTAGTCGGCGACGTCGTGTGTCCGAGAAACAGATCGGTCACGATCGTCATCGCGACGGGCTCGCCGTGACGCGACACCACGTCGCGGACTTCATGGAAAATGAGCTTTCGGTCACTCTCTTCCAAGAGTCGGTAGGAGGATGTCGAAGCGAGCAGGTCGATGAAGGTCTCGGTGTCGTAGTTGAGGTGGCGGCGGTAGCGACGACTCACGAGGTCCTCGAAACGCGAATCAGTGACCAGGTCGTAGGCGGGCCAGCCCTCCTCCAGCTCGATCTCGTCGCCGGTGGGGTCGTCTTGTCCCGTGACGCCGTAGTGGCCCGCGTCGACCGAGTAGCGCTCGTCGATCGCCCGGAGTTCGGCGCGCGTGGCGTCGTCGGCGACGACGTACGCATTCCAGAACAAGGCGATGGTGCCCCCTTCGCGCACGGCCTCGTAGGCCAAGTCCCATCGGTGCAGGCGATCGACCCAGTGCCAGGACTGGCCCGCGATCAGTGCGTCAAAGGCCAGCGGGCGTGAGTAGTCCTCCAGACGAGTGACCTCGATGGTCACGTCGGGAAACGGCGCGCACTCCTCTTTCAATCGAGCGGCCATCCTTGGATCTGGTTCGAGACAGGTCATCGTCACGCCGCGCGACGCAAAGGAGACGGTTGCTTTGCCGGTTCCCGCACCGACTTCGAGAATCTCATTGGCCGGATCTGCGTAGGCCAGAATGTCTTCGACCATGGCGTCGGGGTACCCCGGACGGGCTTTGGCGTACTGCTCCACCGCTTCGCCGAATACGTCTCGTCGCTCTCGCGCCACGTTGCCTCCTCGCTTGAGTGCAGGCTAGTTTTCGTGCGCGCCGATCATCCGGTCGCGCGAGCAGCGGTGTCGTGGACCATACTTTTCCATGGCTCGCTTGCCCGATCGACTCAACGCCGGTGATCTGGTACTGCGTCGCGCTCGCCCTGATATGTGTGACCAACTATTGGCAGCGACAGCCGCGACCTATCCCGAACTCCATCCCTGGATGACCTGGGCCGCACAACCGATGACTCGCGACAGCGTTCTGGAGTTTCTCAACGCAGCGGAGTCGCGCTTTGACGAGGGCGTTGACTGGGCCTTCGTCTTGGTGGAGGCGGACACCGGCGACGTGGTCGGTACCGTTGCCCTTCACGCCAAGGGCGATCCCCACTGTGTGGAGATTGGCTACTGGGTTCGCACCGACCGAACGAGGCGCGGCTACGCGAGCAGCGCCGCACGTGCTCTCACCGAAGCGGCATTTGAGTACCTGGATGTCGATCGCGTGCAGATCCGCATGGATAAGGCGAACGTTCCGAGCGCCGCGGTGCCCCCAAAGATCGGCTTCGCTCTCCTCGGTGAGGAGAGTCGCCCAATTCAAACACCGGGCCACTCGGGCACGGGACTCGTATGGTTTCGAGATCGCGCGGACGAGCCGTCCGGTACGCTTTCGCGCTGATGAACATCCGAGACGCGCGCGACGATGACTGGCCATCGTTTTACCCCATCTTCTCGGCGATCCTCGCCGCGGGAGAGACTTACGCGTATCCGCCGGGCGCCTCGATAGACGAGGCTCGCACTCTGTGGATGGAGAGACCACCGTTTCGCGTGATCGTGGCCGTCGATGACGGCCGCATCGTGGGCTCGGCCAAATCGGGCCCCAATCGTCCTGGGCGCGGTGCGCACGTCGCGACCGCCAGCTTCATGGTCGATCCCAACGCGCGCGGGCGTGGCGTCGGCCGGGCCCTCGGGCTAGAGGTACTGAGTTGGGCGCGTGGTGAGGGCTACGCCGCCATGCAGTTCAACGCCGTGGTCGAAACCAACACCGCGGCGGTGCAACTCTGGCAGAGCCTGGGCTTTGAGATTCTGGCAACGGTACCCGAGGCCTTCGACTCTGCTTCGCACGGGCTGGTCGGGCTGCACATCATGTATCAAAAGCTCTAGCGAGCGTCGGTCGCTTAGGTGCGTATGACGACGTTGAGAGGTTCTTCGCCGTTTTGCAGTCGTTCAATCTGCCTCTTCACCAGACGAATGAGTCGCGGCACGGCAGCACTCGTGGCTCCTCCCACGTGGGGCGAGATCAACACATTCTCCAGTGCGAAGAGCGGGTGACCTTGGGGTAGCGGTTCGGGGTCGGTGACGTCCAAGGCGAGTCGGAGCCGTCCCGAACTCGCGTGCTTCAAGAGCGCGTCGGTGTCGGCGACCTGGCCACGCGCGATGTTGACGAGCAGCGCCCCGTCACTCACTCGCGAGAGGAACCCGTCATCAACGAGGTGATCGGTACTGTCGTTGAGCGGGACGGCGATGATGACGATCTCGGCGTCGGGGAGCAGGTCGAAGAGTAACTCGATTCCGTGAACCTGCCCGAGCTCATCGGTGCGTTCGTGCTGGGCCACGCGAGTGAGCTCGACCTCGAACGGTGCGAGGCGATCAGCGATGGCCTTGCCCACGCCGCCGTATCCTACGAGGAGCACGCGTCGATCAGCGAGGCTTTGGCGCCACCCACGCTGCCACTCACCGCGTTCGGCGGCCCGCACGAAGTCCGGGATTCCCCGCTGCATGGCCAGGATGAGAGCGAGCGCCAGTTCCGACGTGGACGGTTCGTGCACCGAGGCCGCGTTGGCGAAGACGATTCCCGGTGGCAAGAGTTCGGCAATGCCGTCGTAACCGAGCATGGTGCTTTGGATGAGGCGCGTCCCTACGGTGGCCAACTGTTGGGTCCAGTCGTTGCCCCCGAGATAGGGCGGGACGACCAGATCAATGGTGGGAATCGGCGGCGGACCGTTCATGTCCCACACCACAACGTCGACGCCCTCGATGTCGCTCAAGGCGGCGGCTAGGTTGGCATCTGCCACACTGAGGACCAGTCGATCGGGAGTGGAGGCCATACTTCGGCATCCTACGTGGACCTTTTAGACGTCGACCAGCCCCTCGGGCGTCGCGCGTCGCGTCATCTCGAGCTCGTCGTTGAGCACAATGATGTGCGCCGGAGACCCCGGGGTCATCGCGACTTGTTCCTGCGCGCCGAGCATCACCGCTGGGCGAGTGATCACCGCGTTGAGGGCGTCGACTTGGGAGAGCCCGAGCGCACGCAGGCGAATCAAGCTCTCGCGCAGACGTCCGATGCTGCCGGCGAACGTTCCGTCCTCACGTCGCGCCACGCCGTCGCGCACCGTGACCGTGACGGTGCCGAGTTGCACGACCATTTGATCGCAGCCGGCGGCCGCCAGTGCGTCGGTCACCACGACGCACCGATTGGTGGCTGCCGAAAAGGCGAGTCGCATCATGGCATCCTCGACGTGCAGGCCGTCGGCGATCATCTGGATCGTGACGTTGGACCGCGTGAGGGCGGCCGCCGCGAGGCCGGGCGAACGTGCGCTCATCGGCTCCATCGCGTTGTAGAGGTGTGTCACGGTCGTCGCCCCCGCGGCAAAGCCCCGTTCAGCCTCCTCCGCGCTGGCCGCACTGTGACCGAGCGAGACGCTGACACCCCGTCGGCGGCACTCCTCGATGAGAGCGAGGGCACCGGGTAGTTCAGGCGCGATCGTCATGAACCCGACCTCGGGGAGATCGAGCAACCGGCTCAGTAGTTCGAGGTCAGGGGCCCGAAGAAGGGTTTCAGGATGGGTACCCGCGCGATCCGGCGACAAGAAGGGTCCCTCAAGATGAACGGGCAGGATGAACGCGCCGTCGCGGTGGCTTGCCCTCGCGGTCTGCAGTCGTTCGGTCGCTCGACGGGTCTGGTCAAACTCGCTCGTGATCAGAGTGGGTTGATAGGCCACGACGCCGTCGCGCTCGAGCGCACGACCCATCTCCAGGATCTGCTCAACCTCGGCGTTCAACAGGTCGACGCCGGCATACCCGTTGACCTGCGCGTCGACGAGCCCACGGATGGCAATACCGCTGCCGGGGTGCGAGAGTCCCACCGCCACAATCTCACCGTCGTGGATGGCGACGTCGCCTTCGATGAGCGAACCGTCCACGAAGGCGGCCGCGACCCCGAGTCGAGTCCAGTGGTGAACGTCACGGGACACTGATGAGGGGGCGCGAAAGGAGTCGAGGGCCGGACGCAGACGTCCGTCGTAGAGGTCGAGCCGCTCGCTGGCCTCGTCCGCGTCTACCTGTCCGACCAGCATGGCCGACGCCACTTTGACTCTCCAGCCACTTGCGACGAGTGTGTCACGCGACTCGCCGAGTGAGGCGCCGGTGATGCGTGCGACAATGCGCGCCGAGCGGTCGCGGAGTTTTTCATTGGTGGGTCGCAGGTCGACCATCAAGTTGCCGTACGTCTTGCCGAGACGGACCATGGTGGCGGTCGAGATGACATTGAGCACGATCTTTTGCACGGTGCCCGAGTTCATGCGCGTCGAGCCGGCGATGAGCTCGGGTCCCACCGCCACCTCGATCGGTCGATCGACGTTCAGCGCGAGCGGGGTGCCGACATTGCAAGCGAGGCCAATGGTGAGAGCACCGGCGTCGTTCGCCTCATCGATCGCGCCCAAGACGTAGGGAGTGCGCCCGCTGGCCGAGATTCCCACCACGCTGTCGAGCTCAGTGATCGACAGCGACCTCACGGCGTCGCGGCCGCCCTGAAAGTCGTCCTCGGCGTTCTCAATCGGCACGCCAAAGGCGGTGCTGCCGCCCGCGAGGATGCCCACGACCTGACCGTCGTCAACGTTGAACGTGGGTCCCGCCTCGGCGGCGTCGAGCATGCCGAGGCGGCCCGCGGTTCCGGCACCGACGTAGATGAGCCGTCCGCCTCGTTCCATGCGACCCACGATGTCGCCGACCGCGTTCGTGATCTGCGTCTCGGCGGCGATGAGAGCATCGGGCACCTGTCGTACGTCGGCGCACATCAGGTCGACGAGCTCCGCGACTGAGAGTTGATCGAGGTCCGCGAGTTCGTGGCGCACCTGCTCGGTGCCGAGTTGCTCGAGGAACTCGAGGTCGTTCGGCTCCATCAGGCCAGGCTCTTCGCCACGATCGAGTGCAGAGTGGCGCGCATGTGTTCGTGGCGATCGAGTTGCCGCGTGGGATGAATGGCGTTGGTCAAGAGCACGACTCCCAGGTTGGCGTCTCGAGCCACGAGGAGTGAGGTGCCCGTAAATCCGGTGTGCCACAAGGTATCGGGGGGCCAGGATCCCCAGGCCGTGGGATCGAGGCGCCAGCCGAGACCCCGCACGTCGGGTTGGGTCCCGACCGGTGTTCGCGAGATCGAGGAGATGCTCGAAGGACTCAACACGTGATGCCCTCGTGCGCCCAAGTGCGACTGTACGAATCGAGTGAGATCGTTGCTCGTCGAGAAGAGTCCCGCGTGACCGGCCACGCCACCCAGGGCCCACGCGTTCCCGTCGTGCACCTCACCCCACACCAACTCTTTGGTCAGGCGTTGGTCGCCGTTGCGCTCGGTCGCCGCGATACGGCTCTGTTGGCGACGCAATGGTCGGTAGCGCGTGTCGCTCATGGCGAGGGGCTGGGCGACGACCTCGCCGAAGAGTCGCTCGAGTGGCTGACGCGCGCATCGTTCGATAGCCCAACCAAGCAGCATGAAGTTGAGATCGCTGTAGATCACGTCACCGACTGGCCCGCCGGTGGTCGCCTCGGCGTAGACGGCGCGACGGATGGCCCGCGGATCGCGACCTAAGTGAAAGAAGGGTCGATGAGGGATCAGCCCCGAGGTGTGGGTGAGGAGTTGGAAAAGGGTGAGGTCATCGCGGGGAAAATCGGGCAACCACTTTGACAGGTGATCGCTAAGGCGCCACTGGCGAGTCTGGGCGAGCCACAGGGCGATCGTGGTGGTGGAGACGACCTTGCTCAACGACGCCACGTCATAGATCGTGTCGCTCTCGGTTTCGATGATCGGTCCCCGGGCGTTCGCGAATCCCCCCCACGCGCGAAAGATCGTCGCCGACTTCGTCGCGACGCTGAAGTTAAAGCCGATCGGGTAGTCAGCCTCGGTCATGGCGAAGAGCGCTTCGACGAGCTCGTCGCGCACGTCTCGTGGCAGCACTCCCGTTGCGCGCGAGAGCTCGACGCGCAGTCGGGGCGAGAGCGCGCTCATGACGCGGGCGCGAAG
>JBARLO010000077.1:0-19360 GCA_049801955.1 Acidimicrobiales bacterium
AAGGAAGTCTCGGGTGTCGACTGAGCCGCCGTCGGGCGGGGCCAACGTGGACCCCGCGCTACTGCGAGGGTTAACGCAGCGCCGGCTGTCGCGACGCTCCGCGCTCAAAACACTGGGCGCTGGCGCCGGGATAGCGGGGATGTCGGCATTTCTGGCCGCGTGTGGCATTGAGGGTTCGGAAGCTCGCGAGAGCGATCGCCTCATCAACTGGACGAAGTACTGGAAGGACCAGAGGAGAACCGGTCAACTTAACTTCGCCAACTGGCCCTTGTACATCGACCAGGAGCACGGCAAGTCCATATCGCTCGAGGACTTCACGAAGGCGACTGGGATCAAGGTCGACTACGAGGCGGTGATCCAGGACAATGCGCCGTTCTACGCGACGATCGAACCGTTACTCCAAGCCCAGGAGCAAACCGGCTACGACATCATCGTGATGACCAACGGCTGGTACCTCACCCAGTTGATCGCCAATCAGTTTCTGGTCGAGTTGGACCACTCCAAGTTGCCGAACTTCGCCACGTACGCCAGTCCCTTGGTCAAGAGCCCGAACTACGACCCCGACAATCGCTATTCGGTGACCTGGCAGACCGGATTTACCGGCATCGCGTACAACTCCAAGCTCATCACGCGCCCGATCACGAGCTTCAACGATCTCGCCG
Source organism: Acidimicrobiales bacterium (assembly GCA_049801955.1). Classification (GTDB taxonomy): domain Bacteria; phylum Actinomycetota; class Acidimicrobiia; order Acidimicrobiales; family RAAP-2; genus RAAP-2. The sequence goes on from JBARLO010000077.1 coordinate 663, forward strand.
ACCCGGCGTTCAAGGGCCACGTCGGGATGATGAACGACAACACCGAAGTTGGTTCCATGGCGCTCCTGCGCATGGGAATCGAACCCGCAAAGTCGACGCCCAAGGACTGGGCGGAGTCCACCAAGTGGCTCGAAAAGCAGCGCGACAATGTGCTCGGCTACTACGACCAGAGCTATATCCAGTACCTGGAGAACGGCGACACCTGGATCAGTCAAGCGTGGTCGGGCGACATCTTCCAAGCGAACCTTTCGGGATATCCCCACCTCAAGTACGTCGTTCCCACCGAAGGTCAGATCGTCTGGCACGACAACATGCTGATTCCTCGTCAGTCGCAGAATCCGCTCAGCGCGCTCGAGTGGATGAACTTCTACTACACGCCCAAGATCGCAGGCATCGTCGAAGACTGGGTGAACTACGTCTGTCCCGTTCCTGAGGCACAGCAGTACATCAAGGACATCCTCAAGGATCCCGGCGTCGCGAACAGCCCGTTGGTCTTTCCGCCCGCCTCCATCGACAGCCACTCCTACACGTACTACGTCTACAAGGACTACAACGAGTACGAGACGTGGAACAACACGTACAACCCGATCATCGAGTAATGACCGACGTCGCGACCAGCACCCCGAGTACCGCGAGTACCCCGAGCGCGCCGAAGTCTCGACGTCCGGGATTCTTGCGTCGCCACAGTTCGCCCTACGCCCTCAGTCTGTTGGGCGGCGGGTGGATGCTGGCCTTCTTCCTCGTGCCCCTGGGCTCGGGTCTCATCGTCTCGCTCGAAACGGGCAATCCGATCTCGGGCTATCACCTGACGTGGAACTGGGCGATCTACAAGCAACTCTTCATTCACTCCGACATCCCCTACACGACGTTCTTCCTGCGCTCGCTGTACTACGGTGCCGCGTCAACGATCATCGCGATCTTCATCGCGTACCCGATGGCCTACTTCATCGCCTTCAAAGTGAAAGAACGCTGGAAGAGCCCCCTGCTGTTCTTGGTGCTGCTGTCCTTCTTCGTGTCGTTCGTCATTCGCATCGACATGTGGTCCTTCATTCTTTCGAACCAGGGGATCGTCATCACCGCGTTGCACAACATGCATCTGGTGTCGAAGAACTTCCACATTCTGGGCACGTCGAACGCGGTGATCGGTGGCGACGTCTATAACAACCTCGCCTTCATGGTGCTGCCGATCTATGTCGCGCTCGAACGCGTGGACGGTCGAATACTCGAAGCCGCCCGGGACCTCTATTCGAATGGACGCGAGGTCTTCTTGCGCGTCGTGCTGCCGCTCTCGCGAGCGGGCATCTTTGCTGGCGTGCTGTTGGTGTTCATCACCACCGTGGGCGACCCGGTCGTCTCCTCGCTGCTCGGTGGGGTGAACACGTACACCATCGGACAAGCCATCCAGGACTCGTATCTCACGAATCAGCAGTTCAACGTCGCGGCCGCCCTCTCGACGGCGTTGATGGTAGTGCTGGGCATCATCATGTTCATCTACGCGCGTGTCTTTGGCACCCAGAACATTGAGAACTTGGTGTAGTGATGGCCAAGAGCGAACGCGGATTCGATCGACGCAAGCACAGTCCCTTGCTGGCGGGCTTCTACTGGCTCGTGATCGCCGTCACCTTCGTGCCGATCGTGGTGATGATCCTCTACAGTTTTAACGCCGCCCCGACGAGCCGCATCACCTTCACCTGGTACGGCTTTACGACGTATTGGTATCGCAACCTCGGGCAGGTGGACGGACTGACGCACGCCTTTACGACCTCGATTGAAGTGGCGGTCATCTCGTCGCTGGTCTCGGTCGCCATTGGCACTCCACTGTCGATGGCGCTCGCGCGCTATCGGTTCTGGGGCAAGGGTCTGCTCAGCTCCATGGTGTTCGCCGACATCGCCGCGCCCTCGATCGTGGTGGGCGCGGCCTCACTGTCGTTCTTCCTCTCCATCAACCTCGACACTGGCTTGCTCACGATCCTGATCGCCCACGTCGCCTTCAACGTGGCCTACGTCGTGGTGGTGGTCCAGGCGCGACTCTCGGGGATGGATACGGCCATCGAGGACGCGGCGCGCGACTTGGGGGCGGGGCCCTTCACCACCTTTACCCGCGTCACGTTGCCCTTGTTGTGGCCCGCGCTGTTGGCGGCGAGTCTCATGGCCTTTGCGATGTCGATCGACGACTACGTGATCACGAGTTTCGTGGCCGGTTCTACGGTCACGTTCCCGCTCTTCGTCTACGGGGCGGCCAAAGTGGGATTGCCACCCCAGGTGCTGTGCTTTGGCACGCTCATCTTCATCGTGGGCCTGGTGGTCGCTATCTCCAACGGGCTGCTCAACCGCCGCCACCTGGGCAAGCGTGCCGCCACCGAGGACGAGGTCGCCGACACACTGCCCCTCACGCCCGAGAGCGAGCGAGTACTCGAGGTCGTTTAGCTTGCGAGGCTGTAGACGACGGTCACTTGCACGCTGAGTGACTGCGAGCCCGACTGAATCGGCACGGTCTTGGCGGCAGCCGCACTCGCGAACTCGGTGTAGGGCAAGATGATCCCGGTCGAACCGGTGTTCTCCTGGTCGGTCACCTTGACGATGTCGCCCACGCTCGTTCCGCCGCCCTTGGCGATCTGACTCGCCTCGGTGCGGGCGTTCTGCATCGCCTTGGCTCGAGCGCGGGCGAGGTACTTGGACTGGTTCGAGATCGAAAAGGTCACGCCGCTGAACTGCACACCGTTGCCAGCGGAGTTGGACGCTGCGTCGATCGCGACGCCGGCCTTGGAGATGTCGTGCATCGTGACGGTGAGTTGATCGCTCACGGTAAAGCCCGTCACCGCGCCACTGGAGTTGGTGTTGTCGTAGATGTTGAGATCGGTGGTCTGGAGGTTCATCTTGGTGACGCCGTTCTTCAGCAGCGACTTTTCCATCCCAGCGGTCTTGATGTTGTTCTGGCGCAGGGCCGCTGCGGCACTACCGGCGGTGGTGGAGACACCGATCTGGAAACTCACCGTGTCGGGGGTTCCCATGACGGTGCCCGAACCGGTCACGGTGATGGTGGCGGCACCCGCGGATGAGCGCGAGTGGCCGAGCGTCTCGCCCACGAAGGCAACGGCCGCGATGACGATGGCAAAGATGATGAGCAGCGCCATGCGAAGTACGGCCGAGGGGCCGCGAACGGCACGAGGTCTGGGGCTAGATGCGGTGTCGTGATTGCTCACAGTGTCTCCTTCATCGACACGGACGCTGCCGTGAGACGAGAATCACTGAGATTCGTCGTCTGTCCAAGTCTCTGTCGCGGGGCGCGAAAACTTTCTAGGAACTTTTATCGACGAGGGATCGCACGATGCGCGTGAAGTCGGCCGATCGCTCCTCCCAGTTTCGATACTGGTCAAAGCTGGGTGCGGCCGGCGACAGCAAGACGACGCCACCGCCCGCCAGCGACGCGCGCGCCAACTGAACCGCGTCCTCCATAGATGTGGCACCGTGCTGGGCGATGTCGTGGCAGCGCTGAGTCACGGCATCGCCAATGCGCAGACCGGCGTTGCCCATCGTGATGAGCGTCGTGTCGCACTCTCGCGCGCACAGCACACCTGCCAAGTCGGTGTAATCCACGCCGCGGTCAAAACCGCCGGCGATGAGTGCGAGTGGCTCGTCGCGAAAGACCTCGAGTGCGGCCAGCGTGGGCAGCACCGACGTGGCGAGGCCGTCGTCGACGTAGCGCACGGTGGTGCCCTCGACACGCTCGTGAGCGACGAGCGTGAGGCGACCCGAGAGCGGTTCGAACTCACTCGCGCGTTCGCGCACGCTCTGGCGCAGTGCGGACTCATCGGCACGGGTGAGTTCGGCGACCGCGGCCAGGGCGAGGGCCACGTTGGAGTCATTGTGTTCGCCGATGAGTCCAAGGGCGTTCGCGAGGTGCGTGACGTCGCTCGCGACATACATGAGCTCACCGCCGATCTCACTTTCGTGTTCGTGCAGGGTGGGCGCATCGGCCACCAGCGTGCGATGCACTCCCGGCGCGCGGGTGAGTGAGAGCTTGTCACGCCGGTACTGCTCGAGGGAGCCGTGCCAGTCGATGTGGTCTTCGCCCAACGACGTCACCACGACGACCTTCGGCGCGAGGTCCAGATCAACGATCTGAAAACTGGACACCTCGAGCACCAGCCAGCCACTCGAGGTATCGACGGCGGGGTCGTAGGGCGCTCGTCCGATGTTGCCCAGGCGCTGAGCGCTCTCGCCGAGACAGGTGAGAAAGAAGGTAATGAGCGCGGTGGTCGTTGACTTGCCCTTAGTTCCCGTGATGGCGACAACCCGGTCGCGATCGGTGTCGTGGAGCCACAGATTGAGAGCGGACGTCACACTCACCCCATAGTCCTCCAGTTCGAGGACGTCGGCGCGTCGGCGCGGAATGCCCGGACTCTTCAGCACCACGTCGCACGTGAAGAGTGCTTCGAGGCCACCGTGGTCGGTGACGAGCACGTCGTCGCCCAGTCCCTCGACGTCATCGACAATGACCAGATCGCACGTGCCGCGCAGCAAGTCCACCGCGGCGCGGCCTTCAACGCCGTAGCCAAAGATTCCCACGCGCCGTCCGGCGAGGTCAGCGAAGCCAGTGGGCTGGAACACGATCGCTCCCTTGGGGTTCGAGCAACTCGTCAAAGCCGCGTGATGGCGAGGTGTTGTCGGCGATTTCGGCGAGTCGGGGCACGTCGCGCCACTCGGCCATGCGGCTCACCATCTTCAAGGCGACCGCACTCTCATCGGGGTCGCCCACGCACTCAAAGGGCTTGGCCTCGGTGCCGAGGCCCACCAGCACGCGCAGTTGGTTGTCACGGGCCGGATCGCTCAGCGGCTCGTGCCCAAAGATCTCGGTCAAGCTAGCCCGCGAGAGGTGCGGAGCGAGCGCCAAGTTGATGAACAGGCACTTGTCGCACTCACCGCACCACGATCCGTCGCGCTGGTCGACGCTTTGGCGAAACGCCCGGTTACAACTGCGAAAGACGTGATGGTACTGGGGGAGTTCACTGAAGACCTGGGCGACCCAAACCTCGCTGCGAGCCCGCAAGAAACTCGCCACCGTGAGTTGGTCGCCCAGTCGCTCAGTGAGCGCCTCGGCGATGAGGACCTCGGCAGCGAGCGACTTGCTCCACTGGTGGTTGACCTCGCGGCCGGACCACTCCAAGTTCGGCACCGACGCCGAGTGTTCGTTGCTCATCACGACGCCACCGCGACCCGACGCCACCGCAGCCATGGCGCCCAGCAACGTGACCATCGCGGTGACGGGGACGTGTCCGTTGAAGAAACTGTCGTTGCCCGCAAGGAGTTGCGCGTCGAGGTGGCGCGTGGCGCGCACGATCGGTAATCCCGTTTGCGCGGCCGTCGCTTCCAGTGGCGTGAAGCGACCCGTCCCCGGGCTCACGATGAAGAGTGACGTGTCGAGGTCCCGCGAGAGCGACTCCACGGTCACGACCGAGTCGATGCCACCGCCGAAGGGAACGAGAACGCGCTGTGGGTTCAGCGTGACGGGAATCTTCGTGACGTTGCCGCCCCCTTCGACGGTCACGTCGCCGAGAGGAAGGTCGTTGCGATAGGAGAACTCGCCCAGTCCGTCGGTGAGGGCGGCTTCGAGAAGGCGGCGTCCCGCGACGCCCAGCGGGATTGCACCTACGTCGATGCGTCGGGCCGCACCGGTCTTGTAGTAGGAAAGCCCCGCCAGGAGGAACCACAACTCGGCCACCGAGAGCACGGCCGGCGTATTCAGCGGTCCGGCGCCCTCAAAGACCACCGTTTCGCAAAATGTGCGCCCGTCCACGTCGTAGGTGGCGCGCACCGTCGTCCCGTCGAGGTCTAGTCCGACGTAGCGGAACACCTCGGCCCGCCGTGGAGTAATCGTGTCGCTCATGGCCGCACTCATGCTACGGCTCGTCTCGCCACGACCGAAAAGCGACCACACGGTCGTTGCGCGCGATCGCTAAAGAACATCGCTCCGCCGTCGGTGACCTCGCGGCTGAGAGAGATGTGATCGTCCGTGATGCCGGCGTCGAGAAGTTGGCGCGTGGCGACGTGGCGAAGGTCAAGGCGCGAGCGATCTGCGCCATCGGCGAAGAGTGCGCCGTCAATGTGCGCGAAATGCTCAGCCACCTCGGGGCCGACCTGGTACGTCTCAGCCGATATTGAGGGCCCAATGAATGCGTGCGTGCTGGCGGGTGAGAACAGGTCCAATGCGCGGGCAATCACGCCCGCCGCGAGCCCGCGCCAACCCGCGTGCACGACGGCGAACATTTCGGACGACTCGTCGGCGAGGACTAGGGGAACGCAGTCGGCGACCAGCATGGCGATTGCGAGCGAGGGGTCATCGCTCACCAACGCGTCGGCTTCGTCGCTTCGTGTCGCGAGCGCAGCCTCAAGAACGCGGTCGCCGTGCACCTGGCGCACCGTGACGAAGCGCTCGAAGGCGACACCCGCGGCCCGAGCGACGCGCAGGCGGTTTTCGCGCACGTGATCCTCCCGGTCACCAACGTGCTCGCCCAGGTTGAGCGAGTCGTAGGGACCGACACTGACCCCGCCAAAGCGATCAGTGACGAAGGCGTCGACCCCGACGGCGCGAAGGTTCTCCGCCGGATACACGGTGAGGTCTCCGCGCTGCTGAGCGACCAGGACTAGTTCTCGTGGCACGAGGCGCAGTGTCCGATCACGTCGAGGGCGTGCGAGGTCGCGCGAAAGCCCTGTTGCTTGGTGAGCTCGTCAACCATGGCACTGACCGTGCGCTCGAAGTCACTCGTCGGGGTCACGTCGATGACGCGCCCGCACGTTGAGCACAACAAGTGGTGATGATGGTGGGTGAGGTCTTCAGCCAACTCGAAGCGCGCGAACTCGTCGTTGGCCGCGATGCGTCGCACCACGCCAGCGTCTTGAAGGTCCGACAAGTGGCGATAGGCCGAACTGCGCGGAACGTCGGGAATCGCGTGGGCGATGTCCGAGATGCTGAGCGGTCGTCCGCTGGTGGCGAGGAGTTCGACGACCGCTTGGCGGCCCGCGGTGTAGCGCTGGTCGATACGACGTAGGTGAATTTCCACCAGTTCGTGCAGATCCGTGTGCGAGGCGTCGGCGGGGTGGTGGGTTCCATTGAGCGTGCTCACGTCCTTCTCCCTTCACGAACCGTCTCAGTTGTAATGAGACTCAGTCTCATTCTACGCTATGGGCATGATGACGGGATCCTTCGTACAGAGAGCGTTCGCTGGCGGCGCAGCGGCGCTGGTCCTGGTACTGGGCACCCTGATCTCAGCCCCTTCGGGGGCGAGTTCCTCTCACAAAATTGTCGCCGTCGGCGCGGAGAACGAGTACGCCAACGTCCTCGGTCAGATCGGCGGGAAATATGTGTCGGTCTCTTCGATCCTGGACAACCCGAACACGGACCCCCACACCTTCGAGGCGAGCGCCAGCGTCGCCGAAGAGGTGGCCAACGCCCAACTGATCGTGCAGAACGGCGTGGGGTACGACAGCTTCATGAACAACATTGAAGCGGCCTCACCCAACCCGAAGCGCAAGGTCATTGTCGCCCAAGACGTGCTGGGCCTTCCCACCGACACGTCGAATCCGCACCTGTGGTACAAGCCCACGACGATGCCCGCCCTCGCCAAGGCCATGGTCAAAGCGCTCGACAAGCTCGCACCATCCCACGCGGCATACTTCAAGGCCAACCTCACGACGTTCGATGCGTCGCTCCAGCCGTGGCTAAGCGCCATCGCGGCGTTCAAGTTGGGGCACCCTCACACGCCCGTCGCGGTCACTGAGCCCGTCGCCGACTATCTTCTCCAAGCCATGGGCGCCAACATCCTCACCCCTTTTGTCTTTCAGGCCGACATCATGAACGGCGTGGACCCCGCTCCCGAAGACGTGACCCTGGAAGACAGCTTCTTTACGAAGCACGAGGTCAAACTCTTCTGTTACAACGAACAGGTCGTGGACTCACTCACGACGTCTATTCGCCAGACGGCAAAGTCGGCTCACGTTCCCGTCGTGGGCGTGTACGAAACGATGCCCACCAACTACGACTACCAAAACTGGATGCTGGCCGAAGTGAAGGCGATTGAGGCTGCGGTCGTATCGCATCGTTCGACGGAGAAACTGTGAGCGACGAGCCCGCCGTCCTTGACGTCGAGCACGTCAGCGTGAGCCTGGGCGGACGCACGATCCTCGATGACGTCAGTTTCGAGGTGCACCGTGGCGAGTTCACCGGACTGATCGGATCGAACGGCGTCGGCAAAACCACGTTGCTGCGCGCGATCCTTGGTCTGCAGCGACTGGGCGGTGGCGAGATTCGTGTCCTGGGCGAAGCCCGCTCGACGCGGACGCATGCCCTCGGGTACGTTCCCCAGAAAGTCGTGCTGGACCCCGACGTGCCCCTTCGCGCGCGCGACTTTGTCGCCCTCGGCCTCAACGCGCACCGATTGGGCTTCTCTCGACGATCCGCCGCCGAGCGAGAGCGGGTCGAGCAGGTTCTCTCTGCGGTGGACGCCGCGCGATTTGCCGACAGTCGCGTGGGCAGCTTGTCGGGGGGCGAGCAGCAGCGCGTACTGATCGCCCACGCTCTGGTGAGTGAGCCGGCGCTGCTGTTGCTCGACGAGCCGCTCGCGAACCTTGACCCCAAGAGCGTCCAGGAGATCGTGTCGCTGTTGCACCGCGTCGCCACCGATCACCACGTCGCCGTACTTCTCTCGGCGCACGAAATGAACGCGCTGCTGCCGGTGATGGACCGCATCGTCTATCTCACCAACGGCCGCGCGGCGAGCGGTACCACCGACGAAGTCGTGCGGTCCGATGTCCTCAGCGCGCTCTACGGGCACCACGTGGACGTTCTCAAGCTGCACGGGCGCGTGCTGGTGGTGACCGAACCCGGCCAAGACGACGACCAGATTCCCGAGCACTCGACGCTGACCGTCAACTAGCCGTGCATTTCATCTTCGAGCCGGGATTCTTTGCGAGTAGCCCGGTGCACGTCGCCCTCGTCGTGGGAGCGGTCAGCGCAATCGTGTCGGCAATCGTGGGGGTCTTTACGGTGATGCGCGGCCAGTCCTTTGCGGGTCACGCGCTCACCGACGTCGCCACGACCGGCGGTTCCGGGGCCTTCTTCTACGGCGTGAGTCCGTTGGTGGGATTTCTGAGCGCGGGGGTGATGGGGGCGGGAGCGATGGAGCTCGTGGGTGTTGAGCGCTTGCGTGGTCGTGACATCGCCACCGGCGTGGTCCTTGGATTCGCGACGGGACTGTCGGCACTGTTCTTGTACCTCGATACCACGAAGAGCGCGGCGACCGGGGTGAGCCAACAGATCCTCTTTGGATCCATCTTCTCCCTCGATCCTTCGACCATCCCGCTCGTCGCGGTCTTGAGCGTGCTCACCCTGGCCGTTTTGTTTGTTATCTATCGGCCGCTCCTGCTGAGTTCGGTGAGCCCCGATTTAGCCGCGGCGCGCGGCATTCGCGTACGACTGATCGGGGTGCTCTTCATGCTCACCCTGGCAGTTGCGGTCGGCCTGTCGTCGATTGCGATCGGCTCGATCCTCTCCACGGCTCTGCTCATTGGTCCGGCCGCTGCGGCCCTTCGCGCGACCACCAACCTGCGCGCCACGTTGGTGGTGGCTGCCCTCTGGGGCGTGGTGGCGACGTGGCTGGGCATCACGCTGGCCTACGACAGTTACTACTGGTTTCCCTCGAGCCAGGGCCTACCGGTGAGCTCTTTCATCGTGGCACTCGTATTCCTCGGATACCTGCTCTCCGGTCTGGCCCGACGGCACCGGCGCGCGCGCGTGCCAGCTTCGCTCGCGCTTGAGAGAGCCCACTGATGTTCTCGAGCTTCATGGTGAACGCCTGGCTGATTGGATCGGTCGTGGCCGTGGTCGCGGGAGTGGTCGGATTCTTCGTGGTGATGCGGGGATCGGCCTTCGCCGCCCACGCCATTCCCAACGGAGCCTTCGCCGGTGCGGCCGGAGCGAACCTGCTCGCACTCAACCCGCTGATTGGACTTGGCGCGTTTTCACTGGCCGCGGCCCTGGGCATTGCCACCTTGTCGCGTCGCGGGCGCGCCGACGCGGTGACCGCGCTCGCGCTCATGATGATGCTGGCCCTGGGGGCTGCGTTCCTCAGCCAGAGCACGGAGTATGAGCCGGCCATCTTCTCGTTGCTGTTCGGCGAGATCCTGGGCGTGAGCACTGCACAACTGTGGCCGGTGATCGCTCTGGGGGTCGTGTGCGTGGCTGCCGTGGGGTTCTTCTACCGACCCTTGCTGTTGGCGTCGGTCGCGCCAGAGATTGCCGCCGCCCGCGGCCTCAAGCCGGAGCGTCTCGAACTCATCTTCCTGGTGATCTTGGCGTGCGCCACCACCATGACGGTTCCGGTCGTGGGCGCACTGTTGATCTTCACGCTGATGATCGGCCCTCCGGCGGCGGCACGGTCTTTCAGTGATCGAGCGCTGGTGGCCATGGCGCTGTCGGTGGTTCTCGCGCTCGTCACCATCGGGGGTGCACTCGCGTGCTCATTCACGACGAACTGGCCGGTCGGCTTTTGGGTCGGCACCTTCAGCGCGGCCTGGTTCATCGTGGGGCGACTCTTCGCGTGGTGGCGCCAGGCCCATGGACCCCGTACACATCGCACGCCCTCGCGCGGCGAGGTTCCCGCGATGGTGGGTGCCTAATCTAAAGTCGTGACGAGCGCCGACCTCCTTCTCGGGTGCCGCTTTGCGCCCGAAGGAACGAGCGTCGATCTCGCCGTGTCGGGCGGTGCGGACTCGCTGGGTCTGCTCCTGCTCGCGCTCGAGGCGCAACTGGACGTGCACGTGCATCACGTCGATCACCACGCACGCGCGAACAGCACGGGCGACGCCGAATACGTGGTGTCGGTCGCGAACTCCCTTCACGTGCCCGTTGTCGTTCATGACGTTGTCGTTGACGCCGGGCCAAACTTTGAAGCACGCGCTCGCGGGGAGCGTCGTCGCGTGCTGCCCGAGGGCTGTCTCACCGGTCACACCATGGATGATCTGGCTGAGACGGTCCTGCTCAACATGTTGCGCGGCGCGGGCGTGGACGGGCTCTCTCCGCTGGTCAACGACCCCACCAAGCCCCTACTGGGGGTGCGCCGCCTCCCACTGGCCGACTACGTCCTCTCGCGCGATCTGACGGCGCGCATCGACGAGACGAACAACGACCTTTCCTTTCGGCGCAACCGCGTGCGTCATCAACTCCTGCCGTTGCTGAACGACGTGGCCGAGCGCGACGTGGTGCCCTTGCTCGCGCGCCAGGCCGAAGTTCTCTTTGACGATCGGACGTGGCTGAGTGATCTCCTCCACGATGACCTGGCCCGTCACATCGAGGACGTGGACTGTCGCGAACTGCGCGACTGGCCGCGGGCGCGTCTGCGGCGCTGGCTGCGCGCGAAGTTGGCGTTGCGTGACGACCTCGGCGAGAGCCATCCACCGAGCAGCGCGGAGATTGAGCGAGCACTGCGGGTGATCGACGGTGAGGTCGTCGCCGTCGAACTCGAGGGTGGACGGCGCCTCTCGCGTCGAGCGCAGCGCCTCGCGCTCGAAGGCGACTCCACTACGCTGACCAGACATGGATAGGCACTCTCCCGACGATTTCACGGCAACCTGGGCCAAGGGCGTCCTAGGCGATGTGGTCGTCTCGGCCACCGAGTTGCGCGAGCGCGTGTGCGACCTGGGCGCCCAGATCACTATCGACTACGCCGAGAAACCGCCGTTGCTGGTGGGCGTCCTAAAGGGCGCGATCAACTTCATGTCCGACCTCATGAGGGCCATCGAACTGCCCGTGGAGGTCGACTTCATGGCGGTGTCCTCCTATGGAGCGGCCACCAAGACCAGCGGCGTGGTGCGTATCGTCAAGGACCTGGACGTCGACCTCGCGAACCGCGACGTGCTCATCGTCGAAGACGTCGTCGACTCCGGCCTGACGCTCAACTACTTGCGCCAGTACCTCGGGGCGCGCGCTCCCGCGAGCCTGGAGGTCTGTGCGCTACTGCTCAAAGAGGGCGAACAGCGCGTGGAGCAGTCGCTGAAGTACGTGGGCTTTACGATTCCCGCGGACTTCGTCGTGGGATACGGCCTGGACGTCGCCGAGCGATACCGCAACCTTGATGCGATCTACACCTACGTCGGCGAGGCGTAGTGGTCGACCAACCGCGGGTCCAAGAACTGGTGCGTGAGTTGCTCGCCGCCATCGGCGATGACCCCAGCCGCGAGGGGCTCCTGGAGACCCCGCGGCGCGTGGCCGAGATGTACGCCGAGCTCTTCAAGGGAGTCGAAAAGGACCCGGGCGAGCACCTGCGCGTGGGCTTTGAGATCGGACACGACGAGATGGTCATGGTGCGCGACATTCCCTTTACCTCGTTGTGCGAGCACCACCTCGTGCCCTTCGTCGGCGTGGCTCACGTGGCGTACCTACCCGGAGATAGCGGTCGTATCACCGGCCTGTCCAAGCTCGCCCGCGTCGTTGAGGGGTACGCTCGTCGACTCCAGGTCCAAGAGCGCATGACGACCGAGATCGTGGAGACGATCGAGCGCGAACTGAAACCCCGGGGTTCGATCGTCGTCATCGAAGCCGAGCACTTCTGCATGTCGATGCGCGGCGTGAAGAAGGACGGCATGACCACGGTCACGTCGGCCGTGCGCGGGATCTTTCGCGACGACGCCAAGACCCGCGCCGAGGCCCTGCAGTACATCCACCAACGAAGGTCTACGTGGCGCTGAGGCCCGAGGTCATGGGCATCGTGAACGCGACGCCCGACTCCTTCGTTCCCTTCTCACGCACATTGGCCGCCGACGAGGCGATCGCGCGCGGCCGCGAGCACTTCTTACACGGTGCGGACATCGTTGATGTGGGGGGTGAGTCCACGCGTCCCGGAGCGGATCCGGTCGACGACGACGAGGAGATCCGTCGCGTCGTGCCTGTGGTGGCCGCGCTCTGCGAACTCGGACCGGTATCGATCGACACCCAAAAAGAGTCGGTCGCGCGTGCCGCGATTGCGGCGGGCGCGAGCGTGCTCAACGACGTGTCCTCGAGTTTGGCCGAGGTAGCGGGCGAAGCGGGTGTGGGGTACGTCGCCATGCACCGTCAAGGCGACTCACGGGTCATGCAGGTGAACCCGCACTACGACGACGTCGTCAGCGAGATCAGCGAGTTCCTAGCCCGGGTGGCCGAGCGTGCGCGCAACGCGGGTGTCGATCGACTCTGGCTCGACCCCGGTATCGGATTCGGCAAGACGGTCGCCCACAACCTGACGTTGCTGGCGCACTGCGACGCCTTCGTGGCACTGGCCGAGCGCTACGACGCGGGCGTGCTGATCGGCACCAGTCGCAAGAGCTTCCTCGGTCGACTCGGTCCCTCTCCCCTCGACGTCGACGAGCGCCTGGAGGCCTCACTGGCCACGGAGGCCTGGGCTCTGGTCCAAGGTGTCAGTATGGTGCGCGTGCACGATGTCCGAGAGACGGTTCAGTTGCGGGACCTCTTCGTCCCGCGGCGCGAGGCGCTGACGCCGTGAAGGGCAAGTGGGCAGCGGGCATCGAGCCGCGCGGCTTTACCTGGGTCTACAAGGGGATCTTGGCGGTCTCCGAACGCCCGGGGGGCTCGACCACCGTGCATCGTCAGGTGCGACGAGATGAAGAGCTGCTGTGGCTCAAGCACCAGGGATTCGGTCGGGTGATCTCGATCCTGCCGAGCATGCAGAACGCGAGCGCCTACTTCGAGCACGGCCTCAGTGCCAGCCACTACGCGCTGCGCGGTGGCGCGCACCAGCGCGAGGTGCTCGAGGCCTGTTACCACGACGTGGCGCACTGCATGGCGAGCAACACGACGGTCTTGCTGCACGGCGACGAGGTCTCTGATCGCCTGCTCGGCGTCGTCGCGGGTTATCTGGTCTGGAGCCAGAAGGTGGCCACGGTGCCCGCCTCCATCGCGCTCGTCGAGCGACTCTTCAAGCGCTCGATCGGTCCCGACGGTCGCTCCGTGCTCATGGACCTGCCCGAAGACGAGCATGAGTGACGTCATCGAACTGCGCGAACTTCGCGTGGGTGCGGTGGTGGGGGTGTTGGCCGAAGAGCGTGATCGTCCTCAACCGCTCGCCTTCGACATCGATATCGTGCGTCCCTTTGAGGCGGCGTCAATGAGCGACGACCTCACCGAGACCACGAACTACGCCGAGGTTCTCACGCTCACCACGCGCGTGGCGCGCGAGGGGGAGTTCTTGTTGCTCGAGACGCTGGCCTACCGCGTGGCGCGCGAGGTTCTCGCCTACGACGACGAGATTGACGCGGTCACGGTCGCGGTGCGCAAGTTGCGTCCGCCCGTGCCCGATGACGTCGCCACGGTCGGCGTGCGCTGCACGGTGACGCGCTCCTAGTGCGTCACGCGTACCTGTCGCTCGGATCGAACGTCGGCGATCGTCACGCCCATCTGACGCGTGCGATCACTACGCTCGCCCACGGCGATGACTATCGTCTCTCGTCGGTCTACGAGACCGAGCCGGTGGGAGGAGTCGCCCAGGACAACTTCTGGAACCTGGTGATGGAAGTCGCCACTCGGGCCAGTGCCCGAGAACTGCTGGATCGCGCGGTGCGCGCCGAAGAAGACGCACGGCGCACGCGCGAGGTGCACTGGGGACCGCGCACCCTGGACGTTGATGTCTTGCTGGTCGGCGGCGAGGGCCTCGACCTGCCAGAACTGACCGTGCCGCACCCTCGGATGTACGAGCGCTCCTTCGTGCTGGTGCCCTTGGCCGAGTTGGCTCCCGATCTCGTGAGCGTCGAGCAGTTGGCCGCCGCGACCGGACACGTCGTCAAACTCGGTACACTTTCCTCGTTGCGCTAGTGACCGAACGGCACCCTCGGGGCCGGAACCGGAAATGGAGCCAAAGATGAATATCGCCGTTGTGGGCGCCGGTCGCGCAGGTACATCATTCTCTACGGCCTTACGTGACGCCGGACATGCGGTTCGCCTCCTTCATCACGAGGAACTCGACGCAGTCGGCGATGCGGAGGTCGTGCTGCTGTGCGTACCCGACGACGCGATCGCGATGGTGGCTCAAGTGCTCGAGCCCCTCCACAGTCGCGTCATGGTGCACGTCGCGGGTTCGCGCGGAGTGAGCGAACTCGCGCGCCATCCACGATCGGGGTTTCTGCACCCCTTGGCGGTCTTGTCGTCCCCCGAGGTGGGCGCCACGCGTCTGCACGGTGCGCTCTTCAGCGTCGGGGGCGACGATGCGGTGAACGACATCGTGACGTCCTTAGGGGGTCGGGTGGTTCGCCTGCGCGACGACCAACGCGCCGCCTATCACGCGACGGCGGCGGTCGCGGCCAATCACCTGGTCGCTCTCTTGGGGCATGTGGAGATCCTGGCCGCAGCGGCCGGTCTCACCTTTGACGACTTCGTTCCCCTTATCCACCAGGCCCTCAGCGACGTAGAGGAGCAGGGGGCCGAGCGGGCCCTCACCGGTCCGGCCTCACGCTCGGACTTTGCCACCATCGACTCGCACCTCGCCGCGATCCCCGACAGCGAGCGCGCCACCTACGTGGCCCTCGCGCGCGCGGCCTTCGAACTCGCCGAGCAGCGTCGACTGGCGTCAACGACGTGATCGAACTCACGCGGATCGACGCCTGGCGTCAGTACGCCAATGACCAACGCGCATCCGGAGCGCGCGTCGGTCTCGTGCCGACCATGGGCGCGCTGCACGGTGGTCACGAGTCGCTCTTTCGCGCGGCTCGCGAGTCATGCGACGTGGTGCTCGCCACGGTCTTTGTGAATCCGCGCCAGTTCGGCGACGAGAGCGACCTCGCGCACTACCCGCGCACGCTCGAGCGCGACCGTGAGATCGCCCGTGACAGCGGCGTCGATTGCCTGGTCGTTCCCACGCTCGACGAGATGTGGCCCGACTATCCCCGCTGCACGCCCACGACCGTTTCGGTGGCGGGCCTCGGCGACGTCCTCGAAGGCTCGGGCCGACCGGGGCACTTCAACGGCGTGGCGAGCGTCGTGACCAAGCTCTTCGCCGTCACCGGTGCGTGCCGGGCGTTCTTTGGCGAGAAGGACTTCCAACAGTTGGCCGTCGTGCGCCAGTTCGTGCACGACCTGGACTTTGACGTCGAGGTGGTCGGCTGTCCCATTGTGCGCGACGCCGACGGGCTCGCCCTGTCGAGTCGTAACGCCCGACTCTCACTCGATGGGAGGCGGCGAGCGCTGGGGTTCTCGCGAGCCCTGTCGTACGTGGCGACGACCAGCGCGCGCGCGAGCACGCTTCGCTCAACGATGCGCACGATCCTCGACGACTCGGGCATCGAGGTCGCTTACGCCGACGTGGTGGATCCCACCACGCTCGAGCCGACGAGCGACGCCGAAGCCGGATGCCGACGCGCCCTCGTCGCCGGGTTCGTCGACGGTGTACGTCTGCTCGACAATGGACCGGTCAGCGTGGTGAGTAACTGATGCTGCTCGCGATGGACGTTGGCAACACCGAGACCCTGATCGGTCTCTTTGGCGAGGCCGAGGAAGAGTCCCCCGAGGCGATGGGCTTCGCGCGCGCCAGTGGCGAGCACGGTCTCGCGTATCACTGGCGCACCTCCACGGTCTTGGACCGCACCCCCGACGAGCACGCTATGACGTTGACCCAACTGCTCGATCTCGAGGGCTTGGACCTGAAGTCAACGGTGAGCGAAATCGCGATCTGCTCCTCGGCCCCGTCGGTCACGACGCAGTTGCGTCGCATGGCCGGCCGCTGGTTCTCGGACCTCGCGCTCACGGTCATGGGACCGGGCACGAAGTCGGGCATGCCGATTCTCTACGAGAACCCGCGCGAGGTGGGCGCGGACCGCGTGGCCGACGCGGTCGGTGCCTACGACCTCTACCCGGGTGCGGCCGTGGTAGTCGACATGGGCACGGCCACCGTCTTTGACGTCATCAGCGCTAAGGGCGAGTACCTCGGCGGAGCGATCGCCCCGGGCGTGGCGATCTCGCTCGAAGCGCTCTACACCCACGCCTCGGCATTGCGCTCAGTGGAGTTGGTACGTCCGCGCTCGGTGATCGGGCGGTCGACCGGTGAGTCGATTCAAAGCGGCGTCCTGTACGGCTTCGCCGCCCAGGTGGACGGCATGATCGAACGCATCCTGGAAGAGCTCGGCGAGGCGACCATCATCGGCACCGGCGGTCTCACCAGTCTCATCGCGCCCCACACCAAGTACGTGCGGATCATCGAGCCGTGGTTGACCCTGCACGGATTGCGTATCGTGCATGAAAGGAATTATTCGAAAGAGACCACGTGACCACGCCGTACGAGTTCGCCCACGACGCCTACGCCGCGTCACTGCAGGAGACGTTTGCGGACCTACAGGACGGCGACGAGTCGGGACGGGTCGTTCACGTGGCCGGTCGCGTGATGTTGCTGCGCCGCCAGGGCAAGTTGGCCTTTGCGACGATGCGCGACTCGACGGGCGAGATCCAGCTCTTCGCACTGGCGAGTGTGACCAGTGAGTTCGAGGAGTTCACGAAGCTGCACTTGGGCGACTGGGTGGGGGTCGTGGGTGAGGTCGTGCGCACCAAGCGCGGCGAACTCTCGGTCAAGGTCGCGTCGTACGAGCGTCTCGCCGAGGCCCAGCGCAACTTCGGCGACAAGTGGGCGGGGATCGCCGACTTCGACCTGCGCTATCGCCACCGCGAAGCCGATCTGTGGGCCAATGAGTCCACGAGGCGCTCGCTCCAACTGCGTAGCGACATGATCCGCGCGGTACGCGAGCGCTGCTGGGCGGCGGGGTTCATGGAGGTGGAGACGCCGATCTTGAACCCCATCCCCTCGGGGTCGTCGGCTCGTCCCTTCGTGACCAAGCACAACGCCCTGGACAGCGACTTCTACTTGCGCGTCGCGCCCGAACTCTGGTTAAAGAGACTGGTGGTCGGAGGATTCGAGCGGGTCTTCGAACTCGGCCGGGTCTTTCGCAATGAAGGCGTGAGCCCGCGCCACAATCCCGAGTTCACGATGCTCGAGCTCTACGCCGCCTACTGGGACTTTGAAGACATGATGTCCTTCACCGAAGAGTTGGTCGCCGGGGTTGCGATGGACGTACTCGGCACCACCGAGTTCGAGTACCAAGGAAAGCCCATGTCCTTTTCTACGCCCTGGGCTCGGCGTACGATGGCCGAACTGGCCAGCGAGGCCGTCGGGCACGAAGTCTCGGTGCACACGCCGCGCGACGAACTGGCGGGGTACCTGCGCGAACGCGGTGTCAACGTGCACGCGTCGTGGGGAGCGGGCCGCAGTCTGGCCGAGCTCGCCGAAGCCCGCGCCGACGAAACGCTGTGGAACGCCACCTTCCTCACCGAGTACCCGGTCGAGGTGTCACCGCTCTCACGTCGGCACCGACGCGACCACGAGCTCACCGAGCGCTTTGAGTCCTACGCGGCGGGTCGCGAACTCTCGAACGGCTTCTCGGAACTCAACGATCCCGTCGAACAACGAGCGCGATTCGAGGATCAGGCCCGCCTGGCGGCGGCCGGCGAAGACGAGACGATGCCGATCGATGAGGACTACATCATGGCCCTGGAGTGGGGTCTTCCTCCGACGGCGGGACTCGGGCTGGGCATGGACCGGCTGGCCGTGATACTGGCTGATGAGTCCAACATCAAAGAGGTCATTGCCTTTCCGACCCTGAAGCCGGAGCGCTAG
>JBARLO010000078.1:0-7323 GCA_049801955.1 Acidimicrobiales bacterium
GCCAACGCCGCACTGCGCGACGAGATGCGCCGCCGCGACAACTACTTCGAAGGGATCGAGCGCGTCGCCACCACGGCACTCGACGCCGCGGGCTACTCCGGGCCGGGCGCCGTCTCCGAACGCCAGCTCACCGACGCAGCGGCGTACTTCGGTTACACCATCTCGCGCGTGCAGGGCATGCCAAGATCGGCCCGCTCGATTACCGACACCGAGCACAAGACCGTCTATGTGCCCCAACGCAACGCCACCGGAGGTACCCGCTCGTCGCGATCCGTGATCGCTCAGACGCTCGGCCACTTCGCGCTCGGCCACGAGGCGCCCGGTGACTTTGAGACCTACGTGCGCCAGCGCGTTGAGGCGAACTACTTCGCGGGCGCGCTCCTCGCTCCCGAGCGCGCCGTCGTCTCGGTGCTGGGCGAAGCGAAGAGCAACGAGGACATCGCCGTCGAGGACTTAGGAGAGCTGTTCTACGTGTCCTACGAGATGGCGGCCCACCGCCTGACGAACCTCATCACGCGACACTTCGGCATTCCCGTGCACTTCCAGCGCTCGGACCCCGAGGGCCTGTTGTGGAAGGCCTACGAGAACGACGGGGTGTTGCTGCCCGCCGCGGTGGATGGGACCATTGAAGGCCAGCGGCTCTGTCGCTGGTGGAGCTCGCGACAGGCCTTCGCTTCTGAGGACTCCTACGAACACCACTACCAGCGCACCGACACCTCGGCGGGCACGTTTTGGTGCACCACCCACATTGACCTCGACCGCGACCGGGGTGACGCGATCACCATCGGCACGATCGACTCCATGTCGCACTGGTTCCGCGGTTCAGCCACCATGCGCCGAGCGGTCTCGACCTGTCCCGATCCTGACTGTTGTCACCGCCCCAATATCGAGGCTCGTGATCGCTGGGAGCGATCGACGTGGCCGTCGGCGCGCGACCACAGCAGTTTCGTGTCCGGCCTGCCGACCGACACCGTGGTCTTCAACCCCTATCCGGGGGTAGACCTCATCGACGTCTACGCGTTCTTGGACCGTCAGGCCGAGCGAGACGACTAGAGGTGGTACCCCGAGATCGTTACCTCAAGCGGTAGCGCACTGACACTCGCTGACCGTGGGCGAAGACGATGGTGAATCGGTACATGCCCGGGTGGCTGCCGCGAGTGACGATCACGTGCAGCGTCAACGCGCGTCCATTGTCGTGGATCACCACGGCACTGGTTCCCACCAGGCTGCTCACCACGAGCGGGCGACCGTAGAAGCCCGAGCCGACCACCACCGCGTTCATCGTTCGACCAGCCCAGAGGCTTCGATCGATCCGCGTAGCTTTGGGCGCGGGGGCGACGACCGTAATCGTGGTCGCCAGCGAGGTCGCCTGGGCGTACGTGCCGTCGGCCGCCTTGGTGGCCACCACGACACACGTGCCGGCCTTCGCACTGGTGAGCACGTTGCCCTGCACCTGGCAGTCAGCGGTACCGGCTGAGGTCACGGCGTAACTAACGGCACCAGTCCCCGATCCGCCCGACGTCGCGAGCGAGAGGGGGTGGCCGTAGCTCATCGTGGTCGCCACGATCGCGATCGCGCCCTGGCTCTTGGGATTACCGGATCCGATGGTGATCGACTGCTTCACCTCAGACGCCCCGGCAAAGGCGCCGTTGCCCGCATCGTTGAAGTCGATGACGCACACGCCGTTGTCGTTGAAGGTGACCACGCCACTCGCGAGTGAGCAGCCCGTCGACTCACTGTTCAGGGTGATGGAGACCTTGTCCCCCGACGTCGCCGATGCGCTCGGCGTGTAGGTCTGGTGAATCGCCCCGGCCGCCGGCGGCGTCGAGGCGGAGATCGTGTTGGACGAGTACACCTTGATCGAGCGCTGGACCTGGCTCGCGGCGGCGAAGGCGCCGTTGCCGGGATCGTTGAAGTTGACGATGCACTCCCCCGAGCCCTTGAACTCAATCCAGCCGTAGTTGAGGTAACAGCCGCTGGAGTCTTTGGCTAGGGTCGTGACCACCTTGTCACCCGAGGTCGCGCTCAGACCGGGCGCGTAGGCGCCACCGTTACTACCGGCCTTCGGAACAGCACTGGTGGTGATGGTGTTGCTCGCGTAGACCGTGATGCTCTGTTGCACTTGGGCGGCCGCGGCGTAGGTACTGTTGCCGGGATCGTTGTAGTCAATGACGCACGTTCCCGATCCGCTAAAGGTGACCTTGGCGTCGCTGAGCGAACAGCCCGATGAGCTCTTATCGAGCGTGATCGCCACCTTGTCGCCCGAGCTGGCCGACGCGGTGGGGCTATAGGTGCCGTGCGTGCTGCCCGCACGAGGTGCGGCACTCACGCTGATGGTGTTGGACGTTGTGCCCGCGGCGAACGCCGGCGCGGCGATCAATCCGGAGGCGCCGAGAACGATCGCAATGCAGGCAACTCCGCGGGATAGGTTCACGCGAGACGAAGAAGACTTCCTTCGCAACGCAACAGTAGGGATGTGTCTCATGAAGCCATCTTCTTGCGCACCTGGTGCGCAGGGGCCGTCAGACCGAGAGATCACAGGGGACCCACAAAATCGACCACTCATCAATGCAGCACTGTTGTTTCGGCGCTGTACGCGAAGATTCTCGCGTAAGTTCCCAAGCACCTCTCATGCAACCGCCCCGTTCATCGATCGGCGAGGGGCGGCCGTTGACGGTTGAAAGCGAGTTAGGTTAGCCTAAACTAAATGCCAATGGAAGTCCCGCGACCAGACACCTATCGGCCGGGACGCGACCTCAAAAGGACACAGCCCACCCCCTCTAACCAGGGCTCACTGGCATGACCACGATCGAGGCGACCCCCGAAACGTCCCTCGCGCCCCCTCGGCGACGACGTCCGCGTCCCAAGACTCTCGTTTCTCTGAGCGCCGTGGTGATAGGAGCTCTCTCACTTCCCCTTATCTTTCTGCTCGTGGAGGCCTCGGACGCCGGAGCGTCCACGGTGTGGCACCTGATTTGGCGCAACCTGACCGCCTCACTTCTCTGGAACACGGTGCGACTCACGGTCGTGGTCACCATCCTCTGTGCGATCATCGGCACGTTGTGCGCCTACTGCGTCGAGCGAACCGACCTACCCGCACGACACGTCTGGGCGGTCCTCGTCGTCATCCCCTTCGCCATCCCCGACTTCGTAGTCTCCTTTGGCTGGTCGTCGCTCTTCGCGTGGATCGCGGGGTTTCGCGGCGCGGTCATCGTGATGACCCTCGCGGTCTATCCCCTCGTGTACTTACCGGTGGCGGCAAGCTTTCGCGGCACCGACACCGCACAGGAGGAGATCGCGCGCAGCCTCGGAGCGTCGCGACTGGGCGTCTTCTTTCGCATCACGCTCGGTCAAGCTCGTCGCTCGATTCTCGGCGGGTGCCTGCTCGTGTCACTGGTCATCCTCGCCGAATACGGTGCCTTCGAGATCCTGGGGTATCGCACCTTTACCACCGAGATCTTCTCGGAGTTTTCGATTGGCTTCGACACGTCGTCGGCCTGCGCGCTCTCACTGGTCATCGTGGTCATCTCCATTGCGGTGATGTTTGGAGAAGGTGCCATGGGCGGAGCTCGACGAGTGGCTCGCAGCGGACGGGGCGTCGCTGCCATGCGCACGCGGGTGAAGTTGGGTCGGGCACGAGTTCCCGTCCTTGTTCTCTTCAGCGCGCTCGTCCTGGCCGCTCTCGGGGTGCCGATCGCCTCAGCCATCTACTGGATGTTTGAAGGCGGGGCCGACGCCATCACCGGGGTGTCGCTCGCGTCGGCCGCGTTCTACACGGCCCTCTACAGCGCCGGGGCCGCTCTGCTGGCGACGCTCATGGCATTGCCCGTCGCACTCCTCGTCGTGCGGTACCCGACCAAGTGGACCCGCGTGTTCACCCGCTCGACGTTCCTGTTACTTGCTATGCCCGGACTCGTCGTGGCCCTCGCCCTGTCGTACTTCTCCGAACAGCACGCCGACTCCTTTGGCTACGAAACGGCGCCCCTGTTGATACTCGCCTACGCGCTCATGTTCTTTCCCCTGGCGCTGGTGGGCGTGCGCGCTTCGGTCAGTCAAGCGCCGCTCGCCCTCGAAGAGGTGGCGGGATCGCTCGGCGTGCCGCGCGCCCAGGTACTTCGCCGGGTCACGCTGCCCCTGATCGGTCCGGGGCTGGCGGCGGCGTTCTGCCTGGTGTTCCTCAGTTGTGTCACGGAGCTCACCGCCACGCTGATTCTGATTCCCACCAACGTCCAGACTCTCGCCACCCAGTTCTGGGCGTACCAGCAGAACCTCTCCTACGGCCAGGCCGCCCCCTTTGCCCTCGTCATCATCCTCATCGCGGCGGTGCCGGCGTACCTCCTCGGGCGGTTCTTCGATCGCCTGCCCCACCGGGCGCTCGCCTCCCCAGTCCCTAACGTGGTCGCATGAGCGAACTAGAGATCTCGGGCCTCGTCAAGTCCTTTCGGACCCAAGACGTGCTCTGCGGGCTGGACCTCGTCGTCGACGAGGGTTCGTTCGTCTCGATTCTGGGCCCCTCGGGCAGTGGCAAGACGACGCTTCTGCGCATCATCGCGGGATTTGAACGGGCCGACGCGGGAACCGTGCGCCTGCACGGTGAGATCGTCGATAACCCGACGCACTACGTCGACTCGCGCAAGCGCCGCATCGGTTACGTGCCCCAGGACGGCAATCTCTTTCCGCACCTGTCGGTGAAGATGAACGTCGGTTTCGGACTGCCCAAGGCGGAACGCAACGGCAAGCGGGTAAATGAACTGCTCGAGATGGTGGGACTGGGGAATCTCGCCGAGCGCTACCCGCACCAACTCTCGGGCGGCCAACAACAGCGCGTCGCTCTGGCCCGCGGGCTCGCGATCCATCCGGACCTGGTGCTCTTGGACGAGCCGTTCTCCTCGCTCGACGCGAGTCTGCGCGCGAGCGTGCGCCACGACGTACGCCACATCCTCAAAGACGCCGGCGCGACCGCGATTTTGGTCACGCACGACCAAGACGAAGCCCTCTCGCTCGCCGACAAGGTCGCGGTCATCCGTGACGGTCGCATCAGCCAGTGCGACGCGCCCGCCACGCTGTACGCGCGACCGGCGACGCCCGCACTGGCGCGAGAGTTCGGCAACGTGAACTTTGTGAGGGGCGTAGCGCGCGGCCTTGAGGTGGACACCGACATCGGTCGCTTCGCCATTGAGGACGTCTCGTCGATTCCGGACTTGCGCGACGGCGCGCGACTACTCGTGCTCATTCGTCCCGAACAGATCGTGCTCACCACGAGCGGTTCGGCGCGCGCCCACGTGCTCGACACTGAGTTCTACGGACACGACGCCGTGGTCAAATTGCGCGCGAACGTTCATGGCGAACTCCTCTTGCACGCCCGCACCTCGGAGGCCATCGACCTTCCCGCACGTGACAGCGACGTCGGTATTGCGGTGCGTGGCGGGGTCGTCGCGTGGAGCGACGAGTCGATCGACGACGCAACGCGAATCTGAAAGTTTGATGTGAACGGTTCTGGCGACCCCCAGACCTGGGCGATTGCCCCCCTTTGAGGTCACGCTCCCAGGTGTGGGCGAGGGGTCGCGCCGCGCGACGCCGTCTTAGCGTGGACGTAGCGGCGCAAAGGTGCCGGCTGGACCCCCACACATAGCCACAGGGAGGCTCAATGAACAACCTGAATGGACGACGCCGCGTACGCGCCACACGAACACACTGGACTCCGCTGTTCGCTCTCGGCGCGTCAATCGCTCTGATGGCCGCAGCCGCTCTCACGATCACGAGCGACGTCTCGGCGGCCACGGTGCAGCCGAAGGCCGCAACTACTCTGCCCTGCAACGTGTCAGTCTCCGGGGGCGGCCAATTGGTAAGTGCAGAGTCACTCATCACGGGTGTCGTCGCCGGCACCACCCAGATCAAGTTCGACTGCAACGCCTCCTCGGGCGCCGCGGTGGCGGCTGAAGCCTCGTTGCTCGCGGCCATGGCGACCACGAATGTCATCCCCACTGCGGAGGCCGACACCACCACGTTGGGCGACTTCACCGCGAGCGCAACCGACACCGGCTGTCCGGCCGGTACCGCGGGCTCGTGCACCGAAGCGACCTTCGCGGTGCCCGCCACCTTCAGCGCGTCCGGCGATAGCGCGGCCCAGTGCCCGCCCTCGCAAGCCCAGATCAACGCGGGCCTCTTCGGGTGTGCCCTCGCCGTGGCGAACTCCTCAGAACAGGAGATCGCCGGGGGTGAGTATCTCTTGATGTACGCGAGTCAAACCACCGCGCCCGCGGCCCCCACGATCGCCGCCCAACCGGCGACCGGTTCACCAGGCAGCGTGATTAACGTCAGCGACGCAGCCGGGGCGACGGGTTACTGGTGGGGCGACGCCGTCCAGGCCGTTCAGGCCCTGGAGTCAGGAACCGCGGCGGCCGTCGCACCCTCGACGTGTGGTAGCGGTGGTGGGTACGGCGACGTGCCAGCCACCAATCTGGAAGAGGCCTGGTACGCAGCCGGAGCCTCCAGCCCCGCCTTCGCCGGACCGGCCACGGGTGTCACGATCTCGAACGACTGCTACGACGGCAAGACGCTCAACGCACCGGTCCTCGGCGGCACGATGAGCGTGCCCGCGACCGTGGCGACTGGCTCGTCCTACACGGTGTACCTGTGCGAAGTGAACGCCACGCCCTACCCGAGTAACGACTCAAACTCGGGCAGTGTGTGTGGCACGAGCGCGCCGTTCATCGACGCGTCGTTCTCCTACGCCGTCACGGCCAAGACGCTCAGCCAGAACCTGCCGCTCAGTGCGTCAGCCACCAGCTCGACGGGCTTCACCGCCCAACTCGCCACCAGTGGCAACAACGGCGCAGTGACCTACACCCAAACCGCGGGATCGCCTGATGTCGTGGTGTCGAGCTCCGGTGCCGTGACCGCCGCGAGTGCGCTCGCCTCGGGCAGCTACACCGCCTCGGGAACCACGGCCGACCCCAACGGCGACTCGGGAACCTTCACGTTCAAGCTCACCGTGGCCGGACCAACGATCACGAAGACCCCGGCGCCGCTCGCCAAGCGGATTATTGGTTACGGCATCATCGGTCGCACCGTCACCGTGGCCATCACGGGCACTAACTTCGGCACCGGCCCCAAGGTGATCGGCCACTCGGGCACGGTCGCTACGGTGACCCGCTCCAGCGCCACCCGCATCACGCTGAAGGTGCGCGTCGTTAAGACGGCGAAGAAGGGCACGTACCGCTTCATCATCCAGTTCAAGAACGGCAAGCGCACCTCGATCACCTATCGCGTGCGATAACAACTCGTCGGCCGTGACGGCCCCTCAGTACGAGGGGCCGTCAC
>JBARLO010000079.1:0-7142 GCA_049801955.1 Acidimicrobiales bacterium
GTGGATCGTTGTGGCGGGCGTGGTGGGCGCGATCGTCGGGCTGCTCGTGTTTGGCCTAGTGGGTGACAGCGTCCACGTCACTGGAGCAGGATCGCTGCGACCCGCCGCACTGGTGACGTTCTTGCCCCTGTTGCCGCTGCTCGCCCTGCTCTACAAGCTCCCCGAGAGTTCCGAGATGGAACTGACTTAGGGCAGTTCGATGTCGGCGATGAGTGCGAGATGGTCGCTCCCGCCGTCGCGGGTGAAACTGTCTTGTGAGACCCAGGGGCCGCGTCCCAGGATGTGATCGATCTGGGAGTGGGGATGAGGGGTCGGCCAGGTTCTCCCGCGGGCCAAGGTCTTCCAACCCGGCAGAAAGACCCGCAGCAGCGGGCGCCAGCAGTTGAAGTCGCCGCCGATCAGAATCGGCACACCGGCCTCGAGGCGGCCCGCGATCTCGTTGATCCGGCGATACTGCAGATGCGAGCCGTGGCTGATGTGCGCGCCGTGCACGGCGAGCACGTAGAAGGACCTGCTCCCATCGTTCAGTCGCGCCACGTGCACCGCCCGTTGGACCCTCTCGCGCGGGAGTCGTCCGAGCGCGATCGTGTCAAAACTCTCGACTTGATAACGCGTCAGTAGTCCCAGTCCCCAGGTTCCCGATTCGAAGCGCGCCACCTTCTCGCGCGTCGCCAACTGGTCCTTGGTCATCTCGCGGTGCTCGAAGAGATAGACGCCCCGCTCGCCCGTGAAGTGCGCGCGCTTGGGTTGCCAGGACCGCGTCCCCGTACCGGTCGTGACGCGTTCGCCGCGGGCCAAGGCAACGAAGCCTCCCTCCATGTGGAGCGATTCACGCAAGTCGTCAAAGAAGTCCGGTCCGTCGTCGCCTCGCCAGATCTCGGGCAGGATCATGATGTCCGCGTCGAGACCCTTGACGACGTCCAGCACTTTGGTAGGGCGGCCCCAGCCGTCGACGCCCGCGTGAAGGTTAAAGGTCGCCACACGCACCGCTCAACACTAATGGGGGGTCCCTAGTGGGTGTGGCAGTCTCTAATGGTGGAATCCGTAGACGTCACCTTCGGGCATCGTCTCTGGTGGGTCGACTCGTTCATTGGTGACGGCGAGCGCGGCAATCCCGCGGTGGTCGTGTTGCTCGAACACCCGCTGCCCGATGACGAGATGCAACTGATCGCCTTCGAGCTGAGCGTTTCGGAGACCGCCTTCGTGCGACAAGTCGGTGACCAGTGGTCGCTGCGCTGGTTCACCCCGACGGTCGAGGTGGATCTGTGCGGTCACGCGACGCTGGCGGCGGTGCACGTGTTGCTCAACGAACTCGGCTTTCCGGGCGGACGATTCTTCTTTGCCACCCGCTCGGGCGTGCTGTCGGGCTGCCGGTTGCCCGACGGTCTCATTGGCATCGACCTGCCGCGACTGTACTTAGAGCCCATTCATCCCTCGTACCTCAATGGCGCCCTGGGGGAAGTGATTGAGGCCTACCAGGCCGGTCCGGCCAGCGTGCTTGCGATCGTCAAGGACTACGGGACCCTCTGTGACTTGAGCATCGACCAACTGAGCCTCTTCCTCGTTCCCAGTTCCATGATCATCGTGGCCTGCGAGGGCGGACCAGACGCCGACGCGTCGATTCGCGTGTTCGCCCCACGCCTCGGACTGGCTGAAGATCCCGTCACCGGTAGCGCGATGTGCGCGCTAGCGCCGTGGTGGGTCGAGAAGTCAGGATCGCCGACGGTGACCGTGCGACAGGCCAGCACGAGGGGCGGCATGATGTACGCCCGCCTCTTTGAGAGCAACGTCGAAGTGGCTGGGATGGCGCGCACGTTCTTCAGCGGGGAGATCTATCCGTGAGTGACGTTCTCGGTCCGGGCGAGCGTACGCGGGTGCGCCGCCTGCCCAAAAAGGCGTCGTACGACAAAGAGGACATCTACGCGATCCTCGACGAGGCGTGGATCTGTCACATCGCGACGAGCGTCGGCGGGCACCCCACCGCCCTGCCGACACTGCACCTGCGCGACGGTGACACGATCTATCTGCACGGCAGTCCCTCGAATGAGGTGATGAAGGCGCTCGTTCGTGATGGCCAGGCGTTCGTGACGGTGACGATCTTTGACGGCCTGCGACTCGCGCGCAGCGGCTTTGAGTCCTCCATTGCGTACCGCTCGGTCGTGGTGGTGGGTTCGGCGCGAGAGGTGAGTGATGACACGGAGAAATCGAGAGTCCTTGATCGCTTCGTGGACCGCGTCCTCGCGGGTCGCGCCAGTGAAGTGCGAACGATGAGCGTGCGCGAGCAGCGCCTGACCATGGTGGTGGCGGTCTCGATCGACGAGGCATCCGCGAAGATCTCGGCCGGCCCCACCGAGGACGAGCCCGAGGATCAGGCGCTCGCGATCTGGGCCGGCACGGTGCCCGCGCGACTCGTCTTTAGTGAGCCGGTACCCGATCCCTTCGGCGCGATGGCGAAGGGCGGTATCGACGTGCCCGCCTCAGTACGCCGGCTGTTGGAGACTCAGTGACGAGCGAGGTACTGAGGTCTCAGATCAGTGCGCTCTCACCGGTCGATGAGCGAGAGCGCCTCTCGATCGCCCAGACACTCGAGCGACTCGACTGGCCCGGCGATCCCCTGGACGAGCACGCGAACGACCATCACATCACCTCGTCGGCATTCGTCGTCTCCACGCGTGGTGTGATCCTTCATGAACACAAACTCCTAGGCATCTGGGTCCAGCCCGGGGGTCACGTGGACGACGGCGAGACCCCCGAAGAGGCCGCGGTGCGTGAGACGAGAGAGGAGACGGGCCTGTTCGCGCGCCACCAGGAGCCCGCGTCGATCTTTCACGTCGACGTACACCCCGGACCGAATGGACACACGCACTACGACGTGCGCTACATCCTGGAGAGCGATCCACTCGACCCTTCGCCGCCCGAGGGCGAGAGTCCCGAGGTGTACTGGTTCGACTACCCGTCGGCGCTCGAACGCTGCGAGCCCGCGCTGAGATCGGCGTTGCGCAAGTTTTCCGAGTCGCGTGACATCTTTGACGTGACAAACTGAGCGCGTGAGCGACACCGAGACACTGCGGGCCCTCATGGAGGCCGATCGTTGGATTGAGCGCGTTCGATCTCAGCGCACTCACCTGCCCGAAAGCGTGGAGCTCGGCGAACTCGAGACGCAACTGCGCGGTCTGCTCGCCGATCTGCGAAGCGCGGAAGGGGTTCTCGCGCCGCTCGCCGCGCAGTCGGCCCAGACGTCAGGGGAGTCGGAACGACTTCGCCTGCGCGCGAGAGACCTGGATCACGCCCTCAGTTCATCGACGGCCAGTGGGCGTGAACTCTCGGCGATTCAGGGCGAGTTGACCCACGTGCGCGAACTCCTCAACCGGAGCGAAGATCGAGAGCTCGAGCTACTCGAGGAGGTAGAACCGGTCCAGGCACGCGTCGAGGAGATCAAGGCCCTCGCACAACCAGGAGTGCGCCGGCGCGCTGAACTCATCGAGACGATCAAGGATCTGCGAGTGTCCCTCGAGGAGGAGGTCGTCTCGTTGACGAGCGATCGCGTCGATCGTGCTCACCAGGTTCCGGCCGCGTTGCTGGCGCGCTACGACGCCGCGCTCGCTCGCGTGGGCACCTCGGGCGCGTCCCAAGTCGTCGAGGGACGCTGTGACGGATGTCGCTTGCGCCTCTCGCCGCTCGACTACGACCACTTCAAGGCCCAAGCGCCCGACACGTTCATGGACTGTCCGGAGTGCGGGCGCATTCTCTTGCCGTGATCGCTCTGGTGCGTCACGGACAGTCGACCTCCAACGCCCAAGGACTCGTCGTCGGTCGCGGTGACCCGCCCTTGACCGAACTGGGCGAGCGTCAGGCGAGAGCCCTGGCCCCCTGGTTAGAGAACGTCACGCACGTCTGGACCTCACCGCTTCGCCGCGCTCGAGAGACAGCGGCAATCGCGATGCCGGGATTGGTGGCGGTCACGAAGGAGTCCTTCGTCGAACTTGACTACGGATCCTTTGAAGGAAGCTCGACCACATTGGCCGCGGACGAGGGGTGGCGTGCCCTCGAACAACGCCATGATCAGGCCTTTGGGGGTGGTGAGTCGCTGGCCGACGTCGACGTCCGGGTCCAGAACGAACTCGACGCCCTGCTGGGCGACGCCACGAGTCTCCTGCATTCACCTGACGAGCACCTCGCGATCGTCAGTCACGTCTCACCCATCAAGTCGGCGGTCGCGTGGGCCCTGGGCGTGCCCGGCACGGTCGCGTGGCGCATGCGCCTGGAGAACGGGTCGTTGACCCTCGTGGCGGCGAGGAGCGGGACACCTCGGTTGATCCGCTACAACGCGGTCCCACTGCTCACGTAGATCTCACACGGGGGAACGAACTGCTCAGCCAACCGTTGGCCACGGTCCGCACAACACTGGCTAAACCCTCAAGTGACCTGAGGATCGCACGAAAGACAACGGAGCCCGCCTGCTCCTCGCGGAACAGGCGGGCGCTCGATGTTTGGCCCCCCCAGCCAATACCGAAAAATTAGTTCGTCCCCGGACGGGTACCATGCTCACAAACACCGTAAATAGACGTGTCGTGAGCAATTTCACAAGGAGGAAATTGAGATGGAGCATCGGACGCTCGGACAAGCACTTGAAGTATCGGCGGAAGGTCTCGGGTGCATGGGGATGAGCGAGTTCTACGGTACGACCGACGACACCGAGTCGGTGGCCACGATTCACGAAGCGCTCGACCTCGGCGTGAACTTCTTGGACACCGCCGACATGTACGGGCCCTTCGCCAACGAACGCCTCGTCGGTTCGGCCATCAAGGGTCGGCGCGACGACCTCGTGCTCGCCACCAAGTTCGGTAACCAGCGCGGCGACGACGGCTCGTACATCCGCATCAACGGCACGCCCGAGTACGTCGTGGCGGCCTGTGACGCGTCACTGGAGCGCCTCGGCGTGGAGTACATCGACCTCTACTACCAACACCGCGTGGACCCGAGTGTGCCCATCGAAGAGACCGTGGGTGCGATGAAGTCGTTGGTGGAGGCTGGCAAAGTCCACCACCTGGGACTCTCCGAGGCCGCGGCCACCACCATCGAGCGCGCTCACGCCGTCCATCCGATCACCGCAGTACAAAGCGAGTATTCACTGTGGACCAGAGACCCCGAAGATGGCGTGCTGGCGACGTGTCGGCGGCTGGGCATCGGCTTTGTCGCCTACAGCCCGCTCGGGCGAGGCTTTCTCACTGATGAGATCGAAACCTCCGCACTCGAAAGTAACGACTTTCGTTCGCACAACCCGCGGTTCTCGGGCACCGCCCGAGAACACAATCTCGAACTCGCTCGTCGCGTGATGTCGATCGCGCGCGACAAGGGCGTAACGGCCGCCCAACTGTCCCTCGCGTGGGTGCTCTCGCGCGGACCCGACGTCGTGCCGATCCCCGGAACGAAGCGTCGTCGATGGCTCCGTGAGAACGTGGCTGCCCTCGGCATCTCCCTGAGTGAGGAGGACGTCGCCGCCCTCGAGGCCGCGGTGCCGCGCGAGTCAGTCCAGGGCGACCGCTACGCGACGGCGACCATGTCGCGACTCAACGGGTGAGGAGTTCGCCGTCGCGAAGTTCCACGACGAGGTTGCACCAGGCGATCACCTCGTCGTCGTGAGTGGCGACGATCACGGTCGCATCCATTTCGGACAGTAGTGCGAGAACGTTGCGCGTTTCGTCTCGGCCCAGTCCTGCCGTCGGCTCATCGAGCAGGATCAGATCGGGACTGGTGACGAGTGAACGCACGATCGCCACACGAGCGCGCTCACCGCGTGAGAGCTCCTCAAAGCGGGTCGTGCGATCAGCGATAACGCCGAGTGCCGCGAGGTCGCCCGAAAGATCGCGAGTGGTCGCTCGACCCAGGGCCACGACATCGAAGGCGAAGCCTCGCGTGAGTCCGGGTTCGCTCGCGACGTAGGCGACGCGACGACGCAACTCGTCTTCACGGACCTCGTAGAGATCGACGTCACCCAGGGTGATCTCACCTTCGACGACACCGTCAAGGTTGGCCAGAGCGCGCAGCAGTGTTGACTTGCCCACGCCCGACTCGCCCACGATGGCGACGTGCTGGCCCGGCGTCACGACCAACGTGGCATCGCGCACCAGAGTGCGGTCGTCTTCGTCGATGCGCACGTGCTCGAGTCGAAGCGTCGCGCCGGAAAAGGACGCTAGGCGTGCGTGGGGTGTGGCGGCGAGTGCTTCGAGTCGCTCGCCACCGCCGCTGACCTCGACCGCGGCGCGAAGGGCTGCGCGCACACTACTGAGTGCCTCGTAGGTCGACCAGGCGATGACTGCCGCGACCGACAGCCAGACCGGGGACGTCGAGGGATGACTCGCCAGGGCGGCCAGCGCGAGAACAGAAAACAGCGCCACCACCAGACCGGTACGTCGGCGACGTCGCGCCATGTCGTGCTCGGCGAGCGTGAGTTCGAGTTGAACAGCCCCGAGGCGACGTTCGGCGACGTCGCGGCGACCCAACAGCGCGAGTTCGGGTGCGGCGGTACTGAGTTCTACGAGTTGGGCGCGGTAGTCACCCCTCGCCAGACGCAAGTTGCGGTCGCTGGCCAGTTCCGAGCGCGCCAGTGCGCACAGGACCACCACACCGATGAGCTGCGCGGCGGCCAGGTTGAGCGCAAAGGGCCACCAGGTACCGCTCGCGGGCAGGAACGCCACCACGATGTCGCCGAGCGCCATGACCGCCACGACGTCAACGAACGGAATGACGAAGCGCAGCCACAGGTCTTGCAGCTCATCGGTATCGCTGAGGGCCCGTTCGAGCAGATCGCCGCTGGCGTATTGGCGCCACTGGGAGTAGTCGAGCTGACCCACCACGAGCACCAGCCAGCGTCGCCAGCGCGAGACGGCGCGAAAACCGAGCTGGTGGGCGGCGAGTCGTTCGGCGTAGCGGAGTGGCGATCGCACGAACGCGAAGAGCTCGATGACGACGAGTGCGAGCGCGACGGCCCGCAGTCCTGGTCGTGACGCGCTGTCGACGAGCAGAGCGACGGCCCCCGCCAGTAGCGCGAGGTTCGTTGCCGTCGCGACGAAGCCGGCCAGCAGCGCGCGCACGAGATCGCGACGGGGCGGCTGGGCGCGAACGAGCCAGCGTCGCAGTCG
>JBARLO010000080.1:0-39592 GCA_049801955.1 Acidimicrobiales bacterium
GGACAACTCCTCGGCCGTTGACTGAGTGCAACGTCCCTTCAACAGAGGTCTTGGGACTTTCGGGCACTGTTAGCTCCTTCCCTCGAGTCTGTGTCGAGAACTCTCGAAGCCGGATGGTAACACCGGAATGACCAGAATTGGTTTGCGATTTCAAGGGAGATGAACCCTACTCATTGGTGCCTTCAAGTGCGAGAGAATTTCATATTCCCCAAGGCTTTCGTAGCATGGTGTTGTGATCGAGGTACGAAGAGTCCGTCCTGAGGAATACGTCGACGCAGGAGATGTCACTGCCTCCGCCTGGGGGCCAGGGGGATCACCTGACGATGAATCGTGGCTGTCGTTCCGCGCACGTGTCGCAGATGTCGTCGGACGCGATGTCGTCGCTGTCGTCTTCATCGCAACCGAAAACGACTGCATTCTTGGTTCGGTGACACTTGAGATGGACGACCGTATTGAGGATCCAGAGAGTTTGCCACCACTGGCCCATGATGAGGCCCATGTCCGTGTGCTGGGAGTAGCGCCCGCGGCACGGCGTAGAGGGGTGGGCCGGATCCTCATGTGTCATTGCGCGGACGTCGCACGCGGGAGAGGAAAGACGCGACTGACCTTGAACACCTCGGTGAAGAACTCGACGGCGCAGGCATTTTATGAAGCGATCGGTTTTGTGCGACTACACAACCTCGAGCTGGAGGATGGCTCCCAACTGCGTTCGTATGAATTGAATCTGCGGTGACGACTTCCAGGACTAAATGATCTTTACTCGCCAGATGAGAGTGGAGCTCGAAACGAGCACGATGTCGGTAACCTTATAGTTGTGGGGCCTGAACACTACGTTCGTTTCAATGATGACGAAGTTGATTCGGACATCATCAAGTCGTCGCGCCGACGTAAGCGTCTGATCCCTCGAGTGTTCGAATGGCTCGCGAACAAGCCACGATCGAAGGACGCGCCAAACCCACATCCGTATAGTGGCTTCAATGCGAATGGTCGCCGACACTCGTGAGTCATTGCGGAGTCGGCTAACCCGTAACACCTCCAAATGTGTGAGGAAATAGGTCGATGAAGGGTCGCGCGCTGGATCGAGCTCAACGAGCCGTCGTCATCGTCGGTCTCGGGGCCGTCTTCATTGCACTTGGGCAGTTTCTGACCGGACTGGGGTCGAATTTGCCAAGCGGGTGGGTTGCCTACGCTCCGCTAAGCAACCAATACAACTTCGATCGACTGCACCCCTGGGTGCGCCTACTCATCTGGATTGCCCTCACCGTCACCTGGGTGGCCGCGTCCGTGAAGCTCCTCAGCCCCAGTTCCCGAAGCTGAAGCCCTCGACGGGCCCGACCTAGTCTCCTAAATATGACAGACGGTTGGTCCCCATCCTTCGCTTGTTGACTCGTACATCTCGCCGGGTCACTGTTGATTGCAGTTCTTTCGCTTGCCATTGTCACGCAGGTGAGTTCTGCAGCGACAACCTCAGCCGTGCATAAGTGCGCCGATTAGTTGGCCGCTGCCGCTCAGGCATGGGGCGGTGCGGGAGGCAGTGATGGGGTTACGGTGCTCTTCGCCAATCAGTCGCAGCGAACCTGCGCGATTCACGGCTTCGCGTCTGTTGCCTTGTTCCGGGCCCGCGGATACGGGCCACTGCTCGGAGGCAGCATGTACTGTCGTCCACATGAGTAAACGACTTTTGCCACCCTTTCGTGCTGATCACGTGGGCAGTTTCCTTCGACCCGCAAGACTGCTCGCCGCGCGGGTCGACGTCGCCGAGGGTCGACTTGACGCGGACGGTCTTCGTGTCGTTGAAGATGATGCGATCCGCGATGTCGTGGCTCTGCAAGAAGACCTGGGTCTGCAATCTGCGACCGACGGCGAGTTTCGACGTACCTCGTGGCACATGGATTTCATCTATCAGCTCGGTGGCCTTACCCGCGCCGACGAGACGCTCCAGGTCGCCTTTAAGAACGCCGAGGGAACCACCTCGTTCACCTCGGCCGCCCTCAAGGTGGATGGCAAAGTCCACATCGACGACACCATCTTTGGTGACGCCTTTAGGTTCTTACAGTCGTGCGTGACCACGGCGATCCCCAAGCTCACGATTCCCTCACCGAGCATGGTTCACTACCGCGGCGGTGCCGCCGCGGTAGATCCCAAGGTCTATCCCGACATGGAGGAGTTCTGGAGTGACCTCAGCGCGG
This sequence comes from Acidimicrobiales bacterium, assembly GCA_049801955.1. GTDB lineage: Bacteria > Actinomycetota > Acidimicrobiia > Acidimicrobiales > RAAP-2 > RAAP-2. Next base: position 2,190 of record JBARLO010000080.1, read on the forward strand.
CCTACGCGGAAGAGATCCGTCGACTCGCCACTCTGGGATGCGCGTACCTCCAACTCGACGACACTTCGCTTGCCTACCTGAACGACCCGGCGCAGCGCCAGATGATCGCCGAGCGCGGCGAGGACGCTGAGCACCAGCACCTGCGCTACATCAAGCAAATCAACGCCGCGATCGCGAACCGTCCCGAGGGCATGGCCATCACGACCCACTCCTGTCGGGGCAACTTCCAGTCGTACTGGGCGGCCGAGGGGGGCTATGAGTTTGTAGCGGAGGCCCTCTTCAGTGAGCTCGACGTTGACGGCTTCTTCCTCGAATACGACGATGCTCGCTCGGGTGGCTTCGAACCGCTGCGCTTTGTGCCACCGGGCAAGATGGTCGTCCTCGGACTCGTCACTACCAAACGAGGCGAACTAGAGACCAAAGATCAGTTGAAGCGGCGAATCGACGAAGCGAGTCAGTACGTTCCGCTCGATCAACTCTGCCTCTCGGGCCAGTGCGGATTCTCCTCGACGGTGGAAGGCAACAGTCTCACGCTGGACGAGGAGATCGCCAAACTCCGCCTCATCGTCGACACTGCCCACGACGTGTGGGGTTGAGGAGTCGCTGTTGAGGTGAGAGAAGCTGCGGACTCATCGCTGGATAAGTTCGCGCATCCGAGCGATCTCCGAAGCCGTCATATTTGAATCTTGACTCTTCCACTCGACGACGTCTCGCAGGACTGATTCGACGTCGGAATCGGAGAATGATTTGAGATAGGCGTTGAGGAGGGCGCTTCGGCCTGCGCGCACAATCAGCGCCTGGAGTCGACTGTGCACGACTTCTCCAGATGCAAGGAGTACCCACGTCGCGGCAACGTCGACCAGCGGATCTCCTCGCGAGGCGCGGGTCCAGTCAAGGACAATCGGACCATCGCTGGACAGCATGACGTTGAGCGGATGGAAATCCATGTGGAGAAGCGATGTACCGGAACCACAGGGCGCATCAGGTAGCCATTCGGGAGCTTCCAATAAATGGAGCGTCCTCTGAAGTTCCGCTAACTGTCGTCCGAACTGTCGTAGTTTCCAGGGTCGCGCGGACGCGGCGTCGATCATCGTAGGACCGTCGACCCGAGCCATCACCATGTCTATTCCATCGTCGCTGACGGAGATAACTTCGGGCGCGGGATAACCCTGGGCGCGAACGAACCGCATTGTCCTTGCTTCGTTCGTTTGCGAGCGACCATTGCGAGAGCGTCGAAGCACCCTGCCTTGGCCGCATTCATATATGTTCGAGTCGCGGCCTGCGGCGATCAGCTTTCCGGGACTCACCATGAACGAAGGGTACCGGCCCGTGTTGGTCGCACCTGCCTGTGTTCACGGGTGGCCGCGTCAAGGCGACGATGTGACCGGTTGACGAGTGAGCCTCGCTTTACCGGGAGGTCGTTCCGGACGAACTCACGAGGGACTCCACGTAGGCCCCCAATTTGTCGAAGCTGTCTTCGAACCCGTCAGTCTTGGTCATGTGGTCACGACCAGCCTGGTCGCGGAAAGCGAGCCTGTTCGTCAGGGTCGTCAGGCCACGGGCTTCGTGGAGATCGACAGTTTCGACGGCTTCAGCATCTGGCCACCCTTCGAAATGCCACGTGTTGACAATTCGAGTCGGTGCAGCGATCTCCAAGAAAGTTCCCCGGAACGAGCACTCCCTCCCATCTTCGGTCACGGAGACGTAGTGGTAGTTCCCTCCGACGCGCAAGTCGACCGAACAGACCGTCATCGTGTCTTCAAATGCAGCGAACCATTTGAAGATGTGCTCTGGCTTGGTCAATACGTCAAATACGAGTTCAATGGGCGCTGCGAACTCTCGAATTGCGACAATCTCGAGACTGTTCGGGAATTCAATCTCTGTGCGATGTGATGTCACTGCAGTTCTCCTTGTCGTTGTATTTCCTTGAGGTAGTCGTCCATGCGTTCCAGTCGTTCGTTCAGCGCGCGTTCGTGCTTGGCTAGCCAGGCGTGCATCGGCTCAAGTCGCGAGGGCTCTAGTCGGTACAGCCGGCGGCGCCCTTCGGCGCGACACGTGACCAGTCCAACCTCGCTGAGCACCCGTAGGTGCTTTGAGACCTGGGGTTGAGACATCGAGAGGTCCTTGACGATCGTTCCCACGGCCTTCTCGCCAGAGATCAGATCATCGAGAACGTCACGTCGGTGCGTTTCGGCAATGGCGTTGAAGACGTCCGATGTCGTCGAGGAACGGGCCATGGTTCGACTATATATGCCGGTATTGGCATATGTCAAATGTCACGTGGCGGGGTAGTGGGGTACCAGACGAAGCGAGCGGTCAGACGTCCGGGTCAGGCATGATCTCGTGCAGGGCTTGATCACAGCGGCATGACGCAGCAAATTTCGCCGCCCACTGCAACGCTTCAGCACGCGTCGAGACGTCTACGATCGCGAATCCTCCGAGTTGCTCCTTAGTTTCGGGGTACGGCCCGTCGGTCACGGTACCGTCGGTGGCGACGACCGTCAATGTGTCGTGATGATGCAGACCGCCGCCAAAGACCCACGCGCCCGTCTTCTGAGCCTCTCGGACCACCGCATGGACATCCTCGGCCACCGCCGGGAGGTCTTCTTCAGGAAAGGTCATCGCTCCGTCTTGGAATGAGATCAGGTACCGCGTCATCTTGTGCTCCTTATTCCGGCGGCTTCTTCGGGCCGCATCCACTCTTACCACGAACGTCTCGCCCCGAATCCGACAGGTTCGTGGGGAAATATGTGGACTTGCGAGCTCGAGCGTCTCACACGATGATGGACCGTGTGAGTGATCAACCTTCGCGCTGGACCCAAGCAACGGTCTATCCCGATATGTGGGTCGACCCCCATGATGACCCTCGCGAAAACGGCGATATCAGTGCCGACGGCGAACTGGCAACTCTCCAGGAGTATTTGGCGAGGTATCGAATGACGCTGCGGATGAAGTGTGAGGGACTCGATGCCGAGCAACTGGCTCGTCGATCGGTACCGCCGTCCACCATGTCGCTACTGGGATTGCTTCGCCATCTCGCCGAGTCGGAGCAGGGCTGGCGAAGTTGGATCAGCGACGAGGATCCGCTGTCGAGGGTGTACGGCGCTGAGGGCGCGGACTTCGATGGCGTCATCGCCGACCAAGCCCACCTCGATGAGGCTTACGAGGTGTTAGCCCGAGAGCAGGATGCCACCGACGCGGCGCTGGCCGAACATCGAGAACTTGGCGAGCTCTTAGGACGGCACCACATCGCGGTGCGAGATCTGATGGTGCACAGGATCGAAGAGTACGCCCGTCACTGCGGGCACGCCGACTTGTTGCGCGAATGCATCGACGGTCGTGTGGGCCAGTGAAGATGAAAGGGATGTCTCTACGCCAGGTCGGGTCGTGTGTCGCGTCGGTGCTCTAAAAAGGACCTGCCCGAAGGCGAAACGGCGACCAGACGCACCCCGTTCGCATCACACCAACTGTCGAGGTACCGGGCGTCGACTGCGTCTTCCCAGACGGGTAGGCGAGGGCAGGATGTTCGCCACGCTTCTTGAACCTCGGCGTACGGCCGCGCACCCGGGCCAATCCACTCAAGGAGATCTCCGATGAGGGACTCGACAACTGAGTTCGTAGCCATGGCGTTACGAGGTAACCGCGGCCAGTGCCAAGTGGACGAATCCGGTGAACTGGGTCGTGCTCACCGCCGGGTAACTTCCCTCCAAGACCGCCACGATGACGTTCTTCTTGCGGGCAATGAGGTAGTCGTAATAGATCGTGACGTCACCAGTTTTGAACACCATCTGGTACGCCACGCTCTGGTTGCCTTCTGTGGGAAGAGAGAACTTGGTGACGGTTCCGTTGGACGTGTAACCCTTGTAGGGGCCTGATGGGTTGGGACAGGCGGCGATCGTGGCGGCGATCTTTTTAAACGCGGTCTTCGCGTTGGAGTAGGTTGCAATCTTTTCGTCCAGAAATGGCACGTCGCTCGTGTGCACGAAGTAGACCTCTGCCACCTGGGTCTGGGTGACCCCACTCGGCTCGAGGAGGTCGTGCAGACATCCCACACCGGTATTGCCGTTCGACTCGGCTAGCCACCCAGATCCCATCTGGCTGAGGCGGAGAACCTGCTTCGTGAGAGTGGTCGTGGACGCACTCGCGCTAAGGGCGAAGGTCGCGCTGACCAATAGGGCCGACGTGGCAATCGCTGTCAGTCGAATGACCAAACGACCCATACCCCTCCCATCGGTACAACGAAGTCAACCCCGCGCGGTGTGGCCTCATACTAGACACGACGGATAGAACATTGCGTGAGGTTAGGCGGGCGTGATGACAACGCCGAGGTCGCCGTAGGGCATGGGCTTGCGTCGTACGAAGCCCGAGATGGCGCCGAGGGTCTTTGAGAGGGTGACCATATAGCCGTACTTGCTTCGGACCTTGGACTTGATCGTGAGGTACTCAGCCCCCGAGGTAATGCGCGCCGTACCTTCGATGATCGGCGATCCCGCCGTCACGCGCCCACGCATGTCGCACGCTTGAACGCTCACGCGGCTGGTGTGGGCGAGACGCTTGGCCTTACCCGACGTGGAGCTGGTGGCGAACCCGAAGGTGTGCCCGTCGAGCGCTACGACCCACACCGGCGCGGCTACGGGCGTGCCGTTGCGGCGAAAGGTGGTGAGAAGCATGTATTTCTCGTCGGCGATGTCCACGTGTTGAGTGTACCGAAGAGGGCGCGACCCGCGGAAAGCTTCTCGCTGTTAGTCGGTGGTCTGGTCTTTCTTGGACACGTAGGGCGGAATGTCTGGATGGTGCTCGATGATGTGATCGAGTTTGGCGTGCAACTCCGACGTCGCGGCGTCGAAGTGTCGTTTGATGTACTTTTCGATCGCGCGGCGCACGGGCGGATAGAAAATGGTGGTGGCGATCGCCGCGATGATGACCCATATCAAGGTGGCCACGACGTCGCCGGGTATACCGCCTGATCCCCCCGCCGGCCAGACCCACCGATCCCAAAACGAGACCGCGATCACGTGGACCCTTGCTTGAGGTGCTCGTGCATTGCGGGGTGCTTCAGGGCGTGCTGTTTCTTCAAAGCGTCGTGATCAGTGTCCGTCGTGTGGCGGTGACACGTTTCGTAGTGCGTTCCGGCAACCTTGCCCAAGCCAAACTTCAAGGCCGGACGCCAGCAACTCTGACATTTATGCCGTCGGTACACCGCCACGATGCTGAGGATGATGGCACCCTCGCCGAGGTCGGCACCGAAGCCGCTCCAAAACGCGTACCATTTGCCCGACTCATTCGCCGTGCCGGTGACTTGCAGTATCCAGTGCCATACGGCCAACGAAGGAGCTCCCAGACTCTGTGCGCCAATCGTCAGTCATTGTAGGCGTGACCCCTTTGTGAAAGGGGAATGGTCCGGATTCTGAGCGCCAGCGCGTTTCGATAACCTAAAACGAGGCATCACGCTGTGGCGCGTGGCCGTAGGAACCTTGGAGGACAGTGAGATGACGGACTTCGCCGGTCTCTGGAATGCGACGCTCTACACGCCGATTGGAGAGATGGCCGCCACTTTCGATATTCACGATGACAATGGCGCGATTACGGGTACCTCGAGCAACGGCAAGGAGACCGTCGAGATTCTCGATGCTGTCGCCCACGGCAACAAACTCACCTGGATCCAGAAGGTAACGACTCCCATGAAGTTGACACTCAAGTTCGAGGTTGACTTTGACGGTGATTCCTTGGAAGGAACCTCGAAAGCCGGAATATTACCTTCGTCGAGAGTGGTCGGGACCCGCGCACCCCAGCGTTAGGCGCTACGAGGCATCCTTTTCCTCGCTGGCGGCCAGCGAACCGATGAGTTTGGCCGCTCCAGATGGTCTAATCGGTATGACCATGCAGAAGATATCCACGGCAGAAGAGTTCGACCTCATCGCGCGCGCCCGCGAGGGTGACGAACGAGCCTACGAAGAGTTGATCGAATGTCATCGCGCAGAACTCCACGCGCATTGCTATCGGATGTTGGCGTCGGCACACGACGCGGACGACGCGGTCCAAGAGGCACTCATTCGCGCCTGGCGAGGCCTGGCCGGGTTCGAGTCACGCAGTTCGGTGCGAACGTGGCTGTTCAAGATCGCTACGAACGCGTCGTTCGACCTCTTGAAGAAGCGTTCGCGCCGAGACCTGCCGATCGATCGAGGCCGGCCCGCGCGTGCGGGGGAGTCGCCGGGGGACGCACAACTGGACGCGTCGTGGATCGAACCGTATCCCGATCGGTTGGTCGAACCGGGCGAAAGGAGCCCGCACGCGCGCTACGAAGCCCGCGAGAGCCTTGAGTTGGCCTTCATTGCGGTGATCCAGAATGTGCCGACTCGCCAACGCGCGGTCCTGATCCTTCGCGAGGTGCTCGGGTACTCCGCCCAGGAGACCGCCGAGTTACTCGAGACGAGCGTGGCCGCTGTGAATAGCTCCTTGCAGCGCGCCAGGTCTGCCATTGGCGACCGCTTACCGACGACCTCGCAGTCCGAAGAGCTTTCACGCTTGGGCGATGACGCCGTGCAGGAGCTCGCGCGGCGATACTCCGAGGCCATTGATCACGCCGACGTACCCGGCATTGTGGCCCTGCTGACCGATGACGCCACCTGGTCGATGCCGCCGCATCCCGCTTACTACCAGGGTCGACGCGCGATCGAGCGCTTTCATGAGGACGACGTGTCGTCGGTGCGCTGGCGTCATCGCACGACGTCGGCCAACGGCCAACTCGCCGTGGGCTGCTACATCTTTGATGAGGAGCGCGGGAGTTACGTGGGTTCGGTCCTGGACGTTCTCACCCTGCGCGACGGACTGATTGAACAGGTCACCGCGTTCTTTTCGGCGGAGGGCTTGGGACGAAGCAAGGATCGCGACGGGTACGTGGATGCGGTCGACTTCGCAGAGTTCGGGTTACCCATAGAAATTGTCGAGTAGGCGAGCCCGAGGCGATGAGTTTTTGCGGACTCGGGAGTCGAGTGAAGTAGTGAAACAACAGACAAGGAGATAGAGATGTCCGCGACGTACGAGGATGCTCAGCTGGTGGTGCAACTTATGCAGTGGGAGACCGCAATGGGGGTGGACGACGCTCTGGCGGTTCTGTTCAATGATTCCTTCAACCCCGAGACGGCGTCAATGGATGACCCGAATGTTCGTACGGTGTTGACCTTTGGCGAGACGGTCGGTGCGCTGGTGAAGCACCACGTGCTGGATCGCGACCTCATCCGCGACGTCTACTGGTTCGATGGCATCTGGGAGAAGGTCAAGCACCACGCTCTCGGTGCTCGAACAGAGTCAGGCGAGGAATCGCTGTACGAGAACTTTGAGCTATTGGTCTCGGGCTCGTAGAAGTTCGAGTCACGTCGGCACCGTTGCTAGGGTGCCGACGTGCAACTGGATTTTGACGGCGAAGTCTTCTACTGGCGCGGCCCGTCACCCTTCCACTTCGTGGCGGTGCCCGAAGAGGGCAGCGTCGAGATTCACGCCGTCGCCGCCCAGGTGACCTACGGCTGGGGCGTCATTCCCGTCGATGCGCAGGTGGGTGCGACGCGATTCACGACCTCCCTCTTTCCCAAAGACGGGGATTATGTCGTGCCACTGAAGGCCAGCGTGCGGCGCTCAGAATCCATCGAACTAGGCGATACGGTACATATAGCGCTGACGATCGAGGTGAAGTACTAGGTCGTCGATGAGTGAAAGCGGGGACTCATGCACTTCCGTCGACTGGCGTGTGGGGCGTCGATCGGTGTGCTCCTGGCCTCACTGACGGTCACCAACGCGCCCACGTCGGCCACGTCGGCTCCGGCTGCCTGGGCGTACCCCAACGGCGACCTTGCCAACACCCGCAACGCCACCACATCGACCATCGACCTCGCCAACGTCGCCCACCTGAAGAAGGCGTGGTCCTTCGACCTCACTGGCAAGGCCACGGCCAGCGTCGGCGGGTACGGCACCTTGGCGGCCAATCCGATCATTCAAAACGGCGTTGTGTACATGCAGGACCTTCACTCGAACGTCTACGCCTTGTCCCTGTCGAGTGGGCATCTGTTGTGGGAGCACACCTTCAACAAGCCCGAACTGAGTGGACCCGGACCAAATGGTGTGGCGGTAGCGAACGGCACGGTGTACGGCGAGACGCCCGACGTCGCCTTCGCCTTGGATACGAGGAATGGGCACCTCGTCTGGTCGGACGCGCATCTCCTGAAGAAGGGCCAAGGCACGTTTGGCATTCAACCTCAAGTGAGCAACGGTGAGGTCTTTCTCGCCAGCCAGTACGGATCAGCACCCGGAGGTGGGATTCTCGTCGCGCTGAACGCGTCGAACGGACACGAGTTGTGGTCCTTTAAGACGATGACGGGACCGGAACCGGGAGTACAAGCGTTGGGTCTCGGCGCGGGAGGGGCGTGGGAGACGCCGCTCGTGAGTCCCGGTGGTACAGTGACCTTCGGCATCGGCAACCCGTATCAGACCGTGGGCGAGGCGTACGCCCAGCCCGCACGGCTGCTCTATTCCGACAGTGACGTCACGCTGAACGCGAGCACCGGGAAGTTGCGTTGGTACTACCAAGGTGTTGAAAACGACTTCAAAGACTTCGATATGCAGGCGTCACCGATCGCGACCACGGTGAAGGGCACGCCCGTCGTGATTGGCGGCGGAAAGATGGGTGACGTCTACGAAATGAACGCATCGACGGGGGCGCTGTTATGGAAGACGCCGGTCGGCATCCACAACGGCGACGATAACCAGTCCCTCGCGGCACTCCACCACACCGGGAAACTGAAGTTGCCCTTTACCTTTTTGCCGGGCTCCTTTGGCGGAATACTGACCAACATGGCCTACGCGGACAACACGATTTACGCAGCGACCATCAATCTGCCGCTGCGCTATACCAAGGACAGCCAGGTGACGGGCCAGCCACTGTCGGGGAAGTTCTCCTACGGGGGAGAGATGGTGGCCCTCAACGCATCGACGGGTGCGATCGAATGGAGCACCACGCTCAAGGGAATACCGGATGGTGCGGCCACTGTCTCGAACAACCTCGTGTTCACCGCGCTCGTAAGTGGCCGTCTCATCGCTTGCAACCGTACGACGGGTGCCATCGTGTTGAACATGAAGTTGCCGCGCACCATGAATTCGACATTGGCGATCGCTGGCAACACCGTCATCGTTCCTACGGGTGGCCCCGTGTCCAAGGGAGCCAAGGAAAAGTCTCAAATCGTGGCCTACACGGTGTCCCCCACGTGATGGTGAGACGACATTGTGCTCGACCAGTGGCGTTTCGTAGTATCGGCACATGAGCGATATTGACGAACAGGGACGTCCGAATCCACCGATAGCCGGCGATGAAATTGCAACATTGCGAGGATTCCTCGACTATCAGCGAGCGACGTTCGGGTGGAAGTGCAAGGGATTAGACGCGCACGCTCTGCGCACGCCAGTGGCCGCGTCGACCATGACGTTGGGCGGCATGATGAAACATCTGGCGATTGTCGAAGAGGGTTGGTTCTGGGAGCAGTTATGGGACCGACCTGCCCGGGCGCCGTGGGACGCGGTCGACTGGGAGCAAGACCGCGACTGGGAGTGGCGGACCTCTCTCGAGGACTCGCCCGATGAGCTGTGGGCCCAGTGGCGCAAGTCGGTCGACATCGCCAATGGCGCGTTAGATGAAGCCCTTCGCGGAGGGGGCCTTGAGCAATTGGCGGTGAAGAAGTGGCGCGACGGGCGGTCGCCGAGTCTGCGCTGGATCCTGTGTCACATGATTGAGGAGTACGCGCGACACAATGGGCACGCCGACTTGATTCGCGAGGCGATGGACGGCGAAACCGGAGAATAACGCACCGTGACCATACGGGAGTTTTCGGTTGGCGAGCTCTACGACGCGTTGGATCAACAACGAAACGATCGAGGACTGAGCTGGCGTCAGGTGGCCGACGAGATCTGGGATCTGTCACGCGAACTCAACGGGCGCCGACGGGATCATCCGATCAGTCCGGCAACTCTGACCGGCATGAAGGTACGCGGCGCAACGAGTTGTCAACACGCGCTGTTCATGTTGCGGTGGCTCGGACGTACTCCCGAGAGTTTTCTGGTGGGTACGTCCGATGTACCGGACTCGACACTCCCGATCGCGGGGCCAGACCGTCGACTGCGATGGAATCTCGCGAAGCTCTACGTCGCCATGAACGACCAGCGCGGAGAGCGCGCCCTCGCGTGGGCGGAACTGGCGACCGCACTGCGCTGCACGTCCAATCAACTGACGGGGTTGCGCACAGCCAAGTTTGCGACCAATATCGCCCTGGCGATGCGCATCACCCAGTGGCTGGAACGTCCGGCGTCGGATTTCGTGTACGCGTCGAAATGGTAGTAATCGCGCCGCACTGGGTCAGGCCGCGTGACATCCGGTTGGGGGAGTGGACGTTCCCGTACCGCCGTGCGAGGCCGTGCCGTGCTCGGGTATCGCGCTGAGCACGTGCCCGTTCCAACGGAGCGTGTAGTACGGCGGGTCGGACGGCCACGACTGAAGTATCGGACCACTGGACGTCGACGTCGCCCACGCGCTGCCGGCCGGAGGCGTCGAGCCTTGTAACGACTCATACGCCGAGACGGCCGATTCAATGATCGCATAGTTTGTCAGGCAGGATTGGATCGCGGCAATCTTGGCGTCGCTGCCGACCGTCTGTGCCCCGGTTGTCGTCGTGCTCCCCCCGGGCTGGGATGTACCCGTCAAACTTGTCTGGGGGGTGGACGGAGTGCCGTTGGAGATCACGATGGTCACAATGACGCCGAGCACCACAACGACCGCCAGAGTCGAGATCATGCCGACACCGCGTTCGCAGTTTCGTCGGCGCGCCGCGCGCGAGTACAGCGAAGTCTGACGTACGTCCATGTAGCCGCCTCGTTTCACGCCGATGCTAGTTGTACGACGCCGAGCAGATTGGCAAGTTCGATCAAGAAGTCCTCAAAGTCTGAGCTGTCATTAGTGGCGAGATCCGCCGCACTAGGTTTTTGGTATGCGACGTCGGGCCCCTCTGATTCTCGCGTTCGCCCTCGCCAGCGGTCTCTTCGCGGTGACCAGCGCACACGCGGACTCCACCTCGACAACGACGTCGTCAACCACCACGACCACCGAGCCAACCACCACCCCGAGCACACCGCATCGTTCGGTGGCACCGCTATCGGGCCTGCCGTACCCCAAACGCCTGCTCAAGAATTACTCCGCTCTCACGATCAAGATCGACAACACACCCGAGGCGCAACCCCAGTACGGCATTCAAGACGCCGACGTCGTCTACGAGGAGATCGTCGAGGGTGGCATCACCCGACTGGCCGCGATCTTTAACTCACACGTCCCTTCGGTCGTCGGGCCGGTGCGCTCGGTGCGTCGCACCGACCGGGAGATTGTGTTTCCCATTGGTGGGGTGTTCGCATTTTCTGGCGGCGCGGAGTACGCGGTGCGCAGCATTGAGACGGCGCCGGTGAAGCTTTACGACCAGTCCAACGCGGGCAACGCGATGTACCGTGACCCCGATCGCCCCGCCCCGCACAACCTGCTCGCCAATGGGGTCTTGCTCATGAAGAAGGACGGCAAGCCCCGCCCGCCGCCCGCACTCTTCACGTACCGTTCGGGATCCGAAAAGTTCAATGGTCCACCCGTAAAGGCCTTTACGGTCGGCTTTGAGTCGGGCTACGCCGCCACCTACACGTGGAACGCCGCGACCACGTCATGGGACCGGTCGATCTTCGGGGCCCCCGACGTCACCGCCGAAGGGGTGCGGATCTCACCTAAGAACGTGATCGTGATGACCGTCAACTACGTGGGCGGGGTGGGCGTGATCGACTCGTACGCCCAGCTCATCGGCACCGGTCCGGTCGAAGTATTCAGTCAGGGTCGGATCGAACGTGGAACCTGGTCGCGGCCGAACTTGCGGCACCGCGCCATCTATCGAAGCGCACAAGGGAAAGTCATTGACCTGACGCCGGGTCAGACGTGGGTGGAACTCATGGCCGTTGGCGAGAGCGTGGCGGTCACGTCGGGCTGAATTAGCGATCGCGCAGCGCGACGATCCCGGGACGCCGACGACGCAGCACCCGCGTCCAGTGCGGTTCGGCTAGGGGGCGTGGGCGGTGCGGGGCGCGGATGTAGATCCAACCCAGTGCGGTCCCCGCAGCGAGGCCGATGAGCAACGCGCCGACGTGTTCAACTCCGTCGAGACCAGGAGCGACGATGGCCGCGACCGCGAGGGACAGCGTCAACAAAATAGCCGTGCGATTCATCAGTAACGATACGAGAAGACACGCGCCCACGGCGGTGGTGGCGCCCGACGGACCCGTATCAATGACGTGCGCCATGGCGGGCGTGAGCCCCAAGAGATGGGCGAAGGACGTCGCCAGAAGTAGACGAGCAAGAAGCGTCGAGCCCACGTGACCCGCGGCTGCTACCAGTACGGTCACGCTGCGCCCGAGGATGAGTTCGCCCAGACCGATGACGGCCACTAACTGCAGGATGGCTCCCCAGAGTGGCAGGTACGCGGTCGGCAGGAAGAGCGACATGGGAAGACGGGCCAGTTCATTGTTTAACGGAATGGCCGCGTTCACGTCCCCCGATCGCCAGAGCTCGGGTCGCCAGACGTGATAATGCAACAGAACCGTCACGCTCACGCACGCGAGGGCGAGCACGACGCCGAGCCACGGACGCCGGCCATTCATCCACCCGGCGCGGGTCGCGACCCACAGGCGCGTGAACTCACTTCGCAGTCCGCGCGCGCGGGGCGAAGTTACGGTGTCGAGTGGCACGAACAAACCGTACCGGGAGACTGCCCGACGTGTGTCGGATGGTGTGGATAGGGCGTCGGGGCAAACCCGAAGTCAGGCGAAGAGTTAGTGCGTGCCGATCATCGCGCGAATGGACTCACGCAGTGAGTCCATGGTGGCGATCACGGCGGTGGGCTCGTAGCCGCAGTGCGCCATGCAGTTCGCGCACCGCTCGTCGCGACCGCGACCGTACTTGGACCAGTCGGTCGTCTCGGTGAGCTCCTTGTAGGACGCGGCGTATCCGTCGGACATCAGGTAGCACGGGCGCTGCCAGCCAAAGACCGAGTAACTGGGAATACCCCAGGCGGTGCACTGAAAGTCGCGCTTACCTTCAAGGAAGTCGAGGAACAGTGGTGAGTGGTTGAGGCGCCAGCGTTTGCGGTGTCCGTCGGCAAAGGCTTCACGAAAGAGTTCGCGCGACTGTTCGACCCCGAGGTAGTGCTCTTGGTCCGGCGCCTTCTCATAGGCGAAGGCTGGTGAGATCATCATGGCGTCGACCTTGATCTCATCGTTCAAGAAGTCGAGGACGTCACGCACGGTCTTGGGCTGGTCGGTGTCAAAGAACGTGGAGTTCGTGCAGACCCGGAAACCCTTCGCCTTAGCTGCCTTGATGGCCTTGACCGCTTCATCGAAGACGCCGTAGCGATTCACGGCGAGGTCGTGGCGCTCCTGGAGGCCGTCCATGTGGATGACCCAGGAGAAGTAGCGCGAGGGAGTGAACTTCTCCAGACGACGCTCCAACAAGATCGCGTTCGTACACAGGTAGACGTAGATCTTTCGCTTGATCAGCTCCGAGACGATCTCGCCGATCTGGGGGTGCAGCAACGGCTCGCCTCCGGCGATCGACACCATTGGTGTGCCGCTCTCTTCGACCGCGTTGATCACGTCTTCTACCGAGAGACGCTTGCGCAGAATCTCGGTGGGGTACTGGATCTTGCCGCAGCCGGGACAGGCCAAATTGCAGGCGAAGAGGGGCTCGATCTCGACGATGAAGGGGTAGTACGGGGTCTTCTTCAACCGGTGCTTCAACAAATACGTACCGATGCGAAGATTTTGGCGAAGGGGAACGGCCATTACCGTACCCTAGTCGGGAGCGCGAAGTGAACGGTCTCTTGGACGATGCGCTCTTCACTTAAGTGCACGGGTCCGAGCGAGGCGAGCGAGTTCACGACGCCACCGACCAGTGTCTCGGGCACCGACGCGCCCGCAGTGACGCCGATGGTGCGTGCCCCTGAGAGCCAACTCAGTTCCAGTTGGCTCGCGTCTTCGAGGAGTTCGGCGCTGCAGCCTTCGCGAAGCGCTACTTCAACCAGGCGCGCGGTGTTCGACGAGTTCGACGAGCCCACGACGAGCATGAGGTCACAGCGCCGGGCGATGGAGCGCACGGCGTCCTGGCGATTTTGGGTGGCGTAGCAGATGTCGTCGGTGGCGGGTCCCGTGACGTCGGGGTAGCGCTCGCGCAGCGCGTCGACGATGGCGGCCGTCTCGTCGGTGGCCAGCGTGGTCTGGGTGAGAAAGGCGACCGGTCGCTCGTCGAGGGTGAGGTTGCCCACGTCGTCGATGCTGTCGACGAGGGTGATGTGCTCGGGGGCCTCGCCGAGCGTGCCCTCGACCTCTTCGTGCTCCGCGTGGCCGATGAGGACGATGTTGTAGTTCTGCGCCGCGTAGCGGCGGGCCTCGGTGTGCACTTTGGCCACCAGCGGGCAGGTGGCGTCGATAACGGTCAGGCTGTCTCGACCGGCTCCCTCGTGACGAATCTGTGGACTTACACCGTGGGCGGCGAGCACGACGACTGCTCCCTCAGGAATGTCGGCAAACTCTTCGACAAAGATGGCGCCCAGTGCCTCCAGCCGACGCACAACGTGCAGGTTGTGCACGATCTGTCGGCGCACGTAGATCGGAGCACCGTACTGTTCGAGGGCGCGCTCCACCGTTTCGATGGCTCGCTCCACCCCCGCACAAAAGGACCGCGGCGAGGCCAGGATGACGTCGTGCTCTCCGCAGGCCTTGGCCCATCGCTCCAGAGGAGCTCGGGTCTGCGCAAGGGCACCGAGGGCGCGCAGGCCGCCCCGCACGGGCCCCGTGGTACTGGTGTCGGAGATCGCGCGCACGACGGCCAGGGGATTGTTGGGCAGGTAGTCCATCACCCAGGACGACTCCATGTCGACCGCGAGTGCGCCCGAGGCGGCAAGTTGCGCCCGGTCCCCGGTGGCGACGTACGTGGGTGACGTGACGAGAGGTCCGAGATGGACCGAGAACCGCGCACGGCGAAACTCGTGACTGAGTAGAGACGACCCCGGAAGGTCTCGAGAGGTTGATGACTCGGTCGAGCGCAACTCGCTGGCGATGATGATGTCACCGGGCGTGAGTTCCGGCGCGAGACCCCCGGCCACCCCCACGAGGGCGACGGCGGTGTGTTCGTCTAAGCGCGCGGCCAACTTCGCGCCAGATTTCTTGGCCCGTTCGCGTCCGGCGCCGATGATGGTGTCCGCGCCACCGAACGCGAAGGACTCGATGCGCAGCGGCGTGAGTACTTCGAGCTCAGCCGTGGTAGTTCCCCCTGGAGACGTAGCGCCCGAGCGCCATCAGAGGAAACACCTGACGATAGAGGTGGTAGTTGATATAGAAGAACCCGGGAAAGCCCGTTCCGGTGAACCACGGTTCATCCCAGGTGCCGTCGTCGTGCTGCGTGTCGACCAGGTAGGCAATGCCCTTGCGCACCGATTCGGAGTGCTCGTCGACGCTCAAAAGGCCCATGAGCGCCCAACTGGTTTGGCTGGCCGTTGAGTTCCCGCGTCCGCGGTACGACGGGTCGCTGTAGGAGCGCAAGTCCTCGCCCCAGCCGCCGTCGGGATTCTGATGAGCCTCGAGCCAGGCGACCGCGCGCCGAAGTGCGGGGTGATGGGGCGACATACCCGTCGCAATGAGACCGGGCATGACTCCGCCCGTGCCATAGACGTGATTGGCCCCCCACCGTCCGAACCACGAGCCGTCGTCTTCTTGGTTGCGCAAGAGCCACGTCACGCCGCGCTCGACCGCCTCGCGAAACTCGGGCCTCGGTCCCAAGAGTTCGAGGGTGTGGGCGGTCACGTCGGCGCTGGACGGGTCGATGAGTTCGCCAAAGTCGCAGTAGGGCAGTTCGCGACAGAGTGTCTGGACGTTGTCGACGTCAAAGGCGGCCCAGCCGCCGTCGCGTGACTGCATCCCCACGATCCAGTTCAATCCGCGACGGTCCGCGCCCTGGAGCGGCTCGGCCGTGCGCGAGAGGGCCAACAGCACTTCCGCCGCGTCGTCGATGTCGGGGTAGTTGTCGTTATGAAACTCAAAGGCCCACCCACTCGGTTCGAGGTTCGGTCGACGCCTCGACCAGTCGCCGGGCACCGTGATCTCTTCGCCCAGCAGGTAGCGAGCCGCCGATCGCAGAACGGGATCTTCGGGGGAGAGTCCGGCGTCAGCGAGCGCGGTCACCGCGAGCGCGGTGTCCCACACCGGTGACTGACAGGCCTCTAGCCGCCGGCCCTGTTCGTCGTTGATGGTAAAACCATCCAGACCGGAGATGCCCGCGCGCATGACCGGGTGATCGAGACCGTACCCGCGTAGATGCAGGGCGATGAGCGAGTAGACCCACGGTGGCTGAATGCCGCCCCACGAACCGTCGGCCTCTTGACGCTGCAGAATCCAGCGCTCGGCGCGCCGCAGTGCCGCGTGTCGCAAAAATTTGATCGGTCGCCGCTCGTAGATGTGCAATACCCGGTCCACGGCGAGGAAGCGCCCGGCCCAGGTGCGAATCGACTCACGCGGGCGCGCGGTGCCGCACTTGAGCTCATCAACGTGAAAACTGAGCTGGTGCGTGGGTCGATAGGCACTGACAATGGTGAGGGCCACGACGGTCTGGCGAGCCCAGCAGGCGTAGTCGTAGATGTTGAGCGGCACCCGGCGCGGCACGAACACGAGTTCCGGTGGCACCACGGGCAGTTCGGCCCACGGCCAGAGATCAAAGAGGGCGAGCCAGATGCGCGTGAAGGTGCGGCTGCGCTCGATGCCGCCGTTGGCGATGATGTGCTCGCGCGCGCGCGCCAAGTGGTCGTCATCGGGGGAGTCCCCCGCCAGCCGTAGGGCGACGTACGCCTCGATGGTCGTCGAGAGGTCGGCCGGGCCGCCAAAGAAGTTGGCCCACGTTCCATCCTCGCGTTGACGCGAACGGATCCATCGCGCCGCCTCGTCGGTCTGCTCTTGGGTGCGAATTCCGAGAAACTCACGTAGCAGGAGGTCTTCGGCGTCCATGGTGACGTTCGTTTCGAGTTCGCCCTTCCACCAACCCTCTTCGCTCTGGAGTGACACGAGTGCATCCACGGCGTTCTTGAGCGAGTTTTTGATATCCCGTTCGAAGGAGGGCGACGGAATACCGGTGTCCGCCGCGTGCAGGTCGTCGAAGGCGCCGCGGCGATCGAGGTCGCTCACTGGTCTCGCTCCACGACGTAGCGCGCGATGATGGCCAACTTCGCGCTGGCGTCGTCATCCAGGGTTACTCGAGTCAGCGCGTCCAGTGCCGCGCGTAGTTCGCGCTCGGCGAGTTCCATGGTCTCGTAGCGTGCGCCGCACTCATCCAAGAACACCATGGCGTCGGCAACCTCGTCGTCGGAGAGCTCGTGGTCCTCGGGCGCGGTGAAGATCTCGAAGCCCTTGGAGTTGGCGATCGAAATCGGCAGGGTCTTCTTGTGCAGTCGCAGGTCATTGCCCACGGGCTTGCCGGTCACCGACGCTTCGCCCCAGACGCCGAGCATGTCGTCGACGGCCTGAAAGGCGAAGCCCAAGTGGCTCCCGTAGTCGGCCAGCGCGCTGACGACGTCGTCGGACGCCCCGGCCAAGATGGCCCCGATCGAGGCCGCACAGGACAGCAGCGCACCGGTCTTTCCAGCCTCCATGCTGAGGCACTCCTCGACGGTGAGTGCGGCCTTCTGTTCGGACGCGACGTCCTGGGCTTGTCCGATGATCATGGCTTGGGTGGCGTTGGCGAGGCAGGTCGCGGCGGCCAAGCGATATGGACTCGTGTCTTCGAACAAGACCTGGAAGGCCAGCGTCGACAGCGCGTCACCGGCGATGATGGCTTGACCAACGCCGAACGTCGCCCAGACCGTGGGGTGGTGACGACGCTCCAAGTCGCCATCGATGATGTCATCGTGAATGAGGGAGAAGTTGTGCACCAACTCAATGGCCAGCGCACCCGCCAGACCCACGTCGTCACTGGCTCCTGCGGCGTTCGCCGACAACAGCGCCAGGCCGGCGCGCACGGACTTACCACCAACTAAGAAGTGATGATCGATCACCGGACCGAGTTCGTCGCCGAGTCGCTTGGTGGTCGCTTGGAGCGCGGGGGTCACGAGCGACTTGGCCCGACTCAGAATCTCCGTCGCTCGAAGATCGTTGTCCTCGCGCGAGAGAGAGTCGGCCAACGTCACGACTTCACGCTTTCGCGGTTCACCGGTGGATTGCTAATCGTCCCTGAAAAAAGGCTCAGGACATTCGATGCCGCTTCGCTCCCACTGCGGACGGCCCCCTCCATGGTGGCGGGCCAACCGGTGTCGCACCAGGAGCCCGCGAGGAAGACGTCGGGGGTACGCGAGCGCAGTTGCGCGCGCAGCGCTTCGACGCCCGGCGAGGCCAAAAACGTGGCCGTGGCCTCACGAGTGACCACTGCGCTCAGCACCGTGGCGTCGCGGGCGGAGGGAAACAGTTCGTCCAGGGCTGTGCGAAACAAGGGAATCAGTTCACTCGAGCCCGTCGCCATGTACGACGTAGCCGCCGAGAGTGAGATCACGAGGCACTGACCTGACTGGGTGCCGGCGGCATCACTGCGATCAAAAACGAACTCGATGGGCGAGTCCACGCACGCAGCCATGTCGAGATCCATTACCTTTCGATCGAAAACGAACTGTATGTTAACGATCGGTGACGACTCTAGGTCGTTGGCGAGCGTTGCATCGAGCACGCCGAGCGCGGCGGCGGCGCGAGCAGGTGTGGCGACCACCACCGCATCTGCACCGAGTCGCTCGTCGCCCAGCTCAATACGAAGCGTGCCGTCGTCTGCCTTCATTACGCGCTGGGCGGTCGCGTTGAGGCGCACGTCAACGCCGGCGTCGGTGAGTGCGCGCTGTGCGGCGTCGCCGTGAAGATGCACCAGGGGGACGGTGGACCAGCCCACATCAGCTCCGTCGTTCGTCTGAAGAAATCCCACTTGGAAGACCTGGGCCGCCAGCGCCAACGACGCGTAGTCCACGCTGACGTTCATCGTGGGCTGAATGATCAGATTCCACAGACGAGAGATGGCACGATCGCTCTGACCGCGCGTCCGCAGCCACTCACCGAAATTAACGTCATCCAGTGCGGGGTCACCCAACTTGACTCGTGAGAGGGGGATGAGGGCTCGCAACAGTGAGAGTCGCTCGCGCACGCTGAGGAGGCGATAGCGCGCGAGCGACGCCGCGAGATGAAAGGGCGCGGGCAGGTTCGATCGGCGGATCGTGCCGCGCTCACCGTGGGGCGCGAGTACGGGCATCACCAGCCGTGACTGCAAGAAGACCTCACTGCTCACCCCGAGACGCGCCAACAGCGCGCGGTAGGCGGTGCAACATCCGAGGAATACGTGCTGTCCATTGTCGAAGGAGTAACCGTCGCGCTCGATTGACGTGGTGAGGCCCCCGAGGTGGGGGCGACGTTCCACCAATGTGACCGCAATCCCGGCATCGGCGAGCGTGAGGGCCGCAGCAATTCCGGCCAGCCCGCCACCGACTACCACCGCACGCGAGGTACTCACGATCGCGCGGCCACGAGACTCTGTAGCGCCACGGCGACTTTCTCATATGTGGGCAGCGAGACACGGCCACGGGTCACCGCGAGGGGGTTGTTCTCAATGCGTTGGAGCAGATGACGATAGATCCCTGAGAGTGCGCCGACGCACGCACGCCCCCGACCGTGCAGTAGGGGCAGCAGTTGCAGGCCTTCGTCGAACCACCGATCGGCCCGGCCGCACTCGTAGGCGACGAGTCGGGCAATCGCGCTATCGGGACCGGAAAGGTCAGGCGCACAGCTCACTCGTTCGGCGTCGGCGCGCGGAATATAGACGCGACCGCGCTCACGATCTTCGAGGACGTCGCGCACGATGTTGGTGAGCTGCAGGGCAACGCCCAGGGAGTCGGCCAGCGGCGCGGCACGCTCGGGGTCGTCGGAGCCCACCACGGCGAGGGTGAGCCGGCCCACTGATCCCGCGACGTTGCGGCAGTACTTCACCAAGTCGTCGATGGTCTCGTAGTGCGTGTCGTGAAGGTCCATCTCGCAGCCGTCAATGATCTCCGCGAAGCAGTCCATCGGCAACGAGTACCGTGTCGCGGCGTCGAGTACCGCGATGAGCACCGGGTCGGTTGTTGAGGGATCGATGGGATCAATGTCCTTGCGCAGCAACGTGAGTGCTTCGAGCTTCTCGTCGGGGGAGCCGTCACCGTCACCGATGTCGTCAATTCGCCGAGCCAGGGCGTAGACGGCTGACATGGCGTGTCGTTCGGGCGGGTGCAGGAGACGAATGCCGTACGCAAAGTTCTTGGCCTCCGTGCGCGTCACGCGCTCGCACCAGTCGTAGGCCTCTTCAACGTTCACGCGGTGCTCCGCATCTGTGGAATGAGCGCGTGGAGCACGTGAGTGCCCAGGGCACGTTTGGTGGGTCGGCAGTGAATCGCGAGAACGTCGTAGGACGCTGCACCGAGCGCATCGATGACGGCGAGGCCGCCGCCCACAAATCCGTCGATCGCGAGACGAGGACGCCAAGGGAGGGTCGCGGCGAGTGGGGAGCCGTCGAGAAGAAGCGTGCCGGCGCGCTCGGCCTCGTAGGCCACCAGACGACGCAACGCGGGGCTGGCCGAGGGGGCCAGGAGTTCTTCGCTGCGACAGTCGAAGTGCTTCATGTCTTCTCGTGGGAGATAGATACGTCCCGCGCGGGCGTCTTCGCCAACGTCCTGGAGGTGTTCCAGCACCTGGAGCGCAATGCAGATCTTGTCCGAGAGTTCGACTCTCTCGGGGGTGGCGGCGTGAAAAACCGCGAGCACCAAATGCCCGACGGGAGCGGCCGAGAGCATGCAGTAGCCCACCAGGTCCTCGAACGTGTCGTAGTGCGTGACGCGTTGGTCGACGCGGTTGGCCTCGATCAGCGCGCGAAAGGGGACCGGGCTGAGGTCCAGGCTCTCGATCATGGGCGTGAGCCGCTGAAAAACCGGGTGGATCGCCTCGCCGTGAAAGGCGAGATTGAGTTCGTCGTCGAGCCAATCGAGCAACGCCAAGCGGTCGCCCTCGGCCTCGTCGCCGATGTCGTCGGTCAGTCGCGCGAAACCATAGATCGCCATGAGGTGTTCACGCTCCCGGCGAGGCAGAAGTCGTGAGGCGACCGGGAAGTTCTCCTGTCGCGATCTGGCGGCGAAGTGGTCACTTCCGGTTCGAAAACTACTTATCGTCTGCGTCAATTTGCTTGACACCAGCGGCGACTCCCTTTGCGCTACTTCTATCAAGCAAACCTATCAGTCGTCATTTGAAATCCCACTGACGACGGACCATGCGACCTGGCATTTCAGCCATCACACGTGAACCTGTCGGGGCCCTATTGCTCCCAAGGAAACGACATCGTCGTACTCAAGTAGTCGCCGCGCGCAGCGAGTGGTGCGACGGGGGGAAACTCCGGCTCATCGTTCAAAAGACGCGAGAGCGCTTTTGCGAGGCCGCTCGCGTCGAGCCCGATCTCGGCGAGAAGGGCGTCGGGCTTGTTGTGATCTAAGAACGCGCGCGGCACCCCCAGAATGCGGGTCGTCGGAACGTTCATCTCGAGGTCCTGGGCGCGTTCACGCACCGCCGACACCATCAACGTACCGGCGCCGCCATGACGGGTTCCGTCTTCGATGGTGATGATGCGCTGGTGGCGAACGGCGTCGTCGATCATCTCGGGGTCGGGGGGCAGGACCCGCACGTCATAGAGAGTGACGCGCGAAGAGTCCTCGCCGAGTAACGAGAGCGCCTCGTAGGCGGTGGGGGCCATCTTGCCCACGGCCAACACGCATAGCGATCCGTCGCCGCGCACAATTTGACGCGCGTGCAGCCCGATCCCGGTCTGAGCATCGAAGGGCTTGGGCAGGGTCTTGGGAAAGCGGATCGCCGCCGGCCCGTTCAGGGAGAGCGCGTCAGCCAGCATGCCGGGAATCTCCTCGGCACTGGAAGGGGCGAAAATCGTCATGTTGGGAATCGCCAGGCACAGTGCCATATCGAGGAGACCGTGGTGGCTGGGTCCGTCGTCACCGGTGATGCCCGATCGATCGAAGACGAAGACGACGGGAAGATTGAGGAGACCCACGTCGAGGTTCGCCTGGTCGAAGGCGCGCGAAAAGAAGGTCGAGTAAATGGCAATCACGGGCTTGAGTCCGCCCATGGCCATGCCCGCCGCCGCGGTGACCGCGTGCTGCTCGGCGATGCCCACGTCGAAGAATCGCGTGGGATAGCGCTCTTGGAAGCGGGCCAGACCCGTGGGCTCGGCCATCGCGGCCGTGATCGCCACGATCCGTTCATCCAGATCAGCCAGCGTGATCAGGGAGTTGGCAAAGGCCGCGGTGTAGGACTCGGGGGCGGGACCGTCGTCGGTGGTGACCGCGCGCAATTTAAAGTCGTGCATCTTGAGGTTGTCGGTCGTGGCCGGTTCGTACCCACGACCCTTCTCGGTGAGAATGTGCACCACGATGGGGCCGTCCCATAGGGCGGCGTTGCGCAGGGCCGTCTCGAGTGACTCGATGTTGTGCCCGTCGATAGGCCCGACGTAGCGAACGCCGAGGTCTTCAAAGAACGTGCCCGGGGTCACGAGGTCCCGCACCGCGGAGGTCATGCCGTGGAGCCCGGCGAGTCCCGCGCGACCTGCACGAGGGAGGTGCGGGGCTAAGTGTCGCACGCCTTCGCGAACGCTGACGTACGTGCGATTGAGTCGCAAGGACGTGAGGGACTCCGAGAGCTTTGAGACGGTGGGCGCGTAACTGTGGCCGTTGTCGTTGAGCACAATCACCACGCGCTGGTTCGAATGACCGAGGTTGTTGAGGGCCTCATACGCCATGCCCCCCGTTAGTGATCCGTCTCCCACGACCGCCACGACGTGACGCTTGCCGCCGTGACCGGCGAGTTCGCCGCGGTGCTCGAGAGCGATCGCGAGACCGTGGGCGTAGGAGAGGGCCGTAGAGGCGTGACTCGACTCGATCCAGTCGTGGGGGCTCTCGGCGCGATTCGGGTAGCCCGAGAGGCCACCTCGCTGGCGCAGACTGGCGAACTCGTCGCGCCGTCCGGTAATGAGCTTGTGGGTGTACGCCTGGTGACCCGTGTCCCAGAGCAAGATGTCCTCGGGGGAGTGGAACACGCGGTGCAGGGCCAACGTCAGTTCGACCACCCCGAGGTTCGATCCGAGATGGCCCCCGGTGGTCGTGACCGTCGAAATGATCAGGTCGCGGATCTCCTGGGCGAGTTCCTGCAACTGCGGATGTGTGAGTCCCTGGAGGTCCTCGGGGCCGCTGATGGCGTCGAGAGTCATTGTCGAAGCCTACCGGTGACTTTTAGAACCGTCTGTGAAAGGGAATTCGCTTAGGGCATGGGGTGCGCGTGACGTTTCGCGTACCGACCACGGCCCGCGAGAATGTGGCGCTCGGGGTTCTCGTCGTACACGTCGACGAACGACGTGGAGAGACACAGGCTGACTCCGCCCGCCACCAGCACCATGAGCGAGAGGACCTCGAGAGTGACAGCGAGCGCGCCACCGCGCAACTGTTCGTGAAAGAGAGCCGACCCCAGGACGATCGAGACGATGGGGTTGGTGAGGATGAGCGCGGACTGAGAGATCGCGAGCGACCCCGCGCGAAAGGCGTGTTGCATCACCACGAATGAGGTCAGACCGAGAAAGGCGAGCGCGTACAGCTGCCAGGAGATCAGGGCTCGAATCCAGTCACTCATCAGCACCGCGGTCAGCGATTTGGTCACCACGGCGAGAAACGCAAATCCCACCGACGCTCCCGAGCCGAGGAAGAGTGCGCGCCACCAGTCCGGACCCCTCGAGCCCAGCGCAATCAGGGTTGTGGCGAGGGCCGCAATGACCACACTGGTAATGATCCAGCGCGCCGCGTGCGGCGAACTCGTTCCCGCCGAGGGCGAGGCCACGACCAGAAACGTGACGAGGCCCAGGACCGCGACCAGCACCGAGACGACGTCGCGCACCCGCCACGGTGTGGCGTACCAGAACCACAGAATCCCCACGACCGCCAAGAGCTCACTCACCATGAGGGGCTGGACGACGGCGACCGAGCCGAGATGCAGGGCGACGGACTGAACCAGGTAGCCCAGAATCATCACGACAAAGCCCACAATCCAAATGCGGCGTCGAACCATCTGGTGAATCAGGCCGCCCGAGTGGGCGCCGCCCGGGGCGGCTTCTACGCCCAGGCGCTGACAGACGCTCGCGAGCGCGTACAGACCTGACGCCACCAGAGCGAGAAAGACGACCACGAACTAAAGACTACGAGCCGCAGACGCGAAACGGCAGGGCCGATTACTGGGCGTCGGGGGGTCGGGACGTAGATTGAGAGGAGGACAAGGAGGGTGATGTCGTTCAATCTGTCGGAGATTCTTGCCGAACACGACGGCGAGAACTTCCAACTTCAGTCGAAGTACATGAATCCCCAGCTCGCCAAAGTCGTCAAGACCCTGGGCTTTGACCGCTTCTACGTGCGCGGCGAGGGTTGCTACCTCTACGACGAAGAAGGCGCTCAGTACCTTGACTTACTGAGCGGTTTTGGTGTGTTCGCTCTCGGCCGTAGCCATCCCGTCGTACGCGACGCTCTACACCAGGCACTCGATGCCGATCTACCCAACATGGTCCAGATGGACTGCGCGCTGCTGCCGGGCCTTTTGGCCGAGCAACTGGTCACTCGCAGCCCCGACCAGATCGAACGCGTTTATTTCTGTAACTCGGGGGCCGAGGCGGTAGAAGCGGCGATCAAGTTCGCGCGGGCCTCCACGGGTCGCCAGCGCATTGCGTATCACTCCCACGCCTATCACGGTCTCACCATGGGAGCACTCGCGCTCAATGGCTCGAAGGAGTTCAAGAAGCCTTTTGGCGAGATGCTGCCCGGCGCAGTCGAGATTCCCTTTGGAGACGTCGACGCGTTACGCGCCGAACTTAAGCGTGGCGACGTGGCCGCATTCATCGTGGAGCCGATTCAGGGTAAGGGAGTGTACGAACTAGAAGGTGACGTCTGGCGCGCGCTGGAAGCGGCGTGCCGCGAGGGGGGTGCTCTGTTCATCTGTGACGAAGTGCAGACGGGGATCGGACGGACGGGAAAGTTCTACGCCTTCGAGCACTTCGACCTTCGACCCGACATCATTACGGTGTCCAAAGCGCTGTCGGGAGGGTACGTACCGGTCGGAGCAATGCTCACCAGCGACAAGATCTTTCGAGGGGTCTACAGCTCCATGGAGCGCGCGATGGTGCACTCGACAACTTTTAAAGGGAATCAGTTGGCCATGGTGGCGGGACTTGCGACACTGCAGGTCTTCGACGACGAAGGACTTGTCGAGCACGCCGCGTCCATGGGCGACGTCTGGCACAAGAAGCTCGGCGAACTGGCTGAGCGTCACGAGTACGTCCACGAGATTCGCGGTCGCGGTCAGATGATCGGCATCGAGTTCGCCGCTCCGTCGAGTCCCGCCCTCAAGCGGCGCTGGCGAGCGGTTGAGTCCGCGCGTACCGCACTCTTTACCCAGTCGTTGGTCGTGCCGCTGTTCCAAAAGCACCATATTTTGACCCAGGTAGCGGCAGACAACGTCAACATCATCAAGTTGCTGCCCGCATTGATTGCGGGTGAAGAAGAGATTGACCTGTTCGTCGGCGCACTGGATGAACTCTTAGGTGACACCGAGAAGAGCAGCGCGTGGATCTTCGGGTTCGGGGCGGCCATGGTCAAGGGAATGACCAAGCGCACCCGATCGTCGTCGAACGCGAGTCACACCCCCTCAACGGCTTCGTGAGGTCGTCGTCAGGGACGAATCCGCTCGTCGTGCGGCTCGTCGTGATTGTCATCTTCGTCGCTCTGGTCATCGTGTTCGTGGTCTTTCGGCCCTCGCCGACCAAAGGATCGACCATCGCAGTGCTGACGACCAGGGCCTACGGAAAGGTTTTGGTGGTGAAGGGCGGACCTCTCGCGGGCTTCCCGCTTTATGAGTTCAGTGGCGACGTGAACGGTCACTCGACCTGTGGAACAACAAAGGCGCGGGGCTACGACCTCAATCCCGGTGGGTCGCTCGAGATGACGTGCACGGGTCCCATGAGCGACATGCTCAACGACGTGACCTCGGACGACTGGCCCGCACTCACCTCGGTGGTGAAACCGGTGGCCGCGACAGGAGTGAACCAAAAACTGTTGGGCACCGTCTTACGACGTGGCGTCGGACGTCAGGTGACCTACGCCGGTCATCCCTTGTACCTGTTCGACCCCTCCTCGGCGCCGTTCAAACCGCTGGGCGAGGACTACCTCGAAACCGTCGCGCCGCTCGCCCCGTGGCACGGGTACTGGACGTTGGTCTCTGCAGCGAACGGCAACAGCGACACTGGCGCGGCGCTCATGGAAGAAGGGGTGACCCACGCCGGCGAGCACGTGCTTGCCGTGCAGGGGGACCCCAACATCAATCCGCTCGCCGTAACGGTCTACGCATTCAGTAAAGGTACCTGTGCCTCTTGCGCCCCCCAGTGGACCCCGGTGCTCACGACCGCGACACCGCTCGTGCGCGGGCTCAATCCTCACTCGGTCAGTACGGTGCGTCTCGCCGATGGTTCGTTTCAGGTGACCTACGACAACCGGCCCCTCTATGAGTACGCCGACGAGCAGGTCTTTCTCGCGCACGACGGCTCGCTCGCCGCCTCCGGTACCGCCGGCAACGGGAACGAGATGCGCGCAGACGGAGGAACGTTCACCGTGGTCCCACTGTCGTCGTAATTAGGACCGAACGACCTCGACGACCGGGATCACCCGCGTCGTCTTCTCCTGATAGTCGCCAAATCCCGGAACCCGCTCGACCTGAATGGCGTAGACGCGATCACGTTCTGCGCGCGAGAGGGGTGTGGCCGTGGCCGCGAAGACTTCGTCGCCCAGTTCGACCGTGACGTCGGGATTGGCGACCAGATTGTGGTACCAGTCGGGGCTGGTGTCCGCACCGGCCTTGGAGGCGAATACGTACACGTGTCCGTCGAGTTCGAGATACATCATGGGGTTCACTCGTTCAGCCCCGCTCTTGGCGCCCGTCGTGCGCAGCAGCAGCATCGGAGCGCCCGCAAAGTCGCCTCCGAGCTGACCCTTGTTCGACCGAAACTCCTCGATCACCGCTGTGTTGTAGTCGTTGACATTGCTCACGATGCCTCCTGGGTCGTCTCTGACTTCACAGTACTCACGTTCGACCAGACCGTCCCGGGCGACTGGGCACGGATCGTGCCCGATGGACCTACTCTCTGTGCATGTGTCGAAACATCACTACCTTGCGCGGGCTCGAACCGCCTGCGAGTTCCGAAGAGATTCGTGCCGCCGCGCTCCAGTACGTTCGCAAAGTGAGCGGTGTGACAACGGTCTCTGCGCGCACCACCGACGCCGTTGACGAAGCGGTAGAGATCATCGCCCAAGCGACGGCGCATCTGCTCGCGAACCTGCCCGAGCGCCAACGGCCTCCGACAACGGTTCCACCGCTGCGCCGAATGAGCGTCACGCGCTAGCGCTAGACCCCGGGTGCCAGCGGCCGCGTCAACCGTTGGTTACTACGATGGCCCCAGTGTCCGCGACCCAAGTTCTGTTTCTCGCCTTTAGCAACCGCGACGATGCGGTTGAGTTGGCCCGTGAGGCGACCGTCCAGTTGTCGCACGACGAGATCACCTCGTCACTGCACCTATTGGATGACTCGAGTTCGCCCCACGTCGATGCGAGCACCCTCGTGGTGAGTCTCGGGGGCGACGGAACCTTCCTTCGCGCGACCCGACTGGCCCACGGTGTCGGCGCGCGCGTGGTGGCGGTCAACCTAGGCCAAGTGGGGTTTCTCCTTGACGTGCCCTCGACCGAAATTGTCGAGCACGTCAAGTGGGCACTGTCGAGCGACGTCGTGACCGAGCGCCTCGCGCTGCAGATCACGGTGTCGGGCCACGACGCCGATGAGTTTGCGCTCAACGAGGTCGTGGTCGAGCGCGCCAGTCCGGGACACATGGTCAAGGTCAAGACCTTCATCAATGATGTCGAGTTTCTCACCTATTCTGCCGATGGGGTCATGGTGTCAACGCCGACCGGTTCGACCGGATACAACTTTTCGGCGGGAGGCCCGGTCGTGGATGCGGCGCTGTCGGCGATGATCCTCACCCCCATTGCGCCGTACTTTACGATCGATCGATCGATCGTGGTACCCGATGATCGTGTGATTCGTCTGTTGGTCGGCGACAAGCCGGCCGTGCTGGTCGCCGACGGTCAGACGATCGGACCACTCGAGTCCGGGGAGTTCATCGAAGTGCGCCAAAGCCCGACGCCCGTACTGATCGCGGGTACCAGGAGCTTTGATCTGGCGACGCGACTACGTCGGGGCCTTCGAGAGGGTCATGCCTAAGGCGCAGTTGGTCGAGCTGTACGCGCACAAACTCGGAGTCATCGACGATGCGCACCTCGAGTTCGGCGCCGGGTTCAACGTGCTCACGGGCGAAACCGGCGCGGGCAAGACGCTGTTGGTGGGTGCCTTGGGTCTTTGCCTGGGCAGTGACGCGAGCGCCACGCGCTACGCGGTCTCTGGCGACACCCGCGCCACCGCACTGTTCGTGCAACACGAGGGTGCCGAAGTAGCACTGGCTCGTGAAGCAAGCGAGTCAGGCCGACTTCGCAGCCTGGTGAACGGATCGGTGTCGAGTGCGGAGGCGCTGCGCACCATCGCCGAGGACCTCATCATCATTCACGGTCAGCACGACTCGCTCCTCCTAAAGAGTCGCAACGAGATCGTTCGTCTGATCGACGAGTCCGGGAGCGTCGATATCAGTGAGTTGAGTGACGTGCGTCGAAAACTGCGCGACGCCCTCCAGATCCGCGACTCCTACGGCGGCGACGCCGCCACGCGAGATCGCGAGCGCGACTACCTCGAGTTCCAAGTTACGGAGCTCGAGTCCGCGCGGATCGTCTCGGCCAGTGAGCTTGACGACGCGTTGAGCGAACTGAGCCGCCTGACGGCCTTGCGCGACGGTCAGGCGTCGATCATCGACGTCGTCGATCTCTTCGACGGTGACCGCGACGATGCGGTCTTACCCACCTTCGCGCGCGGCCTCTCCCGCTTGCCGGACGGCGACGCGTACGACTCGATTCGTCGCGCGCTCGATGAGGTACTCGTGCAGGCTCGCGATTCGGTGCACGAACTGGCCGCCCTTGGTGACCCCGACTCGTTTGACCCTCGAATCATTGAGGATCTAGAAGAGCGCGTCGGGCTCCTCCAACGCCTCGCCAAGAAGTACGGGGGAACGCTCGCTGAGGCTCTCCACGCACTTGACGATCTTCGCGCTCTCGCACACGACCTGGACGCCGCGGCTGAGCGTATTGTGCTCATTGATCAGGAAATACATGCCCTGGGGGAAAGCGAGCACGCAGCAGCAGCGCTCGTTCGCGAGGCCCGCGAACGAGCAGCAGCTGGCCTGACTGTGCGTGTGCAGACGCAACTGACTCGGGTGGCCCTCGCCAACGCAGTCCTACGTTTCGTCGTTTCGGGCGAGGACGGCTCCGACGCTCAAGTCATGTTCAGTGCCAATCCCGGTCAGGGGGAGGGCCCACTCTCCGCTCTCGCGAGTGGCGGTGAACTCAGCCGAATCCTTCTGGCGCTGTCTCTAGAGACGGCCCATCGGGACGTGGTGGCGGTCTTTGACGAGATCGATGCAGGGCTAGGTGGCCAGGTGGCCCAACAGATTGGCGAGTGCCTCTACGAAGTGGGACGCGCCCAACAGGTGCTCGCCATCACGCATCTCGCCTCCGTGGCCGCCCGGGCGGACCACCACTTCGTCATCGAGAAACTTGTCATGGCGGGGACGACCACGACCAGCGTGCGTGAAGTGAGTGGAGATGAGCGGGTTCGTGAAGTCGCTCGCATGCTGGCCGGCGACACCGTGACCGAGGAATCACGCGCACTCGCAACACAACTGCTCGAAAACTCGATTGAGGGTCGCACCGCGTCACAGTCCTCTCGCTAAGATGGTGTTCCGTGAGAAGCGCGGCCTAATGGTGAAGTACGTCTTTGTAACGGGTGGAGTATCGAGTTCGCTCGGTAAAGGGCTCACCGCCTCCTCGCTCGGTCGACTTTTGAAGTCCCGCGGCCTTCGGGTCACCATGTGCAAACTGGATCCGTATTTGAACGTTGACCCCGGCACCATGAACCCGGGCGAACACGGTGAAGTCTTCGTGACCGACGATGGGGGCGAGACCGATCTTGACCTCGGTCACTACGAGCGCTTCATCGATGAGTCGCTGTCCAAGATCTCCAACACGACCACGGGATCCATCTATTCAAACGTCATCGCTAAAGAACGCCGCGGTGACTATCTCGGCAAGACCGTCCAAGTAATTCCCCACGTCACCGACGAAATCAAGGAGCGCATTCGACGTCAAGCCGGACTCGGCGCCGATGTGGTCATCGTGGAGATCGGCGGCACGGTGGGCGACATCGAGATCGTCCCCTTCATCGAATCGATTCGCCAATTTCGCCGTGATGCGGGACGCGACAACGTCTGCTACATCCACCTCACCTTGGTGCCGTATCTTGCTCCCTCCGGCGAGCACAAGACCAAGCCCACCCAGCACTCGGTGACCGAACTGCGTTCGCGAGGCATTCAGCCCGACGTGATCGTGTGTCGCAGCGACCAACCGATCTCTGATGGCCTCAAGCGCAAGATCTCCTTGCTCTGTGACGTGCCCGTCAATGCCGTCATCTCGGCGGTCGATGAGGCCAGCATTTACGACATACCGATCACGTTGCACCACGAGGGTCTCGACACGATGGTGTGCAACACGCTCAACATCGATCTCGAGGAGCACCCGATCGACCTCAACGCGTGGGAGAAGGTGGTGCGGCGCGTCCATACGACCACGCGGAACTTGAAGATTGGCATCATTGGCAAGTACGTGACGATGCCCGACGCGTACCTCAGTGTGGGCGAAGCGATTCGCCACGCCGGGTTCGCAGTGGGGGCCAGCACCAAGATCGAATACCTTGAGGCCGAACGAGTGCCCTCTGAACTCGACGCCGAACGCCTGAGCCAATTCGACGGCATCATTGTGCCGGGCGGATTCGGTGAACGAGGCATCGAGGGCATGATCGCCACGGCGCGCATCGCCCGCGAGAATGACATTCCCTACCTCGGCATCTGTTTGGGAATGCAGATTCAAGTCATCGAGTTCGCCCGTCATGTTCTCGGTCTGAGCGACGCGCAGTCCACTGAGTTCTCACACTCCTCGTCCGCTCCGGTGATCTCACTACTGGCCGAGCAGATCGACGTCACCGATTTGGGCGGGACGATGCGATTGGGCGCGTGGCCCGCGATGCTCGATGAAGGATCCATCGTGGCGGAACTCTATGGAACGACGGTCGTGTCGGAACGTCATCGCCACCGTTACGAGTTCAACGCACGCTACCGCGAGCAGTTTGAGGCCAATGGAATGCGCTGCTCGGGCAACTCGCCTGACGGCCGACTCGTTGAGTTCGTCGAGCTACCGGGTCACTCCTTTTTCGTGGGAACCCAAGCACACCCCGAGTTCAAGTCGCGCCCCGATCGACCCCACCCGTTGTTCCTCGGTCTCATTAAGGCGGCAGTTGGTCGCGGTGAGGGCCGCGAGCCGCACATCATCGATCCCTCCACGGTCGCCAGCACCCTGTGAGCGACTCCTTCCGTGTCGAAGGGGCCACGACTGTTTTTGAGTCCCGGGTCTTTAACGTCGAACGACGCACGATCGTCCACGGCGAGGAGCACTTTGAGCGCGCCGTGGCGGTGCACCCGGGTGCGGTGGCGGTACTCGTGCTGAACGAGAACGACGAGGTCGGATTCATCCGTCAGTACCGCGCCACGTTCGACCACGAGATCCTGGAAATTCCCGCGGGCACCCTGGATGTTCCCGGCGAGGAGCCTCTCGACGCGGCGAAGCGTGAGCTCCACGAAGAGATGGGGCTGCGCGCCGCGTCGTGGACGTTCCTTGGTCGCTTCATGAACTCACCGGGTTGGTCAACTCAGGTCATGTGGGTGTACGAGGCGCGTGACCTCGAAGAAGGCGAACGCGAGCCCGCGGGAGCCGAAGAGTCCAGTGCCACGATTCACTGGTACCCCCCGGAGCGCGTGCGTTCGATCCTGCGCGGCGCGTTCGCGATCGACTCGACCACCACGATCGCACTGTCCCGACTCTTTGGAGGCTTCCTCGATGACGTTTGAGCAAGCCCTCGAGGAGTACTTGCAGTGGATGACCATTGAAAAGGGTCGTAGCCGTGCCACCCTGGAGGCGTACCGGCGCGACCTCAACGCCCTTGGAGCCTGGATGGCGAAGAAGAAGATGGACGTGGGCGACTTGCGCGAAGAAGATCTGGAGATCTACTTCAACGGCCTGCGAAAGACCCGCCAGTCCAACACAGTGGCCCGAACGGTGGCGTCGGTGCGGGGGCTCTTCGCCTACCTGTTCGACGAAGGGTTATTGCACAGCGATCCGAGTGCACGTCTCAAGGGCGGTGCGCGCGGACGAAGTCTGCCCAAACCGCTCAGCGAGGCCGAAGTCGCCAAGCTGATCGACGCGATCCCCGCCACGTCCGCTATCGACCTGCGGGACCGAGCCCTCCTAGAACTCCTCTATGGCACCGGGGCCCGAGTGAGCGAAGCCGTGGGCCTGGAGCTCTCGCACCTGAACTTCGACGAAGGGCTGATCCTGGTGACCGGTAAGGGCAATAAGCAGCGCCTCGTGCCACTGGGCGAGTCACTGCGCGACGCACTTCGTGAGTATCTAGAACCCGGTGGTCGCTCGACGCTGCTGGCTGGGCGCAAGAGTACGCGCGTCTTTATCAATGCGCGCTCGGGTCCTCTTACCCGTCAGGGCGTCGACCTCATTGTGCACAAACGAGCGCTCAAGGTCGGCATCGACCGCAAGCGCGTCTCGGCGCACGTCTTTCGTCACAGCTGCGCGACGCATATGCTGGCCCACGGAGCCGACATCCGCGTGGTTCAGGAGTTGCTCGGCCACGCGTCGATCGCCACCACCCAGATCTACACGGCCGTATCGGTGACCACGTTGCAGCGCGAGTACCTCGACGCTCATCCTCGAGCTCACGACTAGAGAGTCCGACGATGAACTTATGGCTCTGGTTCATAATCTTGGTGCCGTCGGTGGTCTTGCACGAAGTCGCTCACGGCTACGTGGCGTACCTCTTCGGTGACCCCACGGCCAAAGAGCGCCACCGCCTCACCCTGAATCCGCTCGCGCACATTGACCCCTTTGGCACGATCCTGATGCCCGCACTGCTGCTGCTGGTGCACTTTCCGGCCTTTGGCTACGCCAAGCCCGTACCCGTTAACGTCTCACGGTTGCGTAAACCACGTCAGCAGGCCATCTGGGTCTCGCTCGCTGGTCCCGCCGTGAACATCGTGCTGTCGGCGATCGGCCTCGTGATCTGTCGCTTTGCCATCACTACGGGGGTGAACTCCTTCGGTGTACTTGGTGAGTACGTGAAGAACCCGGACCTCTTTGAGTTCGGCGAGTACCTGGGCATCGTCAATCTGGTCCTGGCGGCGTTCAACTTGATTCCCATTCCGCCCTTGGATGGTTCGGCGATCATCGAACGTTTCGTACCGCGTCGACACCTGGCGCGGTACTACCAACTGCGCGCGCGAGCTATGCCACTCGTCTTTGTGGTGGTAATCCTGCTGTTTTGGGTCACCGACATCGGCAGCACGTGGATCGGTCACCTGGAGAGCTGGTGGTTCGACCTGCTTTAGATCAGTCCCATGGCCGTCGCCGCGCGCCGGTAGATGGGACCGGCCACGTCGCCGGCCTTTTCTGCGCCGCGAGCAGCGACGTCGTCGACTTCGCTCGGCGAGCGCAGGAGGGTCTCGTATCTCTCGCGTAGGGGAGTGAGGGCCTCGATGATCACCGCCGCGAGGTCTTTCTTCAGATCGCCGTAGCGCGTGTAGCGAGACGCGATCACCACGGGGGACTCGTCGGTGAAGGCGGCGTAGATCTCCAGGAGGTTCGAGATCCCGGGCTTCTTGTCCCAGTCAAAGGACACCTCACCGTCGGTATCGGTGACCGCCTTGGAGATCTTGCGTTCGATCTCGGCGGGCTGATCGAACATGTGGATCGTGCCCAGCGGACTCGAGATCGACTTGCTCATCTTGCGGGTGGGTTCTTGGAGGTCCATCACTCGAGCGGCCACCTTGGGCTGAACCCCGACCGGCACGCGAAAGGTCTCGCCGTAGCGGTTGTTGAAGCGTTCGGCGAGGTCGCGGGTGAGTTCTAAGTGCTGGCGCTGGTCGTCACCCACCGGCACCTCTTCGGAGTCATAGAGCAGGATGTCGGCCGCCATGAGGACCGGATAGGTCAATAGTCCCACCCGGTATCCGTCCTGACGAGCGGCCTTCTCCTTAAAGGCCACCATGCGCGAGAGTTCACCGTAGGTCGCCACGCACTCCAGTAGCCAGTTCAGCTGGGCGTGGTAGGAAACCTGGCTCTGGACGAAGATCGTGCACACCTCGGGATCGAGGCCCGCCGCTAAGTAGGTGACGAGCAGGTCGGTCGTGTTCTCGCGCAACTCCTCGGGGGTGATCTGCAGGGTGAGGGCGTGAAGATCCACCACGCAGTAGAAAGCGTCGGCGTTCTGGGCGAGCACCCACTGGCGTAGGGCGCCTAAGTAGTTGCCCAAGTGCAATGGGCCGGATGGCTGCATGCCCGAGAGAATCTTCATCGTTCAATGGTAGAGGAGTCACCCGGTACAGTTAACCCGTGACCTTCGTCGTGACGACGCCGTCCTTCAGCGGCCCCATCGAGCTGCTCTTGCAGTTGATCTCCAGCCACGACGTGGACATTCTTGACGTGCCCCTGGCCCCGTTGGTCGATGAGTTCGTGGCCACGCTGCGCGACGAAACAACGGTGCTCGATATGGAGGATCTCTCTGAGTTTCTCCTGATTGGCGCGGTATTGCTGGAGATGAAGAGTCACCGGCTTTTGCCCGGACCCGAGAGTGGGGAGATCGACGAGGAGTTTGTCGGCTGGGAAGAGCGCGACGTTCTTCTGGCTCGTCTCTTGGAGCTGCGCACCTACGCCGCCCTCGCCGACGCCTTCGTGTCGTTGTTCGAGCGCGCGAGTCGCGCGTACCCGCGACTGCGCGGCGTCGATGAGGGCTTCGTGGTTCGACCCCCCGATCTCCTCGCGGGCGTGACGACGACGCACCTCGCCTTGGCGTACCTGCGAGGTATCGAAGAGAAGCCCGTACCCGTAGTGCGCTTGCACCACGTCACCGTGGACGCGGTCACGGTGGCCGAAACGGTGGCGGCCCTGGCCCAGCGTCTGCCCACCATGGGTCGATTCTCGTTTCGCCAGTTAACGGACTCTCTCGTTACGCGCATCGAAGTGATCGTGCACTTCCTCGCCCTGCTCGAACTGTGCAAGTTGGGACACGTGGCCCTCGGTCAAGGGGCGACGTTCGGTGAAGTGCAGATCGAGTGGCTGGACTCGAACTCGAACCTAGACATCGGAGGGGTGGATCGTTATGAGGGATGAGTTGTCACTCGAACAGAAGCTCGAGGCGATGCTGACCGTCGCCCTCGAGCCCATCTCGGCCGAAGAGCTCGCCGACGCCGTCGACGCCGAAGCCGACGTCGTTCGCCAGACCCTCGTCGAACTGCGCGCCGAGTTCCTCTCGGACCGACGAGGGTTTCAGGTCGTGGAACTCGCCAGCGGCTGGGTGATGCAGTCCTCACCCGAGGTGGCAGCGTGGGTGACCAAGTTCGCGAATCGCGACGTGTCGCACCGTCTCAGTTCCGCGGCCCTGGAGTCACTCGCGATCATCGCGTACCGCCAGCCCGTCTCGCGCGCTCAGATCACCGCGCTGCGCGGGGTCAACGTCGACGGCGTGGTGCGTCTGCTGGAACAGCGCGGCTACATCGAAGAGCTCGGTCGCGCACCCGGTCCCGGCCAGCCCATCCTCTATGGCACCACCGAGTTGTTCTTAGATCGCATGGGACTGGCCACAGTGGATGACCTGCCGCCTATCGAAGAGTTCATGCCGCCGATTGAAACGGCGAACGCTCTGGCCGACGAGATGGCCGAGCGCTTCGACGACTCCGAGGTGTCCTAGTTGGACGGTGGAGAGCGTCTCCAGAAGGCCCTCGCGCGCGCCGGATTTGGTTCGCGACGAGCGTGCGAAGTGTTGATCGTCGATGGTCGCGTAACGATCGACGGGCGCGTCGCGGAGTTGGGCAACCGCGTAGATCCCGAAGTCAACGTCATCTGCGTGGACGGAAAAATGGTGCCCACCTCGCAGTCCAAGGTGTACTTCCTCTTGAACAAGCCCGATGGTGTGGTCACGACCGCCTCGGACCCCCAGGGGCGCACGACGGTGCTGGATCTCGTGGAGTCGCCGGTGCGTATCTTTCCGGTGGGTCGCCTGGACATGAACACCGAGGGTCTCTTGATCCTGACCAACGACGGTCGACTGGCCCACCTTCTGACCCACCCGAGTTCGGGCATCGCCAAGGAGTACCTCGTACGAGTGGAGGGCGATCCGTCGCCCGGGGCGTTACGGCGCCTGCGCGAAGGCGTCGAACTGGACGATGGCGTGACCGCGGTCGCCCAGGTGTCACGGGTGAGCGAAGGACTCTTGCGCATTGTCATCCACGAGGGCCGAAATCGACAGGTCCGACGCATGTGTGCTGCGGTGGGCCACGAGGTGACGCGATTGGTTCGCACGAGGATCGGACCGCTCCAGGACGCCACACTCTCGCCCGGTGCGTATCGCCAGTTATCGCTGAACGAGGTGCGTCGTTTGATGGAGGCCGTGGGGATGACCGATGAACTGGCCTCTACGATGCCTGCATGACTTCCGCCAAGGTTCGAGGACTTCGTGGCGCATCGACGTGTGATGAAAACACCGTTGACGAGATCACCGACGTCACCCAGGAGTTGCTGCGCGAGATGCTCGATCGCAACGGGATTCACCACGACGACGTCATCAGCGTTCTCTTTACCACCACGCCCGATCTCACCGCGGCGTTTCCTGCCACGGCGGCGCGCGGAGTGGGCTTTGGCGACGTGCCGCTGCTGTGTGCGAGTGAGATCGACGTTCCTGGTGCGATGCCCCTGACGGTGCGGGTATTGATGCACGCGTACAGCGAACGGGACCGCGGCGACCTGCGTCACGTGTACCTGCGAAACGCCCCCGCCCTGCGCGATGACCTCCCCGAGTAAGCGCCACGCCCACGTCGTGGGCCTCGGGCTGATCGGTGC
>JBARLO010000081.1:0-11399 GCA_049801955.1 Acidimicrobiales bacterium
GTGCGTGGGCGCCGTGGCGTGACGCGGACCGCGCGCGGCGCGGCGCGTCATCGAGATCTCCTGAGCTTTGTAGAGTTCTTCGACGCGCCGCGCTCCGTCAGCGCTGAATCCGCCCGCCTCATAGAACCGACGCGCCCGTTCGTTGTCCTCAAAGACCCAGAGCGAGACTTCGCGCGTCGACATGGGATCGAGTTCGCCGATCGCACGCTCGAGGAGTCGTCGGCCCACCCCGTGCCCGCTTGCGGACGGATCAACGTAGAGCGCAAAGACGTGACCGCGGGCGGCGTTGCCGGTCTCGTCGCCAAAGCGTGTGAATCCGAGTACTTGTCCGTTCTTCTCGGCGACGACCGTGCGTGCCGCGGTGTTCTCCACCAGGTTGCGCAGCCAGCTGGCGACGTCGGGGTGGTACAGCGCGTCGATGACGGTGTCATCCACCACACCGCGGTAGGAGCCGCGCCACGCCTCAATGAAGACTGTCGCCAGTTGATCCGCGTCGTCGGGACGCGCGATACGCACGATCAGTTCGTTGGTCGCGACCGGACTCGCGCCCCACGTGCGCGGGCGCTGTAGGCCCGTCTGGAAGCGATAGCGATCGCCGCGGTAGAGCGATCGCACGAACTCGGTGGGCTGCCCACTGGTGTCCAATGTGCGCCGCGAGAGCATCAACAACGGCATCCCCGCCTGACACTTGAGCAGTCCGGCCTCGCGGCCTTCGGCGACCACCGCCTCGATCGTCTCTTCGGCCGAGGCCAACTCCACGCCGTAGTTGGTGGCGAGCAGTTGGTAGAGCGACGCGTTGTCACTGAGGGCGGCGGTAATGCCGTCGAAGCGATCGGCATTGAGATAGACGACCTCGATCGCAATCGGCTCGCCGTCGGCCAGTCGCAGTCGTTCGATGCGCAGCACCTCGGCCTTGGACGACAGGTCCAACTGTGCCCCGACATCGAGTCCGGCGGGAATGCGACGCACGTCGATCAGTTTGGAACTCGGCGAGATGCCGAGTTCCTTCATACCTTCGGTGTGGCTAGTGAGTTCGAGGCGTTGGTCGATCTTGGGACGAGCGACGAAGGTGCCCTTGCCCTGGCGGCGAAAAATGCGTTGTTCGATCTCCAGCTGACCGAGCGCCTGGCGCACGGTTGCGCGCGAGACCCCGTAGGTCGTGCAGAGCTCGCGCTCGGTGGGCATCGCGGTGCCCGCGGGCAGGCCCTCGATGGCGAGCAGCAGCGCGTCGTGGACGCTTTGGTACTTGGGACCACTCAGGGAGGTCTGACTCAGTACGTCTGGTTCATCAATCACGACACTCTCCACAAGGGATATTGCACCTGATTCGGTGGATTTGGCTCAATCTACCAATATCAATTGGTCCGGTCAATTGATAAGTCCATTATTTAAAAGTTCCGTTATTTTCAACATGACATTCCTGCCCGAACCGTACAACATAGAACAAGTGGCGGCTTGACTGGACCAAAGGGCGCCGATAGTGTCGCACTCAGGTAAGGACTTTGACTTCAAACCAAAGGGGAGTAATGAAGCGAATAATCGGATTACGAGGCGCAGCCTCGGCACTCTTAGCGGTGAGCAGCGTGGGCCTGTTCTCGACCGCGATTGTGAGCTCGGGCTCATCGTCGGCGGCGAGTTCGACCTTCGTCATCGGCTCCGTGAATAGCGTGCAAAAAATCGACCCCGACGTGGTCACGAACTTCCTCGACTTCGAAGCGCTCGGCCTGATCTATCAGACCCTGGTGCAAGAGAACGCGAACCTGCAGATCGTGCCGGACCTCGCGACGAGTTGGGCGTTCAGCAACGGGAACAAGATCTTGACCCTGCAACTGCGTCCGAACGTCAAGTTCGACGACGGTTCGACGATGACCTCGGCCGACGTGGTCGCGTCGCTCAATCGCGCCGAAGCGACCGCCACGGCTGACCCGTCGGCGTCCTTCATCGGCTCGGTGACCAACATCGCCGCGTCGGGACCCAACACCGTGGTGCTCACGATGAGCCACCCCGATGTCTCGGTCCTCGAAGGACTCGCCACGGTCAACATGGCGATCATGCCGGCTGCCGCAATCACTGCGGGCACCATCGCGACCCAACCCGATGGCACCGGCCCCTTCGTGTACTCGAATTTGGTCGCCAACACGTCCTTTACGATGACGGCCAACGCGAACTACTGGGGCGGCAAGCCGGCACTCTCGACGGTGGAGATAGAGACCATCCCCTCTGAGCAGTCCATTGCGGCCGCGCTCGAAGCGGGGACAATTCAGATGGGTCTGCTTAGCCAGCCGACCGTCGTGAACACGCTGCCCAAGACTGACAACGTGCAAAAGGTCATGGACCTGTCGTACCGCGCGTTGCAGCTCCAGGACAAGCACGGCATCCTGTCCAATAAGGACGCTCGCCTCGCGATTGCGTGCGCCACGAACCGCAAGCAGATCCTCCAGGACGCCGTCTTTGGCGAAGGCAAGATTGTCGGTCCGGTCCCCCTCGGGCCCTACGCGACGAGCCCCGTCTCGTCGGTCTGCCCGACCACGAACGACAAGATGGCTAAGGCGTACCTGAAGAAGGCCGGCAAGGCCAAGGGCTTTACGTTCACCGCGATCACCTCGACGGACCTCGACTCGACCAGTGCCGCCCAGGCCACGGCGATGCAGAGTGAGTTGGCTAAGGTCGGCATCAAGATGAACATCCAGAACCTTGCGTCCAACGCGTACATCCAGGACTGGCTGAAGGGCAAGTTCCAAGCCGCCTTCGCCGAGAACGGAGCCGACCCGGATCCCTACGTCATGTACGGGCGCTACTTCGGTGCCGGCGCGGACCTCGGGGTTCCCGCGGGCTACAGCTCAAAGACCTTGCAGAAGGAACTCCTGGCTGGTGACGAAGTGTCCACGGCCGCGGGCCAGAAGGCCGACTGGAAGGCGCTCAACAACACGCTGACCGGTAACGCGGTGTGGATCTGGCTGTTTGACTCCTACGACTTCGCGGCGCTGGCGCCCTCGGTCAAGGGATTCACGTTGTCCCCGGTGAACACGACGCAGTTGGCGAGCTTGGCCAACACCAGTCTGTCCTAGGCGTCAACCCGCAACTAAAGGGTCCGCCGCACGATGCGCTTCTTCCTAGCCATCGTGCGGCGGATTCTTTCAATGCTCGTCACGCTCTTTGGCGTGTCGATCATTATCTTCATCGTCTTGCGGCTGTTGCCTGGCAACGCCGTCACCGCCGCGATGGGCGTAAGCCTGGGTCTACTCACCAAGGGACAGATCGCCGCGCTCAACCATTACTACGGCATCGGCCAGCCCTTGGTCCAGCAGTACTGGTCGTGGGTGCACGCCCTCTTCACGGGCAACCTGGGTATCTCGCTCGTCTCACGCGAACCGGTCAGCACGCTGATTGGCACCGCCCTTCCGGTCACCCTCGAGCTCGCGTTCCTCGCGATGTTGCTCGGCATCCTCATTGGCGTGGGTTTTGGCATGTGGAGCGCCCTGCATCCTGGACGGTGGCAGGACGACATTGGCCAAGCCATCTCGGTGGTGGGACTCGCCATTCCCACGTTCATCTTGGGCACAGTGCTCGTCGTGTTCATGGCGTCGAAGTTCCACTACTTTCCCTCGTCCCTGCCGTTCGTGGGAGTCCTCACCAACCCGTGGCTCAACTTTCAACAGATCATCATTCCGGCCTTCGTGTTGAGCCTTGGTATCGGCGCCGCCATCTTGCGCACGACGCGCGCCGCGGTGCTCGAGGTCTCGAACCTCAACTTCGCGCGTACCGCTCTCGGTAAAGGCGTCTCGCGCCAAGCGTTCATTTGGCGACACCTGTTTCTCAACGCCCTCACGGCCGTGACGACGATGAGCGGCATTCAACTGGGCTACCTGCTCGGAGGAACCGTCATCATCGAGCAGATCTTCATCCTGCCCGGTATGGGGCGCCTGCTGATCACCTCGATCAACAACCGTGACTTTCCCGTGGTGCAAAGCGAAGTGCTGATCTTTGCCGCGGGGTTCGTGATCGTCAACATGCTGGTCGACGTCCTCTATAACGTGATTGACCCGCGCACGAGGCCGCGATGACTATCGAACTGGCCGACGTCGTCCCGGCGAACCCGATTGGCGAAGAAGAGACCGTTCAGCGTCGCGGCGGGTGGATTCGCGCGACGTGGCGTAGCCGCAACGGGCGCGTCGGCATGATCATCGTGGCCCTGATCGTCATCGGGGGAGTCTGTGGGATCGTGGGGTGGACGCCGTACCCGCCCGCCGCCCAGAATCCGAACTCAGTGCTCAAGGGCGTCTCATGGGCGCACTTCATGGGCACCGACCAGTTCGGGCGCGACGTCTTTTCCGGGGCGCTCCAGGGCCTCGGGGTCTCGCTCGAAATCGCCGGACTCGCGGTGTTGATCGCGGGCGTCATCGGGTCCCTCGGCGGTATCGCCGCGGGCTTCCTGGGCAAGTGGACCTCGGCGTCGATCATGCGCGTCACCGACATGATGTTCGCGATACCCACCGTGCTCTTCGCCCTCGCTATCGTGACGGCCCTGGGGCCGAGCATCCTCGACAGTGCGATCGCCATCGGCGTGGGCTGGGTTCCCATCTACGTGCGCGTCGTGCGCACGCCAGTGTTGGCCCTGCGCGAGTCCGACTTCGTGCGTGCGGGCCGCGTACTGGGCTATTCGAGGACTCGTCTGCTCTTTCACCACATTCTGCCTAATGTGACCGGGGTCATCGCAGTCCAGACGAGTCTCGCTCTCGCCTGGGCCATTCTCGCCGAAGCGAGTTTGAGCTTCCTCGGGCTCGGTCCTCCTCCGCCCACCCAGTCACTCGGTGAGATGGTGAGCAACTCGAGCAGTCTGGCGAGCATCGCGTGGTGGACTCTGGCGGGTCCGTCGCTCGTGATCGTGATCGCGGTCATCGGATTCAACTTTCTGGGTGACGGACTGCGCGACGCGTCCGACCCGCGCACACGAACGAGGTCGGGATGAGAGTCATCGGAATGATCTCGGGCACCTCGTTCGACGCGATCGAGGCCGTCGCCATGAACCTCTCGCTGGAGGATCACCTCATCACGGCCGAACTGCTCGCCCACCACTCCGTCGAGTACCCGAGTGAACTGCACCGCCGCATCGAACTCGTGCTGCCGGGACACGTCACCACGATTGAAGAGGTGTGCCAGCTCGACACGTTGATCGGTCAGAACTTCGCCGAGGTCGCGGGCGCGCTCGCCGACGAATACTTCGCGGGCCAGGCCGACGTCGTGTGCTCGCACGGACAGACGGTCTTTCACTGGGTCGAGGGAGCTCACGCGCTCGGCACGTTGCAACTCGGACAGGGCGCGTGGATCGCCGAACGAACAGGGGCCACGATCGTTGACGATGTGCGCATTCGCGATATCGCCGCCGGCGGTCACGGTGCTCCACTCGCGAGCCTGCTCGACGTGTTGTTGCTGGGGGTGCATCCCAAGGTGGTACGCGGCTCGCTCAACCTGGGCGGGATCTCCAACATCACCGTCGTGGGGCCCGAGTGCGATCCGATCGCCTTTGACATCGGCTCGTCGAACGCGTTGATGGACGCCGCGGTGAGTTGGCTTACCGACGGCCGTGAGGCGTTCGATCGCGACGGCGAACGCGCGGCGCGTGGCACGGTCGATCTCGACCTGCTCGAGCAACTGCTTGGCGACCCCTACTACGACGCCCCCGCGCCCAAGTCGACCGGCAAGGAGTACTTTCACCTCGAGTACCTCACGGGCGCCCTCGGCGAGCGCGAGATCGCGCCCGACGACCTGCTGGCCACACTCGCGGCCCTCACGGTAGAGACGGTGGCCCGCGTGGTTGAGGAATACGGCGTCACCGAGCTCTTCGTGGCCGGTGGAGGAACCCGCAATCCCGCGTTGATGAACGGGCTGCGCGAGCGCCTCGCCGACGTGCCGATCGCCCTCATCGACGAGTTCGGCGTTCCCGAAGAGGCGAAGGAAGCCTGTCTGTTCGCCCTCATCGGATTCCTCAGTGTTCACGGTCTCCCGGCGATCGTGCCGTCGGCGACGGGCGCTCATCGCGCGAGCGTGCTCGGAGCACTGGTGCCTGGGCGCCAAGCCATCGTTCGCGCGCCGCTCACGGACGCGCCCACCGCGATTGTCTTTCACGACGGACGACTCGCGTGAGCGCCCTGCTGTCGATTCAGGATCTGCACATCGGCATCAAGCATCGCCGGGGCGACGAGGAGATCGTGCGCGGCGTCACTCTGGAGGTGGAGGCGGGAGAGAAGGTCGGCATCGTCGGCGAGAGCGGCTCGGGCAAGACCCTCACCATGCTCTCGGTGCTGCGGTTGCTGGCGAGCCCTCCTCTGAGTGTGCTGAGCGGTGAGGTTCTTCTCGACGGCGAGGACTTAGCCAGGGTCAAGGTCAAGCGCCTACGCGCGGTGCGCGGCGGTGACATCGCCATGGTCTATCAAGATCCCATGAGTTCGCTCAATCCGCTTCTGCGCATCGGCGGTCAGATCGAAGAAGTACTGCGCGCCCACGGCGCCAACACGCCCACGGCCCAGGAGCGTACGCGCGAGGTGCTGTTGGAGGTCGGTCTGGACGATCCCGAACGCGTGCGCATCTCGTTTCCTCACCAGCTCTCGGGCGGCATGATCCAACGCGTGATGATCGCGATGGCGCTGGCCACCTCACCGCGCATTCTCATCGCCGACGAACCCACGACCGCCTTGGACGTCACCATCCAGCGTCAGATCCTCGAACTCGTGACGTCACTGCAGGCCACGACCGGGATGGCGGTGTTGTGGGTCACTCACGACCTCGGGGTCGTGGCGAGCCTCGTCGATCGAGTGGTCGTCATGTACGCCGGACGCATCGTGGAGACCGCGTCCACCGAGCAACTCTTCGCTCGCCCCGCTCACCCCTATACCAAGGCGCTGCTCGAGTCGCTGCCCACTCTCGAGACCCCGCATCGCTCACCGCTGCACCAGATCGGCGGCACCCCGCCCGATCCCACGCACCTCAGTGCCGGGTGCCCGTTTCGCTTTCGCTGCCCCTACGCCATCGCGCAGTGCGAGCACGAAGAGCCACCCC
The DNA here is from genome assembly GCA_049801955.1 of Acidimicrobiales bacterium. GTDB lineage: Bacteria > Actinomycetota > Acidimicrobiia > Acidimicrobiales > RAAP-2 > RAAP-2. The sequence continues at coordinate 7,057 of JBARLO010000081.1, forward strand.
TCATCGATCGCGGCCACGGAAGCTTCGCCGCCTGTTGGCGAGACCCTTCGGAATGGTAGACATCGTTCTTCGCGCGACCAATCTGGTCAAGGTTTACGGGCGACACGGACGGCGCCCGGTCCACGCGCTCAATGACGTCTCCCTGGAACTGGTGCGGGGCTCCACTTTTGGCATCGTGGGCGAGAGCGGGTGTGGCAAGTCGACCCTGGCGCGACTTCTCGTGGGACTCGAAGCGCCCACGTCGGGCCAACTGGAGATTGACGGCGAGGTGATGACGCTGCGTGAGCACGGCAACAACAAGGCCCTCGCGCGCAAGATCCAGCTCGTCTTCCAGGACCCGTTCTCCTCACTCGACCCGCGCCTCAATGTCGAAAAGGCGCTGCGTGAGGTGCTGCGCGTGCACGAACTGCACCGGGGACGCGAGAGCGAGCGCGTGGCCGAACTGCTCGCGATGGTGGGACTGACCGGTCGCTTCGCGACGCGCTATCCCCACGAACTCTCGGGCGGACAGGCCCAGCGCGTGGCGATCGCGCGCGCCCTCGCCGTGGAGCCCGAGGTGCTGGTGCTCGACGAACCGACGTCGGCTCTTGACGTGTCGGTGCGCGCCGAGATCGTCAATCTCCTCGTGCGCATCCAAGACGAACTGAACTTGTCGTACGTATTCGTGAGCCACGACCTCTCCATGGTGCGCCACCTGAGCGACCAGATCTCGGTCATGTACTTAGGGCGCATCGTCGAGATGGGCCGCTACGACCAGGTGCTTGACCACCCGCTGCACCCCTACACCGTCGCCTTGGGTGAAGCCATCCCGATACCCGACCCCGTACGCGAGCGCGCTCGTCACGTGGCCCTGCGCTCCGAGGCGCCCGATGTCGCACCGGCCGTCGCGGTGGGCTGTCCCTACGCACCGCGCTGCCCGCTCGTGGAGCCCTACTGCCGCGAGGTCGCCCCCACGCTGCTCGACAAGACCGAGGGTCACTTCGTGTCCTGTCACGTGGCGATGCGCGAGCCGGTCACGGACGCCCCGCTTCACTAGCGGCGACGGCGCATCAAGGGTGAGGGTTTCTCGGACATAATCGAGGGACCGCACAGAGGAGTCGCGATGCCCATCACCGTCACACCCATTAGCGAACTCAGCGACGAGGTCAACGACGTACGCTCGCGCACGGCCGCGATCGTCAACGACGAGATCCTGCCCCACGAAGCCGTCCTGTGGCGCTCGGCGCACGCCGCGGGCGCCAACGACGAGGAGCGAGCAGTCGCGCGCGAGGAGAGCCTCGAACTGAAAGAGGCCATCAAGGAGAAGGTGCGAGCGGCCGGACTCTGGGCGCCGCACCTGCCCACGGAGTACGGAGGAGCGGGACTCGACTTTCTCTCGCTGGCCTATATGTACGAGGTCCTTGCCTACGCGGTGGGCGCGAACGCGCTCTTTGGCATCGCGGCGCCCAACTCGGGCAACGCCAGCGTTTTGTTGAAGTACGGCACGGAGGAACAGAAGGAGAAGTGGCTCCTACCGCTGATCGCGGGCGACATGGAGTCGGGCTTTTCCATGACGGAGCCCGAGCACGCCGGCTCGGATCCTCGCTCACTGGCGACCGAGGCGGTGCGCAAGGGCGATGAGTGGGTCATCAACGGACACAAGTGGTTCACCTCGAATGGCATCGACGCCGATTTTTTCATCGTGATGTGTCGCACGGTGGACGCGAGTGGTGAGTTGGGCTCGAACGGTCACATGAGCCAGATCATCGTGCCGGCCAAAACCAAGGGCGTCAACATCATTCGGGGCATTGGCATCTTTGGGCGCTCGACGTCGGATCACTGCGAGATCCGCTACGAGAATGTTCGCGTACCGATCGAGAACACGCTCGGTCTCGTCGGCCAAGGTCACCAGGCGGCTCAGGATCGACTCGGTGCGGGTCGCGTCTATCACTGCATGAACTCCATCGGCCAGATGCGACGAGCCTTTGACCTCATGGTCGAGCGTTCGCTGGTGCGCGAAGTGCACGGGGGACTCTTAAAGGACAAGCAGTTCATCCAGGGGTTCATCGCCGAGAGCTTCATGGACGTCCAGTCCGCCCGCCTCATGACCATCGACGCGGCCAACAGCGTGGCGGCGGGCGACCCCGAGGCGCGTACCGCAATCTCGGCGATCAAGGTCTTCGTGCCCGCCGCTTATCACCGCGTGGTCGACCGCGCGATCCAGGTCTGGGGTGGGGCGGGAGTGAGCAACGACCTGCCGCTCGCCCAGATGTACCTCACCGCGCGCATCCTGCGCATCGCCGACGGACCGGACGAAGTACACAAAATATTGATGGCCAAGAACATCCTGCACCGCTACGAAACCGGGCAGGGCTGGAGCTTCTCGTAACGGAGCGGTCCTTGTGGGACCGGACATTTCGACGGTCCCACGCGAGGCGCCAGTCGCCGTGCCATAGTGGAAACCCAGGGGGTGCAAGGGAATGACGGTCGCCAAAGAGCCCGGCGGAACGAGGCAACGCATCATCGAGTGCACCGAAGCGCTGCTGCTCGAGATCGGCAGCAACGACCTTCACCTCACCAAAGTCGCCGAACGCGCCCAGGTCGGTTTGCAGACCATCTACTACCACTTCGAGTCGCGCACCCAACTGATCGCGCGCGCCCAAGCCTCGGCGTACCTCCGCCTCATCGCGCCACTGCACGGTCACCTGGAGATCGTGGAGCGCGCCATCGTGGAGCGAGATGAAGACACGTACTGGCGGGTCCTGGGTGACAACACGGCGTTGTCCTGGTCGTACGCGCACCACGACGACAAGTGGCAGACGGCGACCTTGCTCAACGACATCTGGGCCGATGACTTCACGCGCGATGAGTTTCGCGCGCGTCTCGATGTCCAGGTTCAGCGATGGGTGACTGCCATCGACGCCGGGAAGCCGCTCGGGTGGGTGAGGGCGGATCTCGACTCCTACGCACTGGTCACTACGTGTTGGGCGGGGTCGATCGGCCAGGCGATCTTCGTGAATTCTGAGAAAAACCAGTATTCGCCGGAGAGCATCAGGGACTTCTTTCTCTCCGTCGCGCGAGCAAACCCCAGTGATTCGGCCAATTCCCGCGATATCCACGTTCACGCCCGCGGGGGAAATGGCGGATTCAAGTGGTCAGCGCAACAAGTTCGGCGAGTTTCTCTGCCGGCATCATATAGTCGAGCGTCTTGCGAGGTCGTCCGTTGAGACTCCGCTGGATGCGCAGGAGATCGTCGGCTGAGTGCTTCGATAGGTCCGTTCCCTTGGGCATGTATTGACGAAGCAGTCCGTTGGTGTTCTCATTCGACCCGCGTTGCCACGGTGAGTGGGGATCGCAGAAATACACTGGCACGCCGGTCGCAACGGTGAAGGATCGGTGGTTCGACATCTCGGTTCCCTGGTCCCAGGTGACGCTGCGCACCAGCTCCTCGGGCAAGGTGGCGATTGCCTTCTTCATTGCCTCCTCGACGGCGAGCGCGGTGCGGTCTCGGCCCAGATGCAAGAGGAGCACAAAGCGCGTGGAGCGTTCAACGAGCGTGCCAACGGCGCTGGCGTGGTTGGCGCCGATGATGAGGTCACCCTCCCAGTGACCGGGCACCGCCCGGTCTTCCACCTCCGCGGGACGTTCACTGATCATCACCATCTCGGGGATCGTGCCACGTCGCTCGACGCGGCCCTGGGGGCGGCGTTGGGCTCGACCCGAGCGCAAACACCGGGCCAGTTCCCGGCGCAGTTCACCGCGCCCTTGCACGTAGAGCGACTGATAGATGGTCTCGTGACTCACGTGCATGGTCGGATCATTGGGAAACTCACGACGCAGGCGGCGAGAGATCTCATCGGGCGACCAGAACTCTTCGAGCCATGTGGTCACTTTGGCACACAAGACTGGATCATCGAGCTTGGCGGACTTCGGTCGTCTCGTGCATGACCGTGCTCGCTGATGGGCCGTCCAGATCCGATAGTGCTCTCGTCCGCCGTTGGCGGCAACCTCTCTGGTCACCGTCGATGGCGCGCGGCCAAGACCACGAGCGATCGAACGCATGGACGCTCCTTCGCGCAGCCCGATCAGTATTTCCTCTCGCTCTTCGATGCTGAGCCGACCTGGAGCCGAGGTCCACATGTCGGGCCGAGGGTCCGTGACCTGTCCGCGCAACACGTAGTGGATTCCCTGCCAGGAGAGGCCGATCTCCTTGGCGATCGCCCTCTTTGAGAAGCCACGCCGTCGAAGTCGAAAGACCAGTTGACGCTGTTCGTTGGTCAGATGGGCAGCCATGTGAGTCTCCTTGGTGAGTGGTCGTGAACAGAGTCACTCACCAAGTGTTGCGTTCACCCCTTGAGGCCGCC
>JBARLO010000082.1:0-6620 GCA_049801955.1 Acidimicrobiales bacterium
GTGCCGCCACCGGCGCCCGCGCCGGCCAACGCCCACGAGGGCGAGTCGCTGCTCGAAGACGATCCCTCGGGGACCGACGTCGTGAACGAGATCTTCGCGCGTTTGCGCAAGGCCACCCTGGAAGAGCGCGGTGCGACCGCCGTCGCCCCGAAGAAGGCGGCCCCGGCCAAGCCCGAGACGCCGGTCGGCACACTGTTCCGGCACCGCGACGAGACCCTCGACGAGGCGCTCAGCGTTCTCACTCGCCGCGTCAAGCGCGTGCTCCAGGACGACCAGAACATCATGCTCGAACGAATCCGCCACGTAAAGGCGATGATCACCGATGAACTCGAAGACGAGATGGTCCAGCGCAGTCGCTACGCCGAGGCCGCGAGCGACGGACTGCTTCTCGCCGCACAAGCCGGCGTGCAGTTCGCGCGCGACGAAGGTGGCGTGGGTGAAACGACCGTCGAGGCGTCGCTCTTAGATGACGTGGCGGCCGACCTCGCGGTCACTATCGTGCTCGCCCTGCGCAAGCGCATCCTCTCGGAGTCGGCGGGCGACGCCACCGATCGGGTGAACGCGGCGTATCGCGAGTGGCGCGGGGCGCGCGTCGAGCGTCTCTGTACCGACGCCGCTCGCCGGGCGTTCCACTTAGGCGTCGTCACCGCCTCCAAGGGTCGCTCGATTCGCTTCGTCGCCACGCCCAACGACGCGCCGTGTGACTTGTGCGCGCACGACGCGGACTCCGGTGAGCACCTGGCGGGGGAGAGTTTTCCGAGTGGTTCACCGTATCCACCGCTGCATGCGGGCTGCGCCTGCACTGTAATACCCGTTTAAATAAGTCGTAGGCTCGACCTGTGCGCAGCTCGACCGACGTTCCTCAGCGCCCACGGCGCTTGGGACGACTGTCTCGGCGATTCTGGATCGGGATCATCGTTGTGGTGATCCTGGTCGTCTTCTTCTCTCTGCGAAACTTGGCGGTGCTGTGGACCGACGAGATGTGGTTCTCCTCGGTGGGCTTCTCCAATGTCTTCTCGACCCTGTTCTTCATCAAGGTCGGCCTCGGTCTCACCTTCGGAGCGATCTTCTTCTTCATCATGTGGGGCAACCTGCTCCTCACGGACCGCTTCGGGGCGAGGGACCTGTCCTTTGACCCCGAAGACGAGGTGGTGAGGCGCTACCAGAACATCGTGCGCCCCTACGCACGACGCATCTACGCGGCGATCGCCCTGGTGATGGGCCTCATCGCGGGACTGAACGCCACCGGCCAGTGGAACAACTACATCCTGTTTTCGCACTCCCAGTCGTTCCACAAGGTCGACCCAGTCTTCCACAAGGACCTGAGCTTCTACATCTTCACGCTGCCCTTCGTCTCCTTCGTGGTGACGTGGTTCCTGGTCGTTCTGATCATCGCGCTCGTCGTCACGACGGGCTTTCACTTCCTCAACGGCGGGATCCGCACCACCAAGGTGACCCCACGAGTGGCCCCCCGCGTCAAGGCCCACCTCTCGGTGATCGGGGCGGCGATTGCGATCATGAAGGCAATTGGTTACTTGATCGCCAAGTGGGAACTGGTCGTGTCCACCAATGGCTACGTCCAAGGGGCGACCTACACCGACCTGCACGCGCGCATGCCGGCGCTCACGATTCTCTTCTGGCTCTCACTCGCGGCGGCCAGCATCCTGCTCTACAACGTGCGCTCGAGGGGCTGGTCGCTACCGGTGGTGGCCGTTGGCCTGTGGGCCTTTGTCGCCCTGGTGATTGGTGTGCTTTATCCGACCATTCTCCAGGCGCTCAAGGTCTCGCCCAACCAGGAGTCCTTGGAGGCCCCGTACATTCAGCGAAATATCGAAGCTACGAGGTCCGCCTTTGGGTTGGACAACGTCGCGTATCACAACTTTGCCGGGGCGGCCTCGATCACGAAGAGCGAGGTGAATGCCGACGCGGCCACGCTCAACAACATTCGCCTCTGGGACCCGGCCAACAACATCTCGCTCCAGACGGTCACTCGCCGCCAGTCGATCCGCTCGTACTACAACTTCGCGAACCTCTCGGTGGATCGCTACTACATCAACGGCAAGCTCACCCCCGTTCTCATCGGCGCGCGTCAACTGGCGAGTGGCAACCTGCCCTCGAACAGCTGGGTCAACCAGCACCTGCAGTACACCCACGGCATTGGGGCCGCGGTGGTGGCGGCTAACCAGGTGGACGCGGCGACCGGCAACCCGGTCTTTGACGTCTCGGACGTGCCGCCGCAGTCGACCAATGGCCTGCCAACTCTCACCCAGCCCGACATCTACTTTGGGATCGGACTGAACGGCTGGGTCGTGGCCAACTCCAAGCAGCCTGAGCTCGACTACCAGGTGAACTCAGGCCCCAAGGCCGGCACGCCCGTGGAGGTGCACTACAAGAGCACCGGTGGGGTGCAAGTCGGCGGACTGCTGCGACGCTTCGCCCTCGCGCTACGCCTGGGCGACTTCAACTTCCTCATCTCGAATCAGATCACCGATAAGAGTCGGGTGATGTTCGTGCGCGACGTGCGCCAGATGGCCGAGAAGGCCGCCCCCTTCCTCTCCTTTGACTCCCAGCCCTACGCCGTGATTGCCAACGGCGAGGTGCAGTACGTACTCGACGGCTACACCACCACCAGCCAGTATCCCTACTCCGAGAACGCCAGCAATCTCAACATGAACACCGGCGGTCTGCCCAGCAGCTTCAACTACGCGCGCAACGCCGTCAAGGTCGTGGTGAATGCGTACACCGGACAGATGAAGTTCTACGTCATTGACCCCAAGGACCCCATCATCCAGGCGTACCGCTCGGCCTTCCCCACGATGTTCCTGCCCATGAGCGCGATGCCGTCGACGATCCGCACGCACCTGCGCTACCCCTCGGACCTCTTTGCCGTCCAGGCCGCCACGTACGGTCGCTACCACATCACCGCGGCGAACTCCTTCTACTCCGCCTCGGACCGCTGGGAAGTCTCACCCACCACGGGAGCCGGATCGCCGTCGAACACGATCAACCAAACGGTGACCGAGAACGCCGCGGGCCAGGTCACCAACGTCTCCAACACACCAATGAGCCCGATCTTCACGGTCGGCTCGCTGCCCAATCTGAACCATCAGCAACTCCTCGAAACCATCGACTACGTGCCCGCGGGCAACTCCGGGACGGTGCAGAACCTCACGGGCATGATGATCGCCACGAGCGATCCTGACGATTACGGACAGCTCAACGTGTACGAGACCGAACGCGGCGCGTCGGTGACCGGTCCTCTCCAAGCAGACTCCGAGATCAACCAGGACTCCCAGGCCTCATCGATCATCAGCCTGCTCGACCAGCACGGATCTGAGGTGCTGCTGGGCAACAACCTGACGGTGCCACTCGACTCGGCGGTGCTGTATATTCGCCCGCTCTACGTGGCGAATAAGACGAATCCGATGCCGCAGTTGCGCTACGTGATCGCCGTGTTCAACCAGGAAGTCAGCATCGAGCCCACGTTGGACCAGGCGTTGTCGGCGGTACTCGGAACGACGGTGAGTGGCGTGGCGCCGCCCTCATCGGGTTCCACCACGGGCAACGGCGGAACGACCACCAACAACAAGACGGCCGAACAGTATCTGACACAGGCCTCGGCCGACTACACCGCGGCCCAGACCGCGCTGTCCAAGGGCAGCCTCGGCGAGTATCAACGAGACGTCACCGCGATGAATACCGCCCTCCAAGCCGCCGAGAATGCCCTCACCAAGGGCACGTCGTCAACGTCGGGCACGAAGTCAACGACCAGCACGGCCACCACGACGACGACAACCACGCCGTCGAGTTAGTCCTCGCGATTTTCCTCGATCAGTGACTCCGCGGGCGCTTCGCGCTCGGGGTCGCGCACACCGGGCACGAAGATCACCGCCAGGCAGATGGCGCCCGCGACGAGGCCTCCGACCAAGAGCGAGTGGCGAGTCCCAATGGTCGAGGCGGCCAGGCCGCCGGCGAGGATGCCGAAGGGACCGAGAGAAAAGGCGAAGAGAAAGATTAGCGAGGACACCCGACCGAGGAACTCCCTCGGCACTATTCGTTGCATCCACGAAAAGAACAGCACGTCGCCGTAGAGCATGAGCCCGACTTCTCCGGCCTCGAGGATGCCGGTGACGAGAACGTTCGGCGCGAAGGATTCGACCGCGATGAGCGCGCCACTGGCCGCGTACGCGCTCCAGAGCACCGTGATCTGGCGCCGGGGAGGGCCGAGGCGCGCGACGTAGAGCGACGCGAGCACACCCGTCGCGCCGCCCGCGGCAAAGACCAGGCCCAGGTCTAGGGCGGTGCCGTGCAGCGTCTCGCGAACGAAGAGCGGCAGCAGAACCGTCAGCGGCGCCATTCCAAAGAAGTTGGCGAGAGCGGCGCCAATGACGGTATAGAGCAGAAATGGGCGAGTCCAGACGTAGCGCAGCCCGTCGCGAGCGTCACTGATGGGTGACGTGGTGGCGGGCGCCGGTCGAGTGGCCGACCGAAGAGCGATGAGACACGTCGCCGAAACGAGAAAGCTGATGGCGTCGAGTCCGAAGGACCACGCGGTGCCGATGGCGGCCACAATGAAGCCGCCGACGGCCGGACCAAGGAGACCCTGGGTCAACTGATTGCTCATTTGGCTCAAGGCATTGCCCGCGACCAGTTGGTCCTCGGAGAGCAGTTCGGGCATGATCGCCATCGACGCGGGACTAAAGAAACTGTCGGCCGCGCCGAAGATGGCCGCCATAACAATCAGCTCCCACAGTCGCAAGTCATTGCGAGCGAGGAGTACTGCCGTCACGCCCACCGTGGCACCGCGAAGAAAGTCCGACGTGAGCATCACGATTCGTCGTGAGACACGATCGACGACGACGCCGCCCACGAGGGCCAAGACGACCGAAGGAATCGCTCGTGCGGCGAAGACCAGAGCGATGCCGGTGGGGTGATGGTCGACGTCGAGGGTCACCAGAGCGAGCGCCACCGTGAAGATGCCGTCACCCATGGACGACACGGTCTGGCCCGACCACAGCAGGGAATAGTCACGCACCTTGAGCGCGTCAAAGGTCCCGCGTTTTGTGCCCACGAAGATTCCCCAATCCCGTCGCGCGTGACGCGAACTCTGACCACACTACGCACGAGGGCCGCGCGAAAGAATTCAGGCAGCGTTAGTCGTCGCGACGTTCGTCGAGGTGACGGTAGGGATTGAGCAGACCCTGAGGATCAAAGACGGACTTGATGCGACGTTGTAGGTCCACGAGGGCGGGATCGGTGAGAGCGAGGTAGACGTCGCGCTTGTCCAGACCAAGTCCGTGCTCGCCTGACACCGCACCACCCAGTTCCACCCCCGCTCGAAAGAGTTGCAAGAGGAGTTCCTCGCGCTTCTCGTCGTCGGACAGGTACACCGAGAGATGAACGTTGCCGTCTCCCACGTGCCCGCACCCGGGGATGAAGGCGCCGTACTCATCCCCAATCGCCTTCACGGTTTCGAGGAACACGGGCACGCTCGAGCGTGGGACGACGATGTCGATAATCTCATTCGCCCCGGCCGCTTTGGTCACCCAGAACATTCGCTCGCGAGCCTGAATGAGTTGCGTCGCGGGTGAGCCTTCGAGCACGTAGACGTCCAGGGCACCCGCGTCGCCCACGATCGCTGCCGCGGCTTCGACGTCCGCGTCGAGCTGTTCTCGCGTCCTGGTTTCGAGTACCACGATGAGGTACGCCGCACTCTGCTCGGCAATGGCGGGGTTCACACCGAGACGAAGTTCCGACGATCCCTGCAGTGCGCTCAGCGTCGTGGAGTCCAGGTACTCCAGCAGCGAGGGCATCAGACCCGAGGAGATCAGCGTGGGCACGACGCTCGCGACGTCGTGCACGTCAGCGAAGGGGACGAGCAAGGTCGCCGAGTGGGGCATCACTGGCGAGAGTTTGAGGGTGACTTGGGTCACCAACGCCAGGGTGCCTTCGCTGCCGATAATCAGTTGGGTGAGGTCGTAGCCCGATGACGTCTTCATGACCGGTCCGCCCGTCGTGAGGACCGTTCCGTCGGCGAGGACCGCTTCGAGACCTAAGACGTGGTGGCGCGTCACGCCGTGTCGCACGGCTCGCATGCCACCGGCATTCGTGTTGACGTTGCCCCCGAGTGAGCCCGAGAGCTCTCCGGGATAGACCGGGTAGTGCAGGCCCGAGCCCGCGAGGGCCTCATTGAACTCGCGCAGCGTGATGCCGGACTGGACGATCGCCACGTGATCGCGCTCATTGATCGAAATGACATCGCGCATCTGATCGAAGGCGATGACGAGGCCCCCGTTGACCGGCACGGCGCCACCGGACAGTCCCGTGCCCGAACCGCGCGGCGTGATGGGAATGTCGTTACGCGCGGCCCAGCGAACAAGTGAAGCGACTTCCTCGGTGCTGCGCGGTCGCGCCACGGCGAGGGGATGGCGTTCGCGTAGGTGCAGCGACTCATCGTGGAGGTCATCGGGATTGTGTGATCCCGCAAAGGTGACGTCTTTGACCAGTGAAAACAACTCGGCGCGCATCTCGTAGGTTTTCACCTCTGGAACGCTACCGTGCCTGACTTACCCCGCGACCCCGATCTGATTCGAACGCCGTGACGGCCCCTCGTACTGAGG
>JBARLO010000083.1:0-4277 GCA_049801955.1 Acidimicrobiales bacterium
CCAAACGCACGGCCACGCCGCGCCCGGCGGGACCCGTCCCGCCTACCACTCCGACCGTCGTCATTGTCGTCCCCAGTGCTCAAAACCTAGAAGTACGCTAGCGACATGGCACTCCTGAGCGATAACCGTATCCTGATCACGGGGGTCCTCACCGACGACTCACTGGCCTTTGGGATCGCCCGTCGCGCGCTCGAAGAAGGTGCGACCATTGCGCTGTCGGGATTCGGGCGCGGCACCTCCATCACCCGTCGCACCGCCAAGAAACTGGGCGACGTGGGCGAGATCATTGAACTTGACGTCATGGATCCCGAGCAGGTCGATCGCGCCGCTGAAGAGGTCGCCACCCGTTTCGGGCGACTCGACGGGCTCGTGCACGCGATCGGCTACGCCCCGCCGAGTTGCCTGGGTTCTGGCATGTTCGTCGCGCCCTTTTCTGACGTGTCGATCGCCATGCACGCCTCGACGTACTCCCTGGCCGCCCTCGTGGGCGCGTTTCGACCGCTCCTCCAGAAGAGCGAGGCGAATGGCGGGGCGTCCGTCGTGGCCCTCGACTTCGACGGATCGCGCGCGTATCCGATGTACGACTGGATGGGCGTGATGAAGTCGGGACTGGAGTCGCTCGGTCGGTACCTCGCGCGCGAAGTCGGACCCGATCGGATTCGCGTCAACATGTTGGCGGCCGGTCCCGTGCGCACCATGGCCGCCAAGTCCATCCCGGGATTCTCCCAGTTCGAAGAGACCTGGGGCGAGCGAGCACCCCTGGGCTGGGACGTTCACGACGCCAGCGCGGTGGCCGACACCGCGGTCGCTCTGCTCTCCCCCTTGTTGCGCGCCACGACCGCCTCGATCATCCACGTGGATGGCGGCGCACACGCCATGGGTTAAACCACGGACTACTTCTCCTGGCCCCTGAACTGCGTCTCGTAGAGGTCACGGTAGAGACCCGGCTGGGCGTGCAGTTGCGTGTGGGTGCCGCGCTCGACGATGCGACCGTCATCGACCACGAGAATCTGGTCGGCGTTGCGAATGGTCGAGAGTCGATGCGCAATCACGACCGACGTGCGCTGACTCATCGTCTCATCGAGCGCCCGCTGCACCGCCGCCTCGCTCTCGGTATCCAGGTGGGCCGTCGCTTCGTCGAGGACGACCACGCTGGGCGCCTTCAGTAACAGACGAGCGAGCGCGACGCGCTGCTTTTCTCCCCCCGACAGTCGATAGCCGCGCTCACCCACCACCGTGGCCAGACCCAACGGCAGCGACGCAACGAGGTCGGCAATCTGAGCCGACGCCAACGCGCGGGCCATCTCTTCGTCGGTGGCGTCAGGTTTGGCGAAGAGCAGATTCGCGCGCAGGGTGTCGTGAAAGAGGTGCGCGTCTTGGGTGACTACGCCCACCGTCGCGTTTAGCGATGCCGTGGACGCGTCACGCAGGTCGACCCCGTTGATCGTTACTGAGCCCGCATCCACGTCGTAGAGACGCGAGACCAGCATCGAGATCGTCGTCTTGCCGGCGCCACTCGGACCGACCAAGGCCGTCATGGTCCCGGGTTCGGCCACAAAGTTGATGTCGTGGAGCACCGCGGTGCGCGGGGTGTCGTCGAGTCGCGCGACCGCTTCGAGCGACGCCAGTGACACGTCTTCGGCTCCGGGGTACGAAAAATCAACGTGCGTGAAACGCACCTCGGCGGGGCCGGGCGTGATCGTGACCGGATGCTCGCTCTCTTTGATCATGGGTTCGAGATCCAGTACTTCAAAGAGGCGCTCGAAGCTCACCATCGCGGACATGTAGTCGATGTTGAGGCTCGAGAGCTGCGTTAAGGGGCCGTAGAGCCGTCCCAAGTACGCCGTGAGAGCGACCACGGTACCGATGGCAAAGACGCCGTGAATGACTTCGACGGCGCCAAAGCCGTAGGCGAACGCCGTCGCCAGCGAGGCCGTCAGGGTGAGCGAGATGAAGAAGAATCGCTGGTACGTCGCTTGGCGGATGCCAATGTCGCGGACCTGGGCCGCGCGCACCTGAAAGTTCTCGCGCTCCTCCGCCGGGCGTCCGAACAGTTTCACCAACATCGCCCCCGACACGTTGAAGCGTTCGGACATCACCATGTTCATCTCGGCGTTGAGCTCCATGCCGCGCTGAAAGAGAGTGCCGAGGCGTCGCCCCACTCGGCGGGCCGGAATGAGAAAGACAGGCACGAGCACGAGGGCCACGAGCGTGATGGGCCAACTCAAGATGAACATCACCACGAGGATGATGACGACCAGCACCAGGTTGCCTACCACGTTGGAAAAGAGGTCGGTAAAGGCCTGCTGCGCGCCGATGACGTCGTTGTTGAGACGACTGATCAGCGCTCCGGTCTGGGTTCGCGAGAAAAAAGCGATGGGCATCTCTTGGATGTGGTGAAAGACGTCGGCGCGCAGGTCGTAGATGAGACCTTCGCCAATGACGGCCGACACTCGTCGCTCGAACATCTGCAGACCAGCGTCGCCAATGGCGAGGAAGGCCGTGATGACCGCCAACCACACGACTAAGTGGACGCTCTTTTCGGGGATCCCCACGTCGATGATCTCGCGCAGGATCAGCGGTGAAACCGAGGAGATGATGGCGTCCACCACGACGACGCTCAAGAAGAAGATCAGTGCTCGTCGGTAGTGCCGCGCGAAACGAAGGATCCGCGGCAGCGTGCCCTTTTTGATGCGATGCTCGAGTATCTTGCGGTCCCGCGACAGCGAGCGCAGGCCACCTCGCCCGCCACCACCCATGCCGCCGCCACGCATACTCATTACGTTCCTTTCGCCCCAGGCAGTGTAGGAAGCGAAAATGCACCTGTGAGCGCGTGGCGGTTCTGCTCACTCACGACAGCAGGGCGCCCACGATAATGACCACGCCGAGAATCATCATGACGCTCGCCCCCACTTCGCGCATCACCACCAAACGCTTGGGAGAACCTGAGAGCCACTCCCTCGCCGTGCCGGCGATGATGCCCCAGGTCGAGTCGCTACAAAACGCGAGGCCCGTGAAGATGACACCGAGGAGGAGCAACTGCACCGTGACGTTGCCCTTCGTGCGGTTAACGAAGTGTGGGAAGACCGCAACGAAGAAGACCAGCGCCTTGGGATTCAAGACGCCCACCGTGAACCCTTGTCGCACGATGGTGGTGTTACGCGGACGAACGCCCTCGCGTTCGGTCATGGCGCGCGCATGCTCGTGGCGGTGGCGCATCGCGCCGACCCCCAGCCAGATCAGGTATCCCCCACCGAGGATCTGCAGGGTGATGGAGAGCGCCTTGGAGTGAGCGAGGAGCGGGCCGAGACCGACCGCCACGACCGCCGAGAGCACCAGAGTGCCCAGACAGTTCCCGAGCACCGTGAGAACCGCCACCGCGCGACCCCAGGCGATGCCGCGGGCCAAGGTGAACAGAACGCTCGGCCCAGGCACGACAATGATGACCAGCGACGCCACCACGAATGTGGCGAGTTGACCTCCGCTAATCACCCCAACTCCCATCGAGCGGACCACCCTCGAGCGACTGATGGCGCGTGCGCCGTCCTCACACGATTCGCCCACGCTACCGGAGGCGTCACATCGCTCTGGGCGCGAACGCGCTCTATCTTGTTGCCATGAGCCCACGAACTGTGCAGTTTCCCGCTTCGTTTTCCTGGGGCACCTCGACCTCGGCGTATCAGATCGAAGGCGGCAACGACAACACCGATTGGTGGCGCTTCGAAAGGGAACCAGCGAGCCCGGCGGTCGAGGTCTGTGGCGATGCGTGCGACTCGTGGCACCGCTACGAGGAGGATCTTGACATCCTCGCCTCACTCGGCCTGGACTCCTTTCGGCTCTCGATCGAGTGGGCGCGCATCCAACCCAACCAGAGCGAGGTGTCGAGCGAAGCGCTCGCGCACTATCGCAACGTGCTGCTCGCCTGCCGGAAGCGGGCGATCACCCCCGTGGTCACACTGCACCACTTCACCTTGCCGTTATGGGTCGCCGATCACGGTGGCTTCGAAAGCCCCGACATCGTCGCCTGGATCGCCGAGTACGCGAGAGTCGTGAGTGAGTCCCTCGGCGACCTCATCGGTGTGGCGTGCACCATCAACGAACCGAACATCGTGGCGCTCATGGGATATCTCCTCGGGACATTTCCTCCTCAAGCCCACAGTTGGGAGCGCTTCGCGGCGGTCAATGAGACGATGCGCGCATGCCACGTCGCGATGCGCGACGCCCTCGCCGAGGGTCCGGGTAACTTTCCCATCGGACTGCCCCTCTCCATGCAGGAG
>JBARLO010000084.1:0-41863 GCA_049801955.1 Acidimicrobiales bacterium
GTCGGAGCCTGCGACGACTCTTCAGCGACCCGCGCGCGGTCGACGTCACGATCACGCTCACTGACGAGGTCATGCGCTTTCACACCCCCGAGAGCACACGTTCGGCGTTGCACGAAGCTGCCCGCGAGGCCTCGAGCAAGGGATTCGGCGCGCTCAATCTGGTGGGCCTGCGAGCACTGGCCCAGGCCTCGCGGCTCTCCGCCGGCGGTGCGCAACGAGTCGTGGCGACCAAGGTTCGCTCGCTCACCCAGAACCTGATCCTCGACGCTGACCCGCGCGAGCTCACCAAGCAGTTTGCCCAGCACGCGAGCGAGGGTCTGCGCCTCAACGTGAACGTGTTGGGCGAAGCGGTCCTCGGCGAGGGCGAAGCCGACGAGCGACTCGCCCGGGTTCGCGAGATCATTCGACGACCCGACGTGAACTACGTCTCGGTCAAGCTCTCGGCCATCGTGAGTCAACTCCTCACCATCGACCACGAGGGTTCGCTCGCGCGAGTGGCCGAGAAGCTGCGCCCGCTGTATCGCGACGCCGCCGCCCACGACACCTTCGTGAACCTCGACATGGAAGAGTTCCGCGATCTGCGCCTCACCCTGGACGCCTTTATGAGCGTGCTGGATGAACCCGAGTTCCTCTCGATGGAAGCGGGCATCGTCCTCCAGGCGTACCTACCCGAGTCCCACGCCGCGCTCGAAGAGTTGATCACGTTCTCCAAGCGTCGTCACCGCGAAGGCGGCGGGGCGATCAAAGTTCGTCTCGTCAAGGGCGCCAACCTCGCGATGGAGCACGTCGAGGCGGAACTGCACGGGTGGCAGGCCGCGCCCTACGGCACGAAGGCCGACGTGGACGCCAGTTACCTGCGCCTGGTTGATGTGGCGCTGCGCGCCGAGCACGCGCGATCCCTTCGCGTCGGGGTGGCGAGCCACAACCTCTTTCACGTGGCCTGGGCGATCGAACTCGCGAAGTACCGCGGCGTGCACGAACAGCTCGACATCGAGATGCTCGAAGGCATGGCCAACGCCGAGGCCCTCGCGCTCACCCGCAGCGGCCAACCCGTGCTGCTTTACGCGCCCATTACGCGTCGCGACGACTTCGCCTCGGCCGTGGCGTACCTCGTGCGGCGACTCGATGAGAACACCGCACCCGAGAACTACCTGCGCGCCGCCCTCTTCATCGCCGACGATCCTGGCGTCTACCGCGAACAGGAGGATCGATTCGTGCGCGCACTCGACGAGCGACACGCCATTGACGTCACGCCGCGACGCCAAGGACACTCGATCAGCCCCGCACAGTTTGATAACGAACCTGACGGCGACCCCACGTCACCCACCTACGTCGAGCGCGTGCGCGCCAGCCTTGCCGAGGTGCGGGCCGCCGAGGATGCCGTCATCGACACCCTGCGTCACCTCGAGGGAGAGGGTCCCCATGAGTGGGAGCACGGACACGATCCCAACGACGGCTTTCGGTCCTGGTACCGATATCGCGTGGCGACGATCGAGGAAGTCGACCAGGCCCTGGAGTTCGCGAGTTCGGGCTTCGCCGCCTGGCACGGGCGTGACGTCGAAGAGCGCCGCGCGATCCTGTTGCGCGCGGCCGACGTCATGGCCGAACACCGGGAGCGCACAATCGCGGTGATGGCCCGCGACGGCGGTAAAACGGTGGCCGAGGCCGACCCTGAGGTAAGTGAGGGCATCGACTTCGCGCGCTTCTATGCGAGTCACGCGCCGAACGACGATGACTCGACCCCCGCCGGCGTGGTGCTCGTGGTGCCACCGTGGAACTTCCCCTACGCCATACCGGCCGGAGGGATACTCGCCGCGTTGGCGGCGGGCAACGCGGTGGTGCTCAAGCCCGCACCCGAGACCGTGGCCGTCGCGGCCGCTCTGGTGAACCAACTCTGGGAAGCCGGAGTGCCGCGCGACGTCCTCCAGATGATTCCCACGCGGGACGACGAGACCGGCCGCCACCTCGTCACCCACGTCGGTGTGAGCGCGGTAATTCTCACCGGATCCTTCGACACCGCCGCCTTGTTCACGACCTGGAAACCCTCACTGCGCCTGCTCGCCGAGACGAGTGGCAAGAACGCCCTGATCATCTCGTCGAGCGCGGACATCGATCTCGCGGTAAAGGATCTGGTGCATTCGGCCTTCGGGCACGCGGGCCAGAAGTGCAGTGCAGCCAGCCTCGCCATCGTCGAACAGTCCATCTACGACGACGTCCAATTCCGCGACCAGTTGGTCGACGCGGTCTCCACGCTGCGCGTCGGTCCGGGCTACGAACTCTCGAGCGACGTCGGGCCCCTCATTCGACTCCCCGAGGCGGCGTTAGAGCGTGCCCTGCACGCCCTCGATCCCGGTGAGTCCTGGCTCGTCGTCCCCCAACCGCTCGACGAGAGCGGATTGCTCTGGCGTCCGGGCGTCAAGGTCGGCGTTCGCCCGGGCTCGTGGAGTCACCTCACCGAGTGGTTCGGTCCCGTTCTCGGGGTCATGGTGGCGAAGGACTTCGATCAAGCGATCAGTTGGCAGAACCAGACGCCCTACGCCCTCACCGCCGGCGTGCACTCGTTGAACACGGCGGAGTGCGAGCGATGGATCGACGCAGTCCACGGCGGCAACCTCTACGTGAATCGCGGCACCACGGGGGCCGTCGTGCACCGGCAGCCTTTCGGCGGCTGGAAACGTTCGAGCGTGGGACCCACCGCCAAGGCCGGAGGCGACAACTACGTCAACTGCCTGCGCAACTGGCCCCGGGTGCGCGACGTCGACGAAGCACTCGCGGGCGCGTCGTCGTGGTGGCGCGACACCGGCGCCCAGGCCCTCGATGCCCCGGCCCTGTCGGCAGAGCGAAACGTCGTGCGCTATCGCCACTACGTCTCGCCGATCGTGGTTCGCCTGGACGACTCCTTGACGTCGAACGACCTCTCCTACCTGCGCGGCCTCCAGTCCCTCGCCGGCTTTCCTCTCGACGTCAGTGCCGAGTCTGCGGTGTCCGAGGTGCTCGACGTCACCATTGAAAACGTGGACTCACTGATCAGCCGCGTGCCGCCCACGACGAAAGTGCGCTGGCTCTCGCGAGAATCGCCGCCGACTCTGGCGCTGCTGGAACGTGGCGTCAGCGTCGACGTGCGCGAACTCGCCCAGGCGGGTGCGGTCGAACTTGCGCGATGGCTGCTCGAGCAAAGCGTGGCCATCACCAATCACCGCTACGGCAACGTGCACGCCGGTCCGAAGCCCGTGTGTCACGGGCTGGGAAGCTAAGTCGTCGCGCTCGCGTCCTTGGGTAGGCCCAACACGCGCTCGGCGATGATGTTGCGCTGAACGACCGACGTGCCCCCGCCGATGGTGAGGGCTTGGGAGTAGAGGAATCCCCAGTACCACGCACGGCCTTCTTCACCCTCGAGCCCGCCCGGACCATGGTCGGCGAGCATGCCCGCGCTTTCGGCGAGACTATTGGCGAGTCCCATGACCTCCTGGCCGTGATCATCGGCCAGCGCCTTGCGCAACGACGCGTCCGAGCCGGTCGCGCGACCGGCCAGCGCATTCTCGGTGAGACGCAGACGCAAGAAGCGCAGAATCTCACCGTGGGACCAGCACCGCACGAGATCGTCGCGCTCACGACTCGTGAGATCACCGCCCCGCTTTCGCACCACATCAAGGAGGTCATTGGCCGTCGGCCCGCGCCCCCAGAGAACACCCTCTCCCGACAGGGCCACGCGCTCGTTGCCGAGCGTCACCTTGGCGAGACGCCAGCCCTGGTTCACCTCACCGAGCAAGTAGTCGTCACTCAAACGGACTTCGTCGAGGAACACTTCGTTAAAGGCGTGATCACCCGTCATGTCCACGAGGGGGACGATCGTCACGCCCGGCGCGTGCATCGGCAGGATGAAATAACTAATGCCGTCTTGGGGTGCGCCCTCTCGCGAGGTGCGCACGAGCAGGATGCCCCAAGTCGCGAGGTGGGCGTAGCTGGTCCAGATCTTCTGGCCGCTGATCACCCACTCGTCGCCGTCGCGGGTCGCACTCGCGCTCAACGAGGCGAGGTCGCTGCCGGCATCAGGTTCGCTAAAGAGCTGGCACCAGAACTCCTCACCGCTAAGGAGACTGCCCAGCCAGCGGTCCTTCTGCTCGGGCGTGCCGGCAACGAGAATCGTGGGCCCGGCCCAGCCGATGCCGATCGGGTTGATCGGACGAGTGACTCCCGCACGACGCAGTTCGTCGTCGATGAGCAGTTGGTAGTCCACCGTGGCGTTGCGCCCCCACGGTTCGGGCCACGACGGTGCAACGAGACCAGCTTCGGCGAGTTCGCGGCCCGACGGTCGGGGGTGCTCGGTGAGCCACTCACGGAACTCTTTGCGCCGAGGATCAGACTCGTCGATCTCACTGAACGGCGGCGACGTCACCGGGGCCATCAGCCCGCGCCCCACTTCATGCACCACGTTGTGCTCCATTCCCACTCCGAAACTCCACGCCTAACGTAACGCTGAAATGCGCTCAGCGGGCTTCTACCGGCACCGCCCTAACGCACGTCACCAGACTTATACTGCCGATATGGCCGTGCTTTTCTGGTTGATCATCATCCTGGTGTGCATCTTTGCCGAGATCCACACCAACGCCTTCCTTGCGGTGTTCATTGGCATCGGCGCGATCGTGCCGTTCTTTCTGGCCCTGGCCTCGGTCCCCTTCGCGCTGCAGGCGATTCTCTGGCTCGTGATCTCCGGCGTGCTGATTGGCGCGCTGCGACCAGCCGCGATGCATCGGTTTCACCGTAAAGGCGTGACCGACCTCGCGGCACCCTCGAAGAGCACCATGACGAACCTCACGGGGTACGTCGAAGACACGGTGGGCGACGAGGGGCACCCTGGTCGGGTGCGCATCAAGGGAGAGTCCTGGCGTGCCGCCACCGAGGCCAAAGACGCGATCCCGGTGGGCACCCAAGTGATCGTGCGCAAGACCTACGGCACGACCCTCTGGGTCGAACCGGTTCTTTAAGTCCCCGGCGTCGACGGCACCCCGTCCATCACACTGCGAATCGCCTGAGCGGCACCCAAGAGCGCGGAGCTTTCGGCCGGAATGATCAACTTGGTGTTGGGGCTCTCGGCGAACTTGGACAGAGTTTCGAGTTGCAAGATCGCCACCAGCGTGGGGTCGGGCGCTTGTTCCTTGATCGCGGCGTAGATCAGGGCAATCGCCTGGGCGCGACCTTGGGCTTCGAGGATCTGGGCCTGACGAGCACCCTCGGCGCGCAAGATCTGTGACTGCTGGGCGCCCTCGGCCTCTTTAATGGCCGCCTGGCGCTGTCCGTCAGCCACGTTCACCGCGGACTGCTGCTGGCCCTCCGACTCCAAGATGCGCGCGCGCTTCTCCTGATCGGCCTGCTTCTGGAGGGCCATCGCCTGGAGGATCTGATCGGGCGGCGTGATCTCGAGGACCTCCACGCGGTTGATGCGCACGCCCCACTTGTCCGTCGCTTCTTCCATCTGGGTCTGGAGCAATGTACCGATGCGTTCGCGCTGGGAAAACGCCTCATCCAGAGTGATCGAACCGAACACCGCACGCACCGAGGTTCGGGCGAGTTGGTCCACGCTGACCTGGTAGTTGGAGTTGGTAAAGAGCGCGAGGCGCACGTCGACCACTTGGGAGAAGATCGTGGCGTTGACGATCACCGCCACGTTGTCGCGGGTGATCACTTGTTGACGGTCACCGGTGCGTGGCGTTTCGCGCACGTCGACGATCTTCATCACCTCGATGAAGGGGACGATGAAGGTAAGCCCTGGGTTCCGGATGTCCTTGAACTCACCGAATCGGGTGACGACGCCCTCGAATCCCTGCTGGACGATCCGCACCGACCTGGAAATCGTCACGATGACCAGGAGAACGATGATGGCCGCGATGACCGCGATGACAATTCCGGTATTCATATGCACCTCCGCGGAAGCGTTGGTGCAGTTGCCTTAACTGAACACGTTCCCGGTGCTGTTGTTGAAGTGTAATTGAGGGTCATTCGCGCCCGGCGGTGACGCTGCGTTCAAAAACCCGTCGGGTGGCGGCGGCGGCGCGGCGCGACGTCTATTTGTACGCGCGAATTTTCTCTGGAAGTTCTCACATAGTTCCTGGTAGAACGGAGGAGCCAGGCCTCGGCTCGCCAGTTGAGAAGGGAGAGACGTGAACGTCGCCACGCTTGTCGCCACCGTCTTTGACAACCAACTGCCCTTTCGCGTCGAGGCCTACGACGGCAGCGTCGCGCTGCCCACCATCGAGTCCGACGCCAACACTTTGACGCTCAAGATCCTGAATCGCGAGGCCCTCACGCGCTTCGTGACCCACCCCGGCGAACTCGGCCTGGCTCGGGCTTACGTCGCGGGCGACATTGACGTCGACGGCGACCTCGACCTGCTCTTTGAGATCACGCCCCCGCGACTTCGCCATGCCCTCACCCCCGACGTCGTCGGTTCTCTGCTCGCAACGATTGGCGTGAAGGGCATCAAGCCCCTCGCGCCGCCGTCCATTGAGGCGCGCACCCACGGGCTCCTGCACTCGCGAGCTCGCGACCGAGCGGCGGTCACGCATCACTACGACGTGTCGAACCGCTTCTACGAGATGGTGTTGGGACCGTCGATGACCTATTCGTGCGCCGTCTTTGCCACCCCCGAGGACACTCTCGAGCAGGCCCAGTCGCGAAAGGTGGATCTGGTCGCGCGCAAACTCGACCTGCAACCAGGCGATCGACTACTCGACATCGGGTGTGGGTGGGGAACGATGGGCATCCACGCGGCCCAGCGCTACGGCGCACGGGTGATCGGCGTCACACTCTCAGAACCCCAGCAGCGCTACGCCACTGAGCGCGCACGTCTCGCGGGCGTAGAGGATCTGGTGGAGTTTCGCGTCCAGGACTTTCGCGACATCACCGACGCGCCCTTCGACGCAATCAGCTCCATCGGAATGGCCGAGCACGTCGGTCGCCGATCCTTGCCGCGCTACACCCAGGTGATCTGGGATCTGCTGGCGCCCGGTGGACGATTCCTCAACCACGCGATTGCCCGGCCGGTCTCCTTTGAAGATGACCCTCGCCCGACCTACACCTCAGAACTCCTCCGTCAACTTCAGATCGCCTTCGGCGCGCGCGGTCCATCAAAGATTCGCAGCGCGTTTGTCGAGCGCTACGTCTTTCCCGACGGTGAACTCCACGAGGTTGGAGCGTTGGTGTCCATATTCCAAGCGCACGGTTTCGAGGTGCGTCACGTAGAGAGCTTGCGCGAGCACTACGGCATCACTCTTCGACGCTGGGTCGACAACCTCGTCAAGCGTTTCGACGAGGCGACCGACGAGGTTGGTGCCGAGCGGGCGCGAGCGTGGTGGCTATACATGACGGGTTCGGCCGTGGGATTTGAACGCCACAAACTCGAGATTCATCAGGTCCTCAGCGTGCGACCCAATCGCGGAACCAGCAATTTCCCGCTGCGTCCCGAGTTTGAGCCGGACTTCTAATCTTTTCGCCGCATTGACAGGGGTCGGCTCTCTTCGATAGGTTCCGCCCTAGACACCGATTCGTTCTAGGAAAGAGGAACACGTGCCCGGGATCCCCACCTCACACCAAGACTTACTCCAAGCAAAGGTTGCGACCTTCGCCACCATCGGGCCGGACGCTCGGCCCCAACAGACCGAAGTGTGGTTCCACGAGGACGGCGAAACGGTCGCCCTCTCGCTCAGCACCACTCGCCAGAAGACCAAGAACCTCATGTCTCGCCCGCAGTGCTCGTTGCTAATCGTCGATCCGACCTCTCCGATGCGCTACCTCGAACTTCGAGGTGACGCCGTGATCTCCGACGATGACGACTTCGCTTTCGCTACCCAAGTCGGCGAGAAGTATTCGGCGAATCTTCGCGAGTACGACGCGCCCGACGACAAGCGCGTCAAAGTTCGTATCAATCTGACGCGCGTCAACGCCGTTGACATGCGCGGCTAAGACCAGCACGCACGAAGTGTTGTCATCAATGCCGCACGACCTCGGGATCGTGACGAAGGTGAGTCCGCGATCAGTGAGCGAGACGGTGTCGCGATTTCTCGACATCGCCAACGACAAAGGCGTGAAGGTCTTTTCCGTCATTGATCAACGTGAAGAAGCGCTCAGCGTGGGTCTCGATTTACGCGAGACGACGCTCGTGATCTTTGGCAATCCCCGCGCCGGTACGCCGGTGATGGAAGCCGAGCCTCTCGCCGCGCTGGATCTCCCGCTCAAACTCTTGATCTGGGCCGAGGACGGCGCAACCAAGGTGTCCTACGTCTCGCCCTCTGCGCTGGCCGAGCGCTATGGCCTCGGCGATGACCTCGCCCACCAGCTCGCGGCGATCGACGTGTTATCGGACGTACTCGTCACTCCGTAGAACAGGCCGCATTTGTTGCCGGTATCTTCGAGGAACGATGGAAAAACGCAGCCCCGAGAGTCAATTGCTTCTCGATGAATACCTCGTGTGGCAAGACTTTGGTGGCGTGGTGGTCTTAAGTCCCGAATGGGGGGTCGACGTCCCGCTGTGGCCAAATTCTGAAGCGGTACTCCAACTTGTGCCAGAACCACTCTTGGCAAAGCTCATTGCGTGGCAAAGCATCTTCGACTCGAACTACACGTGGGATGGGAGGGGGTGGTCTTCCGATGAATCGAGGGGGCAGTGGGAGCAAGACGCTCTATTGCTGGTGGATGGGCTATTGATTGTCCTTAAGGACAAAGCTGAATTGGTTGTCGACCTTTGGCCGATGTTTCCGCGCGAGCAGAATCGCCAGTTGCAGGAATACATGACTCGTCGACAGGCGGAGTCAGAACGCTGGCGTGAAGCGTTGGAAGAGGCAGGAATCAGACTTGAGTGGAGATTCGGCACGATTGACGAAGTGGGACGACGTGCGAACTCGAGTGATGACGGAGAGGTGACCTAATCGTCGATCAGTCAAAATCCGGTCTGACGTTCTAGCCTTCGATCCTTCGCCAGAGGCGGTTGCGGTCGGTCACTGCAGGGCACGTGTTCCGCGCGCGAAACCTACTCAGTCAGTCCGTCGCGTCACGATTGGTACGGATCGATAATTTCTGGCGACCCGGTCCATACAGGAGCAGGTGATTCTCCGCTCGTAGTATGAGGCCGTGAATTTCACCACTTTCACCCTCGCCGTGGGGTGGATCGCGGTGGTCTTGAGTTCTCTCACCGCCTATGAGCAGTACCGGCGCCTGACGCGCCGAGGTGTGGAGGGCGTCTCGTTCGTGACGTGGACTCTTTTGCTCTACATCAGCGTCTTCTGGGTCGCGTACGGGATTGACGCCAGGTCCTGGCAGATCATCATTGGTTGTGCTGCGCCCATGCCCTTCCAGTTGATGATCTGGCTCCGACTGTCGCCGCGAGAACGGATCGGGGTATGCGTCGGGTCGTTGGTCTTTCTTTCGGCCTTCTGTTTTCTTCCCGCTATCGGCTGGGGCTGGGCGGGTGCGGTCATCGGCGTCGGCATTGCTGGCTGGATCTCACGCGGTCGCCAATTACTCACCCTGGTGCGCTCCAAGACCGCCATCGGTGTCTCGACGAGCTCGTGGGTAACGGCGGGTGTCGTGAGCATCCTGTGGGTCATCTACTACGCGGGCGCGCAACTGTGGGCGGTGCTGATCGTGACGGCAGTGAGCGCGAGCGTCAGTTTGTCGATCGCGACGCTGAGCGCACGTCGCCACCACACGGTGCACGTGACGGTGGCGCCCAGCGAGTTTCCTGCGATCGTGGCCTTCGACGACTAAGTCGCTACGAGCGAGCCACGATCATGGAGCCGTCTCGTCCCGGTCCCGGTACCGCGTGTACGTTCGTAGGTCCCATCGGCGCGGCGCACCACGAACACGACCAGATCGCACGACCCGCGTGACCACACGACTCGTGCACGATCTCGACGGGCGGTCCGTTAGGAGCGGCGTACTGATCGCCCCACTGGCGCATCGCCGAGAGCACCGGCCACAGGTCCCGGCCTCTTTGGGTGAGCCTGTACTCGTCGCGAGGTGGATGCTGCGAATAGGGGACCCGAGCCAAGACCCCGCTCTCCACAAGGGAGTTGAGCCGGTCGCGCAGGATGTTGCGCGAGATCCCGAGACGTCGCTGAAAGTCCTCAAACTTCGTGACCCCCATAAAAGTGTCGCGAACGATCAACATGCTCCACCACTCGCCGACGACTTCCAGGCACTGCGCGACGGAACAGTCCATCTCCGAAAAGCTCTTTCGCTCCATGCACCGATGCTACTCAGTTGCATAATGCAACGCAACTCGCTAGAGTTCGTTTCATGACACTACTTGCCGAGGGTCCGCAAATCACCAGTTCTCGGCGGCGCGCCATATTCTTCGTGACTGCCCTGGGGGCGTTCATGGGGTCGCTCGACCTGTCGATCGTGAACGTCGCCTTCCCCGCACTCGAACGAGCCTTCCCCCACGACACGGCGGCGTCCCTGTCGTGGGTCCTCACCGGCTACGCGATCGTCTTTGGGTCGCTGCTGGTGGTGGCCGGGCGAACGGCCGACCGTCTCGGCAGTCGTCGCGTGTTCTTCTTTGGACTCGGCGTGTTCTGTCTCGGGTCGCTGCTCTGTGGCGTGGCTCCGTCGGTTCTCACCTTGATCATCGGTCGCCTGGTCCAAGGAGTCGGTGCGTCGGCGGTCTTGCCCTCGTCACTGGGTCTGTTGCTCGGCGCGTACCCCAAGGAGCGTCGGTCACAGATCGTGAGTCTCTGGGGCGGCATCGGCGCGCTGGCGGTCGCGACCGGTCCCTCACTCGGCGCTCTGCTCATTACCGGATTCGGGTGGCGTGCAGCGTTCTTTGTCAACTTGCCCGTCGGACTGCTCGCCTGGATTGTCGGTCGCCGCACTCTGGAGCGCACGTCGGGCACCGACTCCGCCTCTCGACCCGACTATCCCGGTGTCGCGTTCCTCAGTCTGGCGCTGGCCGGTATTGTCCTCGCCATCTCCGAGGGTCCCACGTGGGGATGGAGCAATGGACGCGTGATCGCGGGCTTCGTGGGTGGCGTGATCCTCCTCGTGATCTTCCTGGTGCGTTCACGGCGCCACCCCGAACCAGTCTTGGATCTCACCCTCTTTCGCGCTCGATCATTCAGCGTCGCGAACACCGCAGCTCTGCTCTACTCCATGGGGTTCTTCGCCATGCTGCTCGGCAACATCTTGTTCCTCACGAGTGTGTGGCACTACACGATCCTTCGCGCGGGCCTGGCCGTGACGCCGGGTCCCCTCGTGGTGGCTGTCGTCTCCGGTTCGGCGGGGAAGCTCGCTGCGCGCGTGGGCTTTCGCCGCGTGCTCACGGTCGGTTTCGCCGTGTTCGCTCTCGGCGTCCTGTGGTACGTGTGGCGCGTCGGACTGAGCCCCCACTACGTCACGCGCTGGCTGCCCGGCACGCTCATCGTCGGACTCGGCATCGGACTCACGTTTCCCGTGATGAGTGCGGCGGCCGTCTCCAGCCTGGACCCGGCGCGCTACTCGGTCGGTAGTGCGGTTAATCAGACCGCTCGCCAGATCGGCGGCGCACTCGGCATCGCGATTCTCGTAGTCGTTCTGGGCACCCCCGCCTCCGCGTCGGCCGCGCTGCACAACTTTCGACACCTGTGGATCTTCATTGCCACCTCGGCCATCGTGGCCGGGCTCATCTGTTCACTCCTGACAAGCAGTTCGGGTTCGACGAGGCGCGCCGGTCTCGCGGACGAAGAAGCCCGCGGAATGGAAGGGGTCCTCGACGGCGAGATCGTGTCGGACCTCGAGTAATCGCGCGCACCTGGCGCGATTGTCGCTTTGCGGTTCTTCCCGTACTGTTACAGCGTGGCCGTAGATCTGATGGAACCAACCGAGGACGCGCCCGCCCCGCCCAAGAGGCGTTCTCGCCGGCGCGGACTGACCGAGTGGCTCATCGTCCTCGTTGTCGCGGTCCTCGCGTCCTTCTTGGTGCGCACGTACGTGGTCCAGACCTACTTCATCCCCTCCAAGTCGATGAAACCCACCCTCTACGTGGGCAATCGCATCATGGTGGACAAGTTGGCCGTGGAGTTTGGCCACATCAATATCGGCGACATTGTGGTCTTCAAGGCCCCTCCGGCGGTTGCGACCAAGTGCAGTGACGACGTGCCCGATCTCGTCAAGCGAGTGATCGGTCTGCCCGGGGACGTCCTCACCTCCAAGGGCAACACGATCTACGTCAATGGCGTGGCCCTCAAGGAGAACTGGTCGCACTACGAACCCCTCGGTCCCGCCATCGGGCGCGTCGTGGTCCCACAGGGCCAGTACTTCATGATGGGTGACAACCACGCGGACTCCTGTGACAGCCGCTACTGGGGAACGGTGCCGCGATCGGACATCATCGGCAAGGTCTTTCTCAAGTTCTGGCCTCTGTCACAGTGGCACTGGTTCTAGAGACCGCTCGCTCGACTCGTCGAAGCGATCGTCGCCTCATGGATCGCCGTCTCGGTGCGCTCGGTGCGCTCGGTGCCATCCTTGTGGCCGGAGTTCTTCTCGCGTCGTGCGGTTCGTCGTCACCCAAGACGTCAACGAGTTCCAGCGTCAGCGCCCCGGTGATCGCCGAGCATTTCACGCGCCTGTCGTGTAACCACTCCAACACGATTGGGCTCGAAGGGTGCGCCGAGACTCAGTTGCTCGAGGCCGACCACCGCATCGACCGCGAAGTAAAGCTCCTCTTCTCCCTCATCCCCGCCGACCAAAAGAAGAAGCTCGTCACGACCGAAGGTGAGTTCCTCGTCTACCGGCGCGACGCGTGCACGACCTACAGCAGCGTCTACGAGGGCGGTACCTTCGCCCCCGTGGAGTACACGGCGTGTGAGGTGAAAGTAGACAACGTCCAGAGCACCGTTCTGCACGGATATTTCCAACTCGCCGAGTCGGGCGCGAGCCACTCCTTGAAGTGGCCCTAACGGCGCACTAGGTGCACTCGAACTCGCTGAGCAACTCACGAAGCTGACGACCCATCTCGCGCGGATTACCCGCGACGTCGGTGATGACGTCGCCCTCGAGATCTACGTCGTCACCGGGTTGATATCGCGACACGCGAAGTCCGCGACCCGTCTTGGCCGCCACGACCACCCAGGGCATACCGATCTCGCCCACCTCACTCGTGGCCATGATCCGACCGTGTCGGTCCAACCCGATGCTCCAGCCGGGCGTACGCGCGGCACTGATCACCCGCTCGAGGTCCGACTGCGACGAAAGGGCGCTCACGTCACGCACGCTAGATGACGGCCGTCACGTGCGTCGGTTCTCGCCTCCAGGGCTCGGTGGTGCCATGATGCACTCATGAGCGAACAAGACGACGAAAAGGCGGCACTGCAGCACTTCTTGGAGGTCCAGCGATCATCGGTGCGATCCATCGTGCAGGGACTGAGCGAAGAAGCGTGGCACACGTCGGTCGTTCCTTCGGGATGGACACCCGCGGGCTTTGTCGAGCACCTGGCGGGGGCTGAGCAGCACTGGTTTCAAGAGGTCATCGCGGGCATTGCCTTCGTACCGCCCGATGACGAGGACTTCGTACCCTACGACCCCTACGCCGCCTTTACTTCTGATCTCTCCTCCGCTGAGGTTCTCCAGGTGTACCGCGAGGAGTGCGAGAACTCCGACGCGGTGATCGCGGGAGTCACGATGTCGTCACGGCCCCTCGGGCGTCACGGCGACGACGAAGTGCCCAGTGTTCGCTGGGTCATGTTGCACATGATCGAAGAGACCGCGACGCACTCGGGTCATCTGGAGATCGCCCGAGAACTCCTCGACGGCCAGACCCGACTCGGCAATCGCTAGGAGTGTCGACTGCGTCGCCCAGGGCGCGCAGGGGGGAATGGCCTAGAGCGTTTCGGCGAGCTTGACCAACGAGGCGAGTTGTGACTTCGTGAACTTTGCCGACTCGACGCTGGCGCCCGCGAAGTGCGTGCTGGTCGTCGCGACGCTCAAGCCCTGGCCCGTGATGCCGGCTTCGACCAACTTGAAGTAGAACGCCGGCCCGCCCAGTCCGGGGTAGGGCGAGAACGTGAATTTTGCGTCCTTGGTCGCCGAGGCGATCGACGCCTGCATCTCGGCCGACGTCAGTGGCTTATTGATGTCCTCGTAGGAGAGCGAGACGGCCTTGACGATAGTGGCCATGGAGTTCTCGGCCCCGTAGGTGCAGATGACGTCGGTTCCCGAGACTTCGTAGTCCTTCTTCGTCGGCTTGACGGGAATGGTGTACACGGTGGCGGCCGGCACCTTGTAGCCAACAATGGCCGACACACTCGCGGCGCTCACTTTGTCACAGACGTTCGACTTGTGAGGCGACACGTGACCACCCTGACTCGTGGGAGTGCGCGAAACCGCCTGGGCCGTCAGTGGCGAGGCGATGAGGACGCCCGCGCCCGCGAGGGCGACCACGAGCGCTGGAGCGAGAAGTGATCGAGGGATGCGGCGGGCGAGGCGGGATGAGGCAACGATGCTCATGGCGGAGCCTTTCTGGTCGAATGGCTCGCGCCACGTGAGGCGAACGATAGTGCCTCACCCCGGTCCGAGACCCAAATGTCTCCGCAGTACAGTTGGTCTTCGGGGGGCTTGGCGAGTGGTTCGCAGATGAGAACTGAATCGCCTGGTCGAAAGGAGTAGGCGTGCAACCGACGGACACCTCGTCGCCGGACTACTTTCACAAGGTCGTCGACTGCCAGTGGGCCTGTCCCGCCCACACGAATGTCCCGGGCTATATCCGCCTGATCGCCCAGGGACGCTTCGATGACGCGTACATGCTGAACCGTGAGTCGAATGTCTTTCCGGGCATCCTTGGTCGCACGTGCGACCGACCGTGTGAGCCCGCGTGTCGTCGCGAGCGCGTGGACGGCTCTCCTGTTGCCATCTGTCGACTCAAGCGCGTCGCCAGTGACCTGCGCGGCGACATCACCGATCGCCTCCCCGACATCCCAACGCAAAAGAACGGCAAGCGCATTGCGGCCATCGGTGCCGGACCCGCGTCGCTGACCGTCGCCAACGACCTCATGCCCCTGGGCTACGAGGTCGTCATCTTTGAGCAGTTCGACAAGCCCGGTGGGCTGATGCGATCGAACATTCCTTCGTTCCGCCTACCCGAAGAGGTGCTCGACGAAGAGACGCGCATGATTCTCGACATGGGAGTGGATATCCGCTACAACTCCCCCGTGACGAGCCTGCGCTCCCTACTCGACGAGGGTTTCAACGCTGTCTTTGTGGGAGTGGGCGCGCCGCGAGGCAAAGAACTCGACGTGCCGGGGCGTCACGATGAACTCGAGCCACACATATTTATTGGGATCGACTGGCTGGAATCGGTCGCCTTCGGGCACGTCAGTGAGATCGGGGAACGGGTTCTCATCATCGGCGTGGGCAACACCGCTATGGACTGCTGTCGCACCTCGCGGCGCCTGGGCGGCCGCGACATCAAGGTGATGGCCCGCCGACCCCGACAGTTCTTTAAGGCCTCGCCGTGGGAGCTCGATGACGCCGAGGAAGAGGGCGTCGAGATCCTGGTGAACTACGCCCCCACGCGCTTCGTGCTCGACAACGGCCGCCTCGTCGGTATGGAGTTCGACGTGCTCGAGTGGGATGAGGGCGCGCGACACTCCACCACCGTTGACACCGTGGTCATTCCCTGTGACGACGTGATCCTCGCCATCGGTCAGGAGAACTCGTTCCCCTGGGTCGAACGAGACCTCGGGATGACGTTTGGCGAATGGGATATGCCCGTCGTCGACGAACTGACCATGCAGTCGAGTGTCCCCGGCGTCTTCTTTGGTGGCGACGCGGCGTTCGGACCCAAGAACATCATTTGGGCCGTCGCCCACGGACACGGCGCCGCGATCTCCATCGACAATTACTGCCGCGACATCGACCTGTTCGAGCGTCCCCCCCAGGGCATGAACCTCATCAGCCAGAAGATGGGCATGAGCGAGTGGAGCTACCACAACGACTACAACCAGTCGTCTCGCCAGAAGATGACCCACGTGGAGCTCACGAAGCGATTCGAGTCGCTCAGTCTCGAAGTGGAACTGGGATTTAGCGCGGAACAGACCGCCCGCGAGGTGCAGCGCTGCCTTAACTGCGACGTCGAAACGGCCTTCAGCGCCCCGCTGTGCATCGAGTGCGACGCGTGCCTGGACATCTGTCCCGTCCAGTGCCTCACGATCACCTCCAACGGCGACGAGGCCGACCTGCGCAGCCGACTGTTGGCCCCGGCCACCAACTTGGATCAGGACCTCTACGTCTCTGAGCCGTTGCCTCAGACCGGGCGGGTCATGGTGAAGGACGAAAACGTCTGTGTGCACTGCGGTCTGTGCGCCGAGCGATGCCCGACGGCCGCCTGGGACATGGCCCTGTTCGATCTGGCGATCCCCTACGCCGGTTCGTCGAACTTCATCCCGGTCGCGGTGGGCTTTGGCGGAGCGGGTCGCTGATGACGATCACCCATCGCGGCGACGAAAGAGTCAACGACTTCGCCGTCAAACTCGCCAACGTTAACGGCACCGGATCGGCCAGCGCCAACAGCCTGCTCGTCCAAGCGATCTTTCGCATGGGTATTCCGGTCTCGGGCAAGAACCTCTTTCCCTCCAACATCCAGGGACTGCCCACGTGGTACGAGATTCGCGTCAACGCCAACGGACACACCGCGCGCGCGATCGACTACGACCTCATGATCGCCATGAACTCCCAGACGTACGCCGAGGACATCGCCGACGTGCACGCCGGCGGGTACGTGCTCTACGACTCGTCCTGGCCGCTCGACACCGACCTCAAGCGCGACGACGTCTCGTTCCTCGGCGTGCCGCTGGCGACGATGTGCCTCGAGAACTTCCAAAAGCCGCGCGAGCGAATCCTGATGAAGAACATCGTCTACGCGGGGGCCGTCGCGGCCCTGGTGGGCGTCGATCTGGACGTCGCGGCGGACCTGCTCACCGAGACGTTCGCCAAGAACGAAGCGCTGCGCGAGTCCAACCAGCGAGCCCTGCGACTCGGGTACGACTTCGCGACCCAGAACTTCGAGTGCCCGCTCGAGTTTCACCTCGAGACCATGAACGCCAACGACAACTCGATCCTGATCGACGGCAACACCGCGATCGCGCTCGGATGCCTGTACGCCGGTGCGACCGTCGCAGGCTGGTATCCCATCACGCCGGCCACTGCAGTCATGGACAACTTCACCCGACTGTGCGCGGCGTACCGCCGCGAGAGGGTCATGGGCGACAACCCCGACGAACCACCGACGTACAAGAACAACTACCTCATCATTCAGGCCGAAGATGAAATCGCGTCCATCGGCATGGTGCTCGGGGCGGGCTGGAGCGGCGCGCGCGCCTTCACCTCCACCTCGGGTCCGGGCATCTCACTCATGAGTGAGCTGCTGGGCCTCGCGTACTACACCGAGATTCCGGCGGTCATCGTCGACGTCCAACGCGTGGGTCCCTCCACCGGCATGCCCACGCGAACCCAGCAGGGCGACATCTTGATGTGCGCGTACGCTTCGCACGGCGACACCAAGCACATACTTCTCTTTCCGGCCAACCCGCACGAGTGCTTCGAGTTCGCCGCTCAGAGTTTCGATCTCGCCGAACGCTTCCAGACTCCGGTCTTTCTGCTCAGTGACCTCGACATCGGCATGAACGACTGGGTCGTGCCCCGTCTCGAGTGGGACGACAACTACGTGCCCGACCGAGGCCGGGTGCTGAACGACGACGACCTCGCTGAGATCGCTGAGTTCTTTCGCTACACCAACGAAGACGACGAGTTCGTCACCCCGCGCACCCTGCCGGGATCGGCCTCCAAGGGCGCTTACTTCATCCGTGGTTCGGGTCACGACAAGTTCGGTCGCTACACCGAGGTGCCCGACCAGTACCAAGAGGTCATCGACCGACTCAAGCTCAAGCACGCCTCGGCCGCACCCCACGTGCCCGCGCCCCTCATCGAACACCGCGAGGGGGCTCGCATCGGCATCATCACCGTGGGCAGTTGCGACCTGGCGGTGCGCGAAGCCATCGAAGACCTCGGTGCGCGCGGCGTTGCAACCGATTTCCTGCGGGTGCGCGGCTTTCCCTTCGTCGCCGAGGTTCGCGAGTTCGTCGAAGCGCACGATCGCTGCTTCGTCGTCGAACAAAATCGCGACGGCCAGCTGCGTAGCCTGATCGCCATCGAAACCGGCGCGCCGCCGGATCGAATGACGTCGGTGCTCGCCTATGGAGGATTCCCCCTCAGTGCGAGCCAGGTCGTGAACAGCGTTCTCACCCAGATGGAGATTGCCTAATGCCTTCGATCGTCAAGCCCCTCATTCCCCTCAACCCCCTGCCCAAGAACGCTCTCGGCCTCACGGTGCGCGACTATGAGGGAGCGATGTCGACGCTGTGCGCGGGATGCGGTCACGATTCAGTCACCGCGGCCATCTCCCACGCGTTTTTCGAGTTATCGACGCCGCCCAATCGCATCGCGAAGTTGAGCGGCATCGGGTGTTCCTCCAAGACGCCAACGTATTTCGTCAAGGGTGCCCACGGCTTCAACAGCGCGCACGGTCGCATGGCCACCATCGCCACGGGTGCGAACGCCGCGAACCGCGAACTCACCTACATCGGTATCTCGGGTGACGGAGACTCACTCTCCATCGGTCTCGGCCACCTCATGCACGCCATTCGGCGCAACGTCAACATGGTCTACGTCATCGAGAACAACGGCGTGTACGGACTCACGAAGGGCCAGCTCTCGGCCTCGGCCGACATCGGCTCGGCCCCGAAGAAGGGTGACGCCAACCTGCTCGCACCCATCGATCCGATCATGCTCGGCCTCACTCTGGGCGCCACGTTCCTTGCGCGTAGTTTCTCGG
This sequence comes from Acidimicrobiales bacterium, assembly GCA_049801955.1. Classification (GTDB taxonomy): domain Bacteria; phylum Actinomycetota; class Acidimicrobiia; order Acidimicrobiales; family RAAP-2; genus RAAP-2. The sequence goes on from JBARLO010000084.1 coordinate 18,854, forward strand.
GTGACAAGGAGCAGTTGATCCCGATTCTCAAGGCCGCGGTCGCTCACCGCGGCTTCGCGCTGATCGACGTCATCTCGCCGTGTGTCACTTTCAACGACCACGAGGGCTCAACCAAGAGCTACAAGTTCGTTCGTCAGCACGAAGTGAAGGAAGTGGAGACCGACTTCGTGCCGCTCGCCGTACCGATTCGCGAGAAGATCCCCAGTGACGAAGCCAAGGCCGTCACGATGCACGACGGTAGCGTCCTTCGCTTTCGATCCGTGCCCGAGGGCTACGACCCGAGCGATCGACTGAGCGTCGAGGAGTACATCCGCGACCGTCAGAGTCGCGGTGAAATCGCCACGGGCATCCTCTACGTGAATGAGTCGGGGGCAGAACTGCACGAACTCAATCACACGCCCGAGCACTCCCTGGCGAGTGTTCCCTACGACAAACTCTGTCCCGGCAACGACGCTCTCGCGCGACTTCAAGACGACTTTCGCTAACTCGACGCACGCGCGCAAAAGTGCGTTCTCCGATTTCTTGTACATTTTTCCGAGCGGGTCGAACTGTGAACATCTCGTGACGACGCAGCGTCGTTGACATGTTGCGAGATGGACCAATTGACGTGCTTGGTAGATACCGCACGCAAGTTCGAACCAACATTCAGAAAAATGCGTTGCACACTACATCGCACAACAATCAATCAACGCCGTGGCATTCTTCACACTCGTCATTAACGTTAATAGTGATGGAAAATGTGTCGGAACTGCTTACGAGAGTTGTCGTCGTCGATGATGACCTCGTCGGGTCTGAGATCATGGCCTTGTCCATCGCCAAAGACAGCAGCCTCTCGCTCGTGGGCGTCGCGCACACTGATCGTGATGCCGCCAAGGTGGTGCGCCGTGAGCACCCCGACGTTGTGTTGTTCAACTATCGCAAAGCCGACGATGGGTACGTCGAGGTGGTGCGCGAACTGCTCACGAAGTCGCCTTCGTCTCACATCGTCTTGGTGTCGGGAGAGCGTAACCACGGACTCACGCACGATGCGCTGAACGTGGGTTGCTCGGGCGTGGTCGGCAAGGACAGCTCGATCGCTGAGATCCTGAGCGCGATTCGCCGCGCCGCACGCGGCGAGTTGGTCGTGAGTTCACGCACCATTCAGCGTTCGTAGCGACAACAATTTCCTTTACTAAGAGATTTCTTCCTCTGGAGCGCCCCGCGCTCACCCCGTACTGACCCAGTCACCAACGACGTCATTACGATGACATTGAGTCCGATTTGAGTGTTTGGTGACAGTTTTGTGGCCACCGTCAGGAACATCGGGCCAGACATGGGAGGAAGAATGAACACAACGAAAGTTGCACGCGTCGCGCTCTGTGCCGCCGCTCTCGGACTGACACTCTCTGGCGGCCTGGGTATGGCGAGTGCCGGCGCGGCCAGCCCCAAGCTCGTCGTCACGCCCTCGACCAATCTGCGCAACGGTGAAAAGGTCAGGGTCTCGGGCTCGGGCTTTAAAGCCGGCGACTCGGTGTACATCGTCGAGTGTTCGGTCAAGGCCAAGGGTGCGTCGAACTGCAACATTTTGAACACGGTTCCCGCCAAGATCTCCAAGACGGGAAAACTTCCCACGACCACCTTCAAGGTCACGTCCGGCAAAATCGGCAATGCACTATGTGGCACCAAGACCTCCAACTTGAAGAGCTGCGCGGTGAGCGCCGGAAACGCCGCGGGCGGCGACTCGGCCGTGTTTCCTATCGCGTTCAAGGCGCCCGCCAAGAAATAGTTTGAAGCCGAGAGCTCACGCTCTCGGCAACGTCGTACCAGGCATCACTTCGAACAACGTCACTGTGTGAAAGGGGCACATGGAGCACAACGGCGCCACGACCGCGCTCGCGAGCTCTCTGGAGCGGCGCCGCACCACGCTCGTGCACCAGTTGAAGGCGCACTTTAGTTTTGCGACCTTGCTGGCCATTCTCTTCCTGACCTTTCTCGACAACACCATCGCGAGCGCCGTTCTGACGAGCGTTCAGTCAAAGTTGCACGCCGGGGTCTCGGAACTCCAGTGGGTGGTGGGCGGCTACGCCTTGGCTTTCGCCAGTCTGATGCTGATTTGCGGCTCGCTCGGCGACAACTTCGGGCGCAAGCGCATCATGTTGATCGGCGTGGCGATCTTCTGCTGCGGTTCAGTGGTCTGTGCGTTCTCTGACACCCCCACGCAGTTGATCATCGGGCGCGTCATCATGGGCGTCGGCGCCGCGGGCTCGGAGCCCAGCACACTCTCGATGATTCGCCACATCTATCCCGATCGCCGCCTTCGCGCCCGCGCCCTGGGCGCCTGGGCCGCAGTGTCGGGGCTGGCCCTCGCGCTCGGTCCCGTCATCGGTGGCATTCTCGTCGGCCTGTGGACCTGGCGCTCCGTCTTTTGGTTCAACTTCATCTTCGGGGGCATCGTGCTGATTGTGGGAACGATCGCCCTGCCCGAGAGCGTGAACGAGGTGCGCCGGCGCATCGACGGACTGGGCTTCATTCTCGCGGCCATCGCCCTGGGGTGTGGCACCTTCGCCACGATCGCCGGTGAGACGTGGGGCTACTACTCCTCCAGCGTACTGTCGCTCTACTCCATCGCCGGACTGAGTTTCATTATCTATTTCGTCGTCGAGTCGCGTACGAAGTATCCGATGTTGAACGTGCGCTGGGTGAGCAACCGAGTCTTCGTCGGCTCGACGGTGATCGCTTTTACGAGCTACTTCGCCATCTTTTCGATCTTTTTCTTCGTCGCGCTCTACCTCGAAGTGGTCGCCTCGGTCAGCGCCTACTCCCTCGCCGTCGACTTCCTGCCACTGCTCGGTGGAATGATCGCCGCCTCGCTGTTTACGGGTCGCTGGGTCGGACGGGTGGGTTCGCGATTGCCGATGACGCTGGGTTGCGTGCTCGCGGGCGCGGGGGTTCTTCTCACCGACCTCGCCATTGGTCCTCACGCCGGCCTCTCCACGCTGGGGTGGACGATGGGTCTGGCGGGAATCGGCTTTGGCATCATCGTCGTGCCGGTCAACGCGACCGCTCTGATCAGCATGCCCGCCGCGAACTCCGGCATGGCCGCCTCGACGATCAATACCAGTCGCGAGTTGGGTGCGGTCACGGGGGTGGCGGTGCTCGGTTCGATCGTGAACGGTCAGTTGACCGTCAACCTCACGCACAAACTCGCTGCGCTCGGCGTGCCGAAGAGCTTCCAACACGAGATCATCAACGCCGTCATTACCGGTACCGCCGCCTCGCAGGCCGACGCCGAAAAGAAGCACAGCACCAGCTTCGTGCGCCATCTGATCAACGAGGTCGTTCACGCCGCCTACGGCGCGTTTACCCACGGCATGAACCTCGCCCTCACCGTCTCGGGCACGTTGCTCTTGCTCTCGGGGGCCATCGCCTACTTCACGGGAACAGCCGATCGACGTTCGATGGTCAACGACGAGCCCGACACTAGCGCGATGCCGATCGCCTGAGCGTCTCCTGGACGCCGTTGTTCAGGCGCTGGAGCAATACCGTGAGCTGGCGAACTTCGTCCGTGGTCCAGTCGTGACACAGATCGCGGAGCAATGCACTGCGCCTCGCCTCTCGTTCTTCGAACTCGCGTCGCCCCGACGCCGACACCGACAACAGCGTCGCGCGCCCGTCGGTGGGATCAGGCCGCTGTACTAAGAGACCTTCGTCCAACATGCCCTTCACGTAGCGGCTGATCGACGTCTTGGTCACGAACAACTGGCTCGCGAGGTCTGAGGCGCGGATCTCTCCCGCCTCCACAATGGTCCGCAGCAGTTCGACCTCGAGGGGCGTGTGGGTGGACGTGCTGAGTGCGCGAACTTGCTGCATCACTTGGCCGCGACGAAGCCGACCCCACTCGCGCTCGAGCGTGGTGCCGTTCACTGACGAGAGATTGCGCTTGGCCATTGCGCTAATATTAGCAATATAGTTACTTTAAGTGACTAATTCCGCAAGACCCCTCCGTCGAGGTCTTCCCTCGACAACGAAATGAAAGGAAGCCCGTGACGCATAATCTTCGCGCTGACTCGCTCACCATCGCCGGATTCAACGGCGACGAAATCGAGGCCTACCTCGCCGTTCCCACGGACGTCGAGCGTGTGGGATCGATGATCATCATCCACCACATGCCCGGCTACGACGAAGGCACGAAGGAGATCGCGCGCACGTTCGCCGCCCACGGCTACGCCGCACTGATCCCGAACCTCTACTACCGTGTCGCTCCCGGGGCGAGCCCCGATGACGCGGCCGCCGCTCAGCGCAGCCTCGGTGGAGTACCCGACGATCAGCTCGTCGGTGACGCGCAGGGCGCGATGAACTACCTCACGTCGCTATCGATCTCGAATGGCAAGGTCGGCGTGATCGGCTACTGCTCGGGAGGACGCCAGTCGTTCCTGGTGGGTCTTCGCCTGCCGGTCAACGCGGTCATCGACTGCTACGGGGCCTTCGTCTCGGTCGACCCGCCGGCGGAATCTCCCATGAAGGTGAAGTCCCTCATCGGCGAGGTCGACCAGCTACAGGCTCCGCTCCTCGGGCTCTTTGGCGCGGAGGACCAGTTCCCCTCGCCCGAGCAGACCCAGTTGCTCGCCGACGCGCTCACCGCCGCCGGCAAGGACTTCACGTTTCGCACCTTTGAGGGAGCGGGACACGCATTCTTCATGGTCGACCGCGTGAGCTTTCGCCCCGAAGCCGCCATGGAAGGGTGGAAGGACATCTTCCACTTCCTCGAGCGCACGCTCGCCTAAGGAGTCATTGTGTGCACCTACCAAACTGAACTACTCGACGTTCACGCCAGCGCCAAGACAGCCGACGGCTGGTCGCCGATGACCTGCGCCATGGTCTACGTCGACCACCCCGTGCACTTCGGCGCCGGACACGCGCTGATGATCGACTTTCTCAACCCCGCCGGCGGCCCCTCCGCCCGGGCCGCTCTGGAGATGGACGCCGACAGTGCGCGGGCCCTGGCCCAGGCGATTTTGACGAGTCTCGATTCGGTACCTGAGGGGCTGTTGAGCGACCTCGCCTCGTGAGCGTCGCGACAAGAACCGCCTCGAGCGCGTCGAGCGCGAAGCCTGATCGCTACAAGTGGGTCGTGCTCTCCAACACCACGCTGGGCATGTTGATGGCCATGATCGACACGTCGATCGTGCTCATCGCGCTGCCCGACATCTTCAAGGGCATCCACATGAATCCCCTGGAGCCGGGTAACACCTTCTACCTGCTGTGGATGATCCTCGGCTTCATGATCGTCACCGCAGTGCTGGTGGTGAGCCTCGGACGGCTGGGCGACATGCTCGGGCGCGTGCGCATGTACAACATGGGCTTTGTCATCTACACGTTCTTCTCGCTCATGCTCTCCATCACGTGGATGACCGGCACCGCGGCCGGACTCTGGCTCGTCATTATGCGCCTCTTCCAAGGGGTGGGCGCAGCGTTCTTGATCGCGAACTCCACCGCCATTTTGACCGACGCGTTTCCCGCCAATGAGCGGGGCATGGCGGTGGGGATCAACCAGATCGCCGCCATTGCCGGTTCATTCATCGGCCTCATCCTGGGCGGTCTGCTCGGACCCATCGAGTGGCGCCTCGTGTTTATCATTTCGGTGCCGATCGGCATCTTTGGCAGCATCTGGTCCTACATGAAGTTGAAGGAAGTACCTACGCGGCGCGATACTCACGTCGACTGGAGCGGGAACCTCACCTTCGCCCTCGGACTCGTGGCCCTCATGGTCGGGATCACCTACGGTATCCAGCCCTACGGCGGTCACGTCATGGGCTGGACCAGTCCCTTCGTCCTGACCTGCCTGGTCCTCGGCATCGTTACGTTGTTCGTCTTCGCGCGGATCGAGACCCGTTCGCCCGATCCGATGTTTCGACTCAGTCTGTTTCGCATCCGGGCCTTCACCACCGGCAGCATCTCGACTCTGTTCTCGGCGATCGGGCGCGGCGGATTGATGTTCACCATGGTCATCTGGCTCCAGGGCATCTGGCTGCCGCTGCACGGCTATAACTTCTCCAACACTCCCCTGTGGGCCGGGATCGCCCTGTTACCTCTGACGGGTGGGTTCCTCGTGGCGGGACCGCTGTGTGGGTGGCTCTCCGATAAGTACGGTGTTCGGCCCTTCACCGTGGGGGGCATGGTGGGGGCGACCATCTCCTTCTTCTTGTTGCAGTTCCTCCCCGCCGACTTTTCCTACCCGCTGTTTGGCGCGCTGTTGTTCTTGAACGGGGTCTCGATGGGCATGTTCGCTGCGCCCAATCGCGCCAGCATCATGAACGCCCTGCCGGCGGAGCATCGCGGCGTCGGTTCGGGCATGAACTCGACCTTCCAGAACTCCGGCCAGGTGCTCTCGATCGGTATCTTCTTCACGCTGATGATCATTGGTCTGTCGCGCACGCTGCCCCAGGCGCTGTACGTGGGTCTCACGAACGAAGGCGTCTCGAGTGCGGTCGCGCACCACGTCGCGTCGTTGCCGCCCGTCTCGACGCTCTTCGCCTCGTTCCTCGGCTACAACCCGATGGCGCACCTGCTCGGCGCCCACGTCCTCGCGTCGCTGCCGCACTCGTCGCGCACCGCCATCCTCGGACGCAAGTTCTTCCCCAAGATCATCGAAAAGGCCTTCGTGTCAGGTCTGCACCCCGCACTCGACTTCGCGGCGATCCTGTGCGCGTTGGCAGCGATCACCTCGTGGCTACGGGGCACGAGCCACGTCGAGACGACGAGCGCGCTAGCCGTCGACGTCGGCGCGCCGGCGAACGCCGACTAACAGCGCCACGCGCAGTCCCATCTGGGAGAGCTCGTTGCGGCTGAGTTGCACCCAGGTGGTCGAGCGGTCATCCAGTTCGACGGTCACCTGAGCCTCGAAGCCCAGCGAGACGATCGAGGTGATGCGTCCCTTCACGGTGCCGTCGTAGACCGAGACCAGTTCGAGGTCGTGGGGTCGCGTGACAACGCCCGCGAACACGGTGGAGGGTCCTAAGAACTCATGGACGAAGTCGGTCGAGGGACTCTCGTAGAGGGCGAGCGGATTGCCGGACTGGATGACGTGGCCCGAGCGCATGACGATGAGCTGGTCGGCGACTTCCATGGCCTCTTGCTGGTCGTGAGTCACGAGCACGGTCGTGACGTGGATCTGTTCGTGCAAGACCTTCACCCACTGGCGCAGTTCTTGGCGCACCACGGCGTCGAGGGCCCCGAAGGGCTCGTCCAGTAGCAGAACGCGTGGCTCAATCGCGAGGGCGCGCGCGAGGGCCATGCGCTGACGCTCACCACCGGAGAGCTGGGAGGGATAGCGAGCGGCCTTATCTTCGAGTTTCACGAGCGCGAGCAGTTCGGTGACGCGTGCACTGATCTCGGTCGCACTGCGCTTGCGCACTTTGAGTCCAAAGCCGACATTCTTGGCGACGTTCATGTGGCGAAAGGGCGCGTAGTTCTGAAAGCAAAAGCCAATGTCGCGGTGACGCGGGTCGACGTCGGTCACGTCGTCGCCATCGATCACGACGCGACCGGCGTCGGGAATCTCCAATCCACTGATCAGTTTCAGCAGGGTGGACTTGCCCGAGCCCGAGGGCCCGAGGATCGCGGTGAGCGAGCCGTGGGGAATCTCGGCACTCACATCTTCCACCGCGGTCGTGGCACCGTAGCGCTTGGTGAGGCCGTTAAGCGAGATCGACACGGAGTCTCCTCTCTCTCTTTCGTAGCAGGGCAAGAACCAACAAGACGGCCATCGAGATCAGCGCGAGCAGCAGCGCACCCGCGTAGGCGCCCAACGTGTCGAAGCGCTGATCCCAGTCGTCGTAGATGAAAATGGGAAAGGTCTGGGTTCGGCCCGAGATGTTGCCCGACACCACCAGCACCGCCCCGAACTCACCGAGCGTGCGCGCGATCGTGAGGGTGACGCCGTAGGCCACGGCCCAGCGAATCGAGGGCAACGTCACCGAAAAGAACGCGCGAAAACGACCGGCACCCAGTGTGCGTGCGGCATCTTCTTGCTCGGTCCCGACGTCTAAGAGGACCGGCACGATCGAGCGCAGCACGTAGGGCAAGGAGACCGCCATCGTGGCCAGCACCAGACCGAGGGGCGAAAAGAGCACCATGATGCCCGCGCGCAGCAAGGGGCCGCCGAACCAGCCAATGCGCGAGTACGCGAGGATGAGCGCAATACCCAAGATCACCGGCGAGACCGCGATGGGCACGTCAAAGACCGTGTCGAAGGCTCGCTTGCCCCAGAACTTGTGGCGAGCGATCAACATGGCTGCTCCCACGCCTACCAGTGTGTTCAACGGCACCGCAATCGCGGCAATCTCCACCGACAGTTTCAACGCGTCCATCGCCCCGGGCTGGGTGAGTTGATCCCAGAACGCGCCAAAGCCGTGCTGGAACGCCTTGTCGACCATGAACACGAGCGGTAGTCCGAGAAGGATGCCGAGGTACGCGAGCACCACCGCGCGCAAAGGCCAGCGACGAGTCGCCACTAGTTCAACCTCTTGGCGAAGTGATGGCCGAGCACGCTGGTGGTAACCAACACGACCAAACTCAGAACTAACAGCGCGGTTGAGACCGCCGCGGCGTCGGTCCACAAGAAGCCCTGGGTGAGGTTAAAGACGTAGTACGACGCGGTCGTGGTCCGCCCGAGACCGCCCGCGATGAGCGAGATGGATCCGAACTCGCCGATAGCTCGGGCAAAGGCCAGGCCGAATCCGCCAAGCACGGCCGGCCAGATTGAGGGCAGCACGACGGTAAAGAAGATGCGAACGTTCCCCGCTCCAAGGGTTCGCGCCGCCGACTCGCTCTCGAGGTCGAGTGAGGCCAGCACCGGCTGAACAGCGCGAACCGAAAAGGGCAGCGTGACGAAGAGCAGGGCCACCATGAGCCCCATCCAGGTTTCAAACAGATCGACGTGGATCGGGCTGTCAACCCCGTAGATGGCCAGCAGCACCACGCCCGCCACGATCGTGGGCAGGGCGAAGGGGAGGTCGATAGCGGACTCCACCAGCCCCTTGCCCACGAACTTGTCGCGCACGAGCACCCAGGCGATCGCGACGCCCATCACCGAGTTGATGACCGCCACCGCGAACGAGAGCCAGAGCGACAAGAACGTCGCTTCTTCTGCTCCGGGGGCGGTGACCGCGTCCCAGAACGTGCGCCAGCCGACCGAAACGTGCCAGCGCCAAAACTCCACCCCCGCGCCGTTGGTCGTGACGACCAAGTTGAGCCCGTGGCATACGAGGGCGGCGATGGGGATGAGAACGATCAGCGAGAGGTACGCGACGATGAGAGCTCCGCCGCCACCGGCAAAGAGTCCCCCCACGGCCCGAGAACGAAGCCGATGCCAGCGAGAGCGCGATGACGACGGTGTAGTGACAAGTGCCGTGGACATGTTCTCTCTCGTCGCGGGGTCTACAGGAGCGTGGCTCTACGGCGGTGGGGTTGGTCCGCGAGAAACACTTAATTCCAATGGAAGTACTAGAGATATTAGCAGCGGAGCACGTTTGCGAAATCGAAGTTCCGCGCCGTCAACGGCGAGATTGAAGGCGGTGTCGTCGATAGTCTCCCAACGTGACAACGGTGGAGCGCATTTACGATCGAACGGGGGCGAAACGATGGTTGGCGCTCGCGAACCTGTGTGTGCCCATCGATCACCCCGGGCTCATCGGGAATTCGCTCGACGAGGTTCTCCACCAGCTCAGCGGAGAACAGGAGTCGGCCCGATACGCCCACTTCGTGGCGATCGACGATGGCGTTGACGTCGGATACGGAACGGCGCGCTTGCCCTTGCGCGACAACCTCTCAGGGGCCAACGTGTCGATGTCCGTCCTGCCCTCCCACCGACGACGGGGCGTCGGTACCGCGCTGGCGAGCGAGATCCTCGCGTACGTACAGAGCGAGGGTCGAACGAACGCGATCTGGACTGTGGGCTCACCTCTCGAACACAACTCGCCTGGATACGACTTCTCTCGCGCCATGGGCGCTACGGGCGTTCTTTCGAGGCTGCGCCGAGAACTCGACCTCAGCCTGGTGAACAAACGGGAGCTCGACACCCTCGTGAAGGTCGTCGTGGACCAGCGCGACCGCGACTATCAGATCGTGACGTGGGTTGACCGGGCTCCTAACGACTTCGTCGAGGGTGTCGCGCGCCTCGTCGGTCGGATGTCAACTGATACGCCCCGTGGCGATTTAACGTGGGAACCCGAAGTTTGGGACGCGCGTCGCTGGCGGGAAAAAGAAGAGGACGCTCACCTCTCCGGACGCCGGCGTTTCGCAGCCGGGGCCGCCGATCGCGCCGGCAACCTCGTCGCCTTCAGCGACATTGGCGCGTGGGTGCACGATCCCCGCGTGGCGGAACAGTGGAATACGATCGTCGACCCGGATCATCGCGGTCACCGCCTCGGTCTCGCAGTCAAGATCGCCAATCTCCGCAACGTCCGTCGGGAACTTCCATGGGCTCGACTCGAAACGTGGAATGCCGACGAGAACACCCGTATGGTGGCGATCAACGAACTCTTAGGTTTTCAGGTCGTCGAACGAGTTGACGAGTTTCAACTAGTTATGTGATGGGGAAGTATCCCAGCCCATCGAGGTACGGGCGATCGTCTACTTGTCCAGTTCGGCCAAAACTTCGCCGATGATCTTGGTCATCTTGTGGGCCGGCAGCGGCTCGCCGCCCTCGGCTTCAGCCACCTCTTCCGAGAACGCCTCGACCGAGTGGGTCCCGCCAATCAACACGTGGCGCAGCGCTTCACCGCTCGCTTCGGAGTCGTGGACATCCTTCAGCGCACCGGCAACGTCGTGCTCGGGAGATTCGGCCACGTGGTGCACCACGATCATGGCTTCTTCTCGTCCGCTTGCCGTCGAGACGGCCGGCTCTCGGTCAGGATTTTGTTGGTGATCCCACTCGGCCAGGGCCTCGTTGTAGCCGCCCTCGCCCGGATGCAAAACCCGAGTGGTTGGCTGTTCGATGCCGTCCGTAGTGTCCTCGGACCCGCCGTCAGCGGCGTCGGAGTGACGGCCTTCGGGAATGGGAACTACCAGACTCCCATCGTCATTGCGGGTGATCTCCATGTCATCTCCTTGTGGGCGCGTCGCGTCCGTACCCTCAACGTTAGGGAGATTCGAGGTTGAGCGTCGTGGATTCGTTCGACTACCGGCGGTGCAGCAATGAGGAACGAGGAACGCTCGAAGATTCACAAGCGTTTCTCATCCAATTACTCTCAGACTTCCGGCGGAGATAGCGCCGTCTCATCAATATGCTCCCTGCGTCAGCGCGCATGAGACGCGCGCGCACTGTCGCCCGTCGGCGCCAAGTAGACCACCGAGTTATAGGTGATGATCGCGATGGCGAGGTGCATCCAGATAAGCACGAAGACTGCCTTGCCGGACGCGCCGTTGTGCCAGATGTAGGCGTCCGGCGCGAAGAGAACGATGGTGATCACGATCGCGGCCCGCAAATAGAGGGGACGCGGTCGTGAAGTCACGGCCGTGCACAGCGGCCAGCCGGCGCAGGCGATCGCGACGCCGATGATCGTCAGCCTGGCGTAGTCGCCGAACTGAAAGTGGGCGAAACCGTGGGTCGAAGGAAACACGTGCACGCCCAGTTTCACGAGGAGCCAATCGGCAAGCAAAGATCCCACTAAGGCGACGAGTGTCGCGACAAGAAGTCGCAGCGGAGAGGGCGGCGGAGGGCCCTCAAAGTCGATATGGAATGTGCGCAGCATCGGTTGGAGAACCGCGGGGAACTGTTCAGCCTTCACGAACACATGGTCTTTCGAAATCGAGGTTGCGAGCGACGCCTAGGGCACGTAGCGATCGCGCGCATCCTGGAGGATCTGAAGTGCCTCGTCGCGACCGGCGTAGTTCTCGACCTTGACCCACTTGCCCTCGTCGAGATCCTTGTACACCGTGAAGAAGTGGCGAATGCGATCAAGAATCTCAACCGGCACGTCGTCGATGTCGTTGGCGGACTTCCACTTCTTGTCGTACGACGGCACCGCGATGAGCTTCTCGTCGCGGCCGTTCTCATCGGTCATGTTGCACACGCCGAGAATCTTGCTCTCGATGAGACAGCCCGGAAACGTCGGGAACTCCGTAAGGACGAGCGCGTCGAGAGGGTCACCGTCACCGCCCAAGGTGTCGGGAATGAAGCCGTACTCAGCCGGGTACCCCATCGCCACAATGAGGTGACGGTCCAACTTGATGGTGTGCGTCTCGTGGTCGTACTCGTACTTGTTCTGGCTGAACCGCGGGATCTCCACAATGACATTGACCGTGTCCATCAACGAACTCCTTCGCGAAGTGAGAACTAACTCGTCCATCGTAGCGAGCGACCTCTCAAGAAAAGTTGGGTCGCGTCGGTCCTAAACTCGACCACAAATCGACGCACATCTCTGGGAGGACCAAGTGAAACGCATCGGCGTGGTGGGTTGCGGCCTGATGGGATCGGGCATCGCCGAGGTCGCAGCGGGAGCCGGCGCTCAGGTCATCGCCATCGAGATGGACGACGTGGCCCTCGATCGCGGACGCGAGCGAGTCGAGAAGTCACTGGCGCGCGCGGTCTCGTCATTGAAAATGACCGAGGAGGACGCTGTAAGGATTCGCGGCAGCCTCACCTTCTCCACGGATCTTGCTGACCTCGCTGATCGAGAGATGGTGATCGAGGCGATCGCCGAGAACGAGGCCCTCAAACTGGACGTCTTTCGCCGCATTGACGAGGCGGTCACTGACCCGCTGGCCATCCTCGCGACCAACACCTCGTCGATACCCATTATCACCGTCGGCATGGCGACGAAGCGACCCGAGCAGGTGGTGGGCATGCACTTCTTCAATCCGGTGCCGGTACTGCGCTTGGTCGAAGTGATCTCCTCCCTACGCACGAGCCCCGAGACGACCGCGCGCACCATCGACTACGCCCGCGACGTCCTCCAGAAGAAAGTCATCACCTCGCCCGACCGGGCGGGCTTCGTGGTGAACGCGCTACTCATTCCGTACCTGCTCTCGGCAATTCGCATGTTCGAAGCCGGGTACGCGAGCGCCGAGGACATCGACACGGGAATGGTCGAGGGCTGCGCGCACCCGATGGGTCCCCTCGCACTCACCGACCTCATCGGGCTCGACACCACACTCGCCGTGGCGCAGTCACTGTACGAGGAGTTCAAGGAGCCTCACTTCGCTCCGCCGCCGTTGCTTTCGCGCATGACGGCAGCAGGGCTGCTGGGTCGAAAGTCCGGTGAGGGATTCTTCTCGTACCGCAAGTAGTTACAGACTCAACACAGCCTGGCGCAGGGCGAGGGTCACGTCTCGGGGATTGTCGCCTCGTCCAAAGTTGAGCGGCACACCGATGTGTACAGTGACCGTCGAGTGTCGCTTGGGCCACATCGAGTGCATCGGCACCGTGCCATAGAGCCCATCGATCCTCATCGGCACCACCGGCACGCCGAGCCTGATCGCTAAGAGACCGATTCCGGTCTTGAACTCTTGGAGTTCGCCATCCTCGCTGAGTTGGCCTTCGGGCGCAATGAGCACATGGCGTCCCGACGCCACGAGTTCACCGACGTAGCGCAAACTCGGCCGAAAAGGCGGGACGCGCGCGAACGAGAAGCCCGCGTAGAAGAAGCGATTGACGAAGGCGAGGATGGGATGGTCGTCCATGATGTTGGATCCCGTCGCCACCGAGAGGCGCCGTCGGATCTTTGGGGGTACCGCCGCGTAGAGGATCGGCACGTCAAAGTCGTCGCTGTGATTGAAGATGAACAGCGCGCTGGTGGTGAGCCCCTCAATGTTTTGAGCTCCCTCCACGCTCAGCGCAACCCAGTATTTGGCGATCGGGGTGAGGACGACATCGCGCAACGTGCCCCCGACCAAGCGCACGCCTCCCCGGAAAGGCCACGTGGGAGGCGTCGGGGCGCCAGAGTGGCTCACGGCGTTCTTCCCAAAATCTCTGCGAACCTTTTGCGGCGCGGTGGCGTCTCTATAGGTATGGGCGCTTCCTTCCACGATCGGCCGATCCCTCTGCGTGTCAGGCTAACGACGTGAGCGACCTCGCCGCCGTGCTGGAAGAGAGCTACCCCCAGTCAGTTCGCACCGCGTACCTCATCCTCGGAAACCGCTCCGACGCCGAAGACGCTGTCCAGGAGGCGTTCTTGCGGGCGTGGAAGTTTCGACACTCAATCGCCCACGAAGCCAGCGTGCGCGCCTGGCTCTACCGCGTGGTCGTGAACACGTGCAACTCCACGTTGCGCCACGACATTCCTCGTCGAGTCCACAGCGACGCAGACCATGACCTCGACGAGACTCCCGCCCTCGAGGACGCGAGCGATCGCTTCGCCGTCGTCAACGACCTCACGTTTGCCCTCAAGGACCTTCCCGCGCACCTGCGAGTGGTGATCGTGCTTCGCTACTACGCCGACCTCAGCGAACGAGAGATCGCCATCGCTATCGGGCGCAAGCCCGGCACTGTGAAGTCGAGGCTCAATGAAGCTCGCCGTCGCCTCGGTGAACACGCAGCCTTGAGGGACGACGCTTCGCACTCGTTCGACGATGAGGTGACCGGATGACCATGATTGACGAAGACACGTTGCGTTCGGCGTTGCACGACACCGCCGATGCGTTTGACGTGACGAGCGAGACGGCCCAGTCTCTCTTTGCACAGATTCGCGACGACCACGAGAACGAGTCGCGAGTGACGCATCTCTTGCGCGAGCCGAGCCGCACTCGCCGCGTGATGATGGGGGCGGCAGCGCTGGTCGTCGCCCTCGCGGTCGGGGTGCCGCTCGCGATCCACCAGAGCGCCCGACCGATCCACCCGGTCGTTGGGGCGCTCGTACCCCCGGGCGAGAAGTTGTCCACAACTGGCGCCGCAAGCGCCGCTGCCGGCCACTCGAGCTCAGCCCAGGGCGTCGTCACCACGGGCTCTGGCTTGGTCGCGAAGTCGGCAACGAACCAGCGCATCGAGTCGACGGGCACGATTGCGATCAGGGTAGCGAACAGTCACATTGAGAGCGCGCTTAACAAATTGAGCACCCTCGCCACCAGCGATCACGGGTACGTCGAGAGCACCCAGGCCGCCACCGGATCACAGGTGCCGCGCTCGTTCACCAACGCGTCCGTCGTTCTCGAAGTGCCCCAGGCAACGTTTCACCATCTCGTGTCCCAGGTCCAAGGCGTGGGACGCACCACGTCGCTCGCAACCAACTCCAGCAACGTCACGAGCGAGTACGTCAACTATCAGGCCCGCATTGACGCTCTCAAGGTCTCGTTGCACCAGTACCTCGCGATCATGACGCACGCCACGACCATCAGTGGGATCCTTGCGGTCCAGAGTCAAATCAACCAGATCCAGAGTCAGATCGAACAAGAGCAAGGTCAGCTCAACGTCCTGAACCACCAGACGACCTACGCCAGTCTCACCGTGAATGTCACTACGCCCTCACACCACGCAGCGACGACCAGGCGCTCGGGCCTCGATAAGGCGTTCCACGACAGTGTCAGCGGCTTCGTCACCGGATTTGAGTGGCTGATTCGCCTCGCTGGTCCGGTGCTCTTTTCCCTCATCGCCCTCGGGGCTCTTTCCCTCCTCGGGCGCTACGCCTGGCGCGGGATTCGCCGCCGCCGAATCTAAAAAAGGCCCGGGCCCTTTCGGGCCCGGGCCTCACGCAGATCGCCCTTAGGCGCTGGGTGCGTCGTCTTCGCGCGGAGCAAGCGACTCAGCGAGCAACAGGTACATCTGGCGACGCAGCTCCTTGAGCAACGCCTCAGCCTTTTCCTTCTGCTCGGTCGTGCCGGCTTCGGTGACTTGGTGCACCGCGACGACAACGTGCTTCATCGCGGCGCGCAACGCCACGTCGCTCTGGTCAGCGTCGTGCAAGATCGACTCCCAGGGCGCAAAGGCGCGGGGACGGGCGTTCAGCTCGGCGCGCCCGGCGTCGGTCAGCGTGAACTGACGACGACCTTCGGCGGTCTCCGAACGAACGAATCCCTGATCCTCGAGCAACTGCAGCGCGGGGTACAGCGAGCCGGGACTCGGCCGCCACATCCCTCGCGAGCGTTCGGACAACTCCTGCATCATCTCGTAGCCGTGCATCGGCCGTTCGTTGAGCAGGGCCAGGATGGCAAAGCGCACGTCGCCGCGTCGTCCGCGACCCCGTCCGCGACCACCGCGCTCGGAGGACTCGCTCTCGCGACCCTCCTCGCGGTGTCCGCCCCGGTGCGGTCCATGGCGGCGTCGTTCGCTGCCGCGGACCTCGTTGGCCTCACTGCCGTCTGCGTTTCTGCCTCGCCGGAATGGCGAGTGCTCCGAGTGTTCTCGGTGTGACATAAATGTCTCCTTTCGATAGATTTATGTATATAACGATATATCGTTAAGTATCGTTTGTCAAGTCCCTCACCGTGAAGGATTGAAATACCTGATCAAATGGGGTGTGATATCGGCTCAGGTGACGGCGTTGCGGACCCGATACGCCGGATCTTCATAGGCTCGCGACTCCATGACCCCGACCAGCCGCTCCACCGCGTCGTAGACATCGACGTACCGCAGGTACAGGGGCGTAAAGCCGAAGCGTGCGATATCGGGGTCGCGGAAGTCCCCGATGACCTTGGCCGCAATCATCGCCTGGATGATCTCATAGGCCTCGTCGTGGCGCAGCGCCACCTGGCTACCTCGGCGGTCGTGCTCCTTTGGGGTAACGACGTCGAACTCACCGGGCAGTCGTGACTCCACTAGTTCGATGAAGAGGTCCGTCAAGGCCAGGCTCTTGGCACGCAGCTCAGCCATGGAAGTGCGGTCAAAGACGTCCAGGGCGCCGTCGAGGGCGGCGAGCCCCACGATCGAGGGCGAGGACGTGACGAAAGAACGAATGCCGCTAGCCGGTTCGTAGGTCAACTCGAAGTCGAAGGGTCGAGCGTGACCGAGCCAGCCCGGCAGCGGATTCCTCACCACTCCGTGCCACTTCGATCGCACGTACATGAACGCGGGTGAGCCCGGTCCGCCGTTGAGGTACTTGTAGCCACAGCCCGCCGCGAAGTCAACGTCGGCACCCTCCACGTCGAGGGGAACGGCTCCTGTTGAGTGTGCGAAGTCCCAGAGCATCAGTGCGCCCGCGTCGTGCACCTGTTGAGTGACGCCCGCGAGGTCAAGCATCTCGCCGGAGCGAAAGTCGACGTGGGTGAACTCCACCAACGCCACGTCGTCATTCAGGTGCTCGGCCAGCGCGTTGCGATCAATGGTCTTGACCGTGATAGGGCGCTTGGACCTCGCCGCCATCTCTTGGATGATGTACAGGTCGGAGTGAAAGTTGGCCGCGTCGGTGATGATGACGTGACGATCCGGTCTCAGATCGATGGCGGCTCCCACAAGTTTGGCGATGCCGATGGTGAGCGTGTCGGCGATTACCACTTCGTTGTCCTTGGCCCCGATGAGGCGGGCCACACGATCACCAATGCGCGTGGGCCAGTCCATCCACGTGCCCCAACTACGCACCAGACCTCTCGCCCACTGTTCCTCGATGACCTCGCGCACGCGAGTGGCGACTGCTAAGGAGACCGGACCGAGTGAGTTGCCGTCGAGGTAGATCTCGTCGTCGTTCAGAGAAAACAGTTCGCGCAGTGGCGCCAGTCCGTCAGCGCGATCGAGCGCGAGACAGTCGTCGCGCGTTATCACAGTACGGACCTCACTTCCCAGAGTTCAGGATAGAAACGCCTACCAACCGTGGTTTCGAGATAGGCCATGCCTGCACTCCCTCCCGTACCCTGACGATTGCCGATCTGGCGCGCTGCCATCATCATGTGCTGGTAGCGCCACAGAGCGAAGTTCCCATCGTGATCCACCAACAGTTCGGCCACCGCGTGCAAGGAGGTGAGCGGCGCGCTGTCGTGGTGGCGGTAGAGATCAGTGACGAGAATCAAGAGAGACTCATCGTCCTTGGCTCCCGAAGACGCGCGTAGCGACGTCTCAAAACCAGTCCAGACGTTCGGCCGTGCGGCGACCTCGGCCAGCCACGCGCGTTGTTCGTCGTCAAAGAAGTCGAAGGTGAGCGTCTTCTGATCGCCGCCACCGCTCAGGAACTCGATGGCGCGATACTGAGCCGACTGAAAGCCCGAGGCCGGGTCAAGCGGATCGCGGAACTGCAAAAAACCCTCGGGCGACATGGTGTCGAGGAGGCGCAGATGGGTGAGCAAGAGCTTTTCGATCTCGATGGTGCGTCGCAGGTGCGAGATCGCGCGCCACGGTTCGTTGGCGTGCAGAACGTCCGCCGAGCGCGTGAGCTCATCAATCATCACCTTGAACCACAGTTCGTACGACTGGTGCACGACGATAAAGAGCAGCTCGTCGGGGGCGCTCTCGGTTAAGGGAATCTGCAATTTCAGCAAGTCATTTATGTGCAGATACGTCTGGTAGTCAGTGCCCTTAGCCACGGCTAGACCTTAGATGTCAAGGGTCGAGTCACTTTCGAACTTTTTCTTCCGTGGTGGTTCCTACTAGAAGGACAGAGGCTCAACGCGTGATTGGCTTGTAGCGCAATCGGTGCGGCTGGTCGGCGTCGGTGCCGAGGCGCTTGTGGCGCTCGGCTTCGTAGTCAGAGAAGTTGCCCTCGAACCAGCGCACCACAGCGTCGTCTTCGAAAGCCAGCACGTGGGTAGAAATGCGGTCAAGGAACCACCGATCGTGGCTGATCACGACCGCGCAGCCCGGAAAGTCCAGCAGACCGTCCTCGAGCGCGCGCAGGGTGTCGACGTCGAGGTCGTTGGTCGGTTCGTCGAGTAACAGGACGTTGCCCGCACTCCGTAACACCTTGGCGAGTTGGACGCGGTTGCGCTCCCCGCCGCTGATCTCGCCTACCTTCTTCTGTTGGTCGCTGCCCTTGAAGCCGAAACTGGCGACGTACGCGCGCGCGTGAATCTCGCGCGAGCCGATCATCATGTGCTCCTGGCCCCCACTGATCTCGTCAAAGACAGTGGCGTCGGCGTCGAGGGTGTCGCGCGACTGATCGACGTAGGCGAACTGCACCGTCGAACCCACCTCAATCTCGCCCGCGTCGGGTTTCTCCTGACCCACCATCATGCGAAACAGCGTCGTCTTGCCGGCGCCATTGGGACCAATCACGCCCACGATGCCGCCCGGCGGCAGCAAGAAGGTGAGGTCTTCAATGAGGAGGCGGTCCTCGAATCCCTTGGTGAGGCCCTCGGCGTTGACCACCACGTCACCCAATCGTGGCCCCGGGGGTATCGCGATCTCCAACTTGTCCGCTTTGCAATCGGCCGACTCGGCTTCGGCGACCAACTGGTTATACGAGGTCACCCGCGCTTTGCCCTTACTCTGTCGAGCGCGCGGTGAGAGTCGAATCCACTCGAGTTCTCGCTGAAGAGAGGCGCGCCGCGCGGAGTCGGCCTTCTCTTCGGCGGCCAGGCGCTCCTGCTTCTGCTCGAGCCACGAGGAGTAGTTGCCCTCCCACGGGATGCCGTGTCCGCGGTCGAGTTCGAGAATCCACTGGGCCGCGTTGTCGAGGAAGTACCGATCGTGGGTGATGGCAACCACCGTGCCGCTGTACTCCTGGAGGAAGCGCTCGAGCCACGCCACGGATTCGGCGTCGAGGTGGTTGGTCGGCTCGTCGAGTAGCAACAGATCGGGCGTGGACAAGAGAAGTCGACAGAGCGCGACGCGACGGCGCTCGCCCCCCGACAAGGTGGTGACGTCGGCGTCGGGCGGTGGGACGCGCAGCGCGTCCATCGCGATCTCGAGCGTTCGCTCGAGGTCCCAGGCGTTAGCCGCGTCGATCTTGGTCTGCAGATCCGACTGTTCACTGAGGAGCGCGTCAAAGTCCGCCTCGGGATCGGCCATCGCGGCACACACCTCGTTGAATCGAATCAGCAGGTCGCGCTGCTCGGCGACGCCATCGGCCACGTTGCCCACCACGTCCTTGGTGGGGTCAAGCTGAGGCTCCTGGGGCAGGTAGCCAACGCTAAAGCCCGGCGTGAGTCGTGCCTCACCGGTGAACCCATCGTCCAGGCCGGCCATGATTCGCAGCAACGACGTCTTACCCGAGCCGTTGGCGCCGATCACGCCGATCTTGGCTCCGGGATAGAAGGACAGGTTGATGCCACGCAGGACTTCGCGATCGGGTGGATAGAAACGACGAAGGTCTCGCATGGTGAAGATGTACTGGGCAACCATCCATCCAGTGTGGCCGATTCGGCGAGGGGTCGTTCACGACGAGTGCGAGGTCACTGCGTTCCCATACACTCACCTGATGTCTGAAGAGACCCTCCTAGCCGACGCGCCGGTGCGACACGCGCCGGACTGGCTCATTTTGTTCATTGCGTGCATCGCACAGTTCATGGTCGTCCTGGATGTCTCGATCGTCAACGTTGCGCTTCCGCGCATGGGTCACGACCTGCACTTCACGTACTCGAGTGCGCAGTGGGTGATCAATGCGTACGTTCTGACCTTTGCCGGATTCTTGCTCCTTGGCGGTCGCGCGGCCGACTACTTCGGACGCCGACACGTCTATCTCGTCGGCATGGCGCTCTTCACGCTCGCGAGCATCGGTGCAGGTCTCGCGCACAACGGCACCGAGATGATCACGATCCGCGCGATTCAAGGCATCGGCGGGGCGATCTTGTCGCCCGCGACACTTACCATCATCGTGACCACGTTCCGCGGGCCGCGTCTGCCCAAGGCGATTGGCGCCTGGAGCGCGGTCGCCGGTGCGGGCGGTGCGGTGGGTGCGCTGCTCGGCGGCATCCTGACCGGTCTCGTGTCGTGGCGATGGATCTTCTTCATCAACGTGCCCCTGGGCATCATCGCGATGGTGATGGCAACGCTGTACCTCCAAGAGATGCGCAACAAGGACGCCACCTCCAAACTCGACGTGACGGGGGCGATCTTCGTCACGGGCGGCCTGGCCGCGATCATTTACGCGGTGGTCAACACGACCACTCACGCGTGGACTTCGGGTTTCACTCTCGAGTGGCTCCTGGGCGGACTCGTCCTCATAGCCGTGTTCTTCTTCTGGGAGGCCAAGGTCGCTTCGCACCCCCTGGTGCCGTTTCGGATCTTTCGCTCGCGACCGCTCTCGGCCGCCAACAGCATCATGGTGCTGGTGGGCGGAGTGTTCTTTGCCATGTGGTACTTCCTCACGTACTACTTCCAACTCGTGCTCGGATACGACCCCGTGCGGGCGGGCCTAGCGTTCCTGGCGCCGGCGATCGGCATCATCGTCGGTGCCCAAATCTCGTCGCGCCTCATCGCCAAGGTCGGTGTTCGCCCGCTCCTGCAGATTGGCGCGACCCTGGCCACGCTCGGCTTCTTCTGGCTCTCGCTGATCCAGCCCGACAGCAACTTCTGGGGACACGTGATCGAGCCCTCGTTCGTCACCGCCTTTGCCATGGGAATGTTGTTTTCGCCCCTGGCGATGTCGGCCACGTCGGGGGTCGACCGCGCGGACGCGGGCCTCGCCTCGGGCGTCTTAAACACGGCGCGTCAAGTGGGGGGATCTCTCGCGCTCGCCGCGCTCGCCACCGTCGCGACGGACCGTACCGCGTCGGCTCTGCGCAGCGTCTCGGAGAAAGCGGCGCTCACCGACGGCTATCAGCGCGTCTTTGAGATCTCGTCGGTGATTGCCCTACTCGCCCTCGCACTGACGATCCTCGTGCCGCGCGTCACCGGACGTGCCAGCGCTTCGTAAAGTTTCGGACAGGTTCACCGAATCCTGAAATTGGACGCCCCGCCCCCAAATGGTGGGGGGGTTCGGGGCTATTGTCACGTTTGACAAATCCGCAAGTGTGACGCTGCCGAGTCGGGAGGGCGTCGCGCGTACGGACAACCTTCTAGAGGTTGACAAACGAATAAAGGGAGAGTTTCATGGGGAGAATTCGTCGAGTTTCGACGTTGCTGGGGGCCTCGGCACTCGTGCTGGGCACCCTGGTGGTGGCGGCGACTAACACGACGGTATCTGCGGGTGCGGCCACTGGATTTAAGGCTTGCATGGTCACAGACACTGGTGGCATCAATGACGGTTCGTTTAACGAGTCGGCGTGGGACGGTATGAAGGATGCGGAGGCGGCCAACTCGAATATCAGCATTCACTATCTGCCGTCAACCTCCGACGCGAACTACACGCCCAACATCAACACCCTCTTGAAGGAAGGCTGCGGCATCATCGTGACCGTCGGGTACGACATGGACGCAGCGACCGCCAAGGCGGCCAACGCTCACCCAAGCCAGAAGTTTGCGATTGTCGACGACTCGCCGACCACGACCTCCAAGGATCTGCTGGCCCTGCGCTACGAGACTGACCAGGACGCGTTCCTCGGCGGTATGTTGGCCGCGGGAATGAGCACGACCGGCGTAGTCGCCACGTACGGCGGACAGAACATTCCGACCGTGACGCTCTACATGAACGGTTTTGTCGCGGGAGTTCGCTACTACGACAAGGAGTACAAGGCGAAGGTCAAGGTCCTGGGCTGGAAGCCAGCCGCCGGAGCGTGCTCGCTGACCGTGTGCAAGGGATCCGGAACGTTCACCAATAACTTCACCGATCAGACGGCCGGTCAGACCGACACCACCGCTTTCTTCGCTGAAGGTGCGGACATCGTCTTTCCCGTGGCGGGCAACGTGGGCCTCGGCTCTGTGGCGGCAGCCAAGTCGGCCGGTGCCGGGCACTCCGTGATGTGGGTTGACTCCAACGGTTGCGTTCAAGAGAAGTCCGACTGCTCATGGTTCGTGGGCACGGTCTCGAAGGGTATTGAGACGTCAGTGAAGAACGCGGTCGTCGCTGCTGCAAGTGGAAAGTTCAAGGGCGGCACCTACCTCGGCACGTTGAAGAATGACGGCGTGGCGCTCGAGTACGGCGGCATCAAAGTCCCGTCTTCGCTCAAGAGCAAAATTACTGCTGCTCAGAAAAAGATCATCGCCGGCACGTTGTCGACGAACCCCAACAAGTACCCTGCGGTCAGCTGACCCCTCGGACGAACGAAAAGTGGCCCGGGCCCTTGGCCCGGGCC
>JBARLO010000085.1:0-8972 GCA_049801955.1 Acidimicrobiales bacterium
GTGTTGGGTGGAACGAGCCGCCGTCGCGCGAGTCTAAATTCGCCGAGTGGTGCAACGAACGAGGAATTGTTCCTGGCGTCGACGCTCGAAGATAAGTTCAACGTTTCTGCCAGCCTCTAATTCGCCAGTCGGAGATTGTGCAAGTCAGCTCTCCGACCCGAACCCTCACGCACGCACTACAAGCTGGACATTGCTCATTCTCCAAGGCGGCGTTACGTGGCGATCTGGTGTGGGCATAGTTTGGGCATGATCGGGCACAGTTTGGGCATGTAACTGAGACCAACAGCGGTCAACGTCGGTAAACGATGGTCAAAGAAATCGCAAGAGATTATTGGCTTATCGAAAAGATTGGTTGGAGCGGGTGACCGGGATCGAACCGGCATGGCCAGCTTGGAAGGCTGGAGCTCTACCATTGAGCTACACCCGCGATGAAGCGGATACCTATTCTAAGCGACGCGGTTAGCGTAACGAGGTGGACGATTTGCTCTTCGATCAGGTCGGGGGGGAATCGTTCTTTGTCCGATTGGTGGACGCCTTCTACGAAGGCGTTGCCGCCGACGAGACCCTGCGTCCCATGTATCCCGATGACTTAACCGACGCGCGCCGCCATCTCACTCTGTTTCTCATCCAGTACTGGGGTGGACCACGCACCTACCAAGACGAACGGGGGCATCCACGTTTGCGAATGCGTCACGCCCCCTTTCGGATCACCAAAGGAGCCCGCGATGCGTGGTTAGAGGCCATGGGTGCTGCGCTAGAGAGCGTTCGGAGCGAGCTCAACGACGAACAGTTTGACGAGTTGAGCGCATACTTCGCGATGGCGGCCAATCAGATGCGCAACGTCTGAGGTCTTCGTCGAAGTCGTCCCTGCCCGATCGCGGCGCCGAGCAGGACGACCAGTCCGCCCACGGGTTCGTACCAGCTGAGTGGCTCGTGTAGGAAGATCACACCAACGATCACGGCCACGACGGGTGACATATACGTGACCGTGCTCGCGATGGAGCTGCCCGCGGCCGCCTGCACGCGAAAGTTCCACATGAAGGCGAACCCGCTACCGAATATTCCAAGCGCCAACACACCTAGGATGGCGTGAATCGTGATGCCGTGGTGATTCAGGCCGTCCACTAGATACGCGGGCAGCAACGTAAATGCCGCCAGGATGAGTTGACCGCAGGCGAGCGACTCCTTGGGCAGGCCCCGCGGAAGGAGATAGCGCCGTGTGTAGGGAAACGAGACGCCGTACAGCGTCACGGCGAACAGAAGTGCGGCGACGGCCCACCACGGATTCGTCCCCAAACCCTTCCAGACTCCCAGGACGAGTAAGACGCCGGCGAGTCCCACGGTGAGTCCCACGAGCTGAAAGCGCTTCACCCGTTCGTCACGAAAGACGACGAGGAGGAAGAACAGCGTCGTCAAGGGGGTGAGTGCGTTGATGATGCCCGCCACGATGGAGGTGGTCCGAGTCTCAGCTACCGCAAAGAGAACGCCCGGCACGATGTTGAGGCACATGGCGACCACCCACAGGTGGCACCAGACGATGAGTTCACGAGGCAGCGCAATACGCCGCACCACCGAGATGATGATGAGCGTTGCGGCCCCCAGGGCACAGCGCGCGAAGGCAACGCCGAAGGGCGTGAGAAAGCCGAGCGCGTACTTGATGAAGAGAAAGGAACAGCCCCAGGTGATCCCGAGAGCGATGTACGTCGGCAACCACGAACGAGAGGACGTGGATGTCATCCACGAAGGATAGGAGGCGATTGTGACGACGCTGCGCACATTGGCGGTCAAAACTCCTTACGCTGGGGGTATGGGTAGGCGCGGCCTATGGCGCGAGGGTGAAGTTCGCATCATTTCGGTGACGCCGGTGTCACGCGGTGTCGTTCGCCCTTTTCTCCTCACGCTGACAACGCTGGCGTTGGTCGTCGAAGGCTCAACTCGATTCGTCTACGTTCACCGGTTCGAAGAGGCACTGATGTTGGTCTGTGTCCTGCCCTTCGCGCTGGTGACGTTGTCCAGAACGTGGCAGTGGCGCTCTCACAAGATTCACGTCACCAACCAGCGCATCATCGTCGAAGGTGGCGTGCTGCGCCACTATCAATCGGCGATTGAGATGCGTGACGTGCTCGCGACCAAGGTGGATCAGCGCGTCAGTGAGCGTCTCACGCGTCGGGGCTACGTCTACGTGGACACCACGGACTCGACGTTCCCCGTTGGTCTCATTCGCCATCCGGCCGCGCTATGCCGCTTGATCGACTCGGAGCGAAATGCCCAGGTTTTGCAGGGCGACCCGTACGACACGGTCTACACATATCAAGATCCCGACGCGTCGCCCTACGAGGTCTTGCCTGACCAGTGGCAACGTCGCCGGTACGAATAATCCGCGCGAAACCGCTACGGTGAGTCCGTGACTAACCGGTATCGCTGCAACGCGTGCGGAAATCTGACTCGATTTGATGTCGTGGAGACAACGTCGGTTCGTTCGTTCCACCACTACAGCGTGGGCGGCGAACTCAGTGTGGAAGAACCCGAGGTCATTGCTCACAGCGTGGAGTCCGTGACCTGTCGCTGGTGCGGACACGGTCGCAGCGTCGAGGTCCTCACCGAGTCCGAGTGAGCGAGTATCACTTTCACTCCTTCGATCGCGCGCGAGAACGCTCCGCGCCGCGAGAGCTGACGGGAGCCACGCTGGCAGGAACTCCGTGGCGCCGTCACCTCGATCGTGTGACGCTTGTGGTTGCGGTGAAGCCCGAGTGTGACGGTTGTCGTGACTTCGTCGAGGGCAACCTGGAGGAACTTTCGCACGTCGACGTCATTGTGGTCAGTGCCGAGCCCCACGATGAGTGGCGCGCTCAGCGTCGCGCCGTAGTGGTCTCCCCCGAGTCCTTTGAGGCGCTTGAGATTCCCTCCGCTCCCTTCTATGTCCTCGTCGATGCGACCCACGCGCGAGTGGTGGGTGAGGGCACTCTCTTCAGCCCCGCGCAGGTTGCCCAGGAGATTGCTGGGTTTCTCACGACCTGATGTCACAGGTGCGGGTCACTGTGGATGATCGAAGGAGAGGTGCGTATGGCGAACGAAATCGAACTGTCCATAAGTTGCGGTGACTGCGTGCGGCGCGGCACACCGGACTGCGCGGACTGCCTGGTGACTTTCGTCTTGGGCGAGGAGCCCGACGCGCTCGTTCTCACCGAGGAGGACGCGCAGGTTGTCCAGCTCTTTACGGCCGAAGGTCTCGTACCGACGCTGAAGTTCCATCCGGCACGTCAATGAGCCGGAGCGGTCTAGCCTCCATTAACACCTGAGACTTTCCACTCCCATTAGCGTGGTCTCATGGCCCGCCACCTCCTGGTGACCAACGACTACCCACCCAAAACCGGCGGGATCCAGACGTATCTTCACGAACTCTGGCGCCGACTCGAGAGTGGACGTGCCGTGGTCCTCACCGCCTCGTCCCACGAAGACGCCGCAGCCTTTGATGCGACCACGGAGGTGGTCGTAGAGCGCGTGACGTCGTCGACCCTGTTCTTGCCGACGTGGCCCGCGTATCGCGCGATCGAAGCAGCTATCACCCGCCACCAGCCCGAACTCGTCTTACTCGACCCGGCGTGGCCCCTTGGGCTCCTCGGGCCCCGGCTCTCGCGACCCTACGGAGTTGTTCTGCACGGCGCGGAGGTGACGATTCCGAGCCGAACTCCTCTCGTAGCGTCTTCGCTGCGCTACGTCTTACGCCACGCGCAAGTTGCCATCTGTGCGGGACCCTTTCCCGAGCGTGAAGCGCGCCGCAACGCCGCTGAGACGTTGTGCCCGGTGATACAGATCCCTCCTGGAGCGGACACGGCGCTCTATCACCCCCTGAACCCGGTGGAGCGTAGCGAGGTTCGACGAGAGCGGGGCTTTTCGGACGAGGATTTTCTGGTCGCGTCGTGGTCGCGCCTGGTACCACGAAAGGGCTTCGACACGTTGATTCGCGCCGGCGCGCAACTGCGCGAGAGCCTGCCAAACTTGCGGATCCTCATTGGTGGACAGGGTCGAGACCGCGCTCGCTTGGAGAAGCTGGCGACGCGCCTGCACGCCCCGGTGACCTTTCTCGGGTACGTGCCCGACGAGGATCAGGGCCGCTGGGTCGGCGCCTGTGACCTCATGGTCATGGACTGTCGCAGTCGGTGGTGGGGACTGGAACAAGAGGGCTTTGGGATCGTCTTCGTCGAAGCAGCCGCCGCCGGACTGGCACCGGTAGCCGGTCGATCGGGTGGCAGTCAGGACGCCGTGCGGAACGGTCGGACCGGAGTCGTGCTCGACAACCCGCGCAGCGCCGGCGAATTGGCCGGCGTGATTGCGACCCTCGCAAGCGACGACGACGCTCGACACAGACTCGCTTCTCACGCGCTCGAAGCGGCCCGCGATCGCTACGACTGGGATCGCCTGGCCGCAGAACTCTCTCGTCGACTGGATCCCTACGATCGCGGTCGACGCGCAGAGCACCTCGCGTAGGGTTAATCGCGATGGAGGCGACGTGACGCAGCGGGCGACGGAATCCATCGTGGTCCACGCCCCGCCCGAGGTCGTCTATCGCGTGGCGACTGACTTCGAGCACTACCTCGATTGGGTGAGTGAACTGAAGAAGATTGAGGTTCTGGAGCGCGACGCGATCGGTCGACCGGTCGAAGTGGAGTTTCGTGCCGCCGCCTTCGGACGTTCGACGACCTACACGCTGCACTACGACTACAGCCGCGTGCCTGAGGTGCTCGCGTGGCATCAGACCCGAGGCGACGTCACCTCGCTTCTCAACGGTCAGTATCGCTTTGCTCCCTCCAAGGAGGGCACATTGCTCACCTACGATCTCGAGGTGGAGCTGTCCGTGCCAATTCCCGGTTTCGTTCGTTCGCGCGCGGCCTCGCGCATCCAGGATCAGGCGCTACGCGAGCTCAAGGCTCAAGCAGAGGCCGCCCAGTGAGCAATGTCGCGATCGGCATAGACGTCGGCGGGACCAAGGCCCTCGCCTTGATGGTGTCGCGGGACGGTCGCGTCGTGGCCGAGAAGAAGTCTCAGACGCCCCACGACGTGGGATTTGGCGCGGGCGAAGCCACGACCAAAGTGCTCGCTGAGCAGGTGATCGAGTTGTGCGAGCGCCAGTCACTCGATCCCTCGCAGGTGCCCATCGGCCTGGGCCTGCCCGGCATGATGCGACGCGACGGACACCTCGCCTTCGCCCCCAATCTTCAAACCGCTTCGGGTGCGGACCTCGGCGCGCAGTTGGGTGACGCGCTGGGTAACTCGAGGGTGTTCTGTGAGAATGACGCCAACTGCGCGACGCTCGCCGAACACGAGTGGGGAGCGGCGCGGGGGCTCTCGGACTTCGTGATGGTGACCCTGGGAACGGGAATCGGCGGGGGCATTGTGGCCGACGGACAACTGGTGCGAGGTCGCAGCGGCTTCGCCGGTGAGATCGGCCATATGGTCGTCGAAGCCCGCGGGGCACCGTGTCTGTGCGGCGGGCGCGGGTGCTGGGAGCGTTACGCCTCGGGCGGTGGACTCCATCGCCTGACCCGCGAGGCCGCCGTGGAAGGTCGCCTGCCTGAACTGGTGGCACGAAGTGGCGGCGACTGGCGCGCGGTACGCGCCGAGGACGTCTCACGGGCGGCGTCCGAGGGACTGAACGAAGCGGTCGCCCTCATGCGTGAGGTGGGGTGGTGGCTCGCCCTCGGGCTCGCCAATCTGGCGGCCATCTTGGACGCGGGGCACTTCGTGATCGGTGGGGGACTCTCCGAGGCCAGTGAGCTCGTGTTGCCGGCCGCGCGCGACTATCTCGCTGACCTCGTCGAGGGGTACGAGATGCGTCCCACCATCACGGTGACGACGTCGTTGTTCGGGGCGCGCTCGGGCGCCATGGGTGCCACGCTCGTGGCCTTTGAAGGGGCATGAAACTCGGCGTCCTGCTGCCGACGTTTCAGGACAACGCCGACAAGGCTCTGGCCTGTGCCAACGACGCGTACGCAGCCGGGATCGACGGCGTCTTTGCCTACGACCACCTCTTTCCCATCGGCTCGCCTGAGCGTCCCACGCTCGCCCCGCTTCCGGTGTTGGCGGCCATCGCCACCCGAATGCCCCTGATGGTGGGCACACTCGTCGCGCGCGTGGCCCTCGTGAGTCCAGCTCAACTCGTCGAGCAGTTCACGACCATCGAGGCGATTGCCCCGGGACGCGTGATTGCGGCGCTGGGCACGGGCGACAAACTCTCCAAGCCCGAACACGACGCTTACGGCATCGGCTATCCGAGCGACGAGGAGCGCCAGTCGCGCCTGAGGGAGGTCGCCCTGTCTCTCTCGTCGATAATGGCGGTGTGGATCGGCGCGGGCGAACGCTCGACCAACGCTGTTGCGCGCGAGTGCAACGTCGCTCTTAACTTTTGGGGCGTCAGTGCGCAGAGGGTGAGCGACGAGGTGCGCGAGGGTGAGGTGACCTGGGCCGGCATGCTCGAGGGTGATGTCGCGGGCACCTTGAGTGCGCTCGAGGCGGCGGGCGCGACCTGGGCGGTGGCGGGAACCCCGCCGCCGATCGAGGCAATGAAGCGGTGGCGAGCGGACCAGTAACGTTTCGTGATGGAGTTTCGACGCATCACGGGCCTACCGCCCTACGTCTTTGCACAGATCAATGGACTAAAGGCCGACGCGAGGGCGCACGGACGCGACGTGGTTGACTTTGGCTTCGGCAATCCCGATCTGCCGAGTCCCGAGGTGGCCGTGGAGAAGTTGGCCGAGGCTGCCCACAATCCCAAGAATCATCGCTACAGCGCGAGTCGCGGCATCCCGAACCTGCGCCTCGCGATTGCCACGCGCTACAAGGAACTCTTTGACGTCGATCTCGATCCCGACACCGACGTCGTGACGTCCATTGGGGCTAAAGAGGGCTTTACCCACCTGATGTGGGTGTTGCTGGGACCCGGTGACAGTGCGATCGTGCCGAGTCCGAGTTATCCCATTCACCTCGCGGG
Source organism: Acidimicrobiales bacterium (assembly GCA_049801955.1). Classification (GTDB taxonomy): domain Bacteria; phylum Actinomycetota; class Acidimicrobiia; order Acidimicrobiales; family RAAP-2; genus RAAP-2. The sequence goes on from JBARLO010000085.1 coordinate 6,989, forward strand.
TCCCGGCTTCGCGGGCGCCCAGGTCATCACGGTGCCCATGCTCGACCCCGGGGCCAGTACGAATGACCCCGGCGAGGACTTTATTGAAGGACTGCTCGCGGCCTGGGAGCACGCCACGCCGAAGCCGCGCGTCATTGTGGTGTCGTTTCCTCATAACCCCACGAGTGCGTGCGTGGACCTCGCCTTCATGGAGCGCCTGGTTCACTTCGCCCTGGAGCACGAGGTCGTCATCTGCCACGACTTCGCATACGCGGACTTGGGCTTCGATGGCTATCGACCACCGTCGATCCTGCAGGTGCCTCGTGCCAAGGAGTGTTGCGTCGAGCTCTATACGCTCACCAAGTCCTTTTCGATGGCCGGGTGGCGGGTGGGCTTCGTGCTGGGCAATCCCGAGATTGTGGCCGCCCTCACCAAGCTCAAGAGCTACCTCGACTACGGCACCTTTCAGCCGGTCCAGATCGCCGCGATCGTGGCGATGAACGAGGCCAAGGAGTATCCCGAGGAGCTGCGGGTCATCTACCAGTCACGTCGCGACACCCTTATCGAGGGCCTGAACCGCGTGGGCTGGGAGGTGAGCCCGCCCAAGGGCTCGATGTTCATCTGGGCGCCGATTCCCGAGCCCTACCGCGAGATGAAGTCGCTGGAGTTCGCGCGTCTGCTCATCGAAGACGCTGACGTCGCCACGAGTCCGGGCGTTGGGTTTGGCGAAGGGGGAGACGACCACGTGCGCTTTGCTCTCATTGAGAACGAACTGCGCACCCACCAGGCCGTGCGCAACCTGCGTCGCGCGCTCACCAAACTCGCCTAGGGCAGACCCGCTCCCGAAACTGCGACCTGGGCCACTTCGATGCGTCCCAACAGCACGTCGGCGATCTTGAATCGATCACTCGTGGGGGCGGTCATGATGTAGAGCGAGCGACGATCCTCACCCCCGAGCATGCAGGCAAAGGACACCTGGGAGGTTCCGACGACGCCGGTGATTTCGCCGCCTTCCTTCACGCGCAGGCACTGCGGGGCGATGGCGTTCGCGAGCCAAACCTGTCCTTCGTCGTCCAGGCACATGCCGTCGGTGTAGATGGAGTCCATCTGAGCCCACACTCGTCGGTTCGACAGCGTGCCGTCACGGGCGATGTCAAAGGCGCTCAACCGACAGGCCAACGTCTCACCGACGATCAGGGTCGTGCCGTCGGGCGAAATGACCGTGCCGTTGGGAAAAACGAGATCCGGCACCACCTGGAGGACGCCGCCCTCGGGGCCGATCACGACCAGGTTGGTGGTGGGGAGGGGGCTCTCCAACATCGCTTGGGCCCCCACGTCGCGCAGCATCACGTCAAGGTCGATGCCGAAGTTCCCGACGTAGGAGACGCCACTCGACGAAGTGACCATGTCGTTGGCCCAAAAGCCGCAGTACGCCGAGATATCGCAGAACACCGAGGGGTGGTCGCCGGAAAAGCGCAGCACCAGGTGATCGGTCATGGACACGCACAGAAGGTCCCCGTTGGGAAGCCAGCCGAGCCCGGACGGTTGGGCCAGTACGACGTGTTCGAGCCGTTCGTCGCCGGCGGCGTCGATCGAATAGATGCCGTGGCGATAGAAGTCCGAGTACCACAGGCGCCCCTCGTGCCAGTGCGGGTCCTCGCCGAAACTAAGCCCCTCGCGGACAATGCGCGCTCGTAGATCCTCCACGCCACCCCCTCTCGACGTCACGAAACTATCAAGCGCGTTCGAGTGCTCGAGTCCACGCGACGTAGCCGACGTCCACAAAGAGTGGCTCGCCCGGCTCAAAGCGTGCGCTGGCGCTCCACAGATCGCTCAACTCTTCGAGGGACGACCACACACCCACGCCGAGTCCCGCGATGCTCGCAGCACCCCGCGCCGTCGCTTCGATGGTGGCACTTCGCAACACCCGCACGCGCGAGTTCGTCGCCTGCAGTTCGAGCAGCAGGTCCATCGCGGCCGCTCCACCATCGCAGCGCAGCTCACT
>JBARLO010000086.1:0-6774 GCA_049801955.1 Acidimicrobiales bacterium
GTCTTAGCGATCGCTCCCACGCCCGCCTTGGGCGCGCAACTCTCACTCTCCAAGATCACCTCGGCGCTGCGTCGAGGGGGACGCCAACGCAACGTTGAGCACTTCGCCAAGAAGATCCCGGCGGCGCTGCGCGAAGAGCAGTTGCGCGAGCGTCCTCGAGTCGAACGTGCTTACGGAACGATTACGAGTGCTCACGTGGCCATGATCCGTGCCTACAGCAAGACGATCGCCGAGCTCGAATCGGCGCTCACTTCGGATTTTGAACAGCACCCGGACGCGAAGATCATCCGCTCCCTGCCAGGAAGAATCTGGGGTCCTACGCCAAGGAGCTCAATGAGCCGCCGAACTGGAGGATCGGCTGCATCTTCACCGGAAGCCGTCATCGTGGCAGAGGTGTGGCTCGGGCCGCGGTCGCAGCGGCCTTGGATGCCATCCGCGCCGCAGGTGGTGGCATCGTGGAGGCATACCCCGAGCAGGTTGAGGACCGGCCGCCCCAACGCGGCGCGTACTTTCACACGGGACCCGAATCGCTATTCACGGACTTCGGTTTCGTCCGGGACCGAAAGGTTGCGAAGTGGCGTTGGGTGATGCGCCGAGAGGTATCCGCCGATTGTTCCAACGAGTGACGGTGTTCCCCGACCATCTCGAAGTGAGCGTTACGGTCGCCTGTCGTGAATCTTCGGTACCGGTATGTAGGACTCAAGGAGTTCGAGACTGCTGGTGTCGGAGACCCGGTCCGGTCGTATACGGTCGTCCGGATGGAGATCGTTGAATCACCAAGAGTGGAGGAGCGTCCCGCACTCCCATACGTGGGGATTCGCGTCATAACGCCCTTCCGGGGAATGTTGGCGGTCCGCGACCGACTTCTGGCAGAGGCGCACGCCGGGATCAAGGAAGCCGGGATCGAAACCGTCGGCTATGGCTTTCTCCGGCTGCACGTGATCGACATGAACGGACCAATGGACCTAGAAGCAGGGTACTTCACGGCTGGACCCGCGCACCCTGTACACCCGAAGCTCCGAACTGGCTCGATGGCTGCGGGAAGTTTCGCGACGATGAAGTACCGAGACCACGCTCGTAGAGCGAACCAGACGTTGCAAGATTGGGCCCGTGACAACGGCTTGGTCCTCGACCGGCGGAGCGTCCCCGAAGGTGATGAATTTGCGTGTCGCTACGAGGCCTTCTGGACCGACCCGGCTGTCGAACCGCGCAAGACGAAGTGGACCGTCGAATTGTCGATCCTCCTGGCCAAGTAGGTCAGACGCTCCCACGAAAAGGTCCGGTCAATTTATCGAATGGCGTTAAGGCCTTCCAGTTGCCCGAATTCACTCGTCGGAGGCACAGCCTCGCGTTGTTGGTGTCGGAGAACCGACGCGACAGATCTGCAGCCTCTCACTGTCGATTGCTCATGGACGTGACTCAGGTTGGGAGTAAGCGCAGTAATTTCAGAGGCGACTCGCAATACTCAGCTCGGAGGCGATTGCATGAATGACAGCGACTTCCTAACTCACGTCACCGAACGATTGGCGAGCCTGTCGATGGTCGCAGCTGTGATGCTTGGAGGATCGCGAAGCGTAGGAACCCAACGTCCGGATAGCGATTGGGATTTCGCTGTCTACTATCGCGGAGCTTTCAATCCACAGGAAATTCGCGAACTTGGCTGGAAAGGCGAAGTTTCCGCGCTTGGCGGATGGGGAGGCGGTGTCTTTAACGGCGGTGCCTGGTTACAAGTCGACGGTCGGAGCGTAGATATTCACTACCGGGATCTCGAATCCATCGATTATGAGATGCGAGAGGCCGCGGCGGGACGTTTTCGCATCGAGCCTCTCATGTTTCACCTCGCCGGCATTCCGACGTATCTCGTCATCGCCGAACTCGCGCTCGGTCGTATGCTGGTTGGAGCACTACCTCATCCCGCCTACCCCGCTCGCTTGCGAGAGAGGGCACCGAAAGTCTGGTGGGAACGTGCCGATCGACTGTTTGCCTATGCGAAGACCAATTACGCGGCCCAGTCTCAATTCGCTCCGTGTGTTGGCATGGTTGTTCAGGCATCCTGCAATGCTGCCCACGGCGTGCTCGCCGATCGCGGCGAGTGGGTTACCAACGAGAAGTCTCTACTCGCGAGAGCCAACCTAGTGAAACTGGACCAGATCATCTCTGCTGCTCAACCTTCCGCCGCGAAGCTGGAAGAGATGGTGAATCAAGCTCGCGAACTGTGCTCTGCGGCTTTTACGATTTCGGAATGAGGCGCTCTGGCTTTGCGTGCGGGGACACCTCAGTGCGTGAAACTCATGTCCAATGCTGTAGGAGTTGGTGACGAGGTGATCATGCGTGAGATCGTGGCCAACGCGGCGACTGTGTTATCTCATTCAGTGAAGGTGGTTCCAAGGTGCTGAGGGTGTGCGTCGAGCACCACCCGGAGGGTGATGTCGTGTTCCAGAGCGGCCTTAAGGGAACTGAGCAGGAACGTGAAGCCGGCAGTAGATTCGAGCGCCCGCGCGACCTGTGTGTCTGCGTCGCCGCTGAAGCCGGTCTCAGTGATGTTCAGGTAGGTCGTGTCACTTTCGCGTGGGGTGAAGTGGAATTCGACGGTGGTCGGAATGAGCGGATCGTAGCCGTCCCAGACGAACCGGATCAATCGGTCGCCATCGACCTTGTCGACTCGCACGTGCCCTTCGGCCGCGTACATCTCCCATTCCCAGATCAGTTCGGCGCCCTCGATCATCCGACCACTGCTTTTGGTGTACCAGAACCTGGTGGCGATCTCCGGGTCGGCGAGCGCCTCGAACACGTCGTGCGGCGGTCGTCGGATAAGCATCCCGACGTTGACCGATGGCAGTCTGGTCAGTTCGGTTGACATATGGCCTCCTTTCTCCGGCGCCGATTCCACCATCTCGGTCATTGAGCACCCCACGACAAGCGATCAAAATACCTGGTGTCGGAGACCCGAAGCAACTCTCATAATGGTGACGTCTTCTGCCGAGCACTGGCGACTAGTTCGCTCTTGGATTCGATTGTCACTCAGTTCTTCGAGACTGATGGCCACCCTTGTTGTCGCCCAACACCAAGCGCTGAATACGCCAGATGATTCGCTGGAATCCATTCAGTCGTTTTGGTATTGGTGGAAAGAACCGGTATCGGAGTCGGCGTCGTTTCACTTCGCGTCTCGAGGTTGGACCATAAGACCAGCTTCCATTGTCCACCGCGTCAATGTACCTGACAAGTGTCGGAGACCCGACGTAACAGGAATGCAACCTCGCATTGGCGGCTGTCACAGTCGAAATCTGTTGACGTCGTATCGCCCGACGTCACCGTATCTTGTGTCCTGCCTCGCGCAGCGCACGGCACAATCCGCAATAGTTCGTAGGTGGCCGTGAACTCACTTTCGGAACTGCTCGAAGAGGCTCAGACGCATCCCGTCGGCGGTTGGGACTTCTCGTGGCTCGGCGATCGAGTGGAGACGAAACCGCTCCCGTGGGACTTCGTAGACCTCGTCGATGGACTTGCGCGCCGCGCAGACACGATGCTCGACCTCGGAACCGGTGGTGGCGAGTGGCTCGCCTCCCTGTCACACCGTCCCCGGGTGACGGTGGCAACCGAATCCTGGCAACCGAACGTCGTCGTTGCTCGTGATCGTCTTGCTCCGCTCGGCATCGACTTGGTCGAGGTGGAAGGCTGCCGTGACAACGACGATCAAGGACCAGATGGAGCTCGTGGACCGAGGCTTCCCTTCGAAGACCACGTCTTCGGACTGGTAGTCGCACGTCATGAGGCGTTCGTCGCCAGGGAGGTGGCACGGGTCGTCGCTGGCGGTGGACATTTCGCAACACAGCAGGTCGGTGTTGATGGACACCGAGAATATCGTGCGCTCTTCGGCATAACGGTTCACTCCACCGACTCATCGTTTCTTGAACTCTTCACGCGACAAGTCGAAGTTGCAGGAATGCGAGTCGACGAGGCAGCCGAGGCCACCCAGTGGTCCTCCTTCCATGATGTCGGCGCGCTGGCGTGGTATCTGCGCATGGTCCCATGGGCTGTCCCAAACTTCTCAATCGACGGTTACCGAAGTCAGTTCGAGTCGCTGCACAAGAAGATTAGAAACCACGGTCCATTGACTGTTGGCCTCCGTGGTCTCTACATCGTCGCTTCAAATCATTGACCGGTTCGCGCCGAGTTCACTTGGTCGTTTTCAGGGCGCACTCGAATGACCCAATAACGGTCGAGTGTCGGGGACCCGAAGCGACAGATCCACCACCAGACACTGGCGATTGACTGACAACGGTCCTTAGGCCAGAATCACTGCGTGCCGGCACCCCTCATAGTGTTGAACGGGCCAAGCAGCTCTGGGAAGTCATCTATCATCACGGCTCTCCAAGATCTTTGGCCCCGCCCCCTGTTTGCCTCGGGTATTGACACATTCATCGCCGGATGGCCTGAGTCACACGCGAGCTTTCCCGGCGATGACGGCTCACCCGCGTCCATTTCAGCCATGCGTATCGTTCCCGGCCTCGGCCCGGTGCCCTCGTGGATTCCCGAATATGGCGACGAATTCCACACAGTGATGCGACTCGCACATGAGTCGTGGGCCAAGATGAGTCAAGGTGGCATTGATCTGATCGTTGACCACGTGATCATCGACGCGACGATACGTGAACAAGCAAGGAGCACGCTCGGCGACGCGTTTTGGGTGGGAGTCACGTGCGACGTAGACGAACTCGTTCGACGCGAAACTGCACGAGGCGACCGATACCTCGGCTTCGCGTCCGGTACGTCCGCTGTAGTCCACCGCGAAATGACCTACGACCTAGTTATCGACACGACCAACACTCCAACGGACATACTCGCACATCAAATTTACGACGCCGTGATGGCAAGACTGAACGACTATTGAACTCGCCTGAGAAGAGGCGAGCAAACTGACTTGTTTGTTTCATTTGAAAAGCTCGACGGGATGGACCTGTTACCAAGCACTGGTAATTAGCGTTCTGAGCCTGCCTGGTGTCAGAGACCGGGAGCAACAGGTCTGCTCTCTTTACAGGTGGCTGGATTCGTAGTCAAATGCGCGTTCGCCAATTGAAAGTTGTCTACTGATAGACGTCGCGTCGGTGTCCGATGGTGACGATCACGATCAGAAGAATTCCGTCCTCAATGGTATATAGGACTCGGTAGTCGCCAACTCGAAGACGGTAACCGGGACGTCCGCGAAGCGGGCGCGACGCTGGCGGGCGGGGATCTCGGGCTAGCAGCGCGAACACGCCCTGAATGCGCGGCTGAACGGACCGGTCGATTTTTCGAATCTCGCGCAAAGCTGCCGGTCTGAATTCAATTCGATACTCGCTCACGACCAGCCGAGATCGGTCCTCACCTGCTCCCAGGGGATGTTGCTTCCCTCTTCGGACAATGCGGCGTCGAAAGCCATAATGTCGAGCGATTCTTCAAATGCTTCAAGCATCTCGTCGTAGTGGTCCGGGCTCACCACCACCGCGGCCCGGCGACCATAGTGCTCGAGAACAACCGGCTCAGAGTGGGACATTTCTACGACTTCTGAAAGTTTCTCGCGCGCCTTGCTGACGGAGATTCTGCTCATGGTAGCATTGTACAACATCAACGTGATTCTTGTACAGCATGGTGTCGGAGACCCAAAGCAATCGATCTGCTACCAACCACTGGCGTCTCACTTGAGCTGTCGTGGGTCGCTTCGAGTGGGCGATCCGACCAATCGTTTGCTGGGTATACCCGACACCCCTTAGAGAACCTCCGACTGGTGTCAGTGGATGCTAGGAATTGCTTCTGACCCCGGGAATGGGAGCGAGAGATGACAGGTGGAATTCTTGAGTGGGGCGAGAAAACGAGAGTCACAGCACTCTCGAGTGCAGAGAAGGTCATCACAGCCCTACTCGCTGTCGCTACGTTCCGGATGCTCGTCGGCATCGTCGCTGGAATTATCGCGTACCACGAGACGCCCGTAGGCGAGATGCTCCATCACCGCCAGATACTCGGCAACAGCTTTATATGGGCGGCGGATTACGGGGACGGCCAGGGGGTCGCGCTGCTCTTTGGAGTTCTTCTTCTGTGCTGGGTCGTTGGTAGGAACCGCCGTTCGCGTCTCAGCACCTGCAATTTGATCTGGCTTGAAGTATTGGCCGCAATAACGGCGCTCGGTAGCTTGGTTTATTGCGCGGGAGTCTTCCTTTTTTACAGTGGCTACTCTGATGCCGCAGTTCACGATATTGGAGGCGGAGGCTATTACTTCGCGTACGCGGCAATGGGTCTTTGCATCGCGGTCTTGACGAACATTCTCCGAAGAGGGATTTACCGAGAAGCAGAGGTCTCGTCCCAAGTTCAGTCAGTTGAAAGGCACCAGTAGTCAGGTATCGGAGACGTAGAAACGTCGTATCAAACAAAAGACGACTTAAGAAGCGTTGTCCGGCGGGCTTCGACGCAATTGCATTGAACGCGCCAACGCGAGGAGAAAAATCAGGATTGCGATGGCAAGAACTGCAAAACCGACGTCTTCCAATGGTCCATGTCCCCTCGATGCGAACAGAAACCCGAAGGCGACTAGGCCAATGCAAGAGCATAGAAATATGTCAGCCCGAAAAGCGCCCAATAGGAGCAGTCCCCGTTCTCCAAATCGTGCCCTCGTGGAGGCACTCAAGACGGGGTTCCTCCGGATGATTCCGGCCCCAATTAAACGTTCGAACGGGAGCAAACGCATTCCGCAATGGTAGTAAGTGCCGTTGCGTGAATACCAACGCTCTTAGTGGGTGCGAT
>JBARLO010000087.1:0-26999 GCA_049801955.1 Acidimicrobiales bacterium
GGCGATGGCGCGTTGGCAGCGCGGCATCGTCGGCAACCCGTCGGGTAGTCACCGCGCCGCGCGCGAAGCGCGCCGTGCCATCGAAGAGGCCCGTGACGAAGTTGCCGGGTACGTGGGCGCCAAACCCGGTGGAGTCGTCTTTACCGGCGGGGGCAGCGAATCGTGTTTCCTGGCGCTGGCCGGCGTCACTCAGCACCACCGGCGACACCACGAACGCACCGAGTTGATCGTCTCCAAGGTCGAGCACCACGCCGTTCTTGACACGGCGAAGGCACTCGCGAGCGACTACGAAACAGTGAGCGCGCACTTCCTCGACGTCGATGACGAGGGAGTGGTGGACTTAGACGCACTGCGCAGACTGATCAATGAGAACACCGCGATCGTCAGCGTCATGGCGGTCAACAACGAGACCGGCGTGCGCCAGCCCCTCGACGGCGTCGCGTCGCTCGTGCACTCGGTCCCCGGTACCACGATCACCCACACCGACGCCGTCGCCGCCGCGCCGTGGCTGGACCTCTCAGTAGTGACGGGTTCGATGGACATGGTCTCGATCTGTGCTCACAAGCTCGGTGGACCCGTGAATAGCGGTGCGCTCATTGTGCGCAGCGACGTCATCTACGAGGGAGTTGTCCCGGGCGGCGGGCAGGAACGCGGACACCGCGGCGGCACCGTTGACGTGGCCGCGGCCGTGGGACTCGCCACCGCCCTGCGCGAGACGGTACGCGAACTCGAAGACGCCAACGATCGAGTGCTGGAGTATCAACAGAAGCTCGGCGCGGCGCTGGGCTTTCTGCCCGGCTGTCGGGTGACGGCGGAGAACGCGGCGCGCGTGCCCGGGACGGTACACGTCACGTTTGAGGGACTGGCGAGCGACGAGCTGTTGTTCCTCCTCGATCAGGAGGGCGTCTGTGCCGCGGCCGCGGCGAGTTGTTCGAGCGGGGCGTCGGTCAGCAGCCACGTGCTGGACGCGATGGGCGTCTCACCTGAGCGCGCGCGGGGCTCGGTTCGCTTTTCGATGGGCGCCGAGACCACGGACGACGATGTCGACGCGTTGATTGGAATCGTCTCGACGGTGGTCTACCGGCTCCACGACGAGAAGTAGCCCAGCACAAGGGCGCTCCCGCGGGCTTGCGGGAGGGGCTGTCGGTATCGCCTGGCAGACTGGGGCTATGAAAGTCCTCGTAGCGATGAGTGGTGGCGTCGACTCGTCCGTCGCGGCTGGCCTCCTGCGGGAGGCGGGTCATGAGGTAACCGGAGCCACCTTGAAACTCTGGGGCGGCGCGTCGGACTCGGGCTGTTGCTCGGTCGCCGACGTCGACGACGCGCGCCGGGTCGCACAAGTCTTGGGAATTGACCACCACGTCTTTAACTACACCGAGGAGTTCGAGCGCCACGTGGTTGCTCCCTTCGTCGAAGGACACCTCAACGGACAGTCGCCGAACCCGTGCATTGAGTGCAACCGTCACATCAAGTTCGATCTGCTCTTTGATCGTGCGGAGCGACTGGGCTTTGACGCCGTCGCGACGGGACATCACGCCCAGGTGATCGAGCGCGCCGGGCGGCGCTGCCTCGTGCGCGGTGCGGACGACCAGAAGGATCAGAGTTACGTCTTGGGATACCTCGGCGAACGCGAGCTCAATATGCTGCTCCTGCCCATCGGGCATTTAAACAAGAGCGCGGTACGAGTGGAAGCCGAGCGGCTGGGTCTTCGAACCTGGGACAAGCCCGACAGCCAGGACGTGTGTTTTATCGAAGCGTCCAAGGGCCGCGAGGCGTTTCTTCGCTCACGCGCCGAGTTAACGACGGCCACCATCGTCGACGTGACGACCGGTGAGACTTTGGGGGAGTCCTCGGCCGCAGAACTCGTCACCGTGGGACAACGTCGGGGCGTGCTGCCCGGTCGTGACGGTGAGAAGCGCTACGTGGCGCGAGTTGATCTGGGTGCTCGACGGGTCGAGGTCGGTCGACTCGCGGACATCCTCGTGACATCGCTCTCTCTGGATGGCGAGACGCTTAGTTTCACCGGTGACGCGTTGGTCGACGGCACGTCGGTGCTCATCCAGTGCAGCGCGCACGGTCGAGCGCAACTCGCCACGCTGCGGCGCGGCGAACAGTGGTGGTTGGAGCTGGCCGCACCGTCGCGTCCCGTCGCGGCGGGCCAGTCGGTGGTGATGTACCGAGTGGACGATCCGACCGTGGTCGAGGGCGCGGCGATCGTTTCGATTCCGTGAACGCCAAGGCTCGTGTCGCGCAGTTGCGCGAGGAGATCGCGCGCCACAACGAGGCCTACTTCGTCCACGATGAACCGACCCTGCCCGACGGTGACTACGACGCGCTCGTTCGTGAGTTGAGGGATCTCGAGGCCGCGCACCCCGAGCTGGCTGATGAGCAGTCGGTGTCGCGTCGCGTGGGGGCACCCGTGTCCGTCACGTTCTCGCCAGTGACCCATGACGAACCGATGCTGAGTCTGGACAACGTCTTTGGCGCCGACGAACTCACGACGTGGAGTGAACGGGTAGCCAAGTCACTCGGTGTCGACGCGAGTTCCCTCGACTTCGCGGTCGAGCCCAAGATTGACGGGCTCGCCCTGTCGATCCTCTACGTCGATGGCGCTCTCGTGCGCGCGGCGACCCGCGGCGACGGTCGGGTGGGCGAGGATGTGACCCAAAACGTTCTCACCATCAAGAACGTGCCCGCGACCCTCACGGGAGAGCGACGAGGTCGCGTCGAAGTTCGCGGCGAGGTCTTCCTTGCGCGTAGCGACTTCTACAAGATGAACGAACAGCAGGCGGCCGCGGGCCTCAAGGAGTTCGCGAATCCGCGCAACGCCGCCGCGGGCAGTCTGCGACAGAAGCATCCCGCGGCGACTGCCAAACGCCCCCTTTCGTTTCTCGCGTACCAACTCGTTGATCTCCATGCGAGTCGGCACTTCACCTCGTACACCGACACGATCAAACAGCTCGCCAAGTGGGGTTTTCTCACGGCCGCCCAGTCCAGCCTCGAACACGGAGCCCTGGCCATGGTGGCCAAGAGCACCTGGTTCGAAGAGCACCGCCACGATCTCTCCTTCGACATCGATGGCGCAGTGGTGAAAGTCGACGACCTCGCGCTGCGAGAGCGCCTCGGATTCACGAGCCGTGCACCGCGCTGGGCCATCGCTCGCAAGTTCCCGCCCGAAGAACGCACCACGCGCCTGCTCGCGATCGAAGTATCGATTGGGCGCACCGGTCGCGCGACACCCTTCGCAGTCTTGGAGCTGGTCGTCGTGGCGGGCTCCACCGTGTCGATGGCCACGCTGCACAACGAAGACCAGGTCAAACTCAAGGACGTTCGTCCCGGCGACCTGGTGATCGTGCGCAAGGCGGGCGACGTGATCCCCGAAGTCGTCTCCGCGGTGCCCGAGAAGGGGAAGCGCCGTGCCAAAGCGTGGATCTTTCCGCTGAACTGCCCCGACTGCGGACAGCCTCTCGTGCGTCGCGGAGCCGAGAGCGACACGTACTGTGTCAATCCGACGTGTCCCGCTCAGGTACTTGAACAGATCGTGCACTTCGCCTCGCGCGGGGCGCTCGACATTGAAGGACTGGGTGAGCAACGCGTGGCCCAGTTGCTCCAGGCCGGTCTCATCAGTGACGTGGCGGATCTCTTTGCGCTACGAGTCGAGGACTTGAGCCACTTAGAAGGGTTCGGCGACTTGTCGGCGACGTCACTCGTGCGGGCGATCGCCGACGCCAAGGTGGCGCCGCTCAGTCGCGTTCTCGTGGCGCTCGGTATTCGACACGTCGGTCCCGTGGCAGCACGCGTCCTGGCGCGTCACTTTCACACCTACGGGGCCATCGAGAGTGCGCCGCTCGAAGAGTTGGAGGGACTTGACGGCGTGGGCCCGATCATCGCCCAGGCCATCTACCAGTACTGCCGCGAAGACGAGAATCGCGAGCGCATGGCCCGCCTGGGCCAGTCGGGCCTCACCTTGAACGAACCCGGCGTCGCCGCGACGATCGACCCGACGCTCACGGGCAAGGCAGTCGTTGTTACGGGAGCCGTTCCCGGCTATACCCGCGAGGAGGCCGAAGCAGCCATCCTCGCTCGGGGCGGTACCTCGCCCGGATCGGTCTCGAAAAAGACCTTCTGCGTGGTGGTGGGAGAAGCCCCGGGAGCATCCAAACTCACCAAAGCCGAGGAACTGGGCGTTCCGATCGTTCCTGCAGAGAACTTTGAGCGCCTCCTGGCTACGGGCGACGTTTCGACGTAGCCCGTCGCCCGGGCGACACGTTCACTAGTGTTTTGCCGATGGCGCCTACATATTCCCCGGACCATGTGCTCGCCGGGCGATATCGCATTGTTCGTTTGTTGGGAGTAGGCCAGACCGTCGAGGTCTACGAGGCCGAAGATCTGTCACTGCAGCGTCGCGTGGTCGTCAAGGTCCTACAGACAGACTTGGCCGCGCACGAGGAGATTCGCAGGTCCTTTCGCGATCGGATCATTCGCGCGGCCGCCCTCAGCCACCCCCACTTAGCGCGCGTCTACGACGGGGGACAAGAGGCCGGCGCGATCTTCATGATCACCGAATATTTGGATGGCGGCTCGCTCGAGGACGTTCTCGCCTCGGGGCGGCGATTCAGTGTGGACGACGGCGCGCGACTCGGGCGTGACGTCGCGAGCGCACTGGCCTACATCCATGAACGGGGCTTCGTGCTCGGCAACCTCTCGCCGTCCAAGTTGCTCTTCGATGACGAGGGTCGCGTTCGTGTGAGCGACGTCGCCCTCGCGGGTCTCGCCGGTTCGTATCGTGCGCGCACCTCGATTAACGACGCGCGCTATCTCTCGCCCGAACAGGCCCTCGGCGAACCGACAACCGACGAGAGCGACGTGTACGCCCTCGCGCTCATTCTCTTTGAGGCCGTCACCGGCTCGGCCGCGTACGAGGGATCAACCGCCGAAGCCGTGCTACGCGCACGCCTCGATACACCTCTTCCGGTACGACTCGAGCTAGGCACGCTCGACATGGTCCTCGCCCAGGCCGCAGTACCCGATCCCCGACTGCGCCTGGACGCGGAGCAGTTCTCCCAGCGCCTCGGGGCGGTCGTGGGTGACGCGAGCCCCCTGGTCGTTCGGCCCGGATCGGAGGAGACGCCGCTGCTCGCGCAGTTCGACCAACCAGTCGAGCCGCGACGGTCCATTGGCTTTAGCGCGCCGTCGGCCGAGCAGATCACGGGATCCCAGCCCGCAGTGAGCGCCTTTCCGCGCGCGACGCGGGCACAGAGCGCGGGCGTCTCTCAGTCGCCGCGCATGCCGCTCGGCCGTACGCCGCGATTCGGCGGCACGCAGTACGACTTGCCGCGCACGGCGAGTCGTCGAGGGGGATTCTTGGTGGCCGCGGTCGTCATCGTGGTGCTGGCTCTGGCGGCGGGCCTGGTGTGGAAGCTCGGCCTCTTTAAGTCGAGCCACACAGTGCCGAACCTGGTTGGGCTCACGACGAAGGAGGCGGCCACCGCGATCACGAGTGGCGGCTACACGCTCTCTATCCACGACGTGAACTCCGTCAAGCCCGCGAATCAGATCGTGAGCCAGTCGCCCACCTCAGGCACGTCGGAAAAGTCGGGCACGGTGATCAACGTGAACGTCTCGACGGGACCGGGCGTCGTCACCCTGCCGCGAAAGCTGGTGGGCGAGACCTGCAACGCGGTGGTTGCCCAGCTCAAGCACCGGGGCGTCAACGCGACCTGCCCGGCGTCCCGGCGCATCTACTCCAACACCATTCCCTCGAACCGAGTGGCGCGCGTGCTCTACGGTCATACCGCAGACCCGCTCGCTGTGCCGCGCGGGTCCACAGTCGTACTCGAGCGCTCGAAGGGGGCGCAGACATCGACCACGACGACTACCCAGCCGACGTCGGGAACGACCACGACGTCAACGACCACCACGACAACGGCCCAGACCGCGCCGCGAGCGGTGCCCAACGTGGTCGGCGATAACTACTCCGAGACCGTGGCGGCCATGCAAAAGGCGGTGCTCTACTTCACCACCACCGGTCACGATGCCGGCACGACCAAGTGGACCAAGGTCATCGCCGAAACGCCCACCGCCGGAACGATGGTTCCCTACAAGTCGACGGTTACCCTCACCGTTCAGTGAGCGGGGACTGCGAACTCTGCGAGGCGGCCGTCCTCACCAAGCGCTACTTCGAAGATGAGGTCTGTTGGATCGCGGACTGCGAGATCTGCCTCGTGCCCATGGTCGTGTGGAAGATCCACGACGCGACGCCTTCTGAGGACGTGAGGCGCCACCTTCATCAAGTTCTCGCCGAGGTGGCCAACGAGGAGTTCGTCGACACCGCCTGGAGCATCGACGACCATATGCGCAACATCCCCGAGCACTACCACGCGCACGCCCGGCCGCCCTACTTCTGGCGCCGTCACTAAGTCGCCGCGCGTCGCGTCGTTACACTTGAGCAACTAAGACAACGTTGTTTCGGAGGATCTCATGGGTGCACTCGAGGGCCGCGTCGCCATCATCACGGGAGCCGGTCGCGGCATCGGGCGCGAGCACGCCCTGCTCTTCGCCGCCGAGGGCGCCAAGGTCGTGGTGAACGATCTCGGTGGGGGACTGGACGGTACGCCGCTCGAAGCGACCCCGGCCGAAGAGGTCGTCGCCGAGCTCACCGCGATGGGCGCCGAGGCGATCGCGAATCACGACAACGTGGCAACGTGGGACGGCGCGGCCAACATGGTCAACAGCGCACTCGAAGCCTTTGGCGATCTGCACGTGCTCGTGAACAACGCGGGAATCCTGCGCGACCGGGTCCTCGTGAACCTCTCCGAAGACGACTGGGACGACGTGATTCGCGTCCACTTAAAGGGCCACTTCGCCCCCACCCGCCACGCCGCCGCGTACTGGCGTGAACAGGCCAAGCAGGGAAAGACGGTGCGCGCCTCGGTGATCAACACCTCGTCCACCTCGGGACTGCTCGGCAATGTGGGCCAGTCGAACTACGGTGCCGCCAAGGCCGGCATCGCCGCCTTTACCGTCATCATCGCCGAAGAGCTCGGTCGCTACGGCGTACGGGTGAACGCCATTGCCCCCGCGGCACGCACCCGCATGACCGAGTCCACTCCGGGACTGTCGGACTACGTGGTCAAGCCCGCCGATGTCGCCGTCTTTGACGTGTGGGACCCCGCCAACATCTCGCCGCTCGTGGCCACGCTCGCGATGGAGCACTGTGCGGCGACCGGACAGGTCTTCTTCGTCCAGGGCGGCACCGTGCGGAAGTTTCAGAACTGGACGATGACCGAGACGCTCGAAAAGAACGATCGCTGGACCGTGAGCGAACTCGCCGCACAACTGCCAACTCTGCTGTCGTGAGCGACGAGCGCCGACGGCGCAGTTGGATCGAGAGGTTCCCGATGGGCTGCTCAATGCCCGCTCCGATCCCGCACCCACGGGCCTCCGGTCTACCTAGGCGGGCCTATTAATCTGGAGGCCTATGACCCAGGACATCCTTTCCGGCGCTGAGCCCTACTCGCATCAGGGAGGATCGTCCGGCGTTCTGGTGCTGCACGGCTTCACCGGCAATCCCTCGTCATTGCGATCTCTCGCGCAGCTGGCGGCCGACAAGGGCTTCAGCGTCGAGTTGCCCCGCCTGCCCGGACATGGCACGACGGTTGAGGACATGATGACGACTGCGTGGGCCGACTGGACCCAGAGCGCCGAAGCGGCCTACGACGACCTCGCCTCGCGATGCGAGCGCGTGGCGATCGTTGGCCTCTCGATGGGTGGTTCGCTCACCGCGTATCTCGCCGAGCGCCACGACGATCTCGCCGGGTGCGTCTTCATCAATCCCTTCGTCAAGGCCCCGTCGGCCGAGATCATCGATGGCCTCGACGCGCTGCTCGCCGCGGGCCTAGAGACCATCGACTCCATCGGCTCGGACATCAAGAGGGAGGGCGAGCTCGAGTCCTCCTATGACGCGACGCCGCTCGCGGCCGCGAGGACTCTCTTCGAAGGTGTGGCTCGAGTCAATGAGGACCTCGGTCGCATCACGTGCCCGGTCTTGTTGCTGTCGAGTCGCGAGGACCACGTGGTGACGACGGACAACGGCGATGACCTCGTGGACAAGGTCAGCGGTCCGATCGAACGGGTGTGGCTCGAGAACTCGTACCACGTTGCGACGCTCGACAACGACCAGGCCCTGGTGGAGTCGCTGGCGCTGGACTTTCTCGTTCGGGTTCTGTAGTCATGGTCGAACCGCTGCGTCGTGAGGACGTTGCCAAGGTCGCCGCGCTCGCCCGACTGCGCCTGAGCAACGAGGAACTCGACATGTTCACTTCGCAACTCGCCCAGATCCTCGAACACGCCAACGACATCGCCGCACTCTCGCTCGAGGACGTCGCGCCTACCGCCCACCCCTTCGACCTCATCAACGTGGTGCGCGAGGACGTCATCCAACCGTGCCTCTCGCGTGACGACGTGCTCGCCATGGCACCCGACGCCGAGGACGGACGTTTCGCCGTGCCGCGCATCATGGGAGAAGCCCCGTGACGAGTGCTCTGGACATGGCGCGCGACGTGCGCAGCGGCGCGGTCAGCGCGCGCGACGTAACCGAAGCCTCCTTGGCCTCGATTCGCGAGCGCAACGAGGAACTCAATGTGTTCGTGCACCTCGATGAGGAGGGTGCGCTCGAGCGAGCGAGCGACGTCGACGAGCGCGTCGCGCGCGGTGAGGATCCGGGTCCGCTGGCGGGTGTTCCCCTCGCCCTCAAGGACAACCTGTGTCGCACGGGTGAACTCACGACCGCCGGATCGCGAATCCTCGAAGGTTGGCGGCCGCCCTATAGCGCGACCGTGGTCGAGCGCGTTCTCGCCGCCGGGGCGGTCGTGATGGGTAAGACCAACATGGACGAGTTCGCCATGGGCTCTTCGACGGAGACGTCCTACTACGGACCGACCCGCAATCCTCTAGACCCCACGCGCGTGCCGGGGGGTTCGTCGGGCGGTTCCGCCGCGGCGGTCGCGGCCGACATGACGCCACTAGCCCTGGGATCCGACACGGGTGGTTCGATTCGCCAACCGGCTGCTCTGTGTGGTGTGGTGGGGGTGAAGCCGACCTACGGTCTCGTCTCGCGCTACGGACTGATCGCCTTTTCCAGTTCGCTGGATCAGATTGGACCGTTCGCCAACAGCGTGGCCGATGCCGCGTTACTACTCGAAGTGATCGCCGGCCACGACCCGCGGGACTCGACGTCGCTACCCGTTGACGCACCCTCATTGCTGAGCGGGCTCGACGACGGCGTGGCCGGCAAACGAATCGGCCTCGTGCGCGAACTGATCGAGGGGGCCGACGACGACGTCGCGGCCTCGGTTAATGGAGCGCGCGACGTGCTGGAGGCGGCCGGGGCGACGATCGTGGACCTGTCGATTCCCGAGTGCCGCCTCGGACTCTCCGCGTACTACCTCATCGCGCCGGCCGAAGCCTCCAGCAACCTCGCGCGCTTTGACGGTGTGCGCTACGGACTGCGCGTCGGCGCCGACGACGTGACCGCCATGAATGAGGCCACGCGCACTTTGGGCTTTGGCGCCGAGGTCAAGCGTCGCATCATGCTGGGGACCTACGCGCTCTCGGCGGGCTACTACGACGCGTACTACGGCCAGGCGCTTAAGGTTCGCACCCAGATGATCCACGCGTTTCGACGCGCCTATCACGAGGCGGACCTCTTGCTCGGTGCGACCGCCCCGTCGGTTGCCTTTGGCTTTGGCGAGAAGACGAGCAACCCACTGGCCATGTATCTCTCCGATGTCTTTACGATTCCGACGAACCTCGCGGGTGACGCGGCGATCTCGGTGCCCTTTGGTCGCGGTGAGGCGAACCTGCCCATTGGCGTGCAGCTGCTCGGTCCGGGAAGCAGCGAAGCGCAGTTGATCGCTGCGGCCCGGGTCCTCGAGGTGGCGTCGTGACGTTCGACGGATGGGAGATGGTGGTCGGTCTTGAGGTCCACACCGAGCTCAAGACCGTCACCAAGATGTTCTGTGGGTGCGAGAACGTCTTTGGGGCGGAACCCAACACCAAGGTGTGTCCGGTGTGCCTGGGGCTCCCGGGATCGCTGCCCGTCCTCAATGTGCGCGCGGTCGAACTGGCTATGGCGATTGGGGTGGCCCTGCACTCGGCGATTAGCCCCTCGACCTTCCATCGCAAGAACTACTTCTATCCCGACATGCCCAAGGACTTTCAGATCAGTCAGTACGACCTGCCGATCAACGTGGGTGGATACGTGGACCTGCCCGACGGGTCGCGCGTGCGCATCGAACGCGCCCACCTCGAAGAGGACACCGGTAAGTCGACGCACTTAGGTTCGAGTGGCCGCATTCACGGTGCGGAGCGCTCGCTGGTGGACTACAACCGTTCGGGCGTGCCGCTCGTGGAGATCGTCTCGGGACCCGACATTCGCTCCTCGGCCCAGGCCCGCCTCTACGCGTCGGAGTTGCGTGGCATCCTGATCGCGACCAACGCCTCGGACGGGCGTATGGAGGAAGGCTCGATGCGTATCGACGCCAATGTCTCGGTGCACCACGTAGGTGAACCCTTCGGCACGCGTTGTGAGATCAAGAATCTGAACTCGTTGCGTAGCCTCGCGCACGCCATCGACTACGAGGCGCAGCGCCAAGTGGACCTCATCGAGGGCGGCGGAGTCGTGCGCCAAGAGACACGGCACTGGGACGAGACCAAGAGCGAGACGTCGACGATGCGCGTTAAGGAAGAGGCCGAGGACTACCGCTACTTCCGCGAACCCGACCTGGTGGACCTGGTGCCGGACGCCGCGTGGCAGGAGCGAGTGCGCGCCTCGATTGGCGCGCTGCCCGCCGAGCGACGTCAGACGTTGCGCGACCTGGTGGGCGATGTGCCAAGCGCCCAGCTCGACGCGCTCGACGTCGTGGTAGATCTCGGCTTTGACGACTATGTGCGGGCCGCCCTTGGGGCCCGCATCGATCCGGGCCTGGCGCTCGCGCGTGCGGCGAATGAGCTCGCCGCCGACGCCGATCACATCGACAACCTGACCGCCGAGTCCTTCGTCGCCACCCTCGCGATGGAGCAAAGTGGCGAACTGTCGGCGACCCAAGCCAAGGCGGTCCTCTTGGAGTTACTGACCAGTGGGGGAGAGCCCCGGGCGATCGCGGCGGACAAGGGCTACGAGCAGTTGTCGGACGACTCACTGGGCGAGGTCGTGGCTGCACTGATTGCCGCGAATCCCGACGAGTGGGCGCGCTATCGCGACGGAGACGACAAGTTGGCCCAGTTCTTCATCGGACAGGTGATGAAGGTGACGAAGGGTCAGGCCAACGGCAAAGCCGTGATTGGCGAACTCGTCGCGCGCCGATAAGAGAGATCAGGCGCATCAGTTGTTACGGCTGGTTAATTCTGCGTAGAATGAGAGCGTGACGACTCGAATTGAGATTCTGGTAGTGGTAGGCGCCTGGCGCCGATAGTCACGTACCCACGTACATATCGGAGGCCTCCCAAAAAAGGGAGGCCTTTCTGCTTATAGGAGACAAAGGAGCGCCGTGCAACTCACCGGAGCACAAGCACTGATCAAGAGCCTGGAACGCGAGGGGGTCGACACGATCTTCGGCCTGCCGGGCGGCGCCATCCTGCCGGTCTACGACCCGATTCTCGACTCACCTATTCGCCACATTCTGGTTCGCCACGAGCAGGGGGCCGGACACATGGCCGAGGGCTACGCCCTGGCGACCGGCAAGCCGGGTGTCGCCATGGTGACCAGTGGTCCCGGGGCGACCAATATCGTCACTCCGATCGGCAACGCCCACATGGACTCCACGCCCTTGGTCGTGATCACCGGTCAGGTCGCCACCGCGTCCATCGGCACCGACGCCTTCCAAGAGTGCGACATCACGGGCATCACGATGGGTATCACCAAGCACAACTTCCTGATCAAGTCCGCCCACGAGATTCCCCGCGTGATTGCTTCTGCCTTCTATCTCGCCACCACGGGCCGACCCGGGCCGGTCTTGGTGGACTTTCCCAAGGACATCGCCCAGACGACCATGGAGTTGTGGTACCCCGAGTCGATTGAGGAGCTCGACCTGCCGGGCTATCGACCCGAGATCGCCGTGGATGAGGCGGACGTGGCGCGCGCGGCTGAACTCATCGCGCTCAGTGAGCGGCCCGTGCTTTACGTGGGCGGCGGCACGCTCAAGTCCCGCGCGTCCAATGAGCTCTTGGCCTTCGCCGAGCGCACCAAGATGCCCGTGGTGACCACGCTGATGGCCCGCGGCGCCTTTCCTGACTCGCACGACCAGCACCTCGGGATGCCGGGCATGCACGGGATGTACAGCGCGGTGACGGCGATCCAGAAGGCCGATCTGCTGATCTCGTTGGGCGCGCGCTTCGACGACCGGGTGACGGGCAAGATCTCGAGCTTCGCGACCGACGCCAAGATCATCCACGTCGACATCGACCGCGCGGAGTTCAACAAGGTGCGCCTCGCTGACGTCACACTGCTCACCAACGTAGCGAGCGCACTGCGCGCACTCGACCAGGTGGGAGCCATGCCCCAGAACCTGGACGTGTGGTGGAAGGAGATCAACACGTGGCAAGAGCGCTACCCGCTCGTCTACGACGAGCCGAGCGCGCAGGGTCCCCTGCGTCCCCAGCACGTGATCGCCTCCATCGCCAGGGCCGCCGCCCCGGGCACCATCGTGACCTCGGGAGTGGGCCAGCACCAGATGTGGGCGTCGCAGTTCTGGCAGTTCGAAGAGCCCGGTACATGGGTGAACTCTGGCGGGGCGGGCACCATGGGATTCGGCGTGCCGGCCGCGATTGGGGCCAAGGTCGGTCGTCCCGATCGCACCGTATGGTGCATTGACGGCGACGGCTGTTTTCAGATGACCGCCCAGGAACTCGTCACGGCACGTAGTGAAGGCATCCCAATCAAGGTGGCGATCTTGAACAACGCCTATCTCGGCATGGTGCGCCAGTGGCAGGAGATGTTCTACGAAGAGCGCTACTCCGAGGTCTACTTGAGCGCCGAGCTCCCCGACTATGTGAAGTGGGCAGAAGCGATGGGGTGCGTGGGACTGCGTGCGCGAACGCTCGAGGAGATGCACGAGGTGATCGCGCGGGCCAACGAGATCAATGACGTGCCCGTCGTCATCGACTTTCGCACCGACGTCACCGAGAAGGTCTTTCCCATGGTGGCGGCCGGGGCGAGCAACGACGACATCATGGTTCACCCCCTCCTGCGCGGAGACGACCAGTGAGCCCGGAGCCCTTCCTCGGCGAGGTCGACGCCACGCCGGTGCGCCATCACATCTTGTCGGTGCTGGTCGAGAACAAAGCCGGTGTGCTGGCGCGCATCGCCGGGCTGTTCGCGCGCCGGGGCTTTAACATCTACTCCCTGGCCGTGGCGCCGGCCGAGGGACACGCGCGGTTCTCTCGTGTGACCATCGTCGTCGATGCCCAGAGCGCGCCGTTGGAACAGATCAGGGGCCAACTGGACAAGCTCATCAACGTGGTGGCGATCACCGACCTCTCACCGGAGGAGGCCCTCGAACGCGAGTTGCTGCTCGCGACCCTGCCGATCGACGACGCCACGCGCGACGCGGTGCTCGAAGTCACGACGGAGAATGGCGCGTCGATCGTCGACGTGAGTGCCGATTCGGTGACGGTCATGTTGGCCGGCACGCCGGGCGCGTGCGACGCGTTAGAAAAGGCACTCGAGGCCTTTGGGGACATCGCGCTCCAACGAACGGGTCGCGTCGCACTCCCTAGACTCGGACAGACGGCGAACGCCTAAAGCGAAGAGGAAGCTCCCCCATGACGACGTTGTATTACCAAAAAGACGCCAAGCCCGAATTGCTCGAGTCCAAGAAGATTGCCATCTTGGGATATGGATCGCAAGGCCACGCCCACGCGTTGAATCTCCACGACAGCGGATACGACGTGCGCGTCGGGCTTCGCCTGGAGTCGTCATCGGTCCATAAGGCCGAAGAGGCGGGACTTCGCGTGCTCTCCATCGCCGACGCGTCCAAAGAAGCCGACGTGATCATGATTCTGGTGCCCGACACCGAACAGAAGAAGACCTACGACGCCGAGATCGCCCCTCACCTCACGGCCGGTAAGTGCCTGCTCTTCGCTCACGGGTTCAACATTCGTTTCGATCTGATCACGCCGCCGGCCGACGTGGATGTCGCGATGGTCGCGCCGAAGGGCCCCGGTCACCTCGTGCGTCGCACGTACGTCGAAGGCGGCGGCGTGCCCTCACTGATCGCGGTGTACCAGGACGCCACGGGCGAGGCGCACGACATCGCTCTCGCGTACGCCGACGGCATCGGGGCAACCCGCGCGGGCGTGCTCGAGACGACCTTTGCCGAGGAGACCGAAACCGACCTCTTCGGTGAGCAGGTGGTGCTGTGCGGGGGAGTGACTGCCCTGGTGCGCGCGGGATACGAGACCCTCGTCGAGGCGGGCTATCAGCCCGAGAGCGCATACTTCGAGTGCCTGCACGAGCTCAAACTGATCGTGGACCTGATGTACGAAGAGGGCATCACGGGCATGCGCTTTAGCGTCTCGGACACCGCCGAATACGGCGACCTCACCCGCGGCGAGCGCGTCATCACCGACACAGTCAAGGGCGAGATGAAAAAGATCCTCACCGAGATCCAGGACGGCACGTTTGCTGCCGAGTGGATTCAGGAGAACGAGATCGGACGACCCCGGTATCGCGAACTTCGAGAGGCCGGCAAGAACCACCCGATTGAAAAGATCGGTGCGACGCTGCGCGAGATGATGCCCTTCGTCTCGGCCGGCAAGCAGAAGGTGTCGGAGATGTCGGGCGGCGACACCGACGAATAGGGCGTCCGTCACTCGACGGGCGAGTGCCTTCGATCAAGGGAGATCGGGTGAAGACGACGCCGATCATCATCGGCAGCGAGCGCAGTGACGCCGGGCTCGTCGAGGGTGCGCGATTATTGAGAGAGGGCGCGTCGGCGCTGGACGCCGTCGAAGCGGCGCTGCGACTGTGCGAGGACAACCTCGACGATCATTACGTCGGCACCGGCGGTCTCCCGAACGCCCGAGGGGAAGTGGAGCTCGACGCCTCGCTCATGATCGGATCCACGCGGGCCTTCGCCGGCATCGGAGCGGTCAAGGGCTTCGCTCATCCCATCTCCATCGCGCGCGCACTGTTAGAACGCCTGCCCCAGCACTGCTTGTTGGTGGGCGAGGGCGCCGAACTCTTCGCCGAAGACTGCGGGTTCGAGCGAAGCGACTTGTTGACCGAGGAGGCGTGGCAACTCTTTCGCTCTGCGCTGGCGCCCTCGGAGCAGTCCGTCGAGGGCGAGAACACGCGCGCGACGTCCGGCGATGAGGCGTATCGCCAGAGTTCAGTGGAACTCGTGAATCGATTTCGACCCCACGACGGACCGTGGGGCACGATCAACGTTCTCGCACTTGATGAGACCGGAGAGTTGGTGTGCGGCGTCTCGACGAGTGGCTATCCGTGGAAGCATCCGGGGCGCGTGGGGGACTCCGCCCTGCCGGGAGCGGGCAACTACAGCGACCTTCGCTACGGGGCGGCCGCGTGTACCGGTCGCGGTGAACTGAGCATGCGCCTCACGGGCGCGCGAGAGGTGGTCGACTACCTGGCTCGGGGCGACGACCCTGATCAGGCCTGTCGCACGATGCTCGCCCACGCGGCCGCACTGCCCGACCTGTTTCACTCAGAACTGCGCACGATGTGTCTCACGCCCGACGGACGCCACGGCGGAGCGGCGAGCCAATCGGGATCGACGTACAACGTGGTGAGCGCCGCGAGCGGCGACCTGCAGGTCGTGCCTCGATCGACGCTGTGAGGCGCGACTAGAGGTTGCCCACGATCCAGTTGATGCACGCGCACAACGACGCAACGTCTTCGGAGTCGATGCTCGGGAACATGGCGACGCGTAACTGGTTGCGGCCGAGCTTACGGTAGGGGTCGGTGTCGACCACGCCATTCGCGCGCAGGATCGTTGCGATCTGCATGGCATCGATATCGTCGCGAAAGTCAATCGTGCCCACGACCATGCTGCGATCCTCCGGCCTCGTGACAAAGGGCGTAGCGAAGTCCGACGCCTCGGCCCAGGTGTAGAGGATCTCGGCGGACTGGCGCGAGCGACCGGTCGAAAACCCTAAGCCGCCATTGTCGTTGAACCACGCGATCTGTGACGTCAAGAGGTGCAGCGTGGCGAGCGCCGGGGTGTTGTAAGTCTGATTCAGTCGCGAGTTGTCGAGGGCGATCTTGAGGTCGAAGAAGGCGGGAGTCCAGCGTCCCGACGCCGCCAGGGTTTCGATTCGCTCGACGGCCGCGGGCGAGCACAGCGCGATCCACAGCCCGCCGTCGGAGGCGAAGGACTTTTGCGGGGCGAAGTAGTAGCAGTCGAACTGAGCCGGATCGACGGGCAGTCCACCCGCGCCTGACGTGGCGTCGACTGCGACAAGTCCTCTCGCACCCACGGGACGGGTGATCGGCATCATGACGCCGGTCGAGGTCTCGTTGTGGGTGAGCGCGTAGAGGTCCACGCTCTCATCGGCGATCGCCACCGGGTGCGTGCCGACGTCGCTCGTGATGATCGACGGTTCCTTGATATGCGGAGCCTCTTTCGCCGCGCTGGCGAACTTGGACGAGAACTCCCCGAAGCTCAGGTGCTGGGACTTTTCATCAATGAGGTGAAAGGTGGCAGCGTCCCAGAAGCATGTAGTGCCGCCGTTACCGAGCAGCACTTCGTATCCCTCAGGCAGAGAGAAGAGCGAACGCAGCCCCTCGCGAATCTCGCCGACCTTGTTTCTCACCGTGGCTTGTCGGTGCGACGTGCCCAAGAACGTCGACGCGTCGGCGGCGAGAGCAGCGATCTGGGCGGGGCGAATCTTGGAAGGACCAGATCCGAATCGGCCGTCGCGCGGCAGGAGGTCAGCAGGGATCGGGGGGAAGTTGGGGGAACTCATAGACTTATTCTTACGGAAAATCGATCGGAGCCATTCAGTGAGCGCCAGAGTTAGTGACCTGTTGAACGGATTGGCTCCCAGCGCGACGCTGGCGGTGGATGCCAAGGCCAAGGCACTAAAGGCCCACGGCGAGCCCGTCATCGGATACGGAGCCGGTGAACCGGACTTTCCCACGCCGGTCCACATCGTCGAAGCAGCAGCCAAAGCCTGTTACGACCCGGTGAACTACAAGTACACGCCGACGCCCGGCCTACCGGAGTTGCGCGAAGCCATCGCCGCCAAGTCCATGCGCGACAGCGGACTGAACGTCACGTCGGCTCAAGTTCTCGTGACCAACGGGGGCAAGCACGCGGTGGCGACCGCGTGTGTCGCCTTGCTCAACCCGGGTGACGAAGTTCTGATACCCGCACCCTTTTGGACGACGTACCCCGAGTCGGTGTACCTGACCGGGGCCTGTCCCGTGCCCGTGATGAGCAGTGAAGCCAGCGGTTTTCACATCACCGTCGAAGACCTTGAGCGTGCACGGACCCCCAAGACCAAGATGCTGATCTTTAACTCACCGACGAACCCCACGGGTGCCGTTCTCGGTCACGACGAGGTGGCGGCCATCGGGCGCTGGGCGGCGCAGAACAATGTCTGGGTGCTGAGCGACGAGATCTATGAGCACTTGACCTATGGCAACGCCCGCACGGTTTCGCTGCCCGTGGTCACGCCCGAACTCGGCGATCGCTGGATCGTGGTTAACGGGGTCGCCAAGTCCTACGCCATGACCGGCTGGCGCATCGGCTGGATGATCAGTGCGCCGGACGTGATGGAGGCGGCTTTTAACTACCAGAGCCAGACCACCTCGAACATCTCGAACATCTCACAGCGCGCGGCGATCGCCGCGCTCACCGGAGATCTGATGGCCGTCGCGGAGATGCGCTCGGTCTTCGATCGGCGCCGCAAGATAATGGTGGAGATGCTGAACTCGATCGACGGGGTGTCGTGCACGGAACCCGAGGGCGCCTTCTACGGCTTTCCCAACGTGACGGGGCTCCTAGGTCGCTCACTCGGAGGTCGCGTCGCGAACTCCTCGGCCGAACTGGCCACGCTCCTACTCGACGAGATCAAGATCGCGGTGGTTCCGGGCGAGGCCTTCGGCGCTCCGGGTTACGCGCGCCTGAGTTACGCGCTGGGCGACGATGACTTGAGTGAGGGTCTTGATCGCTGGCGGGATTTCGTCGCGGCGGGCTGAGTCCACGCGTTAGACCCGTAGTCTGTCTTTTTTCAAGTGAAAGGTACCCCGTGGCTCGAGTTCTAGTTACCGAAGAGATCGCTGATTCGGGTCTCCAAAAGCTACGCAACGCGGGACACGAAGTCGACATCCAACTTGGCCTCACTCCGGCGCAACTACTCGAAGCGATTCCCGGAGCTCAGGCCCTGATCATCCGTTCGGCCACGCAGGTCGACGCCGCGACTCTCGAAGCGGCCAGTGACCTAGTCGTCGTCGGTCGCGCCGGTATCGGTCTGGACAACGTCGATGTCGCGCGTGCCACGGAACGGGGCGTGATGGTCGTCAACGCCCCGGTATCGAACATCTTGTCGGCGGCCGAGCAGACAATGGCGCTCCTCCTCGCCCAGGCGCGCAACATTCCCCAGGCCCACGCGGCCCTGAAGAACGGCAAGTGGGAGCGCAGCAAGTGGGAGGGCGTCGAACTGCACGGCAAAACCCTCGGTGTGGTGGGGCTGGGCAAAATCGGTGCGCTCGTGGCCCAACGCGCGAACGCCTTCGGGATGCGCCTGATCGCGTACGACCCTTTCATCAGCGACGAGCGCGCTCATCACATGGGCGTGGAGCTAGTTGACCTCGACACGCTGCTGGCCCAGAGCGACTTCATCACGATCCATCTGCCCAAGAACAAGGAGACCACGGGCCTCTTGAACAAGGAGTCCTTCGCCAAGGTGAAGCCGAGCGTGCGCATCATTAACGTCGCGCGCGGTGGAATTGTCAATGAAGCGGATCTCGCCGAGGCGATTCGTGAGGGCAAGGTGCAAGGGGCCGCTCTCGACGTCTTCGAAAAGGAGCCCACAACCGAGTCGCCGCTCTTTGAGCTCTCGTCCGTCGTCGTCGTGCCCCACCTCGGCGCCTCGACGTTCGAAGCCCAGGACAAGGCGGGGGTCACCATCGCCGAGCAGGTCGAACTCGCTCTCGCTGGCGACTTCGTGCCCTACGCCGTCAACGTCTCGGCGGGGGAGGTTTCGAACTCAGTCAGTCCCTTTATGGGGTTGTCCGAGATCTTGGGCCGCTTCATCGGCGGACTCCTCGACGGCGAGCCCGCGAACTTGACCGTCACCTACCAGGGGGAACTCGCTGGTGCCGGTACAAAAATTCTCACACTGTGTGCCCTCAAGGGTCTGCTCAGCGCAACCGGACTGGACGGCGTCTCCTTCGTGAATGCGCCCCAGCTCGCCGAAGCCAACAACGTCACCTATCGCGAAGTGTCCTCGGTCTCGTCCTCGGAGTACGTGAGCCTCATCACCGTCAGTTCCGGTGAGCACAGCGTCGCCGGCACACTGACCACGATTGGCACGCGACTCGAAACGAGGATCGTGAGCGTGGATGATCACGCGGTAGAGATCGCCCCAGCGACCTCCATGCTGGTGGTTCACAACGATGACCGTCCCGGCATGATCGGCCTCGTGGGTAGCGCTCTCGGTCGAGCCGACATCTCGATCTCCTCCATGGCGGTGGGGCCGGACCCCGAGACCAAGACCGCCCTGATGGTGCTATCGACCGAGGCACCGACGCCGAGTGAGGTCGTTGAGGAACTGCGTCGCACCGACGGGATTCAGGACATCCACCTCATCGCGCTGCGATAGCTAGGGGCGGTTCGTCCCGCGACGCTTGATCGCGTCCTTTAGTTCCTGGCCGCGCTTTTGGGCTTCTTCCTTGATTTCCTTCTTGATCTCGTCCTTCAGGATCTCGCCCAACTTTCGAGCTTCTTCGCGTCGACCGCGCGCGTCCTCGCGAATCTTCTCGCCGCGCTTGCGAGCCTCGTCGCGTATCTCCTGTCCACGCTTGTGAGCCTCGTCGCGCTGTTTTCTCGCTTCTTCGCGTATCTCTTGGGCTCGCTGGCGCGCCTCGCGGCGAACTTCGAAGGCTTCGCGGTGGGCATCGTGTAGCGAGCGCTGCGTCTCGTGCAGCTCGCGAAAGGAACGTTCACGAAGGTCGTGGTCATCGTGCGCGTGACTCTCCATCTCCGAGCGGATGGCGAGCCACGCCGCGCGCGCCTGCTTGAGGGTGTTGAGCACTTCTTGGCGCGCCGCAATCGACGCGTGGGCCGCGGCGTCGAAGTCGTCGCGTCCGCTCGCACCCTGGACGACCGTGCCAAAGGACCACAGCCCCGTGTCGAGGAGCCGGGCGGCGCGCTCGACGTCGTCCATGACGGTGTCGCGTAAAGCGTCCATGGAGAGATCTTCCAGCGAGTACTTCACGATGGCTCGGTAGAAGATTCGCCAGAGACTCGTGAGCGCGTCGGCGGCGATCTGGGGTTCAGGATCACTGGGATCAACCCCCGCTCGCTCGGCCATGGACTCCGCGGCGATCTGGGCGAGGCGTTCGATCATGTCCGCTCGGGCGGCCTTTAAGGACGGGGTGCTGTCGATGAGGTCGTTGAAGTCCGCGATCTGAGGGAAGGAGGTCATGTCGGTCGTGCTCAAGTACGTCACAAAGTTCTCGAGCTCGCGGCGCAGTACCCCCACCATCGCATCCAACGGTGATGCGAACTCGCCATCGGGTCCGAGCGCCTTACGCAGTTCAATGGCGGACTCTTCTTCTCGGTCCAAGACCAAGGACTCTTTGGTGGGGAAGTAGTTGTAGATGGTCTTCTCCGAGACCTCGCAGGCCACCGCTATTTCGCTGACCTTGACCTCGTCGAAACCGCGCTCGAGGAACATGAGGGTTGCGGTGTTGGAGATGAGTTCGCGCATGATGGCCTTCTTGCGCTCGCGAAGTCCCTGATGAAGTGCGCTTGTGTCGCCGCGAAGACCGGGAACGGTTGGTTGTTCTTCGCTCCCGCTCGACCCGGGGTCGTGTTCTGAATCCATCACGTCGGCCATTGTACCGGAATATTTCTCAAATTTCTAGTTGCTAAATCTTTTTAGTTACTGTAGTGTTTCTGCTCGAAGGGAGATCCATGTCATCTCGATCATCAAATGAACTCATCGTTGTCACCGACCAACTCACCAAGACGTTCGGCGACTTCACCGCCGTCGATCGGTTCGATCTCGAAGTCTTTAGCGGCACCGTGGTGTCGCTCCTTGGCCCTAACGGAGCCGGCAAGACGACCATCGTGCGCATGCTCGCCACGCTCATTAAGCCCACGAGTGGCACCGCGATGGTGTGCGGGCACGACGTCGTCAAGGAGTCGGATACGGTTCGCAGCCTGCTGTCTCTCACGGGACAGTTCGCCGCGCTCGAGGACAACCTGACCGCCAGAGAGAACCTGCTCCTCATGGCCCGCCTGCGCGGATACGGCCGTGCCGCGGCGGTCCGTGTCACCGACAACCTCATCGAGCGATTCGACATGGAGGAGTTTCGCGACAAACTGGTGAAGTCGGTCTCGGGCGGACAGCGTCGCCGCGTCGACTTAGCCGCCAGCCTCGTCGTGCAGCCCAAGGTTCTGATTCTCGACGAGCCCACCACGGGTCTGGACCCGCGGAGTCGCCAGGTGGTGTGGAACACGATTCGCGAACTGGTCGGCGCCGGGGTCACGTTGTTTCTCACCACCCAGTACCTCGAAGAGGCCGACGCGCTGGCGGACTACATCGTTCTACTGGACCACGGTCGCACCACCGCGGCCGGTACGGCGAATGAGCTCAAGGCCCGCATCGGCGATCAGCGCGTCGACGTGATCGCCGCCGATCAGGCCGGGATGGAGAGCCTCGTCGCCGCGCTTTCGTCGCGCTTCGAAGTCACGGCGTCGCCCGAGCAGCGCATGATTTCAATTCCCGCCCCCAACGACGTCGACGACCTGGCTCGCGTGGCCGCCGCGCTGAAGGACATCCACGTCGAAATCGACGAGATCGCCCTTCGTCGTCCGACACTGGACGACGCGTTCCTCGCCCTCACCGGACAACCGGCGAGCCCATCGCACACCACCAACGACGATGAGGGTCCTGTGTGGACCCCGCAACTAGAGGAGTCCCACTCATGAGCGTCCTGACAATGGAACGAGCCCCGGCGGACTACGAAGCGCTCCCGGCGCGACCGAAGAGCTTTACGCGCTTCGTGCGCGAGACGTCGCTTCTGGTGGCGAGGGGTCTGCGCACCATTCCCCGGGTGCCCACCCGACTCAGTGACGTCACGATCCAGCCGATCATGTTCACGTTGCTGTTCCTCTACATCTTCGGCTCGGCGATTCACATCCCCCACATGACCTACCAGAACTTCTTGCTGCCCGGACTCATCGGACAGAGCCTGGCCTTTGGCGTCATCGGTGCGGGCGTGGCGACCGCCACCGACTTCTCGAGTGGGGTGGTGGACCGATTCCGATCGCTCCCGGTCACGAGGCTGTCGGTCATCAGCGCCCAGGTGATCGGTCAGGTACTCGAACAGATCCTGGGGCTCGCCATCGTCGCGGGTATCGGTCTCGCGCTCGGATGGCGTCCCGAGCACAGTCTGTCGACGGTCACGGCGCTCATCGGACTGATCTTGCTGGGCCTGTTCGCCTTTACCTGGTTCGGCGTCTGGCTGGGCATGGTGCTCAAGACCTCCGACGCGATGCAGGGCATCGGCTTTGCCATCATGCTGCCGCTGTCGTTCCTCGCGGGCACGTTCGTGCCGATCGCCGGTCTCAAGCCCTGGATTCGGGTCATCGCCGAGTGGGATCCCCTGTCGTCATTCGTCGCCACGATGCGTCACGTGACCCAGGGCACCAACGCCACCGGCTCGTGGCAACTCACTCACCCGGTCATCTCCATGGTCGCGTGGTGCGTGCTCATCATCGCGGTGTGCGTGCCCCTAGCCCTGCGGCGCTTTCGCACCACCTCCGCGGCGTCGTAACTACATCAACGAGATGAGGTCGACGCGCTCCATGACCTCATCGGTCAACAGCGGCACGACGTCGAGGGCCCCCATGTTTTCTCGCACCTGGGCCGCCGATGAGGCGCCGGTGATGACGGTGGAGACGTGGGGGTTCTTGGTGCACCAGGCGAGCGAGAACTGAGCGAGCGAGACACCCAGGTCGTCGGCGATCTTCTTCACTTCGGCGACCTTCGCGTTGGACTCCTTGTCGGTGAGCAGACTGCGCAGCCACTCATAACCCGGCAGCGTGGCGCGCGAGCCCTCGGGCACGCCGTCGAGGTACTTTCCCGTGAGCAGACCCGAGGCGAGAGGCGACCAAATCGTGGTCCCCAGGCCAATGTCCTCGTAGAGTCGCGCGTACTCCTTTTCGACGCGTTCGCGCGTGAGGATGTTGTACTGGGGCTGTTCCATGACCGGCTTGTGCAAGTGGTGACGATCGGCGATGTCCCAGGCCGCGCGAATCTCGTCCGCGGTCCACTCCGATGTCCCCCAGTAGAGCGCCTCGCCGCGCTCGATCATGTCGCTCATCGCCCACACGGTCTCTTCGATGGGGGTGTTCGGGTCGGCGCGGTGACAGAACACCAGATCGACGAAGTCCAGGTCGAGGCGTTCGAGCGAGCCCTCGATGGCCTGGCTCAGGTACTTGCGGTTCAGCGTGTTGCGCATGTTGGGTCCTGGGTACAGGCCCCAGAACAACTTGGTGGAGATCACGTAGTCGTGTCGCGCCCAGCCGAGTTCGCGAATGGCCGCTCCCATGACGCGCTCGGACTCGCCGGCGCTATAGGCCTCGGCGTTGTCAAAGAAGTTCACGCCCGCTTCGTGAGCTGCCTGGAGGCACTCGGCGGCCTGTTGGGCCGTCTCGATCTGATTGGCGTTGCCAAAGGTGACCCAACTGCCGAAGGAGAGGACACTCACCTTCAGGCCAGAGCGTCCGAGACGTCGATATTCCATTTCAGCCATGGCTATTCCTTTGGACGGTGACGCCTACGCGTCGGGATTCCGGGGCACGTTGGGCCACTCGTCAAACGAGAGAGGCCCGGTGTCCTTTTGGCGCTTTGCGGCCACGATGACGCCAGCGACGATCGCGCCGACCGCGAGCAACACCAACAACTTGAGCAGGGTCTTGAAGAGGCTCACGTCGATGTACGTTAGTCCGCCATCGCGCGAGCCTGACCGGGTGGCGTGCTCGCTCTAGGAGTCGGGCTTCACCTGAATCACGCCTGTCGCGACCCCAATCGCGCCAAGAACACCGAGGACCACCGCCAATTTGAGGACAGACTTTACGAGGCTCATGGCGCCCGAGGATAGTACGGGGCGGCTCTGGACAATCGCCGATGCGGCGGTACAATGGAGGGGTGAGAGCACTCCAGAGCGAACTGCTGCTGTAACGGGGCGAGTTGCTACTCGCCCTGCCCCCGCGTTGCGGGGGTTTTTTTATGTCTCTGGTGACAACGAAAGGAATGAGATGAGCTCAGGTCCCCAACAGTCGAGCCCCATGGCCTTTGGCAAGTACCGCGCGACGGTGCCGGTCGATCTCCCCGACCGCACGTGGCCCGACCACCGACTGACCAGAGCTCCGCGCTGGTGCAGCGTCGACCTGCGCGATGGGAACCAGGCCCTCATCGACCCGATGGACCTCGAGCGCAAGAGCGTCATGTTCGCTCACCTCATTGAAATGGGCTTTAAGGAGATTGAGGTGGGGTTTCCCTCAGCTTCCCAGCCCGACTTCGACTTCGTGCGCGACATCATCGAACGCGACGTCATCCCGAGCGACGTCACCATCCAGGTACTCACCCAGTGCCGCGAGGACCTCATCCGCCGCACGTACGAGTCGCTGCATGGGGCCCGGCGCGCGATCGTGCACTTTTACAACTCGACCTCCACTTTGCAACGTCGCGTTGTCTTCGGGCTCGACATGGATGGCGTCAAGAAGATCGCCACCGACGCCGCGACGCTGTGCAAGTCCCTCGAGGACACGTCGCCCGAGACGGAGTTTTTCTATGAGTACTCGCCTGAGAGTTTTACGGGCACCGAGCTCGACTACGCGCTCGAGGTCTGCAATGCGGTCGTTGCCGCGATCGAGCCCACTCCCGAGCGTCCCCTCATCTTGAACCTTCCGGCCACGGTCGAGATGTACACGCCGAACCTCTACGCCGACGCCATCGAGTGGTTCCTGCGCCACGTGGATCGACGCGACGCGGTCGTGTTGTCCCTGCACCCGCACAACGACCGCGGCACCGCCGTGGCGGCGGCCGAGCTGGGCGTGCTCGCGGGTGCGGATCGCGTCGAAGGAACCTTGTTCGGCAACGGCGAGCGCACCGGCAACGTGGACGTCGTCACCCTCGCGCTGAACCTTTTCTCCCAAGGAGTCGACCCCGAACTCGACATTCGCGACATCGACAAGGCGCGCCACGTGGCGGAGTACGCAAACCGCCTGCCCATTCACATGCGCCATCCCTACGTCGGCGAGCTCGTCTACACGGCGTTCTCCGGCTCGCATCAGGACGCCATCAAAAAGGGCATGGCCGCCATCGGGGAGAAGTACACCGTGTGGGAGGTGCCCTACCTGCCCATCGACCCCAAGCACACCGGGCGTACCTACGAAGCGATCATTCGCGTGAACTCCCAGTCGGGCAAGGGGGGTGTGGCCTACCTGCTTCAGGCGGACCACGGACTCGACCTACCGCGGGCGATGCAGGTGGAGTTCTCCAAGCAAGTCCAAGAGTTGAGTGAGGAATCCGGCACCGAGGTCACGCCCGGCGAGATCTGGGAGACCTTTACCGACACCTATCAGCCCGAGAATCCGTCCATTACCCTGCTGTCCGCGGAGGTCGTGGCCGACCGACAACAGACGCGTATTTTCGCTCAACTTCTGGTCGACGAACAGCACGTCACCATCAAGGGCGAGGGGAACGGTCCGATCGACGCGATGATCGCCGCCCTGAGCACCGACCTCGGCATCACTTTTAAGGTGCACGACTATCACGAGCACGCACTCACCGAGGGTTCGTCCGCGTCGGCCGCGGCCTACGTGGAAGCCGAAGCCGAGGACGGCACCACGTGGTGGGGGATGGGCACGAGCTCCTCGATTCTTGACGCTTCGCTCGAGGCCGTGGTCTCGGCAGCGAATCGTCGTCGGTAGCGGCCCCTACGAGCGAATGGCGTGGCCGGTGGCGTCAAAGACGCCATCCAAGCTGGGCGCGGAGCTGGTGGCCTCGTAGATCGTAATCTCGTCCGCGCGGCGCAAGCTGAGACCGATGTCGTCCCAGCCCTCGACCAGACGCTCCTGGGTCATCGCTTCAAGAAAGAAGGACTTTCGCCAGCCCGCCTCGGGTACCTCGATCACGAGGGACTCGACGTCGACGACGACCAGTCGCGTCGGATCCTCTTTCACGAGTTGGCTGAGCTCCTCGACGTCGCCCGGGTCCAACACCACGGTGACCAGGCCTTGCTTGGAGGAGTTGTTGGCAAAGATGTCGCCGAAGGACGAGGCGACGATCGCGCCAAAGCCGTAGTCCATCAGGGCCCACACCGCGTGTTCGCGCGACGAGCCGGTACCAAAGCGCGCCCCCGCCACCAAGATGGTGGCGCCGGCGTACTCGGGTTGGTTCAGGACGAAGGTCGTGTCGTCTCGCCACTCGCTGAACAGGCCGCGACCGAAGCCCGTGCGCTCGACGCGCTTGAGCCAGTCCGAGGGAATGATCTGGTCGGTGTCGACGTCGGAGCGCTCGAGCGGGACCGCTCGCCCCTCTAAGACGCGAACGGGATTCACGCTCGGACCTCGGCGGGCGACGCGAAGCGGCCCTTGATGGCCGTGGCGGCGGCGACGGCGGGCGAAACCAGGTGGGTGCGGCCACCACGTCCCTGGCGCCCCTCAAAGTTGCGATTCGACGTCGATGCGCAGCGTTGTCCGGGCGAGAGAATGTCGGGGTTCATGCCCAGGCAC
>JBARLO010000088.1:0-51898 GCA_049801955.1 Acidimicrobiales bacterium
GCCCCCAGCAGCCCCCGCTCACCACGACCTACCGCAACGCCATGCTGGCGACGATCTCGCCCGAGCAACTCCCCGTCGCGGAGCAGTTGCTGCGCGGTGGCATGCCCGCCGTTCGCGCGGCGGTCGAACTGCAGAACAAAAACGCATCCGCCCAGGGTCGGCCCACCGTCGACCCCGCGACGATTGACCGCATCGCCGAAGATCTTCTCAATCGAACGAACCTGGCGCTGTGGAAAGACCGCGCCGCCGGCGCGATCGGCGCGGGGCGCGAGTTGCGGCTGCGCGACCTTCGTGCCGTCGTGACCTCTGCGAAGACGGTGTCGCTCGACGACGAAGCACGTGTGCAGCTGAAAGAACTCCAAGCGTCACTCACCGCCCGCGTCGACCACCTACGAACGCAGTGGAATGAGAAATTAGAAGCAGCTATCACGTCGAAGAACGCGAAGGAGGCCCTCGCCCTCGTGGCGCGTCCGCCGGACCTGTCGACACGACTCAGCTCGGACTCCGCATCGCGCGTGGTGGCACTCGTCTCTGAGACTCTCAACGCGGAGCAGACGCCAGCCCTGTGGAATGAGATTGTCGAGCTCGCCGCCGACACGTCGATTCGTCGCAACATCAAGCCGTTGGGCATCCCCAGCGATGACGCGAGCCGGGCTGTTGCAGTGCATAACGCCGGGGCCATTCCTGAATTGGCGAGGTTGCTCGGAATGAAGGTTCCCCCGCCTCCCCCGCCGACACGGCCGGCGCGTCCGGTACGTCGTCCGGCTACGCGCCGCGCATCGTAAGGAGCCGGGCCTTCCAGCCAATCGACTCATAGAGGGACTTCATCGCCCGGTCCCCGGGAAGGGCGTAGGCATCCACTGGCGCCGCGGCACTGTCGAGCAGATGGCGAACGATCGTGGTGGCGACCTTTTGGCGTCGAAAGTCTGAAGCCACGTAGACGGCCTCAATCAATTGAGCACGACAGAGCGCAAAACCTTTCAACGCGTCGTCACGATAGACCCACAGCGATCCCGAGGCCACCGCCGACGTCAGCAGTTGGTCGGGAGGTGTGGCGTCGCACAGGGTCACCAGCAGAGCCGCTCCCCCGCGCTTGACCGCGACGTCGTGCAACGCACGGCCCCACAAGGCTTCAAGTTCTGGTGTCACGCCGTCTGCGAGCAGAACGCTCACGATGACACGGAGGACTTAGACGCAATCACGACAGAGCATGCTCGGCTTGTCGGCGAGTTGGCTCGTCTTTTTGAGCAAGCGACACGACTTGCATCGAAACTCGTCGTCCTGCTTGGGCAGGATCGCCTCGGTGGTGTCCAGCAGCGGATCGACCTCGAGTGGCGCTTCATCGTCATCCTCGGGCACGGACGTGCGCAGGATCGTCTCGGCCAGAACCTCGTCGAGGGCCAGTTCCACATCGGCGTCGTCGACCACATCGTCATCGTCGTCCGTCACGGCAACTGCGGCCACGACCACCTCGTCGTCATCGTCGCCGGACTCGGCGTCCACTTCGACCACGGCCAGGACGTCATCTTCTTCAACGTCGTCCCCGACGACGTCGTCGACGTCGACGTCGTCTTCTAGTTCGTCCTCGGTGACGGTTTCCTCGTCAAAGCCCTCGGCGAGCTCCTCCTCGTCAAAAACCTCGTCACTTTCAACATCACTTGCCATGTATTCCTCTTCTGTAGCGCAGGCATTGTATGACTAAATCTCGCGTTTGTGCGCTCTTTCGCGCTAAAGAGTACATAAATCTCGGAATTACGAGCGATTCCGACGATTCCGTTCGGCGGTACGCTCCGCTTCGAGCCGTTCGAGGTCGGTATCAGAGAAATCCACGAACGACATGGCGTCGGCGATTCCCTCGTGACCTGCCTCTTCACGGATGAGGCGAGCCATTTCCTGGGCCACGCGGCGGTAACTGGGGTGCCCCTGGGGACCGGAGCGCAACTCGATGAGGTGCAGGGCCTCGCGAGCGTTCATCTGCATGACGTAGCGGATCCGAAACGCCAAAGCGACGCAGTATTGTGCCTGTTCAGGGAAGTCTTTTCGCACGTCATAGTACAGCGCCGCGGAGCGACCGAGTGACTCTCGATAGCGTTCGGCCAGTCCGGCCTCGCTAACGACGTCGGGTACATCAAAGCCGAGATCGACCGTCAGCGGCTGCCACTCGACGGTGAGCAGACGGTGGCGCTGGAGATCGCGGAATGCTCCGTAGTCGCTCACCACCTCGAAGCGGTAGTCCGTACGTTCAAAGGCGCGGCCCGGCCGGTGCCGGCGGTTTGCGCGTCGACCCACGTAGGTCGTGAGCAGTTCTCGTCGCTCATCGTTGGTCATGGCCGCGACGCGGCGCGCGGCGGCGTCGTGCGAGACGTTGGAGTTGGCGAACACAATCGCCTCGAGCACGCGCGACTCGCCCTCGGGGTCGAAGGAGACCAGTCGAACCCCCTCGGCGACTTCGGCCACGTCGGTGTCGTCCTTCAGAAGTGCGCGTGTCGCCGATCGGGTCTCCGCGAGGTACGTCGTCCACGCGCGGCCGCGCGCGGGAACGTCGAGGCGGCGAAGGAACGACGGTATGACCTTGACGAGTTCTTCCAGCATCAGCTCGGCGTATTCGCGCACCTCGGGTAGTGGGTGAGCGCGCATGCGCAAGAGCAATGACTCGTACGCCTGGCCGGACGCGTAGATACCCAGGTTCGAGAGGGCGCTCGCGGGCAACAAACCGCGCAGCCCGTCGAGGGCCTTAGCGCGGATGGCCTGGCGATAGACGAAGTCGGTGTCCTCAGCGGTCTTCGGAAAGCGCAGCGTGAGCCACTCGGTGAGTTCGGGGAGCAGCTCGCGATACGTGTCGAACATGCGATCCATCTCGCCGATGTAGCGCGCCCCGAGGCGCGAGTCCAAGATGTCACCGTCGCGGTAAAAGCGATAGAGCCCGTTCGGTAGCCGTCGGTCGTAGCCGAGGTACCGCGTCGACTGCTCGAGGTAGCTCATGAGGCGACCGCGCTCCAGCACTTTGGTCAGCAGGTTGCTCGCTTGCTCACAGGCCAAATGCACTCCCCCGAGTTGGGCCACGGAGTCGTCGCCGTACTCGTAGAAGATCCTCTGGTAGAGCTCGTCGGCCCGTTCGAGTCCGATTGTGGCGTCAATGTTGGCGTCGCCGTCGAGTTCGAGGTCCCCCACGAACTCATCGAGGAACAGGCGCCGCAGGCTCTTCGACGAGCGCGAGTACCTCGCGAACAGCGCGCCCTTGACGACCTCGGGCAGGTTCACCAGCGCGAAGACCGGACCCTCCAGATTGGTGAAATACCTCCGCAGGACGGTCGCCTCGGCGTCGGTGAAATCTTCGGCAACGTAGGGGTGCATGAAAATACGAGACTAGGGGCGAAACTAGCCCGGCGGGTGGACGCTGGAGGAACCCGCCACGACGCTGCGCAGAACCGCGTCGCGCGCGTCCAGGGCCACGTCCGCGACCTCCGTGAGGTGGCGCAGGCGCCCCAACTGCTCACACAGATCGGCCACCTGCTTGGCGTTTCGCACAAAATCCCCCGGCGATGTCTGGCCGATCTCCGCGTCCGCGAGGTCGAGCACCGTACCCAGGGTGACCCCCCGAGCCCAGGCGGCGATGATGGTCGAGAAGTGCGCGTCGGGCTCCTTGAAGTGAGGCACCTGGTAGCGCTCTTCAACCTCACGAATCGTCGCGTCAATGGTGGCGATCTCCGAGAACCGCTCCGCGATACTCAGGCGACGAACCGGACCAAGGCGGTCATGGTGGACGCGCTTCTTCTTGGCGGTCACGTGGTGTCCCGCGCGTTCCGAGCGCGCCTGACGCTTGGACTCGTACACGAAGCACGACAGGAGCCCCGCCAGTTCGGCCGGCTCGAGGCCGTCGAACACACCCGCGTTGATCGATTCGGCAATCAAGAGGTCGCACTCGTGGTAGAGGGAACGCAGCAGTTGACCGTTCTCGCTCAAGGTCCAGCCCTGGGCGTACCCGAGTTCCTCCAGGACGTTGCGCCGCGCAATCATCATCTGGGTCAAAGGGCGCTTCTTGCCCGCGGGACGGCGATCACTCTCGAACTGGGCAAAGGAGCGTTGCACGACCTCAAGGGCGGTGTCGTAGTCGAAGCGGTTGATGAGGTTGGCCGTGAAGTTGTAGGTGGGACGAAACGACGAGTGCAGATCCGCCGGCGGTGCGAGCGCGATGCGTCCCACGTCCTGGAGAGCCAGGTCACTCGCAAAGCACACGATGGCGTGTCCCTCGTCGTCGAGTCCCCTACGCCCGGCGCGTCCGGTCATCTGGGCGTACTCCGCGCTCGTGAGGAACTGTCGACCCGCGTCGGAGTACTTGGTAAAGCGCTCCAGCGCAACGGATCGCGCGGGCATATTGATGCCGAGCGCGAGGGTCTCGGTAGCAAAGACGACCGACAGCAGGTTGCGTTCAAAGCAGGTCTCGACGATCTCGCGAAAGGCGGGCACCATGCCGGCGTGGTGTCCGGCGATGCCGCGACGCAAGGCGTCGACGAAGTCCGCGTACTCGAGGGCGACGAGGTCCTCCTGCGAAAACTCCAGCAACCGTGACTCGGCGATCAGTTCGATCTCTCGACGCTCGTCGGGCGTGGTGAAGAGCAGACCGTCGCGCCGCAGCTGGTGGACCGCGTCGTCGCAGGCGGCGCGCGAGAAGATAAAGACGATGACGGGAAGCAGATCTTCGTCCTCGAGTGCGTGCATGAGTTCTGAGCGGCGCGGCGCGCGAAACGGCGGGGGCGGCGCACTCGATTTGGGACCGTGCCACTTCGGCCCCGGGCGGAACTTACGCGTTGACTTCATAAGGCCGTCAATCCGACGAGCGTCGTTGGAGAGCCGTGAGCCGTCGAGCAGGTCGTGAATCTCCGCGGCGGGTTGGCCTCGGCGCACCACCGCAATGTGGTTGTGCAAGACGATGGGTCGGGTCCTTTCGACAATGACGGTCGTTGGACCGCGCACTTCGCTGAGCCACTCGCCGAGGAAGTCTGCGTTGCCAATCGTCGCCGATAACGCGACAAAGCGCACGGGTGCGGGCGTGAGGATCAGTACTTCCTCCCACACTCCCCCGCGGTACGGGTCTTGGAGATAGTGCACCTCATCGAGAACGACGAGACCGAGCGACGTCAGCTGGTCCGAGTCTGTGAGGAGCATGTTGCGCAGGACCTCGGTCGTCATGACCACCACCGCGGCGGTCCGATTGATCGACGTGTCGCCGGTGAGCAGGCCTACGTGCTCTCGTCCATAACGCTCGCACAACTCGTGGTATTTCTGATTGGAGAGGGCCTTTAAGGGTGTGGTGTAAAACGTGCGCTGCTCACGGTCAAGCTCGCGCCCGATCGCGTAGTTGGCGATGATGGTCTTACCGGACCCGGTAGGGGCGCTGACCAGGACATTAACTCGCTTGTCGACGGCTTCGATCGCATCTAATTGGAAGGGGTCGAGTCCGAAGCCGAGTCCGTCAATGAACTCCTGGCGGTAGTCGAGAAAGGTCACTTATGCAGCAGCTTGCCCGCAAGGATCGCCAGGAAATAAAAAGCGACGAGAGGCGCCGCCAGAGCCAGCATCGACAACGGGTCACTGCTCGGGGTGACGACCGCGGCCACCACCGTGATAGCAATCACGGCGTATCTCCAACTATGCAGTAGTCGCTTCGGCGTGACGACGTTGATGAGTTCGAGGGCGACGAGAACGACGGGAAAGAGGAATGCGACGCCAAAGATGAACAGCATCAAAAGAAACAGCGTCAGGTACTGGTTGGGGTTGTATTCGGTCAGCAGCGTCGAGCCCCCGATGTCCTTCAACCACTGAATGGCCTGAGCGAAGCTGAAGTACGCCAGAGCCATGCCAGCAGAGAAGAAAATGATGGACGCGGCCACGAAGGGAACGGCGTAGCGTCGCTCGCGAGCCTTGAGGCCGGGAGTGATAAATCGCCACGCCTGCCAGAGGATCACTGGCGAGGATATGACGAATCCGGCGAAAAATGCGATCTTCACTCGAAGGTTGAGCCCGTCGAGAGGGTTCGTCACCAGGAATTTACAGTGCCCAGGACTCGCTGAGCAATAAGGATTCTGCAATATTACTAATAAGTGTGAATAAAAAATGAAAGCGAGTACCGCGATCACGCTCACGCAGATGAAAATGATCATGAGACGGCGACGCAGTTCGGCCAGGTGCTCACCCAGCGTCATTCCCGTTTCGGCGCGGCGAAGTTTGGGCATAGCGGACTAGTTGAGCGAAGGGTCAGGCGGAGGCGCGGGCATCTCCACGTGGGTTCGCGGCGTGGCCATTCTCGGGGGCGGCTCGATTAGGGGTGGGCCCTCGGGCACCGGAGATTCCGTGGGCTCACTGGTGGAAGCCGCGGCGGCGGCGTCCTTCTTGTCGGCTCGATCGGCGAGTTGATTCAGGAGCGACACCGGGCTGCGAGCCATGCGGGCAATGTCACCAGTGCTGGGCAGGTCCGGTATGGCCTCACGAACTTCTGTCTCCATCCTCTCTTGGAGGCGTTTCAATGCACGCCAACTGGCGCCGAGGCGATGGGCCATCTCGGGGAGTTTGTCCGGCCCCATAAGCAAAATGATGACGAACGCCACCACGAGGAGTTTGATCGGACTGAGACTGATCACGCCCCCAGTGTAGGGCCGGTTTCGTCAGAGACTTAGTGCCCCACCTGGTCGGACGGATGTCACTTTTTCAAAAACTTTTGGTGCGCGACTCTAGCCGTGTCGCTCGAGGGACGCCAGCAACTTTTGGAACCTCTCATCGGTGCTCTTGAAGGGATCCTTAAGGAGCACAGTGCGCTGCATCTCATCATTCAACTTGAGGTGCACCCAATCGACGGTGTAGTCGCGTCGCCAGTGCTTGGCCGCCTGAATGAACGTTCCGCGCATGTGGGCGCGAGTGGTGGACGGCGGAATGGAGGTCGCGCGCTCGATCTGCTCGTCGCTCACCATGCGCTGGAAGTGTCCTTTTGCGGCGCGGCGATAGAACAGACCCCGGTCAAAATCAGTGTCGTGGTAGAGCAGATCGATCAGAGCAATCTTGGGGTCACCCAGATCGACGCCGTTGCGCTCACGTTCGCGATCGATGATCTGGAGCTTGGCGATCCAGTCGACGCGATCCGCCAAGCCCATCGGGTCGCTGCGATACTGCTCGATGACCTCGCGCCACATGCGCACCGCTTGGACCTGGTCAGGCGGCACGTCGCGCACCTCGACGAACTTCTCGGCGCGCTCACACAGGTCTTCTTGAATCTCCAGGGCCGTCAGGTCGCGGCCGTTCATGAGTTTGACGGGCTCTTTGCTCCACAGGTCGTAGGAGATGTCGCGCAAGGCGTTGATGGGTGAGGCCATGGTGTAGTCCCGCAACTGAACAATGTTGTCTTCGATCATCGCGAGCACGACCGACGCCGTGCCCAGCTTGAGGAAGGTCGCGTACTCGCTCATATTGGAGTCACCGACGATGACGTGGAGTCGTCGGAACTTCTCCGGGTCGGCGTGCGGTTCGTCGCGGGTGTTGATGATCGGCCGACTACGCGTGGTGGCCGAGGAGATGGCTTCCCAGATGTGCTCTGCCCGCTGGCTCATCGAATACGAGGTGCCCTTGGCGTTGGTCACGACCTTGCCGGCCCCGGTGAAGATCTGCCGACTGATCAAAAACGGAATGAACACGTTCTCGAGGCGTGAGAGGTCCTCGATGCGCTCAATGCAGTAGTTCTCGTGACACCCGTAGGAGTTGCCGGTCGAGTCCGTGTTGTTCTTGAAGAGAAAGATGTCACCGCGAATGCCCTCGTCACGTAACTGAGATTGGGCGTAGCCCACCAGTTCGCGCAGAATCGACTCACCCGCCTTGTCTTGGGCGACGACGTCGCTCAGTGAGTCGCACTCGGCCGTTGCGTACTCGGGGTGGCTACCGACGTCCAGGTAAAGCCGGCTCCCGTTCTCCAAAAAGACGTTGGAGGATCGGCCCCAGGCCACCACCTTGCGGAAGAGAAAACGCGACACTTCATCCGGGCTGAGTCGACGCTGGCCCCGCAACGAGAACGTGATGCCGTACTCAGTCTCGACACCGTAGATTCGTCGCAGCATTGTCGTATCCCTCAGCCCAAAAGTTCGCTCACCCGTGCGTCAGTCAGTCGCTCGAATGTTCGACGAGTGCCGCGGTCCTCGAGCACGCAGACCTCAAGCTCATCGGACCTCAGCACGCGATCAGGTCCGGCCAAGGCGCTCACCGCATTGTGCAACGTCGTGGCCAATGGTTCCACGGACTCCTCGGAGGTGGCGAATCGCTCCTTGATGGTGTCGGCGTCGCCGCCCAGCACCGAAAATCGCGGCTCATCGGAGATCGTGCCCTCGTAGGCGACGCGATAGAGCTTGGTCGGTCGAAGCTTATTGCCCAGTTGGGCCACCAGGATCTCCACTTCGAGCGGCTTTTGACCCTCGGTGAACATATCGCCTAGGTGTTGGGCGTAGTAGTTGGCCAGCGCTCTTGCGTCCACGTCTTCACGCGAATACGTAAAGCCCGTTGAATCGGCCCACCGAATACCCGCCTCTCGCAGCCGATCGAACTCGTTGTACTTGCCGACTCCAGCAAAGGCGATGCGGTCGTAAATCTCAGAGATTTTGTTGAGCGAGGCCGAGGGATTCTCGGCCACGAGGAGAACTCCCG
Organism: Acidimicrobiales bacterium; assembly: GCA_049801955.1. Taxonomy (GTDB): domain Bacteria; phylum Actinomycetota; class Acidimicrobiia; order Acidimicrobiales; family RAAP-2; genus RAAP-2. The sequence goes on from JBARLO010000088.1 coordinate 8,680, forward strand.
CGTCGTAGACCGCCGCGACAATGGAGCGCCCGCGCGCGATGCCCTTCTGGGCGAACTCCGCGCGATCCTTAATGAGCTGCTCGGGTGAGACGTAGAAGTAGTTGCTCATCGCAACGATCCCCCCGGCACGCCGCGCGACTCCGTGCGCCGGACGTTGATCGCCCGGAATCGCTCGGCCACCTCCGTGGCCGGCATCTCTTGGAAGCCGTCTGCGCTCAAGGTTACGATCATCGGATAGATATCGCGCACGAAGTCGGGCCCCCCGGTGCTCGGGTCATTGTCGCCCGCTTCGTAGATCGCGAGTGCGCCCAAATCGAGCGCCTCGTCGCGGGTGAGATTGTCGCGAAATCCCAGTCGCAGCGTCCCCTCGGCGAAGGGCGAACCCGAGCCGATCGAGGCGAAGTCGTTTCGCTCGTAGCACCCACCGGCGCCGTCGTACTCAAAGATGCGCCCGGTGAGATGGCTGTCGTCCCAGCCCGCGAGTAACGGCAGGACACCCAGAGGGCTGCTCAAGTTGTTGCGCTGGATGATGGGCGAGAGATAGTTGGCCTTACCCTCGAGGCTGAGTGATGAGTCGGTCATCTTCTCGTAGTGCTCAAAAGACAACTGGGCGAACTTGAGTAGTTCCATTCCCCGCGCGGCACTCCCCGAGATGGCCAGTGCGGTGAAACGGTCGGCCGGCTCGATTTTTCGAACGTCGCGACTCGCGATGTAGTTGCCCGTCGCTTGACGGTCCCCCACCATGACGACGCCACCGTCGAAGCGTACGGCGAGCACCGTGGTTGAGTGCGGGGTGTCGTGGTCCCGCTCTCTCGGGGCTGAACCTAGACCCATGGTCTGGGCAAAGTTCCAAAACGAGGGTCCGGGATCGCCGTGGGCGCTAAAGAGCGGAAGTCCCACGCAGTTACTCTCCGCCCTTTTGGACGTAGTTACGCACGAACTCCTCGGCGTTCTCCTCGAGAACCTCATCGATCTCGTCCAAAAGATCGTCCAAGTCCGCCTTCAACTGGTCGCCCTTGGTCGCATCGACTGATACGTCCTCAGAGGTGGTGCCCGAACGCCCCGTGCGTTGCTTTTGAATTCGTTCTTGTTCAGTCATACTTCTGTTCTACCTGTCTAGAGCGGCGAGAAGTTCACCCGCCGTTGCACTCGTTTCTAGCAACTCTGCAGTCAGTTCGTGTGTACCCCTTAAGGGATCAAGCATTGGCACGCGTTGCAGGGGACCCTCGCCCAGGTCAAAGACCACCGAATCCCAGTTGGCCGCCACGATCTCCTCGGGGTACTTGGCCACGCAACGTCCACGAAAGAAGGCCCTCGTATCGAGCGGCGGATTGTGAACGGCCTCACGAATCCCCGACTCCTCAAAGAGATGCCGTAGTCCCACGCGCGCCGCGAGTGAGTGCGTGGGGCGCACGTCGTGATACTGCAGGTCAATGGCGCGCAGCTTGGCGTCGCGGTCGCGCAGGTCGTATCGCTCTTGAAATCCCGTCACAATGCGCAACTTGGCCACCCAGTCGACGCGGTCGGCGACCGACTCTCGGTCGTCGCGCACGCCGTCGAGCATTTCACGCCACTGCTGCATCACGAAGCCAACTTCGTCCGGCGAGGCGACGACCTCGCCGCCGAACTCGGCGACGTAGTGGTCGGCGACCCGCCAGAGTTCGTCCTGGTAGTCCCACGCCGTGCGCGAGGTTTCGTCGTCGCAGGGTACGGCCTCGCTCAGCGTCAGGTCCATGGCGTAACTGCGCACGGCGTGCACCGGGGAGCGCGGCATCGCCGGAAACTCCTCCAGTCCGAGCTCCTCAAGCGCGGCGAGCAGGAGCGCGGTCGAGCCCAACTTCACCATGGTCGCCACCTGGCTCATGTTGGCGTCGCCGATGATGACGTGAAGGCGTCGAAATCGCTCGGCGTCGCTGTGGGGTTCGTCGCGCGTATTGATGATGGGGCGCTTCAGTGTCGTTTCGAGTCCGACAATCTCTTCAAAGAACTCGGCTCGTTGGGACAGCTGGTAGGCGGGATTTCGATCAAGGGCCGGTTCGGTCTCGGCTCCGACCTTGCCCGCCCCCACCACGATCTGTCGCGAGACGAAGTGGGGCACCATTGCGCGAATGACGTGGGCGAAATCCAGGTCACGCTTGACGAGATAGTTCTCATGCGTGCCATAGGAGTTGCCCTTGCCGTCGGAGTTGTTCTTATAGAGCGTGATCGCCTGGTCGGGCTCTAAGGACAAGTTGGCGATATCAAGGGCTCGGCGCATCACCTCTTCTCCCGCGAGGTCGTACAGGGTTGCTTCGCGCGGAGTACGACACTCGGGAGACGAGTACTCCGGGTGAGCGTGATCAACGTAGAGACGCGCGCCGTTCGTAAGAACGGTGTTTGCCAGGTGCGTCTCGACGATCGGGGCGAAGGACGTCAGGTCGACGCGACCCCGCGCATCCATGTCGGGGGTCTCGCCTTCGAAGTCCCAATTGATTCGCGTGTGACCCTGCTGGGCGTAGGCGTTCACGATGATGCTCGACGAGGCGATCGGATCCAGGTTGGGGCCGCCCGCGATCCCATACTCCGTCTCGATGCCCGTTACCTTGGGGATGGCCATGGCCCTAGAGGTACTGCCCAGTGCCCACGTGTTGGATCGAGCGACCGCCCTTGACGTCCTGTTCTTCTTCGCGATTAATGAGCGTGCGAATAAAGATGATGCGCTCGCCCTTCTTGCCCGATATCTTCGCCCAGTCGTCGGGGTTAGTGGTGTTCGGCAGATCTTCGTTCTCGCGGAACTCCTGGCGAATCGAGTCGGCCAGGTCACCTTGGCGCAGCCCGCGGCCCTGACCCGCGATCTCGCGCTTGACGGCGATCTTCTTGGCCCGTCGCACGATGTTCTCGATCATCGCGCCCGACGCAAAATCCTTGAAGTACAGAACCTCTTTGTCTCCACCCTGGTAGGTCACCTCGAGGAAGCGATTCTCATCGTCCACTTGATACATCTGGGTGACGGTGTCTTCGATCATGGCCTGGACTGCTTTGGCCCGGTCCCCTCCCCCGAGATCGATCACGGTCGTGGGGTCGAGGGGTAGTTCGACGTGCAGGTACCGCTGGAAGATCTGGGCGGCCGCGTCGACGTTGGGACGCTCGATCTTGATCTTCACATCGAGACGCCCGGGGCGCAGGATCGCGGGGTCGATCAGGTCCTCGCGGTTGGTGGCGCCGATGACGATGACGTCGCGCAGCGACTCCACACCGTCGATCTCGGCGAGCAACTGGGGAACAATCGTTGACTCCATGTCCGAACTGATACCCGTACCTCGGGTCCGGAACAGGGAGTCCATCTCATCGAAGAAGACAATGACCGGCACGCCCTCTTCGGCCTTCTCACGCGCCCGCTGAAAGACCACCCGAATCTGGCGCTCGGTCTCCCCCACGTACTTATTGAGCAACTCGGGGCCCTTGATGTTGAGGAAGTACGAGCGCACGTTGCGATTTCCGGTGAGCTCGGCCACCTTCTGGGACAGCGAGTTGGCGACGGCCTTGGCGATCAACGTCTTGCCGCAACCCGGAGGTCCGTAGAGCAAGATGCCCTTGGGGGCCGGTAGGTCGTAGTCGTGAAAGAGCGCACGGTGTAGGTACGGCAACTCCACCGCGTCGGTAATGGCCTCGATCTGGGCGTCCAGTCCCCCCACGTCGGCGTAACTAATGTCGGGCACCTCTTCGAGGATCAACTCCTCGGCCTCTTGGCGCATGAGCTTTTCGGTCAACAGGTTCGAGCGAAGATCGAGTAAGAGGGCGTCGCCGCTTCGCAACTTCACTGACTGCAGCGCCTCGGCGAGTTCGACGACGCGCTCCTCGTCGGCTCGCCCGTAGACCAGCACACGGCGCTCGTCGAGGACTTCCTTGACGGTGACAACCTCGCCCTGGCCATCGGAGTCGCGCACCCCGATGACGGTGAAGGACTCATTCAACACGACCTCGTCGCCACGGGCGATCTGGGCGGGGTCGAGGCCGGGATGCAGCGCGACGCGCATTTTGCGACCCGAGGCGAAAATATCGACCGAGCCATCTTCGTTAAAGCCGGTGAAGGTGCCGTAGACCGCGGGCGGCTGGGTGAGTTTTTCGACTTCGTCGCGCAGGGCCGCGATCTGATCACGCGTCTGTTGAATGGTGATCGTCAACTTTTCATTATTCGAGCGACTTTGGGCCAGTTGCCCGCGGGCCTCGAGGAGCTTCTCTTCAAGAATTTCGATGCGGCGATTGGCCTGCTCAACCTCACTCACGCCGTACTCGTTAGGGCTAAAGAGGTCGTCGCGCTCGCCCCGTGACGAATCGTCAAAGCCTGAAGAACGCTCCATAGAACCACCCTAGGGGAGCCCGACGTGAATGGCGAGACCACGCATCGCCGAAATCTCCCACTAGAGTAACCGTACGTATTTGGCCACGGAGGACTGAACAAATGAAGGTTTGGATCGACCAAGATCTTTGCACGGGGGACGGACTCTGCGAAGAGATCTGCCCGTCTGTGTTTACCTTGCTCGACGACGGCCTGGCCTACGTGAAACAGGGTGACGACGTTAAGAGCAACCCCGGCGGTGCTCAGGGCTTGGCCGACGTGCCCGCCGAGTTCGAAGACGCGGTTGTCGAGGCCTCCGAAGAGTGCCCCGGCGAGTGCATCTTCATTCATCGCGACTAACTAGTCGTCCGTCTCTCGACCCACCAGGCGTCGTGCGGAGGTGAGAAAACCCGTGTGGGCCACCATTCGGTGATCGGGCCGCACCGAGCGCCCGTCAATGTGCCACGTGCGACGAAATATCTCCACCGTTTCGGCGAGTCCGAAGGAGTGACGCTGGAGGGCTTCACGCAGCAACTGGGTCTGATTGATCGTGGGCAGGTAGGACAGCAGCAGTCCCCCGGGTCGTAGGGCACCCTCAGCGTGCTTGATGACATCCCAGGGTTCGGGCATATCCAAAATGACCCGATCGAGGTCGGTCTCGTCGATGCCGGCAGTGACGTCGCGAATACGTACGTCGTAGTCGACGTCGGGTCCGAGAAAGTCGTGGACGTTCTTGATGGCGTGCGCCGCGAAGTCCTCGCGGATCTCGTAGGCCACGAGTGACACCCCGGCGCGCAGCAAGGTCATCGACAGCGCGCCCGATCCGACACCCGACTCAAGTACACGCATGCCCGGTCCGATGTCGGCTTGAAGGAGAATGGCGCCAAGGTCCTTGGGATAGATCACCTGCGCGCCGCGGGGCATCTTGAGCACCACGTCCGAGAGCGTCGGGCGCAAGACGAGGAACTTTCGTTCCGTGGTGGAGGTAACCAGTGACCCTTCCTCGTGACCGATGACGTCATTGTGTTGGACGATGCCCGCGTGCGTGTGGAACGCGGCGTCGGCCTTCAGGGTGATCAGGTAGTGACGGTCCTTGGCATCGATCAACATGACGCGCTCGCCCTCGGCGAGCTCGCGACGGCTCACGAGTTGCGCGCCGCGCGCTTCTTTGCTCGCGAATCCAAGATTCGAAGGGCCGCTAGCGCCAGGCCGATACCCAGCCAGCGCTTATCGCGATTTGACAAGGCCTTGCCCAGGGCCGCCGTCGAGGCGATGCGCAGCAGGCGACGTGGCATTAGTCCTTCTGCCCCTTCTTCGCCATTTTCTCCTTCTTCTTCGCCTTGCGTACTGAGCGCCCGCGCAAACGACCCCAGACGTAGCCGCCGAGCAGGCCGCCCACGCCGACCTTGGCGAGAGTGGGTTTGGAGGAGTTCAACGAACTCGGATCTTGCACGTCTTTGGGCAGGAACGAACGCAGCATGGTCTCAAGTTCGCGGCGCGTGGCGCTGGGTTCGCTCACTTGGCCGCCTTCAACCGGCGCTTGGCGGTACCACTCATGATGCGCCACGTGGTGAGCGCCATCACGACGAGCGCCAGGGCGGCCACGATCACGTACGGCAACCACGAGAGTGAACCGTGGAAGACGGGAAACTGCCACTGCAGGTACCGCAATGCACCGAAGAGCAAGAGCACCGCACCAAAGCCGACGAAGACGCTACCGAGCGCTCCCCACAGAACGAAACGCCAGAGATCCTTGAGGGGTTGGACGGTCTCTTCTTTGATGTAGCGGATCGCCACCTTCTTGAGTTCGTCCACGTCGCGCTGCAGGGAGGCCCCCCACATAAAGCGACGCCAGGGCGAGTTCTTCACGGCCCAAGCCTACTCAGAACGGTCTCTTATCAGGTAGGTAGAACTGGCCGTGGCGACCAGGTCTCCCTCGGCGTTCTCGATGGTCGCTTCTAAGAAAAAGATCACCCGTCCGGGCTTCAGAACCGTCGCCACGCAGGTGAGAACATCACCGGCTCGAACCGGACGCAAAAAGGACACCTTCATCTCGGTGTTCGCCACACTCACGCTGCGCTCGCCGCTCAGCGTGACGGCCGACGCTCCCATGGCGGAGTCCACGATGGCCGCCAGAAATCCGCCCTGCACCACGCCGGCGGGATTCAGGAAGCGCTCATCAACTTTCGCGCGCCAGACGGTTCGCCCCGGCTCGGACTTGTCGAGACAGACCAGGCCGAGAGTCAGGTCACAGTTAGGTGGAATCTGCAGTGCCACGTGGCGACACTACCTTTCTCTCTTGCACGGTCCTTAAGGTCTATTCGGTACTGTTCTAGGCATGACTGACTCTCTCTACCCTGGCGCCAGCGATCTTGAAGGGCGAGCGATTCGCGAAGTCGTGACCCTCGCCATGGACGCCCCGTTCAAGGCCAACTCCGGCCACACCGGCACCGCCATGGCGCTGGCGCCCCTGGGAGTGATGCTCTGGGGTCGCGTGATGCGCCACGACCCCACCGATCCGCTCTGGAGCGATCGCGACCGATTCATTATGAGCTGTGGACACGCCTGCATCCTGCAGTACTCCCTCGCGTATCTCTACGGCTACGACCTCACGATCAATGACCTCAAAGAGTTTCGCCAGGCGCACTCCAAGTGCCCGGGTCACCCCGAACGCGGCGTCGCCGCCACCGTGGAAGTGACGACGGGCCCCTTGGGCCAGGGCATCGCCGACGGCGTTGGCATGGCGATTGCCGAGCGAATTCTGCGCCACGACTACGGCGAGGATATGGTCAACCACCGCACCTGGGTCCTCGCCGGAGATGGTTGCTTCGAGGAGGGAATTAGCCACGAGGCGGCGTCGTTGGCGGGCCACCTCGGCCTTGATCGACTCACCATCTACTACGACGACAATCACATCACGATCGACGGTAGGACGGAACTCGCGCTCAACGACAACGCCGCCGAGCGCTTCGAGGCGTACGGCTGGCACGTTCAGTACGTCGGTGAAGAGGCGAACAACCTCGACGTGTTGGAAGCGGCCACCCGTGCGGCGATCGCCGAGACGAGTCGTCCGAGCCTGATTATCGTTCGCTCCCACATCGGTTTTCCCTCGAAGCAGTTGATGGATACCAGTGCGGCTCACGGCACCCCGTTCCCCAAGGAGGCGATCAGCGCGGTCAAGGCCGAGCTCGGGGTGCCCGACGAGCCGTTTGCCGTCGACCCCGAACTACCCGGTGAACTCCTGGCCACACTGGGTGCGAACCGCGACGCCCGCACGGCGTGGGACGCGCGACTCACCGCTTCGGGTGACAAGGGTGTGCGCTTGCTTGAGCAACTCGACACCCACGGAGTAGCAGCGATTACGACCAAGGCCGACGCATTCGAACCGGGCTCCATGGTCGCCACCCGTAAGGCAATGCAGCGCGCCATGGACGTCTACGCGACCCAGACGCCGGGTCTCACGGCCGGATCAGCGGACCTCACCGGCAACACCGGCATGGTGCTCAAGGACGCCGAGGTCCAGGGTGCCGACACACCGGGCGGGCGCCAGATTCACTATGGAATTCGTGAGCACGCCATGAGCGCCTCGCTCGTGGGCCAGTATCACCACGGCGGCTTTCGTCCCATCGGCTCGACGTTCTTCGTGTTCAACGATTACGCGCGCCCCGCGGTTCGCCTGGCCGCTCTCAGCGAGGCCGGCGTGATGTTCGACTACACCCACGACTCCATTGGTGTTGGCGAAGACGGCCCGACCCACGAACCCGTCGAACACCTCATGGCCCTGCGCGCGATGCCGAGCATTCACGTGGTGCGTCCGAGCGACGCCAACGAGGCGCTTGACCTGATCGAGCAGTACCTCAGCGCGAAGGAGCCCGTCACTACGGCCATGATCCTCTCGCGCCAGGACATTCAGACCTTTGACGTGGACGCCGCCACCGCGAGTGCGGCGGGTGCTCGCAAGGGGGGCTATGTCGTTCGCGAGAGTGACGACGCGGTCTTCACTCTGGTGGGAACTGGCTCGGAGGTGTCGCTGTGTCTACGCGCGAACGAAGAGCTCGCCGCCAAGGGCATAGTGACCCGCGTGGTGGCTCTGCCGTGTTGGCGGTGCTTTGACGCCCAGCCGCTGGACTACCGACGCGACGTTCTGCGTCGCCACATTCCTTCGGTGGCGATCGAAGCCGGGGCCACGTTGGGTTGGGCCAACTACGTCGATGACTCCATTGGAGTGAACACCTTTGGCATGTCGGCCCCGGAGAAGGTTGTTTTTGCGAATTACAACATTGTCCCCTCGGCCGTGGTCGCTCACGTCGAACAAGCCCTAAGAGAGAAGAAATGACCAAGCTCACCACCCTGTACGCCGACTACGGCCAGAGTCCCTGGATAGACAACCTGCGCCGCGACTGGCTCAACGACGGCACGCTGCAGAAGTACATCGACCAGGGCGTGCGCGGACTCACGTCCAATCCCTCGATCTTCGATAAGACGATTGCCACCTCGTCGGCCTACGACGCGGACATTAAGGCCTCCACCGAGACCGACCCGGAGAAGGTCTTTGAGTCCCTGGCGATTGCTGACGTCCAGCACGCGTGCGACCTCTTGGCGAAGGTGTCCCAGAGCTCCCGGGACGAGTTCGCGGCGGGCACGAGACGCTACCTGGATGGCTTCGTCTCACTGGAAGTCTCACCGCGCCTCGCTCACGACACTGAGGGCACCATCGCTGCCGCGAAGCGTCTCTTCGCTGACGTCAATCGACGCAACGTCATGATCAAGATCCCCGGCACCCAAGCCGGTCTGCCGGCCATTCGGGCCGTGCTCGGGGCGGGCATCAACGTCAATGTCACGTTGATCTTCTCGGTCGAGCGCTACGAGCACGTCATTACCGCCTGGCGTGACGGCATCGCCGACGCGGTGGCGAATGGACATGAGGCCGGGTCGATCGCGAGCGTGGCGTCGTTCTTTGTCTCGCGCGTTGACGTCGCCGTGGACGCGTTGTTACCCGAGGGTGACCCCCGTCGCGGCACCACCGCCAACGCCCAAGCCGCCGCCGCCTATGAGCTCTATCGCCAACGCGTGGAGTCCGTGGACGTGACCGATCTACTCTCGTGGGGAGCCCAAGTACAGCGCCCGCTGTGGGCGTCCACATCCACCAAGAATCCGAGTTACCCCGACTTGCTGTACGTGGACCGCTTGGTCGCTCACGAGACCGTCAATACGATGCCCGACAAGACCCTCGCCGACGTACTGGACCACGGCAACTTTACGACGTCGTATCTGGCGAACGATGACTCGACGCGCAAAGAGGCCGCTCTTCTTGACAATCTCGCCCCCGACGTCGACCTCGCCAAAGTGAGCGAACAGTTAGAGACCGAGGGCGTCGCGTCGTTCGCCAAGGCCTACGACGACCTTTTGGCGACGGTGTCGTCAAAGATGACGTCATGACGACGTCTGGGGACACCGCGCTGTACGCTGACCTGCTCACCGCGACGGCGGCGGAACTGGCCCCCCGGGCGTTCGAGCGGGCGCGGGGCCTCTTTGGCCACGTCGTGACCTACTCCCCCAAGGTCTTCATTCCCCTCACCAAGTTGTGTCGCGACCGATGCGGATACTGCACTTTCGCCCAAGCGCCCGCCCACGTCGCGTCGGCGTACATGAGCCTCGACGAAGTGATGGCCGTCGCACAGGCGGGTCGCGATGCCGGGTGCACCGAAGCCCTCTTCACGCTGGGTGAGCGACCGGAACTTCGCTACGACGACGCGGCCCGGTGGCTGGCCGCACGCGGGTACTCCTCGACCATTGACTACGTGGCATCGGCGGCCCAGATGGTCCTCGAGAGCACCGGACTTCTGCCGCACGCGAACGCCGGAGCGCTCTACGAGCACGAACTCACCCAACTGCGAACGGTGAGCGCCTCGCAGGGGATGATGATCGAAGTCCTCGCCGACGTCCCCGCGCATGGCCTCGCTCCGGACAAGTCGCCCCAGCGTCGACTAGACACTTTGCGCTGGGCCGGCGAGCTGCGCATTCCCTTTACAACAGGGCTGCTCGTGGGCATTGGCGAAACGCGTGAGGACCGCGTGCGAACACTCGAAGCGATCGGCGACGCGCAACGAGAGTTCGGACACGTCCAAGAAGTCATCATCCAGAACTTTCTGCCGAAGCCCCGCACCGCGATGGCGCACGAGCCCGCCGCCAGCAACGAGGAGTTTCACTGGACAATCGCCGCAGCTCGTCTGATCCTGCCCGACTCCGTGCACCTCCAAGCGCCACCAAATCTCAGTGACGATCCCGCACAACTGCTCGATTTTGGCATCGACGACTTCGGCGGCATCTCTGCGGTCACCGCCGACCACGTCAATCCCGAGCGCGCCTGGCCCGCAGTAGACACCCTGGGGAATGAGAGCGCTCAACGCGGTTTTCATCTCACCCCGCGCTTGACCGTCTATCCCGAATACATCGGTGAACGTACGGACTTTCTCGATGAGCGCGTCCGGCCCTTCGTCCTGGCGGCAGCTGACGCTCACTCTCTGGCTCGCAACGACGCGTGGTTCTCGGGCACCGATCACACTCCCCCGGAAAGACCGGTGTCATCAACGACGACGAGCACGGTTGAGGCGTTGCTCGCGCGCTACGAGCCCGGCTACGAGTTCGACCGCACCGAGCTGGTCACACTCTTTGGGGCGCGCGAAGGCGATTACAACGCCGTCGTGGACTTGGCCGACGCTGTGCGCTCGGACCTCGTGGGCGACGACGTCAGTTTCGTCATCAATCGCAACATCAACTACACCAACGTGTGCACGTTTAAGTGCCGATTCTGTGCTTTCTCCAAGGGTCCCCTGTCACTCAATCTGCGCGGCGACCCCTATCTGCTCACGTTGGATGAGATCAGCGGACGAGTCCGCGAGGCGGAAGAGCGCGGCGCGACCGAGGTCTGCATGCAAGGCGGCATCCACCCCAACTTTGACGGTGACTACTACATCGACGTCATTGCGGCGGTGCGCGCCGCGTCGCCGAAGATCCACATTCACGCCTTTAGCGCGCTTGAGGTCTTTGAGGGAGCCCGTCGTTCCAGCCAGGATCTCGCCACGTACCTGACACGCCTGAAGGACGCCGGCCTCAAAACACTCCCGGGTACCGCCGCGGAGATCCTCGACGATCCGGTTCGCGCGACGCTGTGTCCCGACAAGATCAACTCTGACCAGTGGCTTGAAGTGCATCGAACCGCGCACTCGGTGGGACTGCGTTCGAACATCACCATCATGTTCGGGGCGGTCGAGAGTCCCGACAGCTGGGCGACTCACCTGTTGCGCACACGCGAGTTGCAGCGCGAGACGGGCGGCTTCACCGAGTTTGTACCGCTGCCGTTCGTACACATGGCGACACCCTTGTTCCTGCGCGGGCGCTCCCGCAAGGGACCCACGTTTCGTGAGGCGGTACTGATGCACGCCGTGGCGCGACTCCACTACGCCACCCTCATCAACAACATCCAAGTGAGCTGGGTGAAGATGGGTGTCGAGGGTTCGCGGCGAATCCTTCAGGCCGGCGCCAACGACCTCGGGGGAACCCTCATGGACGAAAACATCTCGCGCGCCGCCGGGGCCACCCACGGGCAAGAGATGGACGTCGACTCGCTCCGCCGACTGGTGGAGCCTCTCGGGCGTCCCTTGCACCAACGCAGCACCCTGTATCAGACGTTGTAGTCATGACCTCGCTGATCGACACCCTCCTCAACGACATCGCCAACGACACGGCGGTCTCCGATGAACGTCGAGAGCTGTTACGAGAACTGTTGGCACGGGTCATCGCGGTCGCCGACTCCCCGGCCCACACGCGCGATCTACACGTCGCGGTTCAAGCCATTGACGAACTGCTCGAAGCCTTTGCGCTCTTCGAGGCCCAGGCCGATCGACCCAAGATCACGATCTTCGGCTCAGCGCGCACGCCCAGCGACTCGCCCATCTACCGCATGACGATGGATCTGGCGCGCGCGATGGCCGAGCGAGACTGGATCATCGTCTCGGGGGCGGGGCCCGGGATTATGGAGGCCTCCGCGCGCGGAGCCGGGGAGGCGAATACCGTCGGCATCAATATTCGCCTGCCCTTTGAGCAGAGGGCTAACGACTACATCGCGGCCACGCACTTGGTCACCATGAAGTACTTCTTCACCCGAAAGGTTGCTCTGACTCGAGCGTCGATCGCGTTCGTCGTGATGCCCGGCGGGCTGGGCACGATGGACGAACTCTTTGAGGTCCTCACCCTGTTGGATACGGGTAAGACCAATCCGGCGCCGGTGGTGCTCGTAGACACCCCGGACGGCGAGTTCTGGCACGAATGGATGACGTTCATTGAGCGTGGCGTGATCAAGAACCACTACGTCTCGACCGATGACATGTTCCTCGTGCGCCTCGCGACGTCGATCGATGAAGCGGTCGATGAGATCGAGCACTTCTACTCCAACTACCGAGGCTTCGAAATCGACGGCGAGCGCGGCCTAATCTCGCTACGACACGAACCGACGGACGCCCAGATTGCGTCCTTGGCGAAGGCAGTGCCGTGTTTTAACGAGGAACCGGGATATGAGCGTGAGGACGCGACGACAATCTCGTTTAACTTCGACGGGCGCAACTACGTCAACTTGCGCCTGGTGATCAACGAGGTCAATGACTGGCTCGACCAGGACTAAGTACGCAACTCAGGGCTCGTCGTTACCGTTGTCGCTTCGGCGCAACAGGTGTTCGGCCTTCTGGAGACTTCGGCGAACCTTCGACAGCAGTCGCTCCATTTCCTTGGCGTTTTCCGCGTCGTCACCGCGCATTTGCGCGCGCACCATGTCGAAGATGACGTCCGACACGCGTCGCTCGATGGCCTCAATCTCATCGGCGAGCTCATCGAGTGACTCCACTTAGGACAACGTTTCCACGTTCAGTTCACCCTCGGCGTATTGGGCGCGCAGAACTTTCTTGTCGAACTTACCCACACTGGTCTTGGGCACATTCTCGATGAAGGTCCAGCGCTCGGGCAACCACCATTTGGCGACCCGATCGGCCAGGAAGTCGCGTAGTTCGTTCGCCGTCGCCTGCGCGTCGGGGCGCAGGACCACGCAACACAGCGGTCGCTCCTGCCACTTCTCGTCGGGTACGGCGACCACGGCCGCCTCGAACACGGCGGGATGGGCCATCACGTTTACTTCGAGGTCGACCGAGCTGATCCACTCACCACCCGACTTAATGACGTCCTTGGACCGGTCACTCACCACCATGAAACCCTCGGCGTCGAGCGTGCCGATATCGCCCGTGCGCAGCCACCCATCACGAAAGCGATCGGGATCGTCGACCCCAAAGTACGAACCCGTGATCCAGGGTCCGCGAATCTCGAACTCACCCACCGACTTACCGTCACGGGCTAATACGGTGCCGTCTTGGGCGGTCACGCGCACTTCCACGCCGGCAACGACACGGCCCGACTTCACGCGATAGTCGACCTCGAGATCCTTCGGCGTGCCCGACGGCGGTATCGAGACGGCAGCCAGGGGGCTCGTTTCAGTCATTCCCCAACCTTGGATCAGATCGACGCCGTAGCGATCGGCGAACTGCTCGATCATGTAGCGAGGAACCGCCGAGCCACCCCCCACGATGCCGCGCAGACTCGACATATCGACGTCCTCAGCGGTCTCGGCCACCCGAAGGACGTCGTTCCAGATGGTCGGCACCCCGAGTGACACGGTGGGTCGCAACTCGCGAATCATGGTGAGAATCGGTGCCCCCTGGAGAAACATCTGGGGCATGATGAGTTCCACCCCCGCAAAGAACGCGGTGTACACGCATCCCCAGGCGTTGACGTGGAACATGGGCACGATCAACAGGCACCGGTCGGACTCATTGAGCCCGAGGGAGTTGGCGGACGTGACCGCTAACGAATGCAGCCAGGTGGATCGGTGCGAGTAGACGATCCCCTTGGGGTTGCCCGTGGTGCCGGAGGTGTAACACATGATGGCGGCGTCGCGCTCATCGAGTTCGGGCCACTCGTACCCCGGACGCTCAGCACTGACGAGCGATTCGTAGTCCAACGTGTCGCCCAGCACCCCGGTGTCCTCGGGGCCGTGAATGATGATGGTCGTTGACGCGGGTATCTGATCCTTGACTCGTGCGAGCAGCGCGACCAACGACGCATCCACGATGATGACGCGATCATCGGCGTGGTTGATGATGTAGGCGAGCTGCTCGGGGAATAGTCGGATATTGAGGGTGTGCAGGACCGCCCCCATGCTCGGCACCGCTAGGTACACCTCCATATGGGCCTGGTTGTTCCACATGAACGTGGCGACGCGGTCACCGCGCTCGACACCTAGATTCTCGAGGGCCGTGGCCAGTTGCTCTGCACGATGAGCGATCTGGGCGAACGTCGCCTCCTCGACGCCGTCGGGGGTGACGGTGAAGACCTTCTTCTCGGCGTAGATCGCCGTGCCGTGTCGCACGATGCCACTGATCAGTAGCAGCGCGTCCTGCATGGTGCTCTTCATCGACCCCCCTCGGTTCCTGCTCCGATGCTACAAAATCGCATCCCAATCGATGGTTGCCACGGCCCTACCAGGAGAGGCTGTACGGCGTAACCGGAGCCGGGAGCCTTCCCGGTTGACCCGTGAGGAACCGGTCAACCGCACTCGCGGCACTGCGGCCTTCAGCGATCGCCCAGACGATCAAACTCTGTCCTCGAACGGCGTCGCCACAGGCAAACACCGGCGCGTCGCCACCCACCGAAGCGACCCGCCAGTTCTCGTCCACCGCCAGGGTTGCGCGTGGCGTCGTGTGCGCGTCGTGTGCGAGCCCCAACTGGTCAAGTTCTGGACCCACGAATCCGGCCGCGATGAGGACCACGTCCGCGCGTATCGTCAGGCTTTCGTTCGTGGCACGGTCGATGACGACCATCGACTCCACGTGCCCATCGCCTCGAAACTCCACGGTCTCCGTGGAGAACCGGCGCTCACCGCCTTCGGCGTGCGCGGAAGTGACCTTAAAGAGGCGCGCCATCGTGGGCCAGGGTTCCTCGTTCGTCCGCAGGTCGGGCGGGCGATCCAGAATCTCGATCTGAACGATGGAGGCCGCACGCTGGCGATGGACGGTGCCCAGACAGTCCGCTCCGGTATCGCCCCCGCCGAGGATGACGACGTGGAGACCTTCGGTGTTCAGGTTCGAGTCGCGTCCTTCGTTGACGGCTCGATTGGCCTCTTCGAGAAAGATCATGGCGGGCATCACGCCGGCTAGATCGGATCCGGGCACCCCGAGGAGCCGGGGTCTCGTCGAACCGAGGGCCAACACGACCGCGTCGTAGCCACGCTGGAGTTCAGCGAGGGCGATTCCCCCGTCGCCGACGCCCACGCCGGGATGAAAAGTGATTCCGGTTTCCTCCATGACGTGCAGGCGGCGATCGAGTACCGACTTTTCAATTTTGAACTCCGGAATGCCGTAGCGCAGAAGTCCGCCAATGGCATCACTTCGCTCAAAGACGTCAACCCCGTGTCCGCCACTACGCAACTGAGCGGCCACCGCCAGTCCCGCAGGCCCTGAACCTACGACCGCGACGCGAAACCCCGTGTCGTGTGATGTGGTGGACGCCACCGGCAGGCCCAGGCGGAAGGCGTGCTCGGCCACTTCGTACTCGATCCTCTCGATCGTGACCGGGTCGCTTGAGATGTTGAGCACACAGGCCGACTCACAAGGGGCCGGACAGAGGCGGCCGGTGAACTCGGGAAAATTGTTGGTCCGAAAGAGATGCTCCGCCGCGTCCTCCCAACGCGAGTGATACGCCGCATCGTTGAAGTCGGGAATAATGTTGCCGAGCGGACAGCCCTGCATGCAAAAGGGAATCCCGCAGTCCATGCACCGCGCGGCCTGAATCGATACATCTTCGTCGCTCTGGGCTTCGTACACCTCGTGCCAGTCGCGTAGGCGCACCGGCACCGGTCGATAGGCCGGCCCTTGGCGTTCGTACTCGAGGAAGCCAGTGACCTTACCCATTTTTGATCTCGTCGCGAATTCGCTGGTACTCGGACGTCTCGATACGTACGAAGTTCATCTTCTCGATACGCCAGTTCGCCAGGATGCGAGCCGCCTTCTTCGAGCCCGTCTCGCGAGAAAAACGCTCGAGCAGGGCCACGAGTCGCTCGTCGTCGCCCCCTTCGAGCGGGTCGATCTCGTAGACCCCTGCACTCAAGTGATCGTGAACCGACAGCTCGGGGTCGTAGAGATAGAGGGTGCCGCCCGACATTCCAGCCGCGAGGTTGCGTCCCACGCTGCCCAGGATCACGATGACGCCGCCGGTCATGTACTCCCCGGCATGATCTCCCGTGCCCTCCACCACGATCGTGGCTCCGGAGTTGCGCACCCCGCAGCGCTCGCCCACTACGCCGCTCACGAAAATCTCACCCCCCGTCGCGCCGTAACCAATGACGTTGCCGGCGATCACGTTGAGGTCGCTCGCAAAGGTGGCGGAGTCGTCAGGGCGTACCACGACGCGACCTCCCGAGAGGCCCTTGCCGACGTAGTCGTTGGCGTCGCCGCTTAGTCGTAGCGTTACCCCGGCCGGTATGAAGGCCCCCAGGCTTTGACCCGCCGAACCCACGAGCTGGATCGTGATGCGGTCGTCGCCAAGAACTCGCGCTCCCAGGACCCGGGTGATGGCGCTACCGGTGAGAGTGCCGACCGCGCGATTCGTGTTGCGAACGGCAGTTGTGTAGGTAAAGGTGCTCTCGGACAGCGCCGCGTCGACCGCACCGGAGAGAAACTTCCAGTCCAGGGCATCGTCGAGGCCGTGATCCTGTTTCACGCTTTGGCGCCGTTGATCGGGATCTACCGAACTCAGGAGAGCAGACAGATCCAGGTCGTTGTTCGGATCGTCGAGAGCGCTCACGCGCAACTTCGTGCCGTCGCCAATGATCTCATCGAGGGTTCGCGCACCCAGAAGGGCAAGGTACTCGCGCACCTCTTGGGCGATGAACTCAAAAAAGTTCTCGACGAACTCAGGCTTACCCGTGAATCGCGCGCGCAGTGCGGGGTTCTGGGTCGCGATACCCACGGGACAGGTATCGAGATGACACACGCGCATCATGACGCACCCCGACACGACCAGCGGCGCCGTGGCGAAGCCGAACTCCTCGGCCCCCAGGAGTGCTGCCACAATGACGTCGCGACCGGTTTTGAGCTGCCCGTCGGTCTGCAACACCACACGGCTGCGCAGTCCGTTCGCGGCCAAGGTCTGGTGCGCTTCGGCCAAGCCCAACTCCCACGGGGTACCGGCGTGCTTGAGCGACGTCAGCGGTGCCGCTCCTGTGCCGCCATCGTGACCCGAGATCAAGATGACATCGGCGTGGGCCTTGGCGACACCCGCGGCGATGGTGCCCACCCCCTGTTCGCTGACCAGCTTGACGTGGATACGGGCCACGTCATTGGCGTTCTTTAGGTCGTAAATCAGTTGCTTGAGATCTTCAATCGAGTAGATGTCGTGATGGGGTGGGGGCGAGATGAGCCCCACGCCGGGCGTGGAGTGCCTCGTCGCCGCGATCCAGGGGTACACCTTGGCACCGGGCAACTGGCCGCCCTCGCCCGGCTTGGCACCCTGGGCCATCTTGATCTGCAGGTCGTCGGCGTTGACCAAGTACCGACTCGTCACACCGAAGCGACCCGAGGCCACCTGCTTGATCGCCGAACGCTTGTTGTACCGCGGATCCGACGTGTCAAAGCGAACGTCGTCCTCTCCGCCCTCGCCGGTATTCGACTTCGCGCCGAGACGGTTCATGGCGATGGCCAAAGTGGTGTGGGCTTCTTCGGAGATGGACCCGTAGGACATGGCGCCGCTCGAGAACCTGGTGACGATGGAGGCGACGCTCTCTACCTCCTCGAGCGGCACCGCAGAAGGGGCGGGAATGAGGTGCAGCAGTGAGCGCAGGGTCAACTTGCCCGCGCTCTGGTCGTCGACAAGCGTGGTGTACTGCTTGAATAGGTCAAAGCGCTTTTCGCGGGTGGCGTGCTGGAGCTTCTGGACCGTTCGGGGATTGAAGAGGTGCAACTCGCCGTCTCGACGCCACTGGTACTCACCGCGGTTCGTGATCTCGACGTTCTGCGGCGTGCCCTCAAAAGCCGAAGCGTGCATGCGCAGGACGTCGTGCGCAAGGTGTTCGAGCGTCACACCGCCGAGGTGGGACGTGAAGTCGGGAAAGTAGCGGCGTAGGACGTCCTCCGACAGACCCACGGGCTCAAAGAGTTGGGAGCCGACGTAACTCGCAACGGTGCTCACACCCATCTTGGACATGACCTTGACGACGCCCTTGTTCAGCGCCTTGCCGTACTGATAGCGCGCTTCGAACGCGCTGAGTTCAGTCAATTCGCCCGACGCGACGAGCGCATCTATGGACTCATAGGCCAAGTACGGACACACGGCCGACGCGCCAAAGCCCAACAGGAGCGCCACGTGGTGGATCTCGCGAACGTCACCCGCCTCAATGATCAGCGCGGCGCTGGTGCGCAAGCGCTCCGCCACCAGCCGGTGGTGTACCGAAGCAGCGAGCAACAAGCTCGGTATGGCCGCGTGTGTGGCCGATACTCCGCGATCGCTCAGAATCACGACATTCACACCATTGCGAACGCACTCGACGACCGTGTCGGTCACGGCATCGATGGCGCTTGCCAAACGCTCGCTCGCACTGCCGTTGCCATTGACCGGGAACAGACCGTCGACGCCGGCAGTGCGAAATCCACTCACGTCGGCCTGCTCTTCGATATAGCGAATCTTTGAAAGCTCTCGCACGCTCAGCACCGGTGAGGGCAGCACAATCTGGTGACAGTGCTCCTCAGTTGCGCTGAGGAGGTTTTCCTCTCCCCCAATGACCACGCGGGTTGAGGTGACCAACTCCTCACGGATGGCGTCCAGTGGCGGGTTGGTCACCTGGGCGAAGAGCTGACTGAAGTAGTCGAACAACGATCGCGGCAGCGTCGACAGCGCCGTGATCGACGTGTCCGAACCCATGGATCCCACGGGCTCCTCACCAACCTGGGCCATATGACGCACAATCATGCGCAGATCTTCTTCGGAGTAGCCGAAGCTCTTTTGGAGGCGTACGACCGACGCGTGCTCGGGAGTCAGGGACTCGGGCGCGTCAATCTCATCCAACGACACCTGGTGGCGTTCTAGCCACTGCGCGTAGGGGGCAGCGCCGGCGAGCGAGGACTTCAACTCTTCGTCTTCGATGACGCGACCTTGTTCGACGTCCACGAGAAAGACGCGCCCCGGTTGGAGGCGGCCCTTGCGTTCGATGTTGGCGGGATCGATGGGTAGGACCCCCACTTCACTCGAGAGTATTACTCGTTGGTCTTTAGTGATCCAGTAGCGCGCGGGTCGCAGCCCATTGCGGTCCAGCACGGCGCCGGCGACGGTGCCGTCGCAGAAGGTGACCGACGCGGGCCCATCCCAAGGCTCCATTAGCCCCGCGTGATACCGATAGAACGCTCGACGCTCGGGACTCATGTTTGTGGAGCGTTCCCAGGCCTCAGGAATCATCATGAGAACGGCGTGCGGCAGCGAGCGGCCTGCGTGCACGAGCAGTTCCACGACCTCGTCGAAACTGGCCGAGTCGCTCATGTTGGGCGTCACGATCGGCGTCAGGTCGCCGACCGGTACGGGGAGTACGGAACTGGCGAGGTTCGACTCGCGTGCCGTCATCCAGTTTCGATTCCCGCGAACAGTGTTGATCTCGCCGTTGTGGGCGATAAAGCGGAAGGGCTGCGCCAGATCCCAGCGAGGCAGGACGTTGGTCGAGAATCGACTGTGCACCACCGCAATGGCCGTGGCGAAATGCTCGTCGGCGAGATCTGGGAAGTACCGGCGCAACTGGGGCGCACTCAGCATCCCCTTGTAGATGAGAACGCGGGAGGAACACGACGCGGCGTACACCTCGTGGCGACGTTCCGTGATCTTGCGCGCACAGTAAAGCAAGCGCTCGAGCTCCTCACCCGCCACTGGAGCGTCGGGTACGAGAAGTTGTTGGAAGAACCTTGGTTCTCCGGCGGCCGAGGTGGGGCCGAGAACCCTCGAATCGACCGGAACATCGCGCCAGGAGCGAGCGGTGAGGCCAAGTGACCCAACTTCGTGGTCAATGGCCGCACGCAGAATATCGAGTTTGGAGTCCTTGGGAATCATCCACTGCGCGACGCCGTAATGACCTCGCTCAGGAACGTCGTCAAAGACCTGTCGGATGAAGGCATCGGGAAGTTGCGTCAGTATCCCCGCACCGTCGCCCGAGTCCACGTCCGCTCCCGTCGCGCCGCGATGTTCGAGATTCTCAAGAATGGTGAGGGCGTCCAGCACGGTCGCGGCACTCGGGCGGCCGGTCAGATCCGCGACCATGCCAACGCCGCAGGCGTCGTGTTCGAAAGAAGGGTCGTAAAGGTTTTTGGTCATGGGCGTCGCTCTGGGGCAACGCTGACCCACGCTCATTATACCGATGGACGCCAATGGCCCTCGTCGTACGCTGGTGCCGTGAACACCACTCGTGGCGCTGCGCTCATCGTGGGCGCCGGAATCATCGGCGCAACGAGTGCCTTTCGACTCGCGCGCGATGGATGGCGCGTCACTCTGTTTGATCCCGCTCCAGCCCATGGAGCGACGTGGGCCGCCGCCGGAATGATTGCTCCCAAGGGCGAGATGGCGCCGGGTGAGTTCGAGAACTACCGCCGCCAGCGCGACGCGGTCGCTTCGTGGCGCGAACTGTCAGATGAACTCTTTGGAGTAACTGGCCGCCACGTGTCAATTGTCCAGACGGGCACATTGTTCGTTGGCTTCGATGGAGGGGACCGTCAGCTCGTCGACCACGTGGCACACGTGGCGAGCGAGTTTGGGGTCGGGGCGCTGCGGGTCACGCGCGACACATACCCGTCCTTCTTTCAGGGCGTGACGCCGAGGGTTCGCGACGGCCTCTACTTGGAGGGCGACGCGTGGATTAACCCCGACGAAGCCGTGAGCGTCCTGTCACTGGCGAACGAAAACTTAGGTGTCACCGTCGTTCGAGAGACCGTTATCGAAACGACCGTCTCGGATCGGCGCGTGGTCGCTGTAACCGACAGCGCCTCGTTTCACGGTGACGTGGGAATTTTGGCGACCGGATCGCGGCCACTCCCCCACGGCGTCGCGGAACACGCCGAACACGCCGTTCGCCCGGTGCGCGGGATGACGGTGCGCGTCGAGGGTCTCGACCGATCCAATCAACCGGTGCTGCGGGCCTTTGTGCGAGGACGCTCGTGGTATCTCGTGAGTCGACCCTCGGGCTACTGCGTGATTGGAGCCTCGTCGGACGAGCAAGGTGCCCTCGGCGTCGAACTGGGAGAGGCCCAGCGAATATTGCGGGACTCTCTGGACGTCGTTCCGTCCCTCGAAACGGCCTCCCTCGTTGAGATTCGAGAAGGTCTGCGACCGGCGAGCAAGGACCTAGAGCCCTTCTTTGAAGTGATCGACGAACGATGGGCGTGGCTATCGGGTCACTACCGCCATGGCATGACGTTGGCGCCAACCAGCTCCCGCGACGCAGCGGCATTCGCGAAGAGCTTGACGTGATCCGATTCAACGGCGTCGAGGAGTCGTTCGTCGAACAAAGCGTGGACGAGTTGCTCACGCGACACGACATTGAAGTTCGCGGCATTGCCGTCGCGATTGACGGCGAGGTGGTGCGGCGCAGTGAATGGGCAACTACGTTGATTCCCGACGGGGCCCAGATCGAAGTCGTGACGGCGGTCGCCGGCGGATAAGGAGAAATCACGTGTCTGTTGATGAACTGCTCATCGCGCTCGATCGTCGGATTCTCGAAGCGATCGAGGCAAAGTCGACAGGTGAGAGCATTGCCTATCTCTGCGAAGCGCGCGCGTGGCTCACTGATCCGGCTCAGTCCCATGCGCCGCACCGGCCAGTGGGGTGAGTTCGCGAGACTAGAATTAGCCCTTCGCGGGCTGTGGCTTAGTTTGGTCTAGAGCGCTCGGCTGGGGGCCGAGAGATCGGGAGTTCAAATCTCCCCAGCCCGACCAGTGTGATGAGTCGGGACGTTGTTCATATCTGAGTCGCGACCTCGTTCATAGTGTGGGCCAGCGGCCCGGAGGAAGTAGTTCGTTCCTCCAGTATCCCCGGGTGCCGTCGATGCGATTGAGCGCGAGGACTTCGCCGGTCTCGAGGTCCGTCACGGTGACTTGATGCTCATCGATGAGCATGATGACAGGCACCTTTTTGTGCACGATGCCCACGTTGAGGTGATGAAGTCGACCGCCGCGACGCAGCGTCACCTTGCCGTCCTTGGAGACGGCGTCAATGCGTACCCGGTAGTGCTGGGCGACGTCGTTGGCCGGTGAGGCCTTGAGGGTCGCGCGGTAGACCGATCCGGGGGTGCGCTTGTGCAGGGACGCGTGAGGACGTCGTTCGTTGTAGAGATCGCGAAAGAAGTCGAGCTGATCTTGGAGCACGCCAATGGTGTCCGCGGGTGGCTGTCCGCGCAGCCATCGTTTCAGGGTCTGGTGAAAGCGCTCGATCTTGCCCTGGGTCTGAGGGTGGGCGGGGTGCCCATTCTTCTGGCGGATGCCGAGGGCGGCCAGAACGTATTCAAAGGCGTTGCGTCCGCCCACGTAGCGCCCCGTATAGACCATGCCATTGTCAGTGAGCGTGGAGGCGGGTGCGCCGTAGTCATTGGTGCACGCGATGAAGGTCTCCACCACGAGTGGTCCGGTGGCGCGCGGGTGCGCCGTCATGGACAACACGAAGCGCGAGTGGTCGTCCAGCCAGTTGATGATCTCGACCTCGGAGCCGTCGCGCAACTGCCAGTGCGTGAAGTCACCCTGCCAGGTCTCGTTGGGTTGGTCGGCGACAAAGCGATGCAGTGACGAGTGCGGTCGCTTCTTGGGTTGCGGGGTGACCAGTCCCGCCTGAACCAGCAGGCGACGAATGGTCGAGGTGGAGGGCGCGAGGTAACCGCGCTCTGCCAGGTGCCACTGAATCGTCTCAGGGCCCGCGTCCAGGCTGGCCTGGGTGAGCTCGCGGCGCAGTTCGAGAATCACGGTGCGCATCTCCTCGTTCGTGCGCTGGGGACTGGAGTGCGGTCGTGAGCTACGTGGTTCCACCGCGTCGAGGCCTCCCTCGTGGTAGCGGGTAACGAGGGTGTGGACCCAGCGCCACGACACCCCGAAACGACGGGCGGCCTCCGCCTGGCTCAGACCTTGGTGGACAACAGACAGGACAATGACACGGGCTTTGGACATCTCCCATCGTCAGCGATGCCACTATGAACAAGGTCGCGACTCATACCTGAACTAGGTCGTGAACCTAGACACCCCCAGCCCGACCAGGACCCGTGCTCTTCATTGTGGCGACAAGTCACCGCCCCGTGCGAACGTGCCTCAGCTCACCAGCTTGGAGTACCGATAGGCCTCGAGTTCGTCGTCACTCTGTATCGGCCAGTCATACTGACCTGGCGGAACCGGTGCTTCACCCTTCTTTTCGCGGAACGCCGAAAAACTTCGGAGCCACTCCTGATACCACGCACGTTGGGCCACGGTTAGGTCGGCCTTGTCTATCGCGTCGATATCGCCAAAGCGTTCGCGCATCGCCTCCAGAACAAGCAGGCTCGCCACGGCGTCGTCCACCGCCGAGTGAGCACTGGCGAGAACCACTCCGTAGTGCTGGCACAGGTCGATCAGCTTTCGTGATCCCTTGCGCCATTTGTCAAAGTGGCGATCGAGAATCAGGACATCCAGGATGGGTCCGATGGGACCACGTTCGCACAACGTCGCGAGTCCCAGACGATGGCAGAGGGAATCAACCATCGTCAAGTCGTAACTGACGTTCATGCCCACGATGATCCCGCCGTCGCCCCACACATCGACGAGTGCGACGGCCAAAGACTCAACAGCCTCGCCGACCGGCGTGGCTGTTGCCACCATGGCGTCCGTGATGCCGTGAACGGCAGTCGCACCAGGGGGTATCGGTCGACCGGGATGGATGTACCCGCCGTCGAGGCGAGTGTCGATCCGGGACTCTTGCAGCGATCGCTCGGCGAATCCGTACGACACGGGTGAGTCGCGAAATGAACTGATTCCGGTGGTTTCGAGATCGAATCCCACGTAACGGGTCACTGAGAGCGCCGTTCATTCATCTGCTTTCACGCTAACGAACGACTGTTACAGATCGGTGGATGGCGCCCAGTTCCCTGTGCCGCGAAGCGTCCCCGGTAAACTCACCACAAGCCCAGGTCAGACCTCGCTTGCGAAGATTCCCACTATTCAGCGTCTCGAGAGAAGGTGATTCCAGCGTCCCGCTGGACACAACATGGAGAAGAAGGACACCTTCGTTCTACGTCATCTCGCCGAAGTGCAGCCCGAGTTGTGGTGGCTGGACTCGGATCCGCTAGAGCCTGAACCCCATCCCGCGCTGATCGGCGAACTGGGTGCCGATCTGTGCGTGGTCGGTGGCGGCTACACCGGCCTATGGACGGCCCTGCTCGCCAAGGAGCGCGACCCTTCACGCGAAGTCATCGTGGTCGAACAGTACGAGACCGGAGCGGGCGCGTCGGGACGCAACGGGGGATTTTGCAGCGCGTCGCTCACCCACGGGTTCAATAACGGAATGGCCCGCTTCGCCCACGAGATGCCCGTCATCGAACGTCTAGGTCGTGAGAACCTGGACGAAATCGAGGCCACCATTCAGCGCTACGGCATCGAGTGCGACTGGGAGCGCACCGGAGAACTTCGCGTGGCCGTCGCGCCCTGGCAGTTTGAGGGCATGGCCGAAGAGGCCCGCTTGCGCAACGACATGGGTGACCACGTGGAGGTGCTCAACAAAGAGGAGATTCAAGCCCGCATCCACTCCCCCTCCTACGAAGGGGCCCTCTTTGACATCGACGGTACGGCCTTGGTTGATCCCGCGCGCCTGGTGTGGGGTCTCGAGCGGGCCTGTCAGTCGCTGGGCGTGAAGATCTTTGAGAACTCCAAGGTTGAGTGGCTCGAAGACGTTGACGATGCGGTTCGCGTGCACACGCCCTACGGCGCTGTGACGGCACACCGCGTGGCGCTCGGGACCAACGTCTTTCCGTCTCTGGTGCGCCAGACGCGACGCTACGTGGTGGCGGTATTCGACTACGCGCTCGTCACCGAACCGCTGAGTGACGAACAGCTGGCCAGCATCGGTTGGAAGGGCCGCGAGGGAGTAGCCGACGCGGGCAATCAATTTCACTACTACCGACTCACCAAGGACAACTCCATTTTGTGGGGCGGCTTTGACACGAT
The DNA here is from genome assembly GCA_049801955.1 of Acidimicrobiales bacterium. Taxonomy (GTDB): domain Bacteria; phylum Actinomycetota; class Acidimicrobiia; order Acidimicrobiales; family RAAP-2; genus RAAP-2. Next base: position 34,297 of record JBARLO010000088.1, read on the forward strand.
CTATCAGTTTCGTGGCAAGGGACAGCGCGACTTCGAGTTCAACGCCGCGACCTACGCCAAACTGGCCGGCCACTTTCTTTCCACCTTCCCCCAGCTCGCGGGCATCAAGTTCACCCACGCCTGGGGCGGAGCGATTGACACCTGTACGAGGTTCTCCCCCTTTTGGGGCACCGCGCACGGGGGCAAAGCGGCCTACGTCATGGGCTACACGGGACTCGGTGTCGCGTCGACAAGATTTGGCGCAGCGGTCATGCTCGATCTCCTCGACGGCAAGACCACCGAGCGATCGTCGCTCACGATGGTCCGCAAAAGGCCGATGCCCTTTCCGCCTGAGCCTTTCCGGTGGTTCTTCATCCGCCTCACGCAACGTTCCATCGAAAAGGCGGACGCGCGCAACGGGAGACGCAACCTCTGGTTGAAGCTCCTCGATCTCTTTAACCTCGGCTTCGACTCCTAGTCGAGGCGTTACTCCTCGTCGGCCGAACTCTCCGTCATGAGGGCAGCAATTGAGTTCACGACGGTCGGATCCATCAACGTCGTCACGTCACCGAGCGGTCGATTCTCTGCCACGTCGCGCAACAGTCGGCGCATGATCTTGCCCGAGCGCGTCTTGGGCAGCTCCGGCGTCAGGATGATCTGTCGGGGCTTCGCAATGGGGCTGATCACCTTGGCGACGTGCTCACGCAGCGCGTTGATCGTGGCGGTGTGGTCCTCTTCGGCTTCATCGGCGGAGAGCTTGAGGGTCACGAAGGCCACGATGGCCTGTCCCGTTGTGTCGTCGGTCGCGCCGACGACAGCGGCCTCGGCCACGCCCGGGTATCCCACGAGCGCGTGCTCCACCTCGGTCGTCGAGAGACGGTGTCCCGAGATGTTCATCACGTCGTCGATGCGTCCAAGTAGCCACAGGTCCCCGTCCTGGTCGCGCTTGGCCCCGTCGCCGGCGAAGTACACGCCGGGGAAGCGGGCCCAGTACGTCTCCTTAAATCGCTCGGGATCGCCGTAGATGCCGCGCGTCATTGACGGCCAGGGCTGCGTGATGACGAGGTAGCCGCCTTCGTTGTTGCCCACGCTCTTGCCCTCGTTGTCGACCACATCGACCGAGATGCCCGGCAACGCCTTCATGGCCGCGCCCGGCTTCGTTGCGGTGATGCCGGGCAGCGGAGAGATCATGATCGCTCCGGTCTCGGTCTGCCACCAGGTGTCGACAATGGGACAGCGATCGCCCCCGACGTGTTCGCGGTACCACATCCACGCCTCGGGATTGATGGGCTCACCCACCGTCCCGAGTAGACGCAGACTGGACAGGTCGCGACTCTTGGGATGCTGTTGGCCCCACTTCATCAAGGTGCGGATGGTCGTCGGCGCGGTGTAGAGAATCGAGACCTTGTTCTGTTCAATGATCTTCCACCAGCGGTCTCGCCCACCTGAGTCGGGCAGCCCCTCGTACATCACCGACGTGACGCCGTTGATCAGTGGTCCGTACACGATGTAACTGTGGCCGGTAATCCAGCCGATGTCGGCCGCCGTCCAACAGATGTCGGTATCGGCCTTGACATCAAAGATGTTGTAGTAGGTCGTCGCCGCTTGGGTGAGATAACCACCGGTTGAGTGAAAGATACCCTTGGGCTTCGCGGTCGTGCCCGACGTGTACATGATGAACAACGGGTGCTCCGCGTCGAACGACTCGTACGCGTGGGTGTCGGCCTGCTTGTCCACGATGTCGTGCCACCAGTGGTCTCGCCCTTCGATCCACTCGACGTCCCCCCCGGTGCGCTGAACGACGAGCACCGCACGCACGTTCGGACAGATCTTGAGTGCTTCGTCCACGGCGGGCTTGAGGGGACTAGCCACACCGCGCCGAAACGCACCGTCGGCGGTGACGACGACCTGGCAGTCCGAGTCCAGGATTCGGCTCGACAACGAATCCGCGGAGAAGCCACCAAAGATGACCGAGTGCATAGCCCCCAGACGTGCGATGGCGAGCATGGTCACGATCGCCTCGGGGATCATGGGCATGTACACGGCCACACGGTCGCCCGACTTCACGCCCAGTTCAGTCAGAGCGTTGGCCGCTTGCGCCACCATCTTCTGGAGGTCGGCGTAGGTGATGGTGCGCGTTTCACCCTCGGCGTCGGCAACCCAGTGGTAGGCAACCTTGTCGCCCTTACCCGCCTCAACGTGGCGGTCCACACAGTTGTACGACGCGTTCAGTGTGCCATCGCTGAACCACTTGGCGAAGGGCAGGTCCCACTCGAGGATCTTGGTGGGCTCCTTCGTCCAGGTGAGTCGGTCGGCCTGCTTGCGCCAGTATGCGAGAGGGTCAGCCTCCGCCTCGGCGTAAATCGAAGGTTGCGCGTTCGCCTGTTTGGTGAACTTTTCACTCGGCGCGAAACTGCGCGTTTCGTCGAGCCATGCTTCGAGCTTTGCTTCACTCATGACCTACTCCAGTTCCACGGCTTGAATATTTTGTTCAGTCAGATCGCTTGATGGACGCGACTAGTGCGACAGTAGTTCTCGCTCGCGCATAGATGCCAACAGCGCCCGTACCTCATGGCACGGGCGCTGTTGGCGGTTGGGTCCGGTGGCAAGCCACCAGTGACCTCTACGTTAGCCTCGTGGACCCACCGGTAGCACAACTTTGCCATGGGTGGCATTCACTACCCCGGCTGCGGACGCGTACCACGCCGCCGCCGCCGTGGCTAGCCCAAACCATCCACCAGCCCTCACAAGGTCGGTAAACGTGTGGGTGGTACCCCAGTTGCCGATCGTGAGAAGGATGAAGGTGATGGATAGCAATACGAACACCGAAAGGACCGCGTTGTTCGTCTTCGTTGCCGCCAGCGTCATGTACACGGTAAATATGGCCCAACCCAATAGGAAGATCGGAACAGTGTCCGAACCGCCTCCCGGCAGATTGAACTTAATAAGCGCATAAAACGACAGCCAGAACGCACCGTATGACGTGAACGCAAGTGCTGCGAAGGTGTTCTTGCGCACAAACTCCCACATACCGGCCAGCAACTGCGCGATTCCTCCGTAGAAGAACGCCATTGCCAGCGCTGCTTCAAGACCCGCTCCGTGCCAAATGTTGGCGTTCCAACTACTCAGAGCAAAAGTCGTCATCGCGAAGCCGGCCAGTCCTAATGGGCCAGGATCCGCAACTCTTTCTTCAGCCATTTACACCCCCAGATATGGATTACGTGCAACCCCCAAGATGGGGGTCCAATTGGAATTATTAACCCGCGCGGATCAGCGATGTTGGATTTGTCTGCGGCGACTTGACGATGAGAGCGTGTGCAACGTGAAAACGGTTGCAACCAGCGCCTTTCTCACCTGATGATCGCTAAGAACTCTCTCAGGCTGTCGTGGCGTTATCCACGGCGTCACGAAAAGTTCGCACGAAACTCTCGACCCCCTGCGGTCCCCCGCCATCGAGAACGATCCGTACCAACGCCGAGCCCACGATGACTCCGTCGCTCACCTGAGCGGTCGCGGCCGCCTGATCGGGAGTGCCCACCCCGATACCGACATAGACGGGAAGGTCGCTCTGTGCACGTACCCGCTCCACTACGGCTTGGCCCTCGCCGCCCTGCGTGCTCGAACCAGTGACCGCCATGCGGGCAGAGGCGTACACGAAACCCTCGCTGGCTGCGCTCACCCGTTCGATCCTCGACGCCGGGGTGGAGGGCGCGACCAGAAAGATCGTGGCCACGTCAGCATCCCCGCAGGCCGACGTCCAGTCCTCGCACTCTTCGAGGGAAAGGTCGGGCACGATCGCTCCGGTGATCCCGAAGTCCGCTAAGCGCCCCGCGCTTCGTTCCAGTCCATGGTGCAAGAAAATGTTGTAGTAGGTCATTGCAATGAGCGGCACGCCGACGTCGAGGGCTTCGAGCTCGCGGCCAATCGACTCGAACGTGGTACCCGCACCCAGCGCACGCAGTCCCGCCTCTTGGATCACCACGCCGTCCATCATTGGGTCAGAAAACGGGATACCGATCTCGATGGCGTCCGCACCGCCGAGCGCGGCCGCCTCGACGTGGCGGGCCCAATCGGGTGTCGCTCCCGCCATGAGGTACGGCACGAGGGCAGTTCGTCCGCTAGCGCGAAGAGAACGCAGGGTGCTCTCGAGGGTCTTCACGACTCTCCTTGACGGAGCGCACGGACCTGAGCAACGTCCTTGTCACCGCGACCCGACAGGTTCAAAAGGATGGTCGCCCCCGACGGCACGCGAGAGCCGACCTCTCGGGTAATCCAGGCCAGCGCGTGAGCCGTCTCGAGGGCCGGAATGATTCCTTCGCTCTCACTGAGCAACGAGAGTGCGTCGAGCACCTCGTCGTCGGCGACGGCGTAGTACTCCGCACGCTGTGAGTTGGCCAGGTGCGCGTGCTCGGGACCGATGCCCGGATAGTCCAGGCCCGCCGACATCGAGTGGGCCTCTTCGATCTGACCGAACTCGTCCTGGAGAATCATTGAGCGCATCCCATGCAGGACGCCCGGAGATCCAATGGAGATCGCTGCTCCCCCGGCTGCCTCAACGCCGATGAGTCGCGCGTCACTGTTGGCGAACCCGGCAAAGATACCCGCCGCGTTGGACCCGCCGCCCACGCAGGCAACGACCAGGTCGGGCGTGTCCGCACCCAACTCGATCATCTGACTCGCGGCCTCCATGCCGATGATGGTCTGAAACTCTCGAACCATCCACGGGAAGGGGTGGGGGCCCATTACGGATCCGATGCAGTAGTGCGTATCGGCGACGCACGTCACCCACTCACGCATCGCCTCATTCACCGCGTCTTTGAGTGTGCGCGAGCCCGAGGTCACCGGTACGACGCGCGCGCCTAAGAGCTCCATGCGAAAGACGTTGAGCTCTTGGCGTACGGTATCCACCTCACCCATGAAGATGGTGCAGTCCAGTCCGAGTCGGGCGGCCCCCGTCGCAGTCGCCACACCGTGTTGCCCCGCTCCGGTCTCGGCGATGATGCGCGTCTTGCCCATGCGACGCGTGAGGAGCGTCTGGCCCACCACATTGTTGATCTTGTGCGATCCGGTGTGCGCTAGATCTTCGCGTTTGGCGTAGAGCCGCACCCCTAATTTGTCCGAGAGCCGCCACAGGGGCGTGACCGGCGTGGGTCGACCGACGAACTCCGCCAGCGTTTGGCGGTACTCAGCCACGAAGGCGGGATCGCTCCACGCCTCAATGAAAGCCTCCTCTAGTTCCAGACACGCGGGCATGAGAGCCTCAGGTACGAATCGTCCCCCGAAGGTGCCGAAGCGTCCGCGCTCATCTGGCGCGCCCATCACATCGGATTGCGCCACGTCACTCCGTTTCCTCGTTCCACGCCGCACGCGCCAACGTCACGAACTCCTCGACCAACCGTGGGTCCTTCACGCCAGGATGACTCTCTACTCCGCTCGCAGAGTCCACACCCCACGCCCGCGTAGTCGCCACGACGGCGCCCACGTTGGTGGGAGTAAGGCCGCCCGCGGCAATGACCGGAACGCCAAAGGAACGACTCTTAAGCCCAACCCACGAGTGCGCAATGCCCGAACCAGGTCGTGGGCCGTCCACGAGCACCGCGTCCACCAAAGCGTCGTCAAAAGTCGAAAACTCGTCGATCCCAATGCTGAGACCTTTGACAATCCGAACTCCGTGTCGTCGAAGGTCGTCGTGCAGCGAGGGACTTAGAGGCCCGTGTACTTGAACAACGTCGAAACCGAGCGCGCTCACGTACGTGGAAATCTCCTCGTCCTCGTTGTCCGCAAAGACCCCGCACCGCAGCACGGAACCCTTCGTTGCCTCCAGAATCTCTCGGGCGCGATCGGGCGTCACCCGACGAGGCGACGTCGCAAGATTCACGCCGATCGCGTCCACGCCCAGAGCGGCCACGTCTAAGGCATTCTCGATCGACATCACCCCGCATACTTTGACGTACCCGCGGCTCCAGGGCTCACGCACGCTGGGTACTCGGCACCAGCGCGAAGGACTTGACCACACTGGCGGGGTCACTCGCCGTAACGAACGCCTCGCCGACCAACATCGCATCAAAACCCGCCTGAGCTGCGCGCTCGGCATCCTCCAGTGTTGACAGTCCGGACTCACAGACCGCGAGGCAGTCGCGCGGCAGGACGTTGATCAACGAGGCCGCTCGCTCGGTGTCGACCTCAAAGGTGTGCAAATTGCGCTGATTGATGCCGATGATCTTGGCCCCGGCGTCAAGGGCCCTCTTCGACTCCTCAGCGTCGTGGATCTCCACCAGCGCGTCGATGCCGCAGCGTTCCGTCAGAGCGACGAACGAGGACAATTCCTCGTCACTGAGGGCGGCCACGATCAAGAGCACCGCGCCAGCCCCGGCTTCGACGGCGTCGAGAATGTCGTTTTCGCTCACCGTGAAGTCCTTGCGCAAGATGGGCAACGGCACCGTTCGACGAACGACCTCGAGGTCCTCCATCGTTCCGCCGAAATAGTCCTCGTCGGTCACGACCGAGATGGCGTTCGCCCCGGCGTCGCGATAGACGGTGGCGACTTCCGCGGCATCAAGATCGTTCGCGAGTGGTCCTTTCGACGGCGATCGCCGCTTAATCTCGGCGATCAACTTGACGTACGGCGACGAACCTTGGCGCAGTACGAGGATGAACGATGGTCCGTCGTAGCGCACCTCATCGACGCGCTCGCGCCAGTTGCGCGTGTCGTGTGCGGCGCGGTGTCGATGGGTCGCGAGGATGGTGTCGAGGTAGGTGGTCGCCATCACCAAAGCGTAGTTGTGGCCAACATGCGAAAATCTCCCGAGTATCGTGACGCTATGCCCGCGCCACCTGCAACACCGAGCTAAGCGTGGAGTCCTTTGCGCTCGACGTACTCAACCCGCTGGTGCGCGGAGAAGACCTGGAGCGCAACGAGGCGTCTCTCGCACTACGCGAGATCCTCGAGGGTCGTGTCGATGGCGTGCTCATCGCCAGTTTCCTGACCGCCATCACGATGAAGGGCGAGACGGTCGACGAGATGACCGGTTTCGTCGACGCCATGATCGCGTGCGCCACCACCTTTTCGCTCGACCTCGAGGCGATCGACATCGTGGGAACGGGCGGCGACCAACTGCACAGCGTGAACGTGTCGACCATGGCGGCCTTCGCCGTGGCGGGCTGCGGCGTACCGGTGGCCAAGCACGGCAATCGCGCTGCGTCGTCCTCCGTGGGCTCGGCCGATCTCCTCGAAGCGTTGGGCGTACGAATCGAAGCGCCAGTTGACGTGGTGCGTGCGAGCATTCTCGAGGCGGGGTTCGGCTTTATGTTCGCACCCGTCTTTCACACCGCGCTCGCAAATCTCGCACCCGTGCGACGCGAACTTCGTTTTCGCACCATCTTCAATGCACTGGGTCCTCTGGCCAACCCCGCGCTCGTGCGGCGCTCTTTAATCGGCGTGGCCTCCACTCCCCTCGCCGACAAAATGGCCGAGGTTCTGTTCCGCCGAGGTATTGACTATGCGGTCCTCGTGAGTGCGGACGACGGACTGGACGAGCTGTCTCTCGGCGCGCCCTCGACGTTGGAGTTTGTGACCAGAGAGGGCCGAAGCCGTGAGCGCATCGACGCGGGCGCCCAGATCGGGGTCCACCACACCGTGGCGAACCTTCGGGGCGGCGACGTGGACGAGAATGTGGCGGTGACGCGAGCGTTTCTGGCCGGCGAGCGCGGCCCCGTATTCGACACAGTCTGTGCCAACGCCGCCCTCGCTTTGATGGTGGCCGGGCGCGCGACGTCCCTGAGAGAGGGTTTCGAACTGGCGTGCGACTCGGTACTTGACGGCCGTGCGGCCGCCGTACTCCAGCGTCTCGTCGACGTGTCGAACGCCTAGAGCTCGCGCAACTCCTCGCGAAACCGGCGCCCGTTCTCCGCGTACAGTGCGGCCGAAGCGACCGCGACGCCCTCGTCGCTCGTGTCGGGGCGAATCACCGCTGGCACGCCTAGGGCGGACGAGTTCGCCGGCACGACCATTTTGTTGCGCACGACCGCTCCCGCCCCGACGGTCGCGCCGCTATGAACCACGGCCTGGTGAAGAACAATCGAACCGCTGCCCACGAGGGCGCGGTCGTGAATGGTGCACCCCTCTAAGTGCGCCAGGTGACCAATGACGCAGTCGCTGCCGATCACGGTGGGATAATCGTCTACGGCGTGCACGACCGTTCCGTCCTGGATGGAGGTTCGCTCGCCAATGATGATGGTGCCGTAGTCGCCCCGCAGTACGGCCGTGGGCCAGATCGACGAGTCCGCGCCAATGCGCACGTCGCCAATCACGACGGCGTCGGGGTGGACGTAGGCGTCCTCATGAATTTGGGGCACGCGGTCGCCCAAGGCGTAGATCGGCACGTCACTCCTCCTAGTGGACTATCCACGAAATTATCTGATAGATCCGCCATCCGATGTAGACGACGGCCGCCACCGCAAAGAAACGCCAGCGCCACGGGACGGGCTCGCGCTCGGTGACGGCTACTTCTGCCCCGCACACCTCACAGAAGTCGCCCTCTTCGGGACGATCACAGGTCTCACACCAGTTGGCCACTACTCGACTCGAACGCGCACTCGTATCGGTGAGGCACCCAGCTCGAACTTCTCTCGCAAACTGCGCTCCACGTAACGCAGATACGTCGGCGCGAGGCGGCCCGCCACGAAGAGCGTGAACGTCGGGGGCTCGGTCGCGCCTTGGACCGCGTAGCGAATCTTGCCGGTCGGCGACGGTTGCTTCACCTGGAGGTCACGGATCGCACGGTTTAGCACGCCGGTCGGTACGCGTTTGGCGTAGTCCGTGGCGGCATTCGACAGCGCGGGCCACAAGCGATGCACACCCTTACCAGAGAGGGCCGTGGTCTTCAGGACCGGAGCGTCACCTAAGAACGCCAACTTGTCGCCCACGGTCGCGAGCACCGCGTCGCGCCCTTCGACCGGAACCAATTCCCACTTGTTGAGCACCACTATGGAAGGACATCCAGCCGCCGAGATGCGTTCGGCCAGTCGTTGATCTTGACCGGTCGCTCCCTGCGTCGCGTCAATGACCAAGATCGCAATGTCGGAACGATCGAGGGCTTCGAGGCTCCTAAGGACCGCGTAGGTCTCGAGTCCGGCCTCGGTGCGGGCGCGCTTGCGCATGCCGGCGGTGTCGACGAAGCGAACGAGGCCCGACTTGGTCTCCACCACGGTGTCGATCGCGTCACGCGTCGTGCCGGGCAGGTCGTGCACCACGCTTCGCTCCTCACCGATGAGCTGATTGAACAATGTCGACTTGCCCACGTTGGGTCGACCCACGATCGCCACGCGCAGCGCGCCATCATCCTCGACGGTGTCCTCAGTGCCCTCGGTCCCCGCGTCCAACTCATCGACGATGCGGTCGAGCAGGTCGCCAGATCCCCGGCCGTGCAGCGCGCTCACCAAGAACGGCTCGCCGAGCCCGAGGGAGAGAAACTCCCACCCGGCTGCTTCGTGCTGTTGGTCATCGACCTTGTTGGCAACGAGGACCACGGGACGCTTGGACGTGCGTACCCAGCGCGCCGCGGTGGAGTCCTCCTGCACCGGACCGGTGGCGACGTCGACCACGAGTAGGACCAGGTCCGCGCCCGCGAGGGCCGCCTCGGCCTGCTTGGAGATCTTGTCTTCGAGTGTGTCGCCGCCCTGCAGCCACCCTCCGGTATCGACGACGTCAAACGTGACGCCACGCCAATCCACCTCGACAGCCTTACGGTCCCGAGTGACGCCGCGTTGCTCTTCGACAACTGCGACTCGTCGACCGGCGAGACGATTGACAAGGGAACTCTTACCGACGTTGGGGCGCCCGACTACCACCACCTGGGGCTTGGTCACGTCGGGGCTCCTGGAGTACGAATGGGCGCCCGGAGGGCTACAAAAAAGCAAAATTTGGCGCCAGACACCGTTTCAGCCTACTGGTGGCCCTCCTGTCGACCTTCGGGCGCGAGCACGTTCGTTGTGCGAGGGAGGTGCGGGCACGCCCGGCGGTTGTCCAATATCGCGAATGCACTCGCGCGCGAGGTCGACAACTTGGTCGGCGTGGCCGTTTCAGATGAACTTCGCGCTCGCCTTCGTAAATCCCTTGACCTGTTCCCAACTCGGATGTTGGGGCAACGCGCCGTGGGGCCGAGCCGCGTCGTCACCCGCTCGCGGCGGCCTCCCAGATGCCCAGCAGCACCTGGAGTACCGACGCGAGAAACGCGAGAATCCCTGCGCCGATCAACGTAAAACCGCCCTCGATCGACAGAACCACGATGCGTCCGAGAACGTCACCCTCACCCACGTAACTCTGGCTGGTCTTTGCCATCACCGCGATGCCCAGTACAACCCATCCCAGCAGCATCAACACCAGCAGTGCTGACACCGCCTGGGCGGCCACGTAACGTCCATCCTTAGTTTCCATGGCCCGATGGTAGGTCCACGCGACTTCCTGGTCGGCGAGTGGCGTTCGGGCGCGACCCTCACTCGAAATGACACCCCATTAGGCTTGACGCCGTGACGGTGGACAAGGTCGTACTAGCGGCCCCTCGAGGTTTCTGCGCCGGAGTCGAAAAGGCAATTAAGGCTCTGGACTGGATGACGCGGGTCTTCGAGCCGCCCGTCTACTGCTACCACGAGATCGTTCACAACCAGTTCGTGGTGGACCACTTCAAATCGGTCGGGGTCATCTTCATCGACGACGTCAACGTCGTGCCCCCGGGGGCACCCATCATGCTGAGTGCCCACGGATCTCCGCCCGAGGTGATTGAGGCCGCTCGTCGCACGGGCGGCACCGTCATTGATGCCGTCTGTCCGCTAGTGACCAAGGTGCACCACGAGCTCAAGGTCCGCGCCAAGAAGGGCTACACGGTCCTCTACGTCGGCCACGAAGACCACGAGGAGGCCGTTGGCACCATGGCGGTCGCCCCCGAAGCCGTGCACTTAGTGCAGTCGCGCGAGGACATCGATGCGATTGATGGTCACAACGGACCCGTGGCCCTGCTTAGTCAAACGACGCTGAGTCTGGACGAGTGGCAGGACTTGAGGGAGTACGCCCAGGAGACGTTCCCCGACATCTGGATGCCCGGTCGTAGCGATCTCTGCTTTGCCACCACAAACCGACAAGCCGCTTTGCGTCAACTTGCATCGAAGGCCGATGCGGTGGTCGTAATTGGATCGGCCAACTCCTCGAACACCGTGGCTTTGGTGAAGGTCGCCGAAGCCGAAGGTTGTCCCCGCGTTTTCCGGGTGAACGGCGCCGAAGAGCTACCCAATGACCTCTCGGGCGTCGTCGCGGTCACCGCGGGCGCGTCCGCGCCGGAGATTCTTGTGAACGAAGTGCTCGCACATCTACAGCCCCGAGACGGCATCACCGTATTCTCGGTCACCGTCGAAGACGAGTACTTTCCTCCCCCACCCGAACTGCGCGAAGTCCTCAAAGCCCTCACCGCGCTCGTGGACGTCATTTTTGCCACGCCGGAGCCCACGGCCTTTGACGCCCAGGCGGACCGCGACTTTACGGCTGCTGAGGTCATTTCGGCTTAGTCGCTCGTCCCGCGAGTCCTCGCCTCACAGAGACCTTGGCACGAGTACGCGCCACTATATCGGTGTCCGATATAGTGGCGAAATGAGCCGGAAATCATCGCCCGATCTCGGACCAAGTTCTCGCAATGCGGGTACCGCATTTCTCATTCTTTCGAGCTTCGCCGATGGCGAAAAGCACGGATACTCCCTCACGAAAGACGTGGAGAGTTTCGCGGGAGTGAGAATCGCACCCGGCACGTTGTATGAGGCGTTATCGCGCCTCGAGGGCATGGGTCTCATTGAACCGGTCGCCTCCCAGGACCGGCGCCGTCCGTATCGACTGACGGCCCTGGGCGCGACGACGCTCACCGAGCACGTTGCAGCCCAGTCCAAAATCCTCGCCGAAAGCCAGCGCCGCCTTGAGCGCAACTGGTCGCCCGCGTGAATGAGTCGGTGAGCGATACTCACTCGTCAGCCGAAGGCGAGCGCGCCTCTCGCTACTTGCGTTGGTATCCACGCGCGTGGAAGGAGCGTTACGGGGAGGAGTTCGTCGCGCATTTGGAGGCCGAACTCAACGAGCGGCCGGTGTCGATGGCTCGGTCAATGAATATCGCGCTGCACGGCGTGACCACTCGATTCAAGCTGCAATCAAGCCTGCGCTGGGTGAGCGCAGCCGCGTTGGTGATCGTGGCAGTCGCCGCACTTATTGCGGTTTTGGCCAGCCTGGAGAATCGACCGGGTGTCGTTCCTCTGAGCCTCAATACCGGCGGATCCATCGGCGTGCCCGTGTCGCCCAAGACGGTGACCGATGTTGGTTTTCAATTCACTGATCATTCGACGAAGCGCATTCGCGTCACCAAGGTCGCGCTGATCAACTTTCGCAACTACGACGTCCCGAAGATCGTGCGCGTTCAATTCGATCCGAAGCGCCAAGGAAAGAACTTCCTGCTCAACCCGTCCAGATCGACACCCGGACTTCTGCCAGCCATCAACAAACGCTTGTTGCTCGGCAACGGCGATTCATTCGTGGTGAGTTTGAGGGCGCCACTCGCTGGCCGGCTGTACGCAGTCGACGGACTGCGCCTCACCTACGTTCGAAGCGGCCACACTCACGTCACGAACTTGTTGCTGAAACAGTCACCGCAGCTTCTCTGCGTTGAGTCGCACGTGAAAACGGACACTGAGCCACCCGCGTGTAATCGTGAATTCACCACCGCGTGGTCCTTGGCGCAGTTCTACGAACCGGTGACCCGCGGCCAGACAACGCCGCAGCGAGAGGCGCTTCTCGCCACGGACGCGGCATTCAACACCGTCACGGGGAGCGCGCTGCGGGATCCTGGTCTGAGTGAAGTGCGCGTGTGGGCAACGAGTCTGTTCGCGCATCGCGGTGTGTGGCACATCGTTCAGGTCACCGCGCGTCCATCCGGCGTCACCGTGCTGAGCGTCAAAAACGCTCTCCTCTTTCGCTTTGACGTTCGAAATCGATCGACCGGTGCGACATCGGTGGTTTGCGTAGTAAACGGCGGCTACGACTCGCACGACGGACGTGAAGATCCCTCGCTTAGTTCGTGCGCGGCCTAGAAGAGCGCTCGGCCATTTGCGGTATCTGCATCGGATGCTGCGACTTAACGCACAGCGCCGGGTGCGCCGTGGACGACGCGGCGTTCAACTTTGGAGCGCCTGAGTAGACTGGTAAACCGGACTACCGTGGGCCTGTGGGTGACAGATTCGTGTCGTTGCACCCGTCTGTGAAGGAGATAGATGTCAAACGAGGACCTTGAGAAGCGGCGCATCTCGCGTTTGCGTGACTTCGCCATCGCCCAGGCCCGGACTCGATTTGACGCCGACTACCCCGATTTCGTCCCCGACGAGATCGTCGCGTCGATCTGCGCCTACGAAGAAGAGGGCAACATCGGCGACGTCTTGAAAAAGATGCCCGACACCCTTAACGGCAGCCCTTACACCACCTTCGTGGTGGTCGATGGCGGATCCGACCAGACCGCAGAAATCGCGCGCTCCTTTCCCGGAGTGAAGGTCTTTGAGTTCCCGGTCAACCTCGGTCACGGTGTCGCGCTGCAGGTCACGTATCGCTACTGCATCGAGCACAACGTGAAGTACGTCCTCACCCTGGACGCTGACGGTCAGAACGACCCGGCCGAGATGCCACAGATTCTGGCTCCGCTCCAGAACGACCAGGCCGACTTCGTCGTCGCGAGCCGCGTGCTCGGCGAGGACAAGACGACCGACGTGGTGCGCAAGAGCGGCGTGCGTTTCTTCTCCTTCGTCATGAACAAGATGACCGGCGCCAATCTCACCGACACTTCAACCGGCTATCGCGCGCTGCGCGTCACGATGCTGGCTGACGTGGTCGATCGCCTCACCCAGGAGCAGTATCAGACGGCCGAATTACTCATCACCGCACTCAAGCGCGGCTGGCGCGCCAGCGAAGTACCGACCGTGTGGTACCCGCGGGCGTCGGGCACGACGAAGAAGGGCAAGAACTGGCTGTTCGGCTTTCGCTACGCCCGGGTGGTCTTTGGCACCTGGTGGCGCGAGCGCTAGTCGCCGAGTCGCTCGCGCGCCTGTCGATACACGTCCTCGAGGGCTGTGCGTAGTTCGTCGGTCTTCTCAGTGATCTGCGTGCGCGAGACGCGCCCTTCCGCGGTGGGCGGATCCAACGGCGCACCAACCACGACCTCGATCTTGGCGAAGTGCGGAAACTTGGCGCCGACCGGCAATGCCTTCTCACTACCCGCGATACCCACGGGCACAATCTTGGCGCCGGTTCGAGCCGCCAGGAAGACCGCGCCGTCATGGAGCGGTTCGACGTGGTCGCCCGACTTACGCGTTCCCTCAGGGAACAGCACCAGAGCTTGACCACGCTTGAGCACCTCTTCAGAGAGACGCAGTGACTCGCGGTCCGCGCTCTGGCGATTGACCGGAAATGCTCCCAGTCTCGTGAGTAACGCGCCGAAGGCGGCGGGGTGAAAGACGCCGTCTTTGGCCATGAAGAACGTTTTGCGCGGTGAGATGAACAAACTGAAGGCAAAGTCGACATTGGAACGATGAATCGGAGCGATGATCACCGGGCCGCTTAGAGGGATGTTCTCTGCTCCCGTGACGCTCGGGCGAAAAAATACCCGAGCGAGAGCCGCGACCAACCCTGCGCAAATCCGATAGATCAGCGTCTTATTCGGATTTAGGACGAGGTCCGCTGCTTCAGGCATTGCGTAATCTCCTCCACTACCTCGGCGATGCTGCGACCCGTCGTATCCAGGGCGAGTGCGTCGGGCGCTCGGCGCAACGGCGACGCCTCCCGCGTCGAATCAACCACATCGCGGCGCGCCACCGACGCCTCGCTCTCATCCCCGCGGCGCCGCGATCTCTCCTCGAGGGTCGCGGTGAGAAAGACCTTGACGTTGGCGTCGGGAAAGACCACCGTCGTGATGTCCCGGCCCTCAACGACGGTGCCCACGGGCTGCTCGGCGGCGAACTCGCGCTGCCGGCGTACCATCTCGGCGCGCACGCGGGGGTTCGTGGCCACGACCGACACCGCTTCGTTGACGTCGTCGCCGCGAATCTGGTCGTGCACGTCGCGACCGTTCACGCTCACCCGAGGCACCGTGGCGATGAGGGCATCGTGAGCCAATTGAGCGAGGACCTCCTCGTCGGCGACGTCCACCCTCCGATCCAACGCCTCGCGGGTCAGCGCGCGATACATCGCCCCCGTATCGAGGAACGACCAACCTAAGGCGTCGGCGAGCGCGCGGGCGATGGTGGACTTACCCGATCCCGCCGGTCCGTCAATCGCAATGACCTGGCTGCTCATTGGAGCAATGCTAGGTCGCGAAAAAAGTGGGGATAGCTAGACGACACGGTGGCGGCTCCCCTGATCGTCGCCCCGTTTCCGCCACAGCCCGCAACCGCACTGGCCATCACCATTCGGTGATCGAGCGCGCCGTGAAATGTGAACTGCAAGAATCGCTCGGCTGATCCCAGTCCCTCAATGAAGAAGTCATCCCCCTCGGACCAGACGCGACAGCCGAGACTCATTGCGAGCGACATCGAGCCGGCGAAGCGATCCGACTCCTTGTGGCGCAGTTCGCCCATCTCACGGAATGCGCTCACGCCACTGGCCGCGCACGCCGCCACCGCCAAGACCGGCACTTCATCGACGGACGGGACATCGTTCGAATGAATCTCGGTCGCCACGAGCGACGAGGTTCGTGCGTGGAGCACATGAAATCCGTCGCGGTCGTCGAGGCGCACGTCGGCCCCCATGCGATCGAGAACCCCGACGAACCCCACTCGCTCGTCGGACGCCTCGACGCTCAGGACCTCAAGGGTCGCGTCGGGATGGATAGCGCCCAGCACTGCGAAGAATGCCGCTTGCGAGGGGTCGCCGGGTATATGCCAGTTGTGGCGCTCGGGTCGACCCGGCACCACGCGCACGATGCGCCCCAGGCCGGCGTCCTCGCTGACCACCTCGATACCTGCGCTCTGCAGCATGTCTTCGGTCGTGCGGCGGGTGCGCACGTCTTCGTGCACCCGGGTCTCGCCGTAGGCGTGCAGCCCGGCGAGCAAGATGGCTGACTTCACCTGGGCGCTGGCGACCGGCACGTGGTAGTCGATGGCCTGGAGTTTGAGTGGGCTCGTGATCTCGAGTGGCGCCGTGGAGGCCAGCCCCTGGCCTTGGAGGTCGACGCCCATCAAGCCCAGTGGAGTGGCCACGCGATCCATAGGTCGCCGCGATAGCGAGGCGTCGCCGACCAGGTGATGGCGCCCGGGTATCGAGGCGACAACCCCGCACAACAGACGCATCGACGTGCCTGAGTTTCCACAGTCCAGGTCCTGGTTGCTCGGCCGTAAGCCCCCGGCAGGTCCATCGAGGTACGCCACCCCATCCTCATCGTGGCGGGTGGCCCCCAACTGCACGACAATGGCGCTGGTGGCATCGACGTCCTCACCGGGCGACAGATTGGTAATGGTGCTCTCACCACTCGCCAAGGCGGACAGCATGAGGGCCCGATGCGACGAGCTCTTGTCGCCCGGAACGCGCAGCGAACCGCGCAACTGGGCGGCGTGGGTGACGACTTCGACGTCGTTCACTCGTGACCCACTTGAAACCCACGCTCACTGAGAGCGGCACTGAACATATCCGCCTGGAGGGCGTCAATGGCCAAGAGGAGTGTGCCACTGGAACCTTCGATCCCGTGGGCGATCTCAATGTCGTAGATGTTGACGAGCATCTCCGACGCGGCCATTGTCACGGCGGCCAGCACGCCGGGTTGGTCGCTGACTGCGACGCGCAAGTACGCGAGGTTCTCTGAGTTCAGCGCTCGGCCGGGCAACTGACGTCGCGCGAAGGCGGCGTCCGCCAGATCGGCGGCGATGGCGGCGTGATCGTCGCTGCTCAGCGCCGTGCGCAGTCGCGCCAGGCGCTCTTCTAGGGACAGCAGAGTTTGGGCGATCGCGTCACGATTCTCAAAGAGAATGTCGGGCCAGATACCCGGGTCACCGGCAGCGACGCGGGTCATATCGCGAAAGCCGCCGGCGGCTAACTGCAACAGCACTGCGTCCTGCTCGGCCACCCGCGTGGCCTCGTTCATCAAGGCGCCCGCGAGTAGGTGGGGAACGTGGCTCGCGACCGCGACGAGTCGATCGTGATCGTCGGCGCTCACCGCCACCACGTTCGCGCCCAGCTCACGCAAGATCCCGTGCAGCGTCGTGTACGTCTCGGGCCGGGTCGCCGACGTCGGCGTGAGAACCCAGGTGCACCCCTGGAAGAGATCGGCGCGCGCTCCGGCCAATCCTCGTTGCTCCGAGCCGGCCATAGGATGTCCGGCGAGAAAACGCGGATCCCCCACGTCGTCGACGATCGCGCCCTTGACCCCCGCGACGTCGGTCACGATGAGTTGGCGACTCGATGAACGCTCGAGGTACTCACGAACGATCGTCGGCACGATGCGCGCCGGTGTGGCGACGACCACGAGCGTGACCTCGTCGCTGACGTCACAGCCCCGTACGACACCGGCGTCTAGTGCCGCTGCCAACACGCCGTCGTCCGCGTCGGTGCCGGTAACGAGCC
>JBARLO010000089.1:0-3257 GCA_049801955.1 Acidimicrobiales bacterium
GGTCGTCGGCGGCGAGGCGTCGAGCTGGCTCGCGCGACTGGCTCCCGCCGCGGGCATCGAACTGCGCACGCGACAACACATTCGCGATGTGCTGAAAGCCGAGGATGGTTTCTTCGTCGAGTTCGACGAGGGGCCGGCGCTCGAGGTGAGCGCGGTGATCGCGGCCGTGGGTTCCGCGCTCGACGTGGAGTGGCTCGCGTCGTCGGGACTTCGTGTCGACGAGGGGGTGAGGGTCGATGAGAACCTCCAAGCGGCTCCTCAAGTGGCGGCCATCGGCGACGTGGCCAGATTCGCGTACCGCGTGGGCGATGAGCGCGAGCACATCCGCGTCGAGCACTGGCAGGTCGCGGCCGATCACGCCTGGCACCTCGCGCACCACTGGATGGGCGAAAACGTCACTCCCGCGGTTCCGTACTTCTGGTCCGACCAGTACGGCAAGAAGATTCAGATGCTCGGCCATCCGCACGCCGAGGACGACGTAGTGCGGGTGTCGGGCAGCGACGAGGAGCTCAAGTGGCTCGCCCTCTACGTACGCGACAACTTCGTGACGGGCATTCTGAGCCTGAACAACCCCCGGGGTCTCGCGACCTCCAAGGTTCTCCTGGATGAAGTCACCACGATCGATGATGCCCTGTCGCGCGCCCCCTGGGCCAGCTAGAACGACACCGCCGAGAGTTCAGGAATCGTTCGCGCCGCCCGACTGATGGTCTCGAGCCAACGGGAGCGAGACGCGTCGCGAGCGGCCTCGTCTTCTGCGGGATGGGCGACGAACCCGGGCGACCAGAGAGACTCCACGTCCGTAACACTCAGGTGCCCGGCTCCCACGAGGGCCATCAGTCCCGCACCCCGCGTGGTCGCTTCGCGCTCCGAGGAGACGGCGACCACGTGGCCGCAATAGTCCGCTAGTCGTTGGACCAAGAATCGGTTCGCACTCATGCCACCGTCCAGGCGAATCTCGGTGAGCCGCGCACCCAACTCGATTTCGGCCGCGTCGATGAGATCCGCCCCTCGCTGGGCCACGCCTTCGAGGACGGCGCGTGCCAGATGCGCGCTGCTCGAACCGCGAGAGAGACCAAAGAACCCGCCGCGCGCACCAAAGTCCCACCATGGAGTCCCGAGACCCGCGAAGGCGGGCACGAAATCGACGCCCTCACTCGAGTCGACTGAGGCGGCGAGTTCGTCGCTCGCGGCGACGTCACTGATGATGCCGAGGTCGGCGAGCCACTTCACGCACGATCCCGCGCTGAAGACAATGCCCTCAACCCCCCACGTGATCTCGCCGTTCTGGCTTCGCATCACCATGGGGTAGCACCCTGAGTCGTGGCGACCGAGTGACGTCGGTGCACTCGCGGGATGAATTACGTCGAGAATGCCGCCCGTTCCCAAGGTGATCTTGGCTTGGGAAGTCCCACACGACTGGCCAAAGAGCGACGCGGGTTGATCACCCACGAGCGCCGTGAGTCGGGGCGAGCCGGGGAGCGCGCGCGCCACGCCCACGGCGCCGATGGTGTCGACGAGGTGCGGCAGGCCGACCCCGTCGATGCCCAGCTGGTCGAGCGTACGTTCATCCCAGCGGGACACGCTCGTGTCGACGAGTCCGCTCACGCACGCATTCGAACGGTCAGTCGCATAGACCTCGCCCTCGCTCACGTGCCAGGCAAGCCAAGTCTCTAGAGTCGCGAATCGCAGGTCGGCCGCGGAACGCCCGGACTGTTCGAGCAGCCATTTGATCTTGGTAGCGGACTGATTCGGTGCGAGGGACAGTCCCTGGCTTTGGAGTGTCAAACAGTCCATCACGGTGCGCAGGTCCTGCCAACTCAGCGCCGGTCCGACCGGCGTCGCGCTGCGAGGGTCGAAGACAACCGTCGTCGCGCGCTGATTGGTAATGCCAACGCAGTCACAGCCGCCACCATCTTCCAGGGTCATGCGCGACAGTTGGAGGGCAGTTGCGGCGATCTCGGCCGCATCCAACTCGACCTCTCCTGGCTGAGGGCTCGCCACGCGCAGGGGACGCTGGTGGACGTGGCGGACCTGTCCGCTGTCGTCGACCAGCGCGGTGCGCAGGGACGACGAGCCGACATCGATGGCGAGTGCTCTCACCACACGTTGCCTCCCAGTCCGAGGACGCCCGGGTTCATGATGCCCTCGGGATCGAGCAGATTTTTGATATCGGTCAAGAGGCCAAAGGAGTCACCGAGCGCACTCTGGACGAAGCGCGCGCGGTTGCGACCGATCCCGTGGTGATGGCTGATGGCACCACCGAGTCCCAGCACTTCAGCCATCGCCACGTCCCAGGCGGTGCGGTAGAACGCGTCGGGATCAACCGACTGCCCGGCGAAGGTAAAATAGAGGCACGCGCCGTCGTCGTAGGCGTGCGACTGGTGGGCCGAGACGACGTACATCCCCTCGAGCGCGAGCATCGCCCCGCTGACCCTCTGGTGGAGTACGGACAGGATCGACCAGGGCCCGGCGACTTCGATCGTGTCCACCACGACACCCCGCTCCCACAGGGGGGCCAGAGCACTGACGTCGTTGCGCCGCTCCAGCCAGCGTCCGACGAGGGCCGGCTCGCGGGCTTCGGCGCCGACGCACTCCTCATCCACCACCGCGATCGTGGCGTCCACCAGGTACGAGTCACCCTCGTCGAGCACGATGAGCGCGCAGTCGCTCAGATCGAAGTGTCGCGCCGACTCCGATTCGTCGTAGAGGCGCAGTACCGCGGGTCGTGCACCTCGCTGGAGAATGCGCCGACACGCCTCGAGTCCGTCGGTGAAGGACGAGAAGGAGTACGCGCGGCGCTGGTCGTAGTGAGGTCTTCGCCGTACGAGCAGCGTCGCCTCGGTGATGACGCCGAGGGTTCCCTCGGATCCAATAAAGAGTCGCGCGAGCTCCGGTCCGACGGCCTCGCGCGGTCCTCGTCCGCCGAGGTGCACGATCTCACCATTGGCGAGGACCACCGTGAGGGCGCGCACGAGGTCGTCGATGGTGCCGTAGCGATTCGAGAACTGGCCGGCCCCGCGACTCGCGATCCAACCGCCCACGGTGGCGAGGTCGAACGACTGGGGAAAGTGACCCGCGGTATAGCCGCGCGCGTTGAGGAACTCCTCGAGGTCCGGGCCGAAGACGCCCACCTCGACGCGCACGGTGCCCGAGACGTCATCGAAGCCGAGCACCTGACACATAGCGGTTAGGTCGAGGGCGATCCCGCCGCTCGCGGGGGTGGCGCCGCCCACGACGCCCGAGCGACCGCCCTGGGC
>JBARLO010000090.1:0-12942 GCA_049801955.1 Acidimicrobiales bacterium
GACCCGCACGTTCTTGAGCCCGACGAGGGCTTCCAGGATTTCGGTAGGGTCGGTAAGGACGAAGGTGTTTCTATTTTTTTGGATCACACCTAAAGACTGAAGCACCTTCGTCTTCTAAACAGTGACCCTCGAGACGGGCGTCACCCCGCTAACTTCCGATGACCCACGATAGTTAGCGCCTCTAGGATTCGGAGTTCGAATGAGTTGGAAACCGTGAGCGGAACTATCCCAGAGCGGAGCCTCGGCGCCTGAGAGGTCGGGCAGTTGAGTTGCGACAGCTAACTCTCCCTTGTCTCAGTCGAAATCTTGACTCCACCATTTTCCGTCCCTCCGATTTGCTCGAGATTGCGAAGGAGACAAAATCTAACAGCCGACGCTGCGACGAACGAGTGAATCCTTCGTGGATCGATCGAGAGCGGTTCACCAATATCACCCATTGACGCAACAACGCTTAGGCGAACGTCAAGACAATGTCTCGTTCTCCGATGGCTCAAGGACGGGCTGGTCAAAAAGCGTTAGATATGCATCGTAGCGATAGACACGATTGCGGCGTTGACCGGTGATCTCCCGAAGGACACCAGACGCTTCAAACCTCGAAAGGATGGCATTTGCGGTGGGCTGGGATACACCAATACTCCTTTCGACCCACGCGGCGTTGACTAGAGGTTGACTGAAGAGTCGATCGAGGACCGCCAGATCGTTGAGCGTGCCCCCGTTAATCTCAAGGTCGCGCCGGTGGGTCTCGCGCATCGCGTGCACCTTCTGGGCCGTCTGCCCCGCCTCAGCGGCAGTCTCACCGATGCCGCGCAGGAAAAAGTCGATCCATGCTTCCCACGTACCGTGATCCCTGACCTCCATGAGTAACTCAAAGTACTTCGACCGGTTACGACGAAGGTAGGTGCTGAAGTGGAGGACGGGTGCGGTGAGCACTCCTCGTTCGCAGAGCAGCAGCGTGATAAGTAGTCGCCCCATGCGCCCGTTCCCGTCCAGGTAGGGATGGATGGTCTCGAACTGAGCGTGCGCCAGTGCGCAGTCCACCAGGAGCGGAAGCGCCGCAGCATTGTCACGTGAGCTGTCTAGGTAGCGCTCGAGTTCACTGAAAGCGGCTTCCATTTCGATTGGTGGTGGCGGCACGAAGGCGGCGGTGTCGATGGAACTGCCGGCGGCGAGCTTTGAGCCTATCCAGTTCTGGGTCCATCTGAACTCACCGGGCGAGCGGTCAGACCCACGTCCCGTTTGTAGCAGTCGTGCGTGGATCTCGCAGAGGAGTCGACGACTAATGGGGAGATCAGTGAGACGAGCCATGCCGTAGTTCAGCGCTGCGACGTAGTTCACGACCTCTCGGACATCGAGCTCAGGAACCTCGCTGGTCCTGGCGTCGAGTTCAAAGGCCAACAAGTGATCAAGGGTACAGGCGGTACCCTCGATCTGAGAACTGAGGAGGGCTTCCTGGCGGACGTACATGGCGAGGAAGAGGTTGACCTCGGGCAGATTGAGTGTGGCTCCATCCAGTCGACCGAGGGTCTGGTCGGCTCTCGACAAGCTGCCCGCCAAATGGGACAGATCGAGATTGGGAATTGGTGGCAGGGCACTCGGAATGAAGGCCGAGTACCCAGCCGACTGGCGGACGTAGAAGCCCGAGCGGTCGCTGCCGTTCATAAGTGCCCCTTTCCCAGGGTCGACTCCATCGAGTCTTACATAAGTATAGGCCACTTGTCTTATTTAACGCACCCATTACAGGGCGTTGGAAAAGCACCGTAATGTATCGCAGCTGTTCTTATACCTGATCAGAACGGTATCTTTCGCGCTATTGAAGGGCACGGTGAAATCCGTTTTTCGAGAGCCCGAGTTTCAGGCTTCTCCAAAGTCGAGCAACAATGACTGGACTCTCAGAATCGGCTGAAAACCGAGTCGGGCGTTCGCAGCCAGGATTGGAAAATTTTCCTCCATATTCCACGTCGAAAGTTCACGCCAGCCTTCGTCTCGCAGCCGACGGGCATGCTCCGCCTTGAGCGCCGTTGCGACCCCTCGTCCGCGCTCGGTCGAGACAACACCAGTGAAGAATGTCACGACTCGCGACGCCTGATCCAGTCGCGGGAACGCCATCGTGATCCCGACAGTGACAGGCCCACGTCGTGCCAAGAGAACCTGCCATCGCTCGGCGTATCCGTCGCGCAATGTCTCGCACGGCGGCGGCTCGCGCCCGGCCGCGCTGTCGGGAGTCGCCTTGTGGAGTTGCAAAAAGACCTCGTAAAACTCCTCCCAATCTCGTTCGCTCTGAGGCGCAAAGGCGACTAGGTCAAGTCCCTCATCGTGCGCCCGCTGAACTACCGACTCGACCAGGTCCATTCGCAGGCATGTCAGATCAAGCAAACTCTCCCGACGGATATCGCCTCTCGACAGGCCGTGAGCCTCCGCGATGGTCATGCTGAGTTCGTCCTGAGCATCAGACAGGGCTCTGAGCCCTCGGAGCCCCGATGCGTGCCCGGTAGTGAGGACAGAACGCCATAGTTCGGCGCCTATCCCGCGACCGCGATGAGACGGAGCGACAAAGATGTGCGCTCCGGCCCGGCCACCATCTGCCACCGGGACAGTCAACAAGTGGCCGTAGCCCACGATGCGACCGTCGCTCACCGCGACGAACTGCCCGCTTGCTGTGTCATGCGCGGCTGCGAAAGCGGCGGCGATGCGGTCTGCTCCAGGCCAGCTCAGCGTCCCAGCGAGAAGCGTATCGAGGTCATCCTCCATCGTTACTTCACGAATTGACACCGTCATCTCAACTCCGGCTCAGCAGGAAAATCCAATCCCAGTCCTTTGACATGCCGAACTTTAGGCCTCATATGTCCGCTGCACCACGAGACGAGTCCGACTCAGAACAACACGAAGTCTTGAGGGGAATTGACATGCTCGACGAGACAGACATACCAATACCCATTTGACAGTTTCACTTAATCTCAAGGTGCCGGGATCGAAACACCTTCGAGATCTCCTTACGGAGCTTCGAGTTCGACGAGATCTTCCTCGGTCATATCACTTGGATTAATCGTCTCGAGCAGCAGCAATCCGTCGCGCTCGTCAACCTCGGTCATGGAGTCTCCATTCTCTCGGTGAACCAAACGTAGATGCCATTCGCGTCCCGGAATCGGAAATTTGTTGGGCGCAGTCGGCTACCGCCTACCGCCGACGCTTTCCCCTAAGGCTCGAGGTCGATGTGCTGCTCTACGGCAGCATCGCCAGTATCCGGCGCGCTGATGAACTCAACCGATGGCGGTCGGCGTTCTACTTCACGCTTGATCTCCCTGAGTTCGGGAAGCGCGTCGAGATCCTTTGCGCGGTTCGCGTAGGTCTTGGCGGCGATCACGTCGCTGACGGCGGCGACGCGCACGTGGTAGCCGTCGACTGCCACCACCGAGCTACGAGTCATCAGCACCTCCTAAGGGATGGGACCACCAGTCTCGTCCTCTAAGTCACTGAGAATGTCAAATTGGCCGGCATCGGTAGTCCACGTCGAGTTGCCCATCCGCTCCAGAGAGCGGACGTCCAACTGAACGTTCAGAGAGCGGGCTTCTTCCTCGGTCATTCCTGCGACGCGAAGGCGCGCGTCAAGCTCTTGAAGGGCCGACGCGACTCGCTCTAGATTGGCGAGTTGGCGGCTAATCACACAGTTCACGTCTTGAGTGAGGCGTTCGGCACCCAACATGGCCGCGGCTGCTCCTCCCACGAGCACGTAGTTCACACTGTGCCGATCAAGCACAGTTTTGAGCCTGCGAAAATCAAGGGAAGGACCTTCGCTGTTGAGGGCTATCGCAGTATCTCAGCCTGACGAGCGCGAGCGTGCTCGGACAGCCATGCTTCGACCGACACGGAACAACACATTTCCTTGGAAACGACCGCAACAACCAGACCGACTCCACGCAACAGTTAGAAAGTTTCTTTGAATCCCAAGGTGCCGGGATCGAGACCCGGGCGGCCCACTAGATCGTAAAAATACCTTAATCAGGTATTTTGGAGGGACGTCAGGGTCAAAATTCCCAACCGCATTTTCGCTGCCGCTCGACCAGGGTCAGTGGCAGCGGCCGCCCCACTTGGGCAAGGTCACAAGGACTTTACGCGGAGCACGCCCACAGAACTTGCGGAAGATAGCCTCCCCGAATGACCGCGGCGAGGGGACGGCGTCTGGGGCAGGTGCGTCACCAGCGTGCGCGTGCGCGGCCTCTCCAGTACCTTCGACTGACATTCGCTTTCTTTCTCTTCGTCCTCACCAGTACCGTCGGCCCTCTCGTGATGATGGGCACGTCCGCAGCGGCATCCAACTCGGGCGTCACTACGGAATGGCCTCCCTGCGCGGACCAGGCGACGTACGGACTACCGGTCTGCGTGTCGCAACCTCTCAATGGTCACCTGAGCGGTCCAGGCGTCGTCACCGAGGGAAAATGTCCCTCTACGGGCAGATTCACCTCCAGCGAGTGGTGCTCTGAGCCCTTCACTCTCGACTTTTCCTACACGGGCGCGACACCAGCTGGATCCACTGTGGTCTAGGAAGCTACCGGGACGGAGGAGTATCCCGGGACGATCACTTCACCCGGAACTCAATTGCAATTTCTTGCGCTCGTCTCGCAAGGCGCGTCAACGAAGGACGGTGGTTGGTGCAACGCCGCGGAAGCGAATCAATCCGTGCACTGCACTTCGTCGACGAGTGATCTTTTCCGACTCTGGGGAACCAAACTCAGCTCTGCCACGCCGACCGAGGAAGTATGCGGTAGTGGTACGCCCGTCCTCAATGGCGAGGATGACGGAGGTGGCCAGGCTTGCACTCAGATCGAGATTCGATGGGGCGCGAGCGCCCCGACGGTTCATCGCAAGGGTCTGGTTGTGACCCTCACACGAAACAGCGGATCCGGCCCCGTCGACCTCGGCGAAACGGTACAGATGGCGGAGCGGATAACTGCCGTGGGCATTGCCGTGCACGGCGTCACTGACCACCTGGTCCTTACGGGACTCAAGTCCAGTTCGGGAGTCAGCACGATCTCGTTGAGCTCCGGTCTCTCCCTCGCGGCTGGTGCCTCGAAGAGCTTCTCGTTTTCGGTCACTGGGTCTGCACCCGGCGACGGATCAGTCGCCTCGAGCGTCACCGGAACGAGCTCACGAGGCGCTGAGAGCAGTGCAACGAAACTCGCGCTCAGTGTGGTCGCCACGATCTCGGGAACCGTCACGCACTTCGGCAAGCCTGTCGTAGGAACTACCGTCACGGCATCAAACGGTGCGGGCGAGACCGATACCGCCGTGAGTACGAGTGACGGTTCCTACCAGATCAAGCTCTCCACGGCCGGCGACTGGACGGTGACGCCCAGCGGACTCAACCTGACCTACACCCCCGCGGCTCACCATGTCGTCATCGCGTCCACGAACTCTGCTCACATCGACTTCACCACGGGAGCCGCGCCGACTCTCACGCCGGAAGGAAAGATTGTCTCGGACAGCGGTATAGAGCTGCACTATGGGGGTACCAACTGGGATCCTTCGGGGGGTCCGATCGCCATCAGCCTTGGTGGGACCAACTTTGGCAGTGAACCCGCCGCGACCTCCATCAGAGGGAAGATCACCATCCCCTACTGGCCGGAGCGCCATACCATCAACGGCTTCACGGATCCATCGGGGAACGCCTGCTGGGGCAATCTTGTCGCCACCCAAGGAACCTCGACCGCCACCACTGAGGTGGGCGCCCGGGGAGTCGGGGTGGTGCTGTGGAGCATCAACGCGAATATCCATGCGGGTCAGGTCTTTTGTGCCGGTGAGACTTCCAGTGCGCTCTTCGCGGGAGGAGATATCATCGTTCTCAATTTCACTGGCTGCATCGACATCAACAACGGCCCGGGCCACGTCATTAAGGGCATCTCGACCAGCGCCCTCTTGAGCGGGCATCAACTGTGCTACTCAGCCCCGTCGGCCAACGTTCACGTCACAATTACCCTCTCCAAGGGCAACTTTCATGAGGTGCAGGAAGCGGGTGCGTGTCCCAAGTCGTGATGGGTCAAGTCCATTCCTGACACCTTCGTCGCTCTATCGCGTCTGTTGTGGCGATAACAGACGGAGCACGCAGCAGATCGTTACGAGGACAGCTACTTGCATTGCTATCTCCGTGGGCCAAACGGAATCATCCTCGCGATGGCTGAGCAGGTGAGCTGAGAGAAACATCCGCTCCTGATGGCGCTTTCGCCGGGGCAACCTCCCGGGGGATATTTCGCCAGCTAGTGCGATACATGCCGTCAGACCCGCTGAAATCCGTTAAGCCCATAGGCGATTCATCCGCGATTCTGAAAGAGGGGAAACACGACCGTTAAATCGACGTCGTCTCCAGAAGAGCGGTCGCAATTCGCTTCCCCATCCACGTGAAACGTACAAGACCCTTTCAAATGCGCAAGTCCAGAGGGTAGTAGTACGAAGTCTGCGCGTGCGGTTACCTACCGCGACAAAGTGGTGGATTTCCGCCAATGTTAAGAGGATGCCGTCCGATTGCCACACCCCAGGAGGTCAGGCGACATGAGCCAGGTGCTTCCCGTTGCCTGGTATCGATTTCGATCAACGCTTCGCCGTCGTCTGCCCGGCTATCTCTCTATCGTGCTACTCGTGGGCCTGGTCGGCGGGCTCGCGATGGCCTCGCTCGCCGGCGCTCGACGCACCCAATCGTCGTACCCAACATTTCTTGCGAGCACGAATCCCTCGGACCTCACTGTTTCGGCAGGCTCTCTGAATTCTGATGCATCCGATGGTTCGAGCGCCTTCACGAAGCAGATTTCGCACCTGCCTGGAGTGAAACGGATGCGTGACCTCATTGCACCAACCGTCATCCCGCTCACCAAGAAAGGAGCGGCACGCCTTGAACTGGCCAGCGTGTTACAGGTCTACGGGAGCCTCGACGGCGAACTGAGCCAGCAGGACCGCCTCACGGTCATCAAGGGGCATTTGATAGATCCGAGCCGCGTCGACGAGGTAGAAATGACGGCGAACGCCGCTGGGTTCCTGCACCTGCGTGTCGGTCAAAAGATCCTGCTCGGCGCTTTCACTACCGGACAAGCCGGTGGTCCGGGCTTCGGCACGGCCAAGGTGCAACCTCGCCTGCGATTTGACGCAACGCTGACGGGCATCGTCGTATTCAATAGCCAAGTCGTGCAAGACGACGTTGACCGCTCGTACGGTTTCATGGTGGTGACACCGGCGCTCATCCGCCAGATTGCCGCGATTTCGCCCTCTTCAACGACGCCAGCGATGTACAACTTGCAACTCGACCATGGGAACCGGGATGCCGCCAAGGTTGAAACCGAGTTCATCCGCGCTACCCCGCCTCAATCGGGTTACAACTTCCACGTCACTGCAAGAACAACGGCGCAAGTTGAACTTTCGATCAGGCCGGAGTCTGTCGCCCTGGGCGCCTTTGGCGTCATCGCCGCCCTCGTGGCGCTCATTCTCGCGTTACAGGCAATATCGCGCCAATTGCGCCTCAGCGATGAGGATCGGCGAGTGCTGTGGGCGCTCGGGGCGAGGCCGGCGACTATCGCCGGCGACGGATTAATTGGCGCACTGTCGGCGGTTGTGTTGGGTGCACTGCTGGCCGTCGGAATCGCGGTGCTGCTCTCTCCCCTTGCGCCGCTTGGTCCCGTACGCGATGTATACCCGCATCCCGGGTTTGCGTTTGATTGGACCGTGCTGGGCGCTGGTCTGTTGGTGTTGATCCTCGCACTCGGCGCCGCGACTATGACCATCTCAATTCTCCTGTCCCCGCATCGCGCACGCGGCCGTCGCCGAGCGCCGCGAGTATCAATGATCACCCGAGGTGCCGAATCGCTGAGCCTGCCCGTTTCAGCGCTGGTAGGCGTACGCTTCGCCTTCGAACCGGGACGGGGTCGTACTGAGGTTCCCGTTCGCTCGACTCTTATCGGCACGATTCTGGCCGTCACTCTGCTGGTATCGACACTCACATTTTCCAGTGGTCTCAGCACCCTCGTTTCGCTTCCGTCGCTGTACGGTTGGGATTGGAGTTACATGCTGCTACCAAGCGACGTCGTCCCACCACACGCCTTGAAACTACTGAGCCACGACCCCGACGTCGCCGCCTGGAGCGGTTACTCGGGTTACGCCAGCGTGCAGATTGAGGGCCAGAACGTCCCGGCTCTGTTAAGCCCTCTACACGCGAAAGTCGCGCCACCAATCTTGACCGGCCACGGCCTCGACAGCAACAATCAAATCGTGTTGGGATCAGCGACGCTCGCAGAATTGCACAAGAAGGTCGGCGACACGGTCACGGTCTCGTACGGCTCACCCAAGGACGCCCCCATCTACGTCCCTGCAACCCCCCTCCTCATCGTGGGCACGGCGACTTTTCCCGCGGTGGGAACGTCCAGTTTTATCGCTGACCACACGTCAATGGGCACGGGTGCGCTCATCCCGGTGGGAGTTGAACCGCCAGCGCTCCATCAAG
Source organism: Acidimicrobiales bacterium (assembly GCA_049801955.1). Classification (GTDB taxonomy): domain Bacteria; phylum Actinomycetota; class Acidimicrobiia; order Acidimicrobiales; family RAAP-2; genus RAAP-2. The sequence continues at coordinate 8,477 of JBARLO010000090.1, forward strand.
CTACGCTCGCCAAAGATCCAAACTTGAACGGCCCCGAACTCGTCTTCGTGCGCTTGCGAGCGGGAGTCAGTGCGGCTCAGGGCCACGCCAACGCACTGCACATTGTGGCTGCTGCCAATCAGACGTTCGCTGCCGATCCCAATGGCCAAGGCAACGTTGTTTCCCTTCGCGGCGTTCAGCGACCCGCCCAGATCGTTGACTATCGCAGTGTTGGCTCGACCCCGGTGCTCCTAGCATCAGCTCTCGCACTGGGGGCTATCGTCGCGCTGGCCCTCACTTTGGTGGCGTCGGTACGTCGCCGACGACGCGACCTGGCCCTGCTGAAGGCACTCGGCTTCACGCCCCGACAGCTCGCGCGCGTCGTGGCCTGGCAGGCATCGGTCACCGCACTCGCGGGAGTAATCGTGGGTGTGCCACTCGGTATCCTCATCGGACGCCAACTGTGGACGTTATTCGCACGCAGCATCAATGCCGTACCAGACCCGACCGTTCCGACCATCTCGGTGATCCTCGTCGTGCTCGGCTCGCTCATCTTTGCGAACCTGGTGGCCCTCATCCCCGGAAGAATCGCGGCGAGAACATCAACGGCATTGGCGCTCAGAGCCGAATAGTGCCTGAAATCTGTTCGTCGCAACGCAGAGATCACCGCAGCAGTCATTGCGACCGCCTAAGGGTGGGGTCGATCGGTACCGCGCACGTTGGCGGCGGGTTCACGACGGCCTGCGACAAAGTGAACGCCACCGAAGTCAATGGCGACCTCGGCGACCTCGGCGGCCTCGCGGTCGACGGCGTGGTAAAGGCGAGTGATGCTGGCGCTGGCGCGCTGCAACTTAGCAATCATCAGCTCGACCTCGATAGACATTGACGGAGTCAGTGGGGCAGCCTGAGCCTGCAACAAACCCGGGTGTAATCAGCATTATCACCAATTCGTCGTAGCCAATTCTCCGGTCGAGATCATGTCGGAAAAATCGCAACTCGGAGTTGGGCCACGTTCACGAGCAAGTCCGCTCTACTTCACGGCAACGATGTCAACTGTTCGGATGTCGGGATCCTTGGCCAACAGCTCGCTAGCGACTTGGCCCAAAGCGGTGGGTATCTCGCCATTCAGGTGAGCCTGGCGGCCGTCCTCGGTCTCAAACGAGTCGAAGATGCAGTATTCATTCTCACTGATCTTGAACGCGTACCAGGTCACTGTGCCTTTTTCTGCAACCGCTAGGGCTCGCCCGCTTTCGAGGAACGCACCGAGGTCGTTGCCCTTGCCAGGCTTGGCCTCGAGCAGGGCAAGGAGTCCGAGTTTTACCGTCATGCTGATCTCACTATCTCTTGGGGGATGTTCGTCATCACTCGAGTGAGTGTATTTGCCACCCGGCGCCGTGGGACACGTCGCTCCCTTGTGGCCAATGTGCTTCCTTCAAGCCGCAATCGCGACCACCAATGACACCGTGCATCGCCACGACACTGACGGTCGCGGGCTGCGGTCTAACGCGCTGTGTCGGCGACGAACTGGGCCACGACTCGGGCAAGTTCAGGGCCCTTGTCCTCTTGGAGAAAGTGTCCGGCGCCGGTGATCGTGGTGTGATTCTGTCCGACGGCGCCAGGGATCTCGGAGCGCAGCACGATGTCGGCGCCTCGGGTGATGGCGTCAGAGTCGGAGAAGGCGCACAGGAAGGGCCGCTCGAATCGGCGCAGGACCGCCCAGGCGGCTCGGTTCGCGGGGGTGGCGGGGTCGTCGGGACTGGTGGGGACGAGGAGCGGAAACTGCCGGGCTCCTTGCTTGTAGGTGTCATCAGGGTAGGGAGAGTCGTAAGCGGCGATCACCTCAGGTGCTAAGTCGGTGATGCATCCGCCGTGCACAATTCGCCCAACGCGAAAGTCGGGGGTGTCTTGGCTATAGCGCTGCCAGGCCAGGAACGCCTCGCCGGGTGACTGGTCACCAGTCGGCAGAAACGTATTGGCGGCCACGACCCGGGCGAAGCGTTCTGGATGCTCGCCGACCAGGCGCAGTCCGATAAGGCCGCCCCAGTCTTGGCCGACCAGGGTGATGGCGTCCAAACCGATGGCGTCGATGGCGGCCCAGGTCCAGTCGACGTGCGCCTGATAGGTGTAGTCGTCGCGGCGGGCGGGTTTGTCGGAGCACCCGAAGCCGACCAGATCGACCGCGACAGCTCGAAGGCCAGCAGCGACCAGGACGGGGATCACCTTGCGGTACAGGTACGACCAGGACGGCTCGCCGTGCAACAACAACACCGTCTCACCGTCCGAAGGTCCCTCATCGATGTAATGGACTCTCATACGGCCCGCGTCTCCGACCTCGACGCCGACCTCGACGTAGTGCGGCTCGAAGGAGAAGTCCGGCAGATCGACGAAACGGTCGTCGGGTGTTCGCAGAATCTCCATGTCTGTCCTCTCAGGAAGGATTGCGGCTCGCCCCGGCCGGTTGGCTGCTGCTAGTTCCCAGAGGCGTGTTCGCGGATGTAACGGATCATGCCCACCACGTCCTCTGGCACCAGTCGTCCGATGGCGCCACTCGAGTACACACTCACCACCACGCGGCCCGTTGGATCGAGAATGAAGCCCGTAGATTGCAGGAACAACGGTTCAGGGTTCACAAACGCTCCGGTGACCTCAGCGATCGCGTGAGCATCAGCGCCGTACCCGACCGGGAAAGTCAGACCGTGCTTGGACACCAACTCTGCGGTCGTGGCCTCGTCATCAACCGACAAAGCGACCACTTGGGTGTCCACCTCGGCCAGGCTCTCCGAGGCCCGCTGGAAGGCCCGAAGTTGAGCGTTGCAGTACGGGCACCACGAGCCTCGATAGAACAAGACCACGCCGAAATGGCCCCCGAGGGCGTCGGGTAGTTCGAAAGCGGCTCCGTTCGTTGGGGTGACGGTGAGGCGGGGGAACATCTCACCCGGATGCAGCAGTGTCATGTGACTCTCCTTGGTTGGTTGGTACGGCGAGTGCCAGATGGTGATTCTGCTCGCGATGGCGCGAAGGACTTCAGGTGCGCGATCGCGGCGTCAAGGGCCACCTCAAGGGGACGGGTGCTGCGATCCATCTCGGCCAGTAACAGACCGCCTTGCAAGCTGGCGATGACACTGAGGGCCAGATCCCCGGTATTGGCGTCGGCTCGGAGTTTTCCTGCTTCGACCATTCCGGCCAGACCGTCGGCGAGGATCTGTTCCCAGGTCGCGAACGCGAGAGAGAGTTGCGTCCGGGCGAATTCGTCAAGCTCGGCCAGCTCGTTGACGAGCGATCCGAGAGGACAGCCGTAGCGACAGGCGCGGGCCGCCTGAGTTTCAACGATCATGTTACGCCAACTTTGAATGTCGTCCCAACTCGAAAGTGTTTGGAATGCGGGTCGGTGAAAAGTCAGGACGTGTTCGCGCTGGCGCTCGATAACTGCGTGGATCAGATCGTTCTTGTCATCGAAATAGTGATACAGCTGCGACTTGCTCGTGCCGGTCGCTCGAAGAACGTCGTCCAGGCTCACTCCCACCACGCCACGTTCGAACACCAGGTCCGCTGCGGCGTCGACGATCCGCTGACGAGTCTCACGGCCCTTGCCGGTCAATGGTCGCGAATCGTCAGAAGTGTCGGCCATAGTTCAAGCATTCCCCAGTTGTTGGACTTGACAGTCCATTATTGTCCTGTTACTTTGGACCATTGAGTCCAATATAACAGGAGAAGAACCGTGTCCTCTATGAATTCGGTGCCATCGGTACAACAGCAGCTCGACGAGATCACCGCTTCCATTCCCGAGGCGATTGGGACTCGTATTGATGTGGGCGTCACCGAAATCGAGGCATCCGGCGTCGCCCCGGGGCTGGCCGTCGGCGACCACGCGCCCAACTTCACTTTGCCCGACGCGCTGGGACATCCGGTCACTCTGGCCGATCTGCTTGTCCAGGGCCCCGTCGTGGTGACGTTCTACCGCGGCGAGTGGTGCCCGTACTGCAACGTTCAATTACGAGGGCTGCAAGCGGCACTCCCGCGCGTGCGTGAACTCGGCGCCTCACTGGTGGCCATCAGCCCCCAGGCTGCCGATCACAGCCTCAGTCTCACCGAGAAGAACGAACTGGCCTATCCCGTCCTCAGCGATCTCGACCAAGACGTCATCCGCGCCTACCAGGTGCAGTTCACGTTGAACGGGGATCTCGAGGACCTTCAGGTGAACGTCTTCCAGAACGACCCGGCCACCCAGAACGCCGACCACAGTCGTTCACTTCCGGTACCGGCGACCTTCGTCATCGACCGCGACGACGTCATCCGCGCCGCCTTCGTATCGGCCGACTGGCGCAGTCGGCCGGAGCCGACCGACATCATCGCGGCCCTGGAATCGCTGCAATGAGCGGGGCGTTCGAGGGACGAGTGGCGCTGGTCACCGGCGCCGGGCGCGGGATTGGACGAGCCATTGCCCTCGGACTGGCCGCCGACGGCGCTCGGGTCGCCCTACTCTCTCG
>JBARLO010000091.1:0-1563 GCA_049801955.1 Acidimicrobiales bacterium
GGCCGCAGCCACCGCTACGGCAGCGGCGGCGGTGACGCCAAACTTCTCTTCGAACTCCTTTAAGAGTTCGCTCAACTCGATCACGGAGAGCTCCGCGATGCCATCGAGAATCTGGGTCTTGGTCAGGGTTGATGCCATGATGATTCCTTTCTGTACTTCGATTGTGAGGGTCTATTCGGCCGGTTCGGCTGAAGCGTCAACGGACGCCTCGGGTTCTGCAGAGTCGGACTCGGCCGCGTGGGCCTCCTCCGCGACGTCGGCGATCGGTGTCGCGTCGTCGTCGCTCGCTGGCGAACCAGCGTCCTCGACCCCGGCCGGAGTCTCGGCGACCTCGCTGACCGCACTCGCCTCAGGAGCGGGAGCGCCGCCCTTTGCGTCGAGCAGGGCCGAGAGGCCGTAGGCGAAGTTTTGCGGGACGGCCTTGAGGAGACCGGCCATCGTCGAGAGCGGCGAGGCGAGCAGGCCAGCGAAGCGCGCGAGCAGCACGTCGCGGCTCGGCAAGTCCGCAAGGGCCGTGAGGTCCTTCAGCGAGAGGGCCTTACCATCGAGGACCCCGCCCTTCACGACGAGACTGGGTGTGGCTTTGGCGAAGTCGCGCAGCGCCTTAGCGACGGCCGAGACGTCGCCGTTGACGAAGGCGATCGCGGTCGGTCCCACCAGGAACTCATCGAGGGACTCCACGGGCGTGCCGGCAATGGCCCGGCGAACGAGCGTGTTCTTAAAGACCTTGTAGTCAGCGTCGAGCGTACGTAGTTGACGGCGCAGGGTCGAAATCTGGGCCACGGTCATACCGCGATACTCGGTGACGACGGCGGTCGAGGTGGCGTCAACCTTCGCCCTAAGCTCGTCGACGGTGGCGACCTTGGCGGTGCGTACCTCGTTCATCTCACTCCTTCGCCGGATGCCGCCCGGGAACGGGCCAAAGGCATCAACAGCGAACGAGTTTCGCGAGAAACTCGAACTCCCTCGTCAGGCGGACTTTCGCCCCTTAGGCACTCACGTGCACCGGATGTCTTCGGCGTTCTTCAAATCTGTGGCACAGAAAACGTGCGCTTTACATCGTAGTGAAGCCCATCGGGCTTCGTCAAAAGTTAGGCGCTGGCCAGCGCCTCGTCCACCTCGCGGGCGCGCGTCGGGTCGATTTTGACTCCCGGACCCATCGTCGACGAGACGGTCACGCTCAGCAAGTAGCGGCCCTTGGCCGATGAGGGCTTGACGCGCACGAGTTCGTCGATGACGGCCTGAACGTTGCGCACCAGGTCCTCGAGCGAGAAGCTCACCTTGCCGACGCGTAACTGCACGTTGCCGATCTTGTCGGTGCGGTACTCCACGCGCCCGCCCTTGAACTCCGCCACGGCCTTGGCGACGTCCATGGTCACCGTGCCGGTCTTGGGATTGGGCATGAGGCCACGGGGTCCGAGCACGCGGCCAAGTCCCCCGACCTGACCCATCAGGTCCGGCGTGGCGATGGCGACGTCAAAGTCAAGGAAACCCCCGGCGACCTTGGCCACCAGGTCGTCCGCGCCAACCTCGTCCGCGCCCGCGTCGCGCGCGGCCTGGGCG
>JBARLO010000092.1:0-8667 GCA_049801955.1 Acidimicrobiales bacterium
CGGTTGAGAAGTCGGGTCCGATAAGATTGCCGAGCCCTTCGGGGGTGGTGTAATTGGCAACACAACTGGTTCTGGTCCAGTTATTCAGGGTTCGAGTCCTTGCCCCCGAGCGAATGAGTCAGTGGCAACACTGGTTCTTTCAAGGTCCCATCGTCTAGTGGCCTAGGACATCACCCTCTCAAGGTGGAGACACGGGTTCAAACCCCGTTGGGACTGCTCAGTGACCGAGATCCCTTTTCGGGGATCAATCGGGTTGCTGCCCGTGTTGTAGTGATCCTCGAACGGGGCGAATTCGCTGCGGTCTACCAGGACTTGGGCAGCGTGTCTTCGATGGCTTGGGCGATCAGTGCGTAGCCCGCAGTGTTGGGGTGGTCGTCGGGCCCGAAAGGCGCGGCGTCGCAGAACCAGGTGAACTCGCACGTCTCTTGCACGTTGACGGGAATGGTGCCGACGTTGTCCAGCGTCATCGTGCTGTTGTCGTTCATCTCAAAGAGCGATGGCACCGTAGCGACACCGGCGCCGGCGTTCGCATAGACCCGTCCCAGCACCGTGTCCAAATCATCCATACCCTGCAACGTCGTGGTTGCCCGCGCCGGACCGCTGGCGCCGTCAAGGTAGTAGCCGAGGAACGGGTCGTCGTACTCGATGCCGACAAAGCGCGTATGGGGACCCGCCGCCGCCTTGAGGTCCTTCATGATGATCGGTAGGTCGCGCTGAACGGTGCTAACTCCCTGATCAATGCAGGCGACGTTGACGGGGTCATCCTGCATGCAGGGTCGCACGTTGTTAAAGCCCAAGTCGATCGTCACGAGGACGGGGTCGGACTTGTGTGCGGCGAGGTAGGCCGTTGCTCTCGTGAGCTGAGTGGTCGGCGGTTGGTTGCACACGTCGGACCGGGTCGTGGTGTCGAGCAGCGACTGAACGTCGTCGGCCCCACAGCCAATTTCGGTGAGCGTGAGCGCCACGCCCTTGAGCGCCTCGCGCACGATCAGATCGTTCGCGTAGCCCACATCAGTCTGTTCGCCGTTGTGCCCCGGTATGCCGGTTGGCTGAACCCCCAGGGACTCCGAGGCTCCGATATCGAGGTAGTAGGAGGTGAACGTGACCGGTACTTTTGACGCCCCGCCCGCTGACGCGCTCCCGTGGCCCAAGAAAAATGCGCCGGTCGCGAGGGCAAGTACTACGAGAATGCTCAGCGAGTACTTCAGTGTTCGCACGTTCACTCCTACCTTCGACTTCTGAACCACGACGTCCCGCGCTAGATCCGGGAAGCCGGTCTGCGAGAAGCGAGACACGGCACCTCAACCCTAGAAGAGACGTTCGTCGCTCCACGTGGCGTGCAGGGCGATTTAGCTTCATTACAGAGGGTTCTTAGTGAAGTCACAACCTATGAAGTCAGTGCAGCGCGGCCAAATACTCAGAGGTGATCGTTCGGAACGTGGGAATCCGAGGTTTCAATCGTGACCAGAGGGATCTGGCGAGGGGTCATCGCCTGATAGCCGTTGTAGCGATCGTGATTGATGGCGTTGATCTCCGACCACAAGTGTGAAAAGACGGGGTCGGTGTGTTCAACGACGGAAGCGATCCCTCGCAGGTGGCGGCGGCCCACCTGGACCTGGACGATTGGATCTGTTCGAACGTTGAAGAGCCAAGACGGATCTCGGTTCAGCCCGTCGTTCGATGCGGCAACGACGTAGCGATCGCCGTCGCGTGCGTAGACCAAGACCGTTTCGCGAAGGGCGTGCGAACGACGACCCCTCGTCGTCAGCACAAGACAAGGTGCGCCGATCAACCCATGGCCAGCGCGACCCCCACTCGTGAGGTAGAGCCACCGGTGGAATCGCAGAAGCGCTACGGGAGTCGGTCGACCTTTGGTCCTCTCATTCACCCAACTCGCAATCTTGGGCACGTGCGGAATAGGGGTTGACGCCATGCAATCCCTCCTCTCTCTTCTGCTGTTGTGCCACTTTCCTAAGTTGCGAGGCAGTGGCTTTGCCAGCGTCCTACTAGCGAAGTTTGCCCGACTTTGGTCAACTCGTGAAGAGGTCTCGACTCGAAGAATCACAGCTCTCAGATTCCTCGGTCTCAGGGCGTGTTTCTTAGTCGTCCGCCCCCGCCTCGTGGGCTCTGGGACCAGGAAACTCGATCTTTTCGTATATCGGCCCCAGGCCCCCTTCGGACATGTCGACGCCGACATCCTGTTCTGACTTCAACGGACCAAAGTTGGGCTCTCCGCGCACGGGTAGGAGCAGATAGAACGCCGAGATAGCGACGACGATGGCGATGATCGTCAACTCTCCGCGGTACCCCAGGACAGTGATGAGCGAGGCACCGACGGCAATCGAGATCGTCTGGGGGAGTGAGCCGACCAGGTCGAAGGCGGAGTAGGCACGCCCCTGCAATTCTGCGGGAGTGCGCAACTGGAGCAGTGTGTAGGCGCCCACGATGATGGGGGGTAGCGCGAAACCGAAGAGTGCGGAGCCGATGAGGACCATGGTGAGCGAGCCGCCCTCAAAGAAGAGCGCGCCCACGGCCAGAATGGCGAGTCCCAGACCGCTGGCCCATCGTTCCCCGATGCGTCGGATAGCGGGAGCGGAGAGCGGTCCGCCAATGATCGCTCCCACCCCCTGGAGCGCCATCAAGACACCGATGAAGCTCGCGGTGCGGTGTAGTTCGTTGCTAGTGACGGCGAAGATCGCGGTCTCGGCGAAGCCGATGACGCACAGGGCCAGGGCAATCGAGTTCACCATTCTCCGAAGCACGGGCGTCACGTAGACGTGGTGAAATCCCGCCGAGATCTCGTGGAAGAAGTGGGTGGGAAGGCGCAAGGGCTTCTCTTCGCGTACGTGCAGGGCGAGAACCGACGCGCCGGCGATGACGAACGTGACCGAGTCAACGACCGCAATCCAGTGTCCGCCGATGAGGACAAAGAGCCCCGCCCCCACGAGGGGCGCCACGAGGCGCAGGCCCTCTCGCACCGTGCGTAGGAAGCCGTTCGCGTCGCTCAACTGGTCGGCCGGAAGAAGGACGGTGAGAAACGCCGACTGCGCGCTGCCGATGAAGTTGCCGGCAAATCCGTAGAGGAACATCGTGAGATAGATAATCCACAGATCGGACGCCGAGTGCACGAACAGCAGTATCAAGATTCCTACCGCGCAGAGGAAGTTGGTCACGATCAGCACCGGGCGGCGGCGGACGCGATCGACGAGCATCCCCGCAAAGGGCGCGAGGAGTTGAGCCAGCACGCCAAAGAAGAAGGTTAGTCCGGCGTCGGCGTTGGAGTGCGTGAGTTCCTTGGTCCAGATGCCCAGAGCGAGAAACATGGACGTATCACCGAGCAGAGAGAAACTCTGTCCCGTCAGGTACACCCGCGCGTCGCGCGAGCGCAGGAGCTCGCGCATGCTCACTGGGTCGCCCCCGAGAATCGCACCGGATAGCGAAAGACGAGGACTTCGACGGGTAACGAACCTTCCGGGCGCTGATTAATGTCGGTCAGTCGCGAGTGGAACCGAGTGAGGAGGGCCAGGATCTCATCGTTGAGTTCCGCCAGTTCGCTCGGTGTGACGAAGAGGACGGCTTCGGTACTGTCGCTCGCTTCCTGCCACTCTCTGGGATAGTTCGACTTGGTCTCGTGAAACTGCTGCATTCGCGCGATGGCCCGGTCGGTCACGAGTCGCGAGAGGCTGGTTGCGGCAATGTTGACCTCGACGTCGTCCGTTGTCTCACTGAAGCTCATCATCACCTGGGCGCTCTTCCAGCGGCGCTGTCGCCCGGGCCCCGTGGTCGCAACCTCAGTGAATCCGTACTTTTCGAGTTGACGGAAGTGAAACGAGCAGGTGGTGGGGGACTCGCCGATGAGTTCTCCGGCCTCGGTCGCCGTCAGCGAGCCCTCCGTCGCGAGAACTTCTAACAGGGCGAGACGAACGGGGTGGGTGAGAGCTCGGATCGTCGAGGGATCGGTGAGCTCCCTCATTGCAGGCGCGTGGTCGCTGGCAGGCTTCACGTCGGACATATGTCGAGAGTACTCTGTCGAGAGGTTACTGTCGAGAGGCAAATCCAAAAATCTTGGACTACCGCGCCTGCCTAGTCGATGCTCGGGTCTCCGTTATCGCTCTCGAAAGGGAGATCGTCGGCGTGCCAAGCCATCATGCCGCCACTGAGGTTGACGGCGTCAAAACCCTCTTGTTGCAGGAATGTGGCGGCGCGAAAGGAGCGGGCCCCCGAGCGACACGCGCAGATGATCAGACGATCACGAGGCAGCTCATCGAGATGATCGGGCAGTTCAGGGAGCGGAATCAAACTCGCCATGGGCGCGTGACCCGCGTCCCACTCGGACTCCTGGCGCACGTCAAGCATGATGGCATCACCATCGAGGAGATCAGCCGCTTCGTTGGCACTGACTTCACGTACCGACATGAAACTTGCCTCTCCCGCTCACCGCACTCGTGTTCGCTCAGTGCGAATCTACCTGGGGCCCCTGCCAGTGGCAACGTCCACGAGGATTCGGGTGAGGCGCCGTCATATGCTGGAATCGTGGCCCTAGGAACGATTTCGAGCGTGACCGGCGAAGAACTCGTGAAGCGCCTCGATGACGCGGGTCTATTCCTCTTGGACGTGCGCCAGCCCGACGAAGTCGCCGAGTGGCAGATTCCCGGCGTAAACAACATTCCCATCGGATCGCTCGGTGTCCGACTGGCTGAGGTACCTCGCGACAAGGACATTGTGGTGATCTGTGCCAAGGGCCTTCGTGCCCAGCAGGGTGCGAAACTCCTGGCAGAGGCGGGGATTTCCAGCCGCGTTTTGGAGGGAGGCATGGGTTCGTGGGGTTCTACCTACGACCACGTGGCCGGAGAGTTCGCGGGCGCAACCGTTGTCCAGTTGCGCCGGCGCGGCAAGGGGTGCCTGTCCTACGTCATTGGTGCGGGCGAGCGCGCCGTCGTGATCGACCCTTCCCTAGATCTCACCCAGTACCTGGATGTGGCCAAGGCGCACGGCTGGACGATTACCCACGTTCTCGACACTCATCTGCACGCCGATCACTTGAGTGGTGCGCGTGAGTTGTCCAAAGCTACCCGTGCATCACTGTGGTTGAACCCGGCCGACCCCTTTACCTTTAGTTATGAGCCCATCAGTGACGGCAAGTCGATCGAACTAACGCCGGGTGTGGATCTCGTCGTGTCCTCGGTCAGTGTGCCCGGACACACCGAAGGCTCGACCATGTATCAACTAGGCGAGCGAGCGATCTTCACCGGCGACACCTTGTTCTTAGAGAGTGTGGGACGACCCGACCTGGCGGACGAAGCCGAAGGGTACGCCCATCACCTCTTTCATAGCTTGCACGACCGCGTACTGCCGCTGAACGACGACATCATGGTCTTTCCCGCCCATTTTGGCTCGGGGGTTGAGGTGCACGCGGGCCAATTTGTGGCCCGTCACCTGGGAGAACTGCGTCACAATCTCGCTCCCTTGACCTTCAGTGAGGACGAGTTCGTGACGTGGGCGGTGGCCAACGTGAAGGACCGTCCGGGCAACTACCGCCAGATCGTTGGCATCAACGCCGGTCAAGCGGAGTTAGATGCCAATGCCGCGGAGTTGGAGCTCGGACCGAACCGCTGCGCGGTTGCCTGACTTGGCGTCGCCTGAACCTATCTATCAAGCTTCCAGTGCCTCACTCACCGATGCATCGATATGCACTCTGAACGAAACGAGTTTGCGTTCAATACGACGTTTAACAGTGGCCTTTCATCTGCGAAATCGCTGTCAATCTTGAATCTTCTCATTGGACGAATCATCTCGTTTTTCCGCAAAAGAACCGGCTTACAATATGGTTACGATTTCGAGCCCGCCAAACTGCAACGAGTGAGTGCGGTGAATTGATCGGTATTTCTCACCCGTGATGAGGGTTTTTGCACGCTGTTGAGATATTCTCGCGGCGAATGTGAATCGCCAAAGAATCAATGATCGCTCTTCGCTCCGCTGGTGCGCGTTACCTATACTTGCTCGTGAGGAAACGGCCGTGTTTTGTCACGAGGCGCGACCTTGTGATTTTACGCAGTGCCGCATGATCTAAAAACTAAAGGCCGGCGCGGCTGGCCCTTATGAATGGAGTAATCAGGAAATGAACAATCCAAGACGGATACAACGCCACTTGGTAAGGGCGGCCGCTGCGGGTGCCTTACTCGCGGCTGCGGCGCTGCCATTGGCGATTGCTACCTCGGCGGGTGCGGTTACGACTCCGACGGTGACGTCGCTCTCGTTTACGCCCCACGGAGCAACCGCTAGCACCGTCGCTTCTGGTGCCTCGGGCACGGTGGCGATCACTGGTACGAACTTCATTGACGATGGTGGCTCAGTTAGCCTCGCGTCAAGTGGAGCTGACTTCACGTTCTCTAGCGTGGTCGAGACATCGACAACTACTGCGACAGCCAACTACTCGGCCACAAATGCGGCGGGTACCGTTGACGCAGTGGCTGGTACGTTCAACGCCACCATCACTGACAACAGTGGTTCAGGGACGTTGGACAACGCATTGACCGTTACAGCGGCGCCGACTTTTGTTGGCGCGGCTCCGACCCCCATTTACGAGGGTACGGGCGCGAACACCGTGACGATCAGTGGTACCGGCTTTGAGACCGGCGCTACGGTGACCTTCTCCTCTGATGGTGACGGTCCGGCAGTTGGCGGTACGGCAGTAGGAACCGGACTCACCGACTCGGTGACCTCGGTGAGCGCTGACGGGACCACGATTGTTTTGAGCGTTACGCCGACCAATCCGGCTAACTCCGCTGCGGCCACACTTGGTGGATACGACGTCGTCGTGTCAAACCCAGACGGTGGATCAGTGGACTCGGGCGCTGACGCCTTTACCGTGACCAACGGTATTCAGGAAGTCAGCCCGTCAGCCGTTCCTGGCACGGCCAGTACGTCAACGGACACGGTTACTTTGACCGGTTCGGGCTTCCAGCCTGGTGCGACGGTCTACGTCGGTAACACCACCGCCGTTACGCCTAACATCACGCTCGACCCTGCTGCGTGTAGCACCGCAATTACCGTTACGAGCGACAGCGTCACCTCGGGCAACTCAGCGACGTTGAACTTCTCCGAAATTGGTACCACTCCCATTGAGTGCACCGTTTCGATTCTCAACCCTGACGCTGCTCACGGCGGTAATGGCGACTCATACTCGTCTGCCGCAGGCGCCCTTGCGGTCGGCGAAGCGAGCTTGGTTGCTCCCATCGTGACCGCAGCGACGGCCCCCACGACTCCCGTGGCGGTTGGCTCGGCGAGCACTACGACGCCTGTGACCCTGACGGGAACTGGTTTCAGCCAGTACTCGCAGCTCGGAACGTCCGATGCGGACGCCGCAGACTTCATCTTTGACGCAACCACTTCGAGTACCGGCACGTCGATCACGGCTCCTGTCGCGGTCCTCTCGAATGCCAACGAAGGTGGCGTGGACGTCTGGGTCTCTAACTCTGGAGTCGACAGTGCGCCTTTGGCGAACGCCTTTAGTGTTGCTGGTCCGGCCGTTACCTCTTCGTCACCGGCTGCAATTGCGACGAGTGCCGGATATGGGACTACCCTCACCTTGACTGGCACCGGATTTACGCCAACCACGACGGGAACCCTGACTGGCGCGACGGGCATCGTCTCCTACGTCAGCGCAACGTCAATGACGGTAACGCTGACTGGTGACGTGACGGCTCTCGCTGGTGGGAACGTTGTCGTCAACTTGACGCAGGCAACTGCGAGCGGAAACGTGCTGAGCACGTTCGACATTCCCGTTGATGCGGCTCCTGCTGTGACTTCAGTGAGCTACCCGGTGGGTGCACCTACGGATGTTGGAGTCGGCTCTACGGGCACGACGGTATACCTCAATGGCTCCGGCTTTGCGACTGGTGCGACCGTGACGGCATTCACCAACCTTTCTGGTGTTGCTGACGCGAACGTGACCGCAACGGTGACCAAGGTGACGTCTGGCCAGTTGACTCTGGCGGTTTCGGTGACCGCTCCCGACACGAACACGGCCGTTGGATACACCGTGACGAACACTGATGGCGGCACGGTTAAGGTTGCTGCTTCGACAGCCCCGATCCTGCTCGGTGCGGGTCCGACGATCACCTCGATCTCGCCCACAACTGGCGCGGCCGGTGCGACGACAGCCTTCACGGTGACCGGTACTGGCTTTGAGGCGGGCGCTGTAGCAACCTTGTCTCCGGCCAACGGAACTTGTGGCACCGCGACGGTGACTTCGGCCACCTCAATCACGGTGTCTTGCACGCTCGGTACGGCCAGCTCGGTTGCGACGGACCTCGTCGTGACCAACCCTGACGGTGGCTCGGCGACGGGGGCTACTCCGGTGCTGGCTGCTGTTGTTGTGAAGGCGGCCTTCAAGGTGGGCGCCGTGCATGGCGCGGCGGTCTCTGGAAAGACAGTCACTCTCACGATCTCAGGCACCGGCTTCTACGGCCAGCCCAAGATCACGAGCACGGCTGCCGGCTCGAAGATCGGTGTCTCCAAGGACACCGGTAAGTTGCTGACCATTCGTGTCACGACGAAGAAGGGCGTCTCAGGTGAGCACACGTTCACCATTCGCCTGGCCGACGGCAAGTCGGGTAAGGCTAACTACTCGATCAAGAAGTAGTTAACTTCCAAGCAGTTCTGAGA
>JBARLO010000093.1:0-3466 GCA_049801955.1 Acidimicrobiales bacterium
CGCCGTCGAAGTCGAAAGACCAGTTGACGCTGTTCGTTGGTCAGATGGGCAGCCATGTGAGTCTCCTTGGTGAGTGGTCGTGAACAGAGTCACTCACCAAGTGTTGCGTTCACCCCTTGAGGCCGCCAATCTGTAAGCGGATTACAACTTTTGGGTGGCGCTTTGTGCCACAGAATGTAACCAAACAGTGAATTGGTACGTACGTCACGATGTTGAGCGCGTCCCGACTCGCACGGGCACTAGCAAGGGGAAAGACGTGGGTAAAGCGGAGGTGTCGGCGATCAGGTTTTCGCGTGCGACACGCACCCCCCTTACCTCCTACGAGGTCGGCGGCAAGGCGGCGGCGACCAGGAAGCGAATTCTCGACGCGGCCGCCCAGGTCTTGGCCGAGCGCGGCTTTTCGGGAATGCGCCTCGCGGACGTCGGGGAAGTCGCCGGCATTCAGGCGCCCGCCATCTACTACCACTTCTCCAATAAAGACGAGCTCGCGGTCGAGGTCTTTCTCACCGGCCTCACGCGGTGTCGCACCAACCTTGACGGCGTGCTCAAGGAGTTCGGGGACGATGACCCCCTCGAGCGGCTGGCTCTGGCGATTGACGCGCACGTGCGGCTGTGTGCGCAATACCCCGACTACACCCGAGCTGTCATCCATCGCATCGCCGGCGGTGCGCCAGAAAGTGTGCAAGAGCAGTGTCGCGCGGACGAGCGCGCGTACGTGCGGATCTGGACGCGATTGATCAGCGACGCGAAGACGGCCGGACTGTTACGCGAGGACGTCGACGCGAAGGTGGCTCAGCAGCTCATCTTGGGTGCGCTGAATGCTCTCGCCACGGCGTGGCCCACGTCGCGTACCACGTCGGTCGACGCGGTCGTGGCGAGTGCCCAACAGATTCTGCTCTCGGGACTGTCGAATGAAGAGCGCGAGTGGTCGCGCCTTGATAGCGACAGCGAACACCAGGCCCTTTCGTAGCGGGACAGCCCGCCGTGCGGGCAATGGTAGGAAAGATGCACTATGTCTGACGCATCGCGCACTGTTGACGAACCCGCTCGCGGTCCGCTCGCCGGGATTCGAGTCGTCGAACTCGCCTCGGTGATCATGGCGCCCTACGCCGGGCAGATTTTGGGCGACCTTGGGGCGGATGTCATCAAGGTCGAGCACGACATCATCGATAACAGCCGCCTGATGGGAGGAGGGCCGCACCCCGAGTTGTCCGGCATCGCGCTCAACCTGCACCGCAACAAGCGCTCCCTCGGTCTAGATGTGAAGACGCCCGAAGGTCTCGAGGTCCTCCTCCGGCTCCTCGCGACCAGTGACGTGTTCATCACCAACGTGCGGCCCTCGGCCCTGGCGCGCCTGAAGGTGAGCTACGACGATCTGGCGGAGTCGATGCCGCGACTCGTGTACTGCCAGTCCCAAGGATTTGCCACGGGCAGCGTCGACGAAGACCGTCCCGCCTACGACGACATCATCCAGGCAATGACGGGACTCCCGTGGCTGAACCAGGAGGTGCTCGACACCACGGCGTTCGTTCCCACGCTTATTGGCGACAAAGTCGCTGGGCTCACCATTGCCTACGCGGTGCTCGCCGCACTCGTGCACCGCGAGCGCACCGGACAGGGCCAGCGGGTCGAAGTGCCGATGTTCAACTCCGTGCTCTCGTTCAACCTCGTCGAGCACCTCAGTCGGGCCGCCATCGAAGGCGGCGCGGCGGGCTATGGGCGCATCATGTCCTCCAAGCGCGGTCCGCATCGCACGCGCGATGGGTACGTCGCGATCATGCCCTACACCGACGCAAACTGGCAGAGCCTGTGTCGCGCGATCGATCGCATGGACGTGCTCGAGCGGCCGTGGTTCGCCAGCTACGAAACGCGCATTCGCGAGGCGGACCGCGTCTTTGGCGACCTCGCCGAGATCGTCGCGGAGCGAACAACCAAGGAGTGGTTGGAGATCTGCGAGCGTTACGACATTCCCGCGAGCGCGGTGTCCTCACTCGACGACGTGGTGAACGACACCGCGCTGAACCGCGGCGTGATCGCAACGGCATCCCACCCGGTGGTGGGCGAGTATCGCGAGATCGCCCCGCCGGTCACCATGTCAAAGACGCCAACATCGATTCGTCGTCCCGCCCCGCTGGTCGCCCAGGACACCAGAGAGATCCTCGATGAGTTGGGCTATTCGAGCGAGGACGTCACGTCCTTGATCGGTCGTGGCGTCGCCGGGGTCGCTAATGAGCGCACGTCTCCGGACGTCGCGTGAGCTCTGAGTTGATCCCGGCCCATCGTTAGCAGCTCGGCGGAAAGTCTCTCTCACATGAGAAGAAACTTCCACCACTATTAGGCTTCGTGCGTGAGTGGACCACTGTCGGGACTGCGCGTTCTGGAGTTCGCGGGCCTCGGTCCCGCGCCCTACGCCGCCATGTTGCTCGCCGACTTGGGTGCGGACGTTCTGCGCCTCGAGCGACTCGGCGCCACCTCGAACACCTCGAGTGGCGAGATTCTGACGAGGTCGCGCACGAGCGTCGCGCTCGACCTCAAGAGCGACGCGGGTCGCGACATTG
This sequence comes from Acidimicrobiales bacterium, assembly GCA_049801955.1. Classification (GTDB taxonomy): domain Bacteria; phylum Actinomycetota; class Acidimicrobiia; order Acidimicrobiales; family RAAP-2; genus RAAP-2. The sequence continues at coordinate 2,559 of JBARLO010000093.1, forward strand.
TTCTCGAGTTGTCCGAGCGAGCCGACGCGGTGATCGAAGGTTTTCGTCCCGGCGTGATGGAGCGCCTGGGGCTCGGACCCGACGACCTTCTCTCTCGTAATCCGCGCCTCGTGTACGGGCGCATGACCGGATACGGCCAGAGTGGACCGTTGTCCCAGCGTTCGGGCCACGACATCAACTACATCTCGATCTCGGGTGCGCTGTGGCCCCTGGGTCGTGCGGATGAGCGACCGACGCCACCCATGAATCTGGTCGGTGACTTCGGCGGCGGCTCGCTCTTTCTCGCCATGGGCGTCCTCGCGGGCGTATGGTCGGCTCGCGAAACCGGTGAGGGCCAGATCGTTGACGCCGCCATGGTCGACGGTTCGGCGTCGATGCTCTCCATGATGCACTCCTTCATCAACGCGGACTACTGGCGTGAAGAGCGCGGCACCAACATCCTGGACACCGGTGCGCACTTCTATGAGGTGTACGAAACAAGCGACCACCAGTTCATGGCCGTGGGGGCGATAGAGGCAAAGTTCTACGCGCAACTGCTCCTGGGCTTGGGCCTGGCGTCAACGGAGCTGCCCAGCCAGTTCGACCGCGCACAGTGGCCCGAGATGAAGGAGCGTTTCGCCACGATCTTTGCGACCAAGACGCGTGAGGAGTGGACGAGCATTTTCGACAACCTGGACGCGTGTGTCACACCCGTTCTCACACCCCGCGAAGCGGCAGCGCATCCGTACAACACGGAGCGGCGCGTGTTCGTGAGCGAACCCGCACTCCAACCCGCGCCCGCGCCGCGATTCTCGCGCACGCCGGGAGCGATACGCCCATCACTCAGCACGCGTGAGGCGCTCGAGAGCTGGGGTGTGAGCGCCGATCGCGCCGATCAACTCCGTCGCACGGGCGTGCTGGGCGAGGGC
>JBARLO010000094.1:0-2769 GCA_049801955.1 Acidimicrobiales bacterium
GCCGAGGCCCACGGACTGGGCACTCCGCACTACGACGTGGTCGCCGAGGGGCCCGCGCACTCCGCCACCTACGTGGCGACGGTGCGCGTGGGCGACCTGGTGGCCGTGGGCGAGGGTCGCTCGAAGAAGAGCGCCGAAGGTCAGGCCGCGCGAACGGCCTGGCGAGAGCACGACGGTGCCTGAGCTCGCCGAAGTGGAGACGGTTCGGGTGTCACTCTCGCGCGACCTCGTGGGCAAGAAGTTCAAGGCCGTCGCGGTGACCAACGGGCGAGCGGTACGACGTCATAAGTCGGCGAAGGACTTTCGCTCATTGCTCGAAGGCCACAGCGTGCGCAGCGTGGCCCGACTGGGCAAGAACTTAGTGGTAGGCCTCGACAACGACTGCCACCTCGTCATCCACTTAGGGATGAGCGGCCAGCTGCTACGAGCCAAGGGTCCCAAAGACCCCAAGCCCAAGCACACCCACGTGGTCTTTACCTTCACCCAGGGCGGTGAGTTGCGCTACGTCGACCCGCGAACCTTCGGTGAGCTCTACGTCTCGAGCCCGCCGGCCGAGGGCGATACGCCCGTGGAGATCTCGAAGTTCGCGCGACTCTCCATCGGGGGAGACGGGCTCGCGTTGCGCAAGGCGGTGCCCGAACTCGCCCACCTCGGCCTCGACCCCTTCGAGGACCAGATCGGCTGGGACCGCTTCGCCGCGATCATGCGCAGCCGCACGACACCCCTAAAGGCGGTCCTCACCGACCAAGACATCCTGGCGGGCATTGGCAATATCTACTCCGACGAGATCCTCTTTGCGGCCGGACTGCGCTTTGATCGGCCGGCCGAGTCGCTCTCCACCATCGAGATCCGCCGGCTGCATCGGGCCATCAGCGAGATCCTCACCGAGGCGATCAAGCACGGCGGCTCGACGCTGGACGACGAGCAGTTCGTCGATCCCGACGGGTCCAAGGGCGGCTTCCAGCAGTTCCACCAGGTCTACAACCGCGAGGGTCAACCCTGCTTTCAGTGTCGCGCGTCGATTCGTCGCGAGACGGTGCGGGGTCGCTCGACGTACTACTGCGAAAAGTGCCAGGCCTAGTAGAGAGGCTCGAGCCCAAGATTGGTAGCGTCAGTGCGTGTTTTTAAAGCGACTGACCATGAAGGGCTTCAAATCCTTCGCCGATACCACGGTGTTGGAGTTCGAGCCCGGGGTCACCGCCGTGGTGGGGCCCAACGGCTCGGGTAAGTCCAACGTCGTCGACGCCGTCACGTGGGTGCTGGGCGCCCAGAGCACGCGCGCGCTGCGCAGTGCGCGCATGGACGACGTGATCTTCATGGGGACGGCCAACCGCGCCGCCCTGGGACGCGCCGAAGTCGCCCTCACCATCGACAACTCCTTGGCTCGTCTGCCCATTGACGGGGCCGAAGTGACGATTTCGCGAACCCTCTTTCGCAATGGGGACTCCGACTACGCGATCAATGGCACGACGTGTCGACTGCTGGACGTCCAGGAACTACTCGGCGATTCGGGGGTCGGGCGTCAACAGCACATGATCATCGGACAGGGTCAACTGGACTCGATCCTCTCGTCGAACTCAGAGAACCGTCGCGCGGTGATCGAAGAGGCCGCCGGTGTGCTCAAGCACCGCCGCCGCAAGGAGCGTTCCGAACGCCGTCTCGCCCAGACCCAGGAGAATCTGGAGCGACTCGGTGACCTCGTGCGTGAAGTGCGCCGCCAGATGCGTCCCCTCGAGCGCCAGGCCGCCAGCGCGCGCAGTTACTCCGACGTGGAAGCTGAACTGCGTGACGCGCGTCACGCCCTGTTCGCCGCACGCCTGCGTCACTTCGATGACCGTCGCAAAGAACTAGAGCTGGCCCTCGATGAGTCGGCCGGACGCGAACGTGAACTACGTCACGAACTGGTCACCCTTGACGCGCAGGCGACGACCGCCGCGGCCGAGATGGCCTCGCGACGCGAAGAAGTGTTGGCCTCAGCCCTGGGCACGTTGCAGGGACTCGCCGAGCGGGCTCGCGGCACGTCCTCGGTCATCCAAGAACGCGAGCGCGCGTTGCGCCAGGCGCTCATCGCGTCCGCCGACGAGAACGTCATCGCCACCCTGGAGGCGGACGCCGCGCGTTTGATCAGTGACCTTGAGACGTTGAGAACCGAAGAGATGTCGCTGGGCGAACTGCGCGATGAGTTGTCGGAGTTGAGTGCCCGCGTGGTGTCAGCAGCCGCACTCGTGGACGAGTTGGGTGCGTCCACGTTCGAACAGGACGAAGCCGAACTGCGAGCGGTGCGTGAACAGATCGGACTGGTCGAGCGCTCGTTTACGTCTGTGCAGGACGGCGAACGTCGGGCGCGCACCCGACTCGACGACGCGCGTAGCCGACTCGACGCGCTCAGCGAGGCGCGTCGTCTGGCCCAGGACGAGCTGTCCGAGGCTCTGAGTGCACTCAATGACGCGACCGAGATTCTCGACCAGGCCGCGCGCTACGAAGAGGAGTCCCAGAGCGAGCGGCGCGACGCGGACGACGCCTTTGGTGTGGGCGCTGATCGAGCCTCACGAGCCCAGGCGCGCGCCGAGACTCTGGCCCGCGCCCTCGAAGAACTTTCGGGCGAAGGCGGTCGGGCGATCCTGGGCGGCCTCGAAGGAGTCCTCGGTTCCTTCCTGGACCTCATTGAGGTGGACACCGGGTGCGAACGTGCAGTGGAGTCCGCCGCGGGAGCATCGGTTGGCGCGATGATCGTCGACGGCACGACGTCCGCACGCGCGGCGCTGGGCG
>JBARLO010000095.1:0-9541 GCA_049801955.1 Acidimicrobiales bacterium
AGCGTTGGGTATTCCCTCGGCCGCCAGCCTTCGAATAATTGCCCAGTCTTCCAAAGTGATCACCCTCCATTTTCAGGTGTTCACTTTTCACCGTCGAAAGTGTTCAGTTTTCGAGCGTTGCCGACACCTGTCGTCTAGATGATTACAGACTGCTTTGAAGCAGACGCGACAGTTGCTCTCTCCCCAAGAGCCGCCGCGAACCCAGTAGCTGCGTCCCCTAATGTGAGGGCAAGTTGAAAGATCCTCTCCGCAAATGGAGCATTTCATTTGTGTGGATCCACCGATTGAGAACCCAATCCTCTTATGCGCGATGCGCACTGGGCAAGTGGTCCTATATACCCCACCAGAAACTTCGAGTGAACAGCCGAAGTTTCTTCTAGTCCAGCGCCCAAGTTGATGCATTAATTGGTGCTGTGACTCTTCGAGTGGGCCCTCGTCAGCCCACCAAAATGCGTTTGTGGCGTCAACTAGGGATTCTCGAGCATATGCCTCTGACTGTTCTCGCTGCGACCCAATCAACTTCTTCGCAAGATTTATCTTTTGCTTTGCGCCAGACCGATATTGATGAACCTGCTTGTGTAGGTATTCATCATGAATGTCTGCATCGCTCCCGGCGTCCTCTCCTTCGCGAGGGCCTGAGGCTGAATCATTCAGAGTGCCGGAACTTCCTTCATTTCCTCTCTTCGTCGCTCGTCTTGGACGCTTCGCCACTACCCAAGTATGCGTCTATCTGAGCCCCGACCGCTTCGCCAGTGCCATTCGCCGAGAAGTAATTCCATTGGATGCCGTCCTTGGTGATGGAGCCGGAGAATATGCGAGCTCGCACGTGACCGTTTGTTCGGCGAAGAACTAGGGCCTTGATGGCATCCCATCCGCCCGCGCTGAGGATTCCAACAACGATGTTTATGCCCTCACCAGCGAGACTTTCTTGAGTTATCCAAGCACGTTCTGAGGGTGGATTTGCGAATTCGGCCTTGACTCCAAGTTCCTTGAGTTCTTTGACCGAAGTAACCATCGTGCCCTCGTAGAGTGCGATCCCCAGTTCAGTGATCTCCGATGGGAGCACGATGACATCGAGATTTGACGTCTTGGGGAGTGGTATGTCGGGCTGATCACTCGTTGCGTGGTGGGTCACTGACTGTCGATCGTAATCGACGTTAGATGGAACCGCTTGGTCCGCTCGGCCGCGAGGCGAAGTCTCCATGCTCGATCTCTTCGCGGATGGCATTCAATGCGTGAATACTCCTCCACTGAATAGTGACCCAACTTCCCGTCCAGTTGTTCGTAGGTAGCTTGACATTCAGTCGCCTCATTCCTCGTTCGAGGCGTTCGCTATTACCATGTTGGCGCCACGCACGCAAATCAATGACGGCGCGCAAATCTTCTACGGCTTCGAGTGCGCGGGATCGGGACTCGTCCGGAAGAGTACGCTCTAGGTACTTTCCGAGACCGAACAACGTCGTTTTGCCCGTGGGAAGATTGAGGTCCCCGACGATCGCGCTGAAGGCGCTGAGGGCGGAATCGAGTTCCTCGGCGTTCGCGCACTCTCGACCTAGTCGTGCCGCGGCTTCAACTCTTGCGACCGGTATCAGCGGACCCGTGTGTCCCGGTTGGACTTGCCACCTAGCGTTGAGGTAGTCGATGGCTTCGGGCAGGGCCAGTTCCGGGGGGTAGGTGGGTTCGACGGTTTGGCTGGCTGGAGAGAACTGTTCCTCGAAGCGCTGGAGGTAGTCGTCGACGTCGCGCAGGTTCGCGTACCGACGGATGGTCGGAATCAGAGTGATCGCGAGTTCATCTCCGGATTTCGAAATCGGACAACGCCACACTGGGGGTTCGTGCTCCAAAACGTCGGCGAGGAACGAAACGTCTGCCAATGTAGTGCACTTTCGGGGATACGTCAGGGAGTCAAAATGCTCAAGGATCTCCTCTGAGGTCACGACGAGTGGAACGACGGTGACGGGATCCGGGGTGAATGCACGAAGACGACTCGCGAGGTAGTTGATCAACTGTACGAACTGATCGGCACTGGCACGTAGCTCGGTGGAGCGCGCCATGCCGGCGACGCTGAGGGTGACTTGGTCATCGGGAGCAGGTTCGTAAGGGTGCTGGCCCGTCACTCGAAACCAACCGTACGATCCGATGGACGCTCCAAAGGTCATCCGAGGACTAGCGCGCAAAACGTCGGACGCCTCGCTAGAAAACCACTCGTCCAACTCGGCCTCAACGTACTGGAAGATCGGCCAATTATTGTCGGCCTCGCGGAAGCCGCGAGCCACCATGTCGATTAGGTGCTGCTGAATCGGATCGGGCGGATCTGTCAGGGCCATCGTAACCTCACTTGTCAGTCGCGGCCTATTCTTCTATGGAACAGTGACGCCCCAGAAAGATGGCTCGCTCGGGCACGAACCGCGGTGAGATTCTCGTCGATCTGGAAGATTGTGCGTTCGTTCCAAACATCGTGATCCAACCTTCTGTGTTTGCGACATACTTAACCGTCTTCTCCGTCGCATTTGCTCCGGGCCGAGACTTCTCGGTGCGGCGACCATCAAGAAACGTGTCGCCGCAGTCGACGAAACCGAGCGCCGGTACGTTGAGGGCCGATGCATTTGCGGCGCTGGCGCTCATCGAGGCAACCTATGCTTCAACGTGGCATCAACAACTTATGTAGGCCTGGGCAAGATCTATTAGATCTTCAGCGGCGTCAAAGATATCTCCCGCAAACGGAACAGCCGACACGACGGTGGTACTTACCTGCTCACCATCTTCCAACCACGATGACGCGTCGCTCGTGGCGGTACCAGGTGAGTACGGAAAACTGGAAGTGTTCTCCGCTGCCTGGAGAGTTGCCGCACTACATGCTTGAAGTTGAGTTAAGAGTGCACAGTCGGTGGGATCGGCATCACATTCTGCCTGTAGTTGGGACTCCTCTTGGCCGTATGCAGCTTCGTCGTTGGCTAGTACGACGTCTGGGGTAGCCGTGCCATCACAGTTCGGAACATCAAATACATCGCTAAGGCCCGTGGAATATCCACCACCTGGCAGGTCCCATGGAGAAATCGCTACCGCACCACAGACCGCAGGAGACATTCCGGAATAACTGGGACCAGAATTAGATCCCCAGTCAACGTACGCGGCGTCAACGGAGCAACCGTTAGTATCCCAATCGCACGCCGTTACGTCAGTTGTATCGTTTTCGATCGTTCCACGAAGACTTACAACTCCCGTTTGGTCCAATACCGCCTGGATTGCACCTTCGATGGTGACCGGCGAGAGGTTGACTGTGCCACTAGTAGAGGAATCGACCGCATCATCTTCGTTGTCAATGGTGACATCGCTTAGGTTAGCGGACGCTGACTCCGTCACCGAGAGGGTGACCTGCCCGTAGTTGAGTGTGGTGTCATCAAGATTCACCGAACCCGAGCCGCTCGCGAACACTCCGCCCCAATCTGCCGCAGCTGGACTACCTGTTCCGGTGACGCCACCTATTGAATTGTCATTGATCGAAGTAAAAATTATTGGGTTCTGAGATGTGCCGTTAGCGTCGAGCGTTCCCTCAACACACAGCACTCCGAAGTCATCTGCGGGACAGGAACCAGGTCCATCCGATTTGATCATCGCTCCCGGATCAATTGTTAGCGTAACGCCAGAAGGAACGTCTAACGGAGTGCCTAGCCAGTCATTAAGTGCCCAAGGTATTGCTTGTGCCTGCATAGTTGAAGTAACCGCCGTGCCAAGTACGTCCATCGCTGGCGTACCACCGGAGGCGGTGTTGCCCGAAATCAAATTGAAATTGAGGCTCGACGATTCAACGATAAACGCGGGATCTCCTCCGGGCGCTGTGTAGGCGGGCGCTTGAGATACTGAAGAGTTTTCTATTGTTGGAGATGGCGCATCGATATCGATGGCTTGTCCACTGACTTCGTTAAAGCTGTCGTTAATTAGCGTGACCGCACCAGTTGTTGTCGCGGTAATTGGTGTCAACCCATCTCCGGCCCAAGAGACGGAGACGTATTCCAGATCAATTGCACCCGCGCCGCTGACGTAGAAACCGCTCCAGTCTCCAACTGCTGGAGACCCGCTACCAGTGGCTCCCCCCAGCGTGTTGTCGTCGACTGAAGTGAAAGCGATGGGATCTTGTGATGTGCCAAGGGCGTCAAGTGTTCCTTCTACACAAATATTTCCGGGGTATCCAATGCCACACTCATCAAGTCCGCCGAGAGCCTTGATGACTGCTCCAGGAGCGATCGTTAGGGTGACACCTACTGGAACTGTCAGAGCATCAGTGGGTGTGACGGCCCAAGCAGTCGCGCTACCTTGCAAAGTTGACGTGACCACGGTGCCTCCCACGTTGATCGTCGGTGTGCCACCAGTGGCGCTATTGCCGGTAATCAGGTTCAGATTGAGAGAGGACGAATAGATTTCGAATGCACCGTCTATTCCGGTGGGACTGGTGTAGCTCGATGCAGCTACTACCGAGTTGTTCTCGATGGTAGGAGATGGTGAGTCAACTTCTACTCCGGTGCCATCATCTTGAGCTACGACATCGTCATCGACGGTGACCGTACCCGACGTTTCTGCAGTCACAGCGGACGCACCATATCCCGCGTACTCCACTGTGCTGTGTTCAAGATTGAGCGTTCCTGCTCCCCCGACGTAGATCCCGCTCCAGTCTTGGACGTTAGGAGTTCCATCGCCAGTATCGTCACCGATGGAGTTGTCTTGGGTTGAAGTAAACGTGATCGGCTCAGAAACTGTGCCAATCGCATCAAGGGCCCCATCAATGCACAGATTTCCCGGCACGCCGATCGCGCAGCCGTTAAGACCTTGAAACGCCTTCACCACTGTACCGGGCTCAATGGTGAGCGTCAGTCCGATTGGAACTGTGAGGACGTCGTTTAGCACGTACGCGTCCGCTATGTTCGGGCTCCAGGTCGCATCATTGCTCAACGTTCCTGATACGTACTCGACTGCAGTTGCTTCGGTGAGCGTTGTCATGGCCTGAGTAGATCCGTCTGGACCAGTGACCGCCACTGTGATTGAGTAACTCTCTTGAGCATCAGTGGTGTTCGCCACGACACTTAGTTGCGTGCTAACAATCCCATTCGTGCAAGGTGTCGTAAGGGGAAGTCCCGCTAACGAACTTGTAGATGAGAATGTGCACGATAGGGCGTTAGTGACATTGGCATTCAGTGTCACCATTCCGCCATGGGATGAAAGCGCACTATCACTTAGCGTTAGCGAAGCAGTTGGCTGAGAGTTCGGTGGCGATCCTCCGCCAGAGCCTCCTACCGGTGAAGCTGGAGTGGTTGTAGTAGTGGTGGTGGTGGTGGTGGTAGTAGTTGGAGGAGGGGTCTTAACAGGTGACTTCGTTGCAGCCTCTTCGATCCTCAGAGAATGAGTACTCGGCTCTGCGCCACTGACTCTTAAGGTGAGTGTGAATATCTTCTGGTCCTTTGACTTGTTCTCACTGATCCGCACTGATCGTGCAACTTCACCGTTAGCGCAGAGCGTCGTTGTATCGAATCCGGGCAGTTTTGGACTTGAACTCCATGCACAGTACTTGGCGTCTTTCACGATGGCGGAAAGTGTGACTGTGCCACCTTTATCGGATAGGTCGCTAGTGCTCGAGTGAGCGATTACCGCGGCCCCGGCCACTGTGATGGGCAAGACTGCACTACAAAGGAGACCGACAACGGAGAGAATGCGCTTCAAGTTCGAAATTCATCTAGTGGTCTCACGGAGATGCCCTCGTCCACGACCTTGGTAACCCAAAGTGCCAGGACAGTAGCACCGTATCTAGTGATTTGCCATTAGAAAAGTCACGACGGCAACTGGCCCGGAGATAATGGTTGGAGATCGGGAGGCGAAGAAACCTGGTTGTTAGGTTGATTGGGCACGCGCGTTCTTTGATCCATTCCTGCAAATGCTCAGTTGAACCGACGGGAGCGCTAGCCACCCCAACGAAGAGGGCGAAAGCCAGGTTTCTCCGCCCCGCTTGCAAAATCCGTGGAAAATTAGCTACCGCCAGCCACAGCGAGACGGTATCCGTTCGCTGTTACACGACTCTATGACCTAGTGGCCTTCATCGACCGTGCTTGTCCCAAGAGTTTGCGACCGTTGGGAGCGTATCTGCCTGCTTCAGATTGGGGAGCTCAATGACAAGTCGCAACCACTTCGCTACGGTTCGCCAGCGTAGCGTCGGGCGATGGCAAGCAGCGTACTACTTCGAGGGTAAGCAGCAAAGCGCCGGCGTTTTCCCTACGAAAGCAGACGCTCACGCGGCTCTCGCGATTATCGAAGCAGATCGCCGACGCGGGGTCTTCGTAGGACCGCGAACCCGGGGTATGACGGTTGAAAAGTACGCGGAGAGGTGGCTCAATCACCGGCCTGATTTGGCTGAAAGGACACGCGAGTTATACGAACACGTCACAAGAACTCACATTTCGCCGACATTGGGGCGCATCGAAATCTCATCGCTGACGCCAGTGAGAATTAGGGAATGGCACGCGGGTATCTCGCGTGCGCATCCCACAGCCGCGCCGAAAGCTTATCGATTTCTGTCAACCATCATGAAGACGGCCGTTACTGATGGGACTATTCCGACGAGCCCTTGTAGGGTGCGGGGCGCAGGCGTGGAGCGAAGCAAGGAACGTCCCGTGGCCAGCTTGGACGATATCGATCGACTAGAAGCTGCGCTTCCAAAACACCTTCGAATTGTTGTTCCGCTCGCAGTCTGGTGCCAGCTACGGCGCGGGGAGATTCTTGGTCTCCAACGTCGGGACATTTGCCTGCAAGAACTTACCCTGGAGGTGCGTCGTAGCAGAACATTCGATATGAGTGGGAACCCCATAATGAAGGCTCCTAAGTCCCGGGCCGGAGTCAGATCCCTAGCCATTCCAACCGAAGTTGCCCGGCGTTTGCGCGAACACATGGAAGAGTTCGTTTCTGAAAATGAGGATGCACAAATCGTCTGCGATGGAAGCGGTAGACCGCTTTCGGCGAATTCCTTGCACGGACATTGGAGACGGGCTCGCGAGAAGATGGGGGTGCCCGAAATTAGGTTTCATGACCTCCGTCACGCGGGATTGACTTATGCGGCTGCGACCGGTGCAACAACTGTTGAACTCATGCATCGAGCTGGCCACGCATCGGCCGCCGCAGCCATGCGCTATCAGCATGCCATGAAAGATCGAGATCGCTCGATGGCAATGGCGCTCGACTCCTTCATCCTAAGGAATAACGAAAGTAACGATTCCTGATAATTTGCTTTTAGGTTGACGTGGTGTTGTTGCGGTGATGAACATCGTGAAGGTGCTGTGCGTGGCTCGGACGTCCAATGTGGTCGCAGTGGTGCGTGACCTTCCCTGCGAGCGACTCACGTTCGCGTCGTCGAGACGCGTCGTGGTTAGCCGGAGGTCTGAGGGGCGCCTGGAGACGTGAAGCGATCGAGGAGCGGGTGATGCTCGGGTAATCGCGGCGTCAGTCGACGACCGCTGTGGGTGAGCGGGCCCCGCGAGATAGCCATAGCGAAGACGCTTTAGCTCGGAGAGTGTGGGGCCTTGGCGCCCACTCTCGAGGCGACCGAGCAACTTGGGTCCGGCGCACAGGTGGTGGCCAACGTACACCAACTCTCCAGCGTCAGGGCATGCTTTTGTCGCCCTGGTAAACATCCCCAACCTCCCAGTCGTGTCTGCAGGCGAGTATTGGCCGAACGATGCAATAGTCGGGCATGATTTGGGCATGATGGGGCATGTAACAGAGGTAAACGATAGACAATCCCGGGCAGTCGCGGATAGGGAGAAATTCCCCTCCACGAGGAAATATCCTTGACCTGAACCCCAGTTTCCGGACAGGGTTTGTGAGAATTTGGTCGTGAGCTACCTGGAGGTAGTCATGCCCAAGCGTTATCCCAAAAGCTTTCGGACCGAGGTCTGTGAGCGGTTGCTCGCTGGCGAGTCGGTCGCGGCGCTGGCCGAGGAGTTCTCGTTGTCGACAGCGACGCTCTATCTGTGGCGCAAGCAAGCGCGCATCGATCACGATCTGATTCCCGGGGTGAAGAGCATCGAGTTCGACGAGCTAGCCCAGGCTCGGCGCACCATCCAAGAGCTCGAGGCGGAACTCGAGATCACCCGAGCCGCAGCCGCGATCTTTAACGGCGAGGAGCCGATCAGCCCAAAAGGCGTGCCAGGTTGCCCAAGCGCTGAGCAACCTGGGTTTCAGCGAGATGCGGGCCTGCCTGATCGTCGGCGTGACGCGAAGTGTCTACTACGAGTTCAAATACCACGTGCCGAGCGATCGCGAGATCCGACGCCTGCTCGTGACGCCCCTCATTGTCGACATCCATCAGCGCTCGCGCGGCACCTACGGCATGATCCGCATCAGCAAGGCCCTGAAGAAGGAACACGACATGACTGTGAACAAGAAGCTGGTGCTCTCGATCATGCGCGAACTAGGGATTCATGGCCTGCCGGGCCCGAAGAAGCACAAGAAGAACCTGGTGAACACGGCCACCGAGGAGGACCTGGTGCAGCGCCACTTCACGGCCGATCGTCCCGACGCGTTGTGGCTGACCGACATCACCGAGCACGCAACGAGCGAGGGCAAGGTGTACTGCTGCGCGGTGTTGGATCTATTCAGCCGCAAGATCGTGGGCTGGGCGATCGATCGACGTTGTGAGAGTGCGTTGGTGAACGACGCCCTGGCCATGGCCCGGGACTCACGATCTCCACAGCCCTCGACGATCATCCACTCCGATCACGGCACTCAATTCACGTCGTGGGGCTTCACCGAGAACGTTCGTCGCTACGGCCTCATGGGCTCGATGGGCACTATCGGCGACTGTTACGACAACGCTCCGATGGAGTCGTTCTGGGGCTCGATGCAGATCGAGCTGCTCAACCGCAAGAAGTGGCGGACCAAGATCGAGCTTTCGATCGCCATGGCCGACTACATCGAGCACTTCTACAACACCCAGAGGTTGCACAGCTCGTTGGACTACTTGACACCCGTCGAATTCGAAGATAAACACTCACAACAAACCCAGACCACGTTCTAATAACCGCTGTCCGGGAAATGGGGTCAAGGTCAAATGGCACCCCCAACGGTGACTGACTTCACTACATAGTGAACGGATCTGTCGCGACATAGTGAACACCTCGGTGGAGGTGGGTCGTGGTCAAGAACCAGATCATTGTGGAGTCGGTGGTGTCCCAGGGTTTGGGGGTGCGAGCCACGGCCACGAAATACGGGGTGTCGCCGGCCTGGGTGTCGACCTTGGTGAAGCGCTACCGCACCGAAGGCCCGTCGGCCTTCGAACCTCGCTCCAAGCGCCCGCTCTCGAACAAGCTCGCCACCCCGCCCGCCACCGAGGATCGCATCATCGAGCTGCGCAAGGAGCTCTTTGACATCGGCACCGACATTCAAGATAAGTGGCGACCCGCAACTCTCCACGAGGTCCGGCCGGCTGCGTGAAGATTGAGGGTGCCCGGCGCCTGTCCGTTACCGATGCTGACCGATCGAAGCGTGTGCTGTGCACGACTTC